>JASFYY010000163.1:0-4959 GCA_045046875.1 Verrucomicrobiota bacterium | reverse complement strand
CTTCTTCTCAGCGGTCAGATGAAACTCGCCATCTTTCACCTCAACCTTGCCCCAGTCGTAAGGATTGTGCCAACCCGTCTGATCTTTACCGTTAAAAAGAGAGATGAATCCACCCGACTCCTTGGCAAGGTGAAGAGTCGGAAGGGCAACAAAGGCTACGAGTGCTATGAACAATGACGTTTTTTTCATCTAGCCAATTTGAGCGCATATACGCGGCTTGCAAGCAAGGAAATGTCATAGCCCGATTTTCAGTGCTCCGCATGTAGATGCAGGATGCGCTTGATCTCCTCAGTCGCCAGCGGATGTTTGTAAGAACCGCTGTGGCCGGTAGGAACAATGATTTCCGAAGCGGCCCCCTGCTGGTGAGAGCTCCAATATTCGACCACGCCGTCCGAGCTGTCGGGAGTATCCCCCTTGCCCTTGTCTCCAATGATGGAGTGATAGGTCACACCTTTGCGATAAGGCGATTTATCAAGCGCCAAAGCTACGGGCGCATCCGGGCGCAAAGATTGGATACTGGTGAGCTTCTTGGTAAAAGGGATTTTCAAGTCTTTCGCAGCAGGCTCAGCGAGGAAATTAGCCGTATTCAACAACAAATGACCCGGCATTTTAACCAGACTCGATAGCAGATTGGGTAAATTTGACAAAGCCAGTTTCGCCCCCCGATGGGGTGCAGCTATAAAAATAGCCCGCTTCACCGCCGGATCAGGGTTAAAATAGACTAGCTCCTTAAGCTTAGCTTTAGCCTCTGGCGAAAACTTGGTTTTCTCCAAAGGCACGTCACTGATCTGCTTCCAAATCCGGCCGTCAAAATCCGCCACCAGGATATGAGCCAACACCCCCCCCATGCTGTGGCCGATGACCACCATATTATTCGACACAGGGTCCTTGCCTCTGGGGTCGTATCGAGCTCGCAAGTCCGCCAGACTATTGCGGAATAACAAGGATGACTCACCAATGGAATAGGAACTGGGATAGGTGAACACCATGAACTGGTAACGCTTGGCAATAGCCGGATCAGAAAGCAATTCCGGAATCATGCTGCGCCAAATCATCGGCACAGACACCAAACCGTGAACCAAAACCACTGGTATGCGATCCGGGTCGTAAGGCTCTAACAAAAACAAACCCGAGGAATCCTCGCGTTGATCCGCTTCAAAAAAACCCCTCAAGCCTTCTAATAACTCTTTGTTCCCATTGAGCAACAATTCAAACGGAGCGGAAAAGTCGGCCTCCATCGGCACCGTATGCCCCGCTACGGTGACCGTCTCGCTCAATGATGGGTTTTTTATCGACAGCGGTACCACAATCGGCGCACCTTTGCCAACTCCCGGGCGAGGATCCCCCATCACCAAAGTTCCTGACACATGCATGCCTCGACGCGGGTAAAACTTCAACTCTTGCTCACGCCCAGGCCGTTGTTCACGTATCCCCACCATCGCCGCGCCATAACCCTCACGGGTTTTTTTCACCACTCCCCGCCCCCTGATGGAACGAGCGGCTACAGCTTTGTCAAAAAATTTGCGCCTGTAATCGCTGTCTTTGCCCAACACGATTTCATAAGCGTGATCTTCAAATTTGAAAATATAAGGGCCTGGACGTTCGCGGCGAGGATCCACTGCCCAGAATTCAGCAAAACGCGCCAAAGCCCCGTTATGGACTCGCAACAGCGCCAGTTGCGCCGGCGACTTACTTGGTTCGACAAAATCAACCAAGAGCTCACGGGCATCGATCGCCACCTCGAGAAAATGCTCGGCGGCAACCACCCTATCACCACTGGAATCCAGCTTTTGCGCTCGTTTTAACAAAGCTACCGTCTGCTTCGAAAAACCGGCATATTTTTCATCGTCATCGAGATCCGGAGAGTCCTCTGCTATTTTTTTTAAATGAATCGCCGAGGCTATGCCCTCCTTGGTAACTCGTTGAGGCTTGGTCGAAACTTTCACCGTGGTGCAAGCTGGCAAGGCCAGCGCAAGCGCTAACATCAGTAAAACCCTGCCCAAATTACCGATGAAAAACGAATCAGAAGCTCTCCAGCAACTGGCAAATGAAACGATTGAAGTTTTTTTCATGAATTCAAAATAGCAGAAATTGCTCCCTTGTCATAGCGGGGCAACAAGCCCTCCGCAAGTTAAATGACTCCTCCCACCCCCATCATTTAGGTTGCCATCCATGCGCAGCCTGCTTTTATATCTCATCATGGAAAAAGTCATCATCATTGGAACGGGTTGCGCCGGTTGGACAGCAGCGATTTACACAGGCAGAGCCAACCTCAAACCACTGGTCATATCCGGCGCTGAACCCGGCGGCCAGTTGACCACCACCACCGAAGTCGAAAACTTCCCAGGATTCCCCGAAGGCATCATGGGGCCGGAACTGATGATGCGCATGCAGCAGCAAGCTGAGAAATTCGGCTCACGAGTAGAATACGCCGCGGTCACCGCGATCAAAAAAGCAGACGACGGCACCTTTGTCATCAAAACCGACAGCAAGGAATACCCAACCGAATCCGTCATCATCGCCACTGGCGCCCGCCCACGCCACCTCGGCCTGGACAACGAAAAAGAGCTCATCGGCCACGGCCTCACCTCCTGCGCCACTTGCGACGGAGCCTTTTATCGCGACGTGCCGGTCTGCGTCATCGGCGGCGGCGACTCCGCCTGCGAAGAAGCCGACTTCCTCACCCGCTTCGCCAGCAAGGTTTATTTGATCCATCGCCGCGACGAACTGCGCGCGTCTAAAATCATGGCCGACCGCGTATTCAAAAATGACAAAATCGAGCCCGTCTGGGACAGTGGCGTCGCCGCCTACCTCACCGACGACGACGGTGAAATGCGTGCGGTGACCCTCAAAAATCTCAAAACCGACGCAGAGAGCGAACTCGAAATCAAATGTGTTTTTGTCGCCATCGGCCACACCCCCAATACCCAGTTCCTCGACAACGGCATCGGCGTCGACCTCGATGACAACGGTTACATCGTAAAACCCAACTCCAGCAGCGAAACCAGCGTGCCCGGCATCTTCGTCTCCGGCGACGTCACCGATCACGTTTACCGTCAAGCCATCACCGCCGCCGGCAGCGGCTGCGCCGCCGCCCTGGATGCCGAAAGGTATTTGGCGGAACGGGAGTGAGCTGCCGGACAGAATCGGAGTTCTGTCCTACGGCATGCACTTCAACTACTCGTAAAACAAATTTCCATATTTGTTTAACCATAACACCTACCCCTTTCCATCCAAATACTTCCACGTCCCTTTATATCGAAGAAAGCGTGAGCATTCGTGCAATTCATACTCCTCTCCCTCGACGTAATAATCAGCGACAAATTCGACCTTACCCTTTTTATCCTCCTTACCACCCTTCGACGTAGCCAAGATCTTCAGAAACTTCCAATTCACCTGATCAATCGTTTTATCTAGCTCCTCCCATAAATTGGCATCTCTAGTTCTAGGATGAGTCGTCTCCACCAGATAATCCACCTTACGAAAAAAGTAAGCCGAGTAACGCGAACGCATCAACTGCTCAGCGATCTCCGGTTTAGCCTTGCCGTGATGAAACGGCATACAGCACTCCTTATAACTCATCCGGCTCTTACACGGACACAAAGATTCCTCCCTTTCCCTCGGAATCCAATCTGGATCATCACGCTCACTCATAACTTCTTCTTCCATTTAAATTTTCTCTCCCAATAGCCCCTTTCCGTACCATTCCGTATTTTTCAATCAATCCCAAACTCTTCCTTCTCTATCTTATCCGTGCTATCCGTGTAATCCGTGGTTAATATCCTCCTGCTGTCTCGACTTCGTCTCGGCTGTGGTTAAATTCTTCCTTCCTCCTCTCACCGATTCGGATCCAAATCCCGATCCAGATCAACCCGGTCATCCAAGTTCCTCGCTTTCACCCGGTGATCCCTCTTAGCTCGCCGCTCGACATTCATCTGCCCACGTTTGCGGCGTTCATTCAGCTTGGCGATTTCTTCATCGAGTTTAAGAAAACTCTCAAACCTCCCCACATCAAGCTGCCCACCTTGCACCGCCTCCCGAATCGCACAACCTTTATCATTGCCATGTTTGCAATCGTGAAACTTACACCGCATCGCCAACTGCTCGACATCGACAAATTGCTCGCGCAGCGTCGATTCATCCGTCCACATGTGCACCTCTCGAATCCCAGGATTATCGATCAAAATCCCACCGCCACGCAATACCATCAACTCCCGTGCCGTCGTTGTATGCCTTCCCTTGCCCGACACCTCGTTCACCTCCGCAGTTATCTGCCACTCCTCACCACCTAAAAGCTGATTCACCAAACTCGACTTGCCCACCCCGCTCGAACCTACCAAAGTTCCTGTGATCCCTTTAGTCAGATAAGTCCGAATCACCTCCACCCCCTCCGCATTCACCGCCGTGGTGATATGAACCTCCACCTCCGTACTCAACTCCCGAATCGCCGCCGCCGCCTCTTCATTTTGTTCGTCAGGAAAAAGATCCGACTTATTCACCAGCACCACCAGCTTAGAACCACTTCGAGCCGTCAGCGCGATATAGCGCTCCATCCTTCGTAGATTAAAATCCGTATCCGCGTCCGTCACCACAATCACCACATCCGCATTCGCCGCGATCACCTGCTCAGCAGAAGTCTTGCCCGGTGCCTTGCGTGAAAAACAGGTCTGTCGCGACAGCCGCTCGCGGATCACCGGTTCGTCCTGATCACTGCCGATGTCGATCGCCACCCAATCCCCCACCGCCGGCAGCGCCGCATCATTTTTCGCCCGGTGATACACATCCCCGCTCATCACCACCTCCAACTCCTCACCACCATCGAGCAGCGCCCCATAAGTGATCTTATTATCACGGATCAAGCGCCCCGGCAGCCAGCCCTTTTTATAAAAAGGCAAAAACTCCGCCTCAAAAGCATCGTTCCACCCCAAATCTGTGAGTAATAATGACATAAAATGTAAA
>JASFYY010000162.1:0-16024 GCA_045046875.1 Verrucomicrobiota bacterium | reverse complement strand
CTCAATGATATAGCCCAGTGCGCAGCACTGGGTAAAAAATCCAATTCTCCCAGCCCTGCAAAGGGCGAAATGCACAGCGGTCAGCAGCTTAACTATTTTGTCTTACACCCAGCGCAAAGATCCAAACAAACAATTGGAGAAAGGAGCACAGGGGTCAGTCCTTTAAAACGAAAAACTTCCTATACGGATGAGAAAAATTAAACAAGATCACGTTCGCAATTACCATCTCTCAAACCTTCGAGATTGTGATAAAACCAAAGCTATTCCCCACCCCCTGAAAGTATTTTTTTAGCAATGATCTTCAATTTTTCCTTACCTAAAAAGTTGAACGATGGCATCGGAGGCAACTCTGGATTTTTGTTCTCAGGATTCATTGCCCATTTCACAATGCCGTCCGGATTATTTGCGTAACGCTGCCGAATTTCTGAAAAAGGCGGCCCAACCACCCTTTTAGTTGGATGATGACAGGTCGCGCAAGCACTCATCAAGGCCGCCGGAGTCAGTTCAGCGACGGTGTTTATTGATAGGCCGGTGCTGCCTGTTTTAGTGATTTTTTCATAACCGGGAAAGTCAGTGTAAGGTTCTCCCAGTTGATGAATCGTGGCAAAAATCTCGATCCGCCTAGTACCAGCGAAATGCAGCTGAAACTGGTTCACTGGCTGCAGTTGCGGGATTTCGATGAAAATCTGCCTACCATCGCCGATCCGATGAACGGAGCGGATCTCAAGCTGATCGTGCCCCTTTTTTCCTGGATTCTTGACTGAGTATTCGGCCGACCCGTATCCGGGACCATAAAGGTAGTTCCATTGCTGGGCGAACCAGCGTTTGATATCAGCGACTTCTGCTGTTTGCGGCTCGGCAAAAGTCAGCAGGATTCCGTTTTCCTGGGTTTGATATTTAGTAGGATACGGATAGGCACCGCCGGTATATCGAACGCGCTGCAAGGCTCCATCAGCCACACCATAATTGCCCCAGCCCTGTGCGCTGCCCACATACAACTGACCGTCGTAAGGCGAAAAGCGCCCGCGATGGCTTCCTGACAGAAATTCTCCCGACAATACAATAGCGGCGGCTTGCGATGTTTCGCCGATCACTTCACGCAGCACTAAAAAATGAGTCGCAAACCCGCCCGAAAAATGAACCCAGTTTTTACTAACCGGCCCCCACCGCCCGCTGTCGATATAAACCTGCCCGCCGCTGGAGTTATCGACCCCACGCGGCAAGTAAAGCATCGCTGGCACATAGTCGGGTTTCGGTCCACCCGCTCCAAAATGACCACCCCGGCTCACATCGCAAATAGCGCTGGCCGGCGTCCAGTTACCCTCCTGAACGCTGCTCAACACCACATCTCCCGACGGGGAAATACCGAGCCCGTTCGGGTTTCGTAATCCGCTGCCTAACACCTTGAGCTTTTTCCCATCAGCGGAAACACGGCACACCCCCTCATTTCCTGACGCAAAATACCAACGCCCTTGATCGTCTTGTTGCAATCCCGTGATAAAACTGTGGCCGCCTGGCGAGGTTTTTTGAATATTAAAAACACATTGGTAAAAATCAGCTTCATCATCGCCATTGATATCGTGCAAAGCCACCAGTTGGTCCCGGCACATAACATGAATCACGCCGTCTTTGACTTTCAAACCCAGCGGCTGATGCAGACCTCCCGCAAAACGTTTCCAAGTAAGTTTACTCAAATCTTCGCCAGAAACATCAGCAATCCAGACGTCGCCATACATCGTGCAAATCGCGATCCGATTCTCAGATAAAAAATCCAGCCCGCTGACAAAAAACAAGGCATTCCATGGGTTTTTGTAAGGCAATGTCAGCGTATCAATCGCGTAAGGCTGCCCTTCGCCGAGCTTGCCTTTAGTTTCGACTCGCTCAGGCCATTGTGCGGTGCCCGCTTGAGGTTTATTTGTCACCGATTCAACCACTTTTCCATTGACCACTGATGCTGTCCGGTATTTCACTTGCCCGTTTTCCCGATAGGAAAATACCACCTGTTTGCCTACTCGGTACATTCCCAGATAAACCGCATCCGCTGCAGGGCTGGCAATGTGAACCATTGCGACCTGCTCTTCACCTCCCATCGGGATTCCATGCATCAGTCCTCGCCGCACATCCGACCACTTCACCAGCGCCCCCTTCCAGGCGAGCTCAAACCTAAGCGAATCCTGATCAAATACCGCATTCACTGCATTACCCAAATCCACACTCACGGCACGGGCGATGGTTTTGCCCGCACCGCGAAAAACACCGCTGATCGCCGAACCATGATCCATTTTTCTGATACGTCCGTCTTTCCACGTATCCTGATCATTTTGATTCCCCCAATGCCCATCGATGCCGCCATCCAGCCCAGGAAACGGGGGCAAAATACTCGGGGCTTTTGAGCTACCATAGTGCAGCGCCTGTTTTGCATAAAAATCGTAAATTCGATCCCGGTTGATGGACTCTTTCCAGTAAGGGTTAGCTTGTGGTTCGAGCGGTTTTCGATTAAATATTACGAGTGGCGCAGGAGTTTGCAGGTCATCGAAGTTTCGGTAAACTATGACGTTTTCAGCATTCGATTGAAAGGGTTGCTTTGTTATTTTTCCCAGATCATCATGAATCCCCCTCCGAATTCGGACTTCGTCGATAACGACAGCACCTCCAAATTCACCTTCAACAAGTTGCCCGAAAGCCACTCCGCCGGGCACAACTTTCCGATTTGGCTTCAGTTGAATTTTTTGATTCGCGACGACTTTTCCATCTACCCAAAGTTGCACATGATCCGCTGCATAGTGCATTGCAACGGAATGCCAATGATCGTCCGTGATGACTTTTTTACTTCTAACATGATCTGGCGTTGCGCCTGGCAAGTAAACTGTCAGCTCTCCACTTCCCTTCATCGTGAAAATCTCCCAGTGCGCATTCGAAGCCTTCTTATCACTCGCCACGAGAATATTGTAGTTACTCCGATCTCTAATCTTCACTCGGCATTCCACTGTAATTGGCGGTTCGCGACGATCTGCATTCGCCTTCACCATCATCCCGCGAGCGAGAGCTTTGCCGAAATTCTCATTGACCGAAGGAACGAACATAGGTGTTGAAATGATTGCCGCTACTGGTGGTTTCATGGAAACTTTTTTAGCTTTCGGAATAGGCGGTTTTCCTCCCGAACCGGGTTTCTGAATTTCTTTTTTCAACCACTTCAACCCAGCCAAATTATCCGCGAGCACCTCTTTTGAATCCAGTTGCATCTGGTGATCGAGGATCCCAATCGGACCATCATAGCCGCTTTCCAAAATGGTCTTCAGCATCGCCATTTCATGTTCACCTTGTGCCAGTGTCAGGATTTTTGGCGCCGCGTTGGCATTCATGCCGTTGATATTCAAGCAATGCAGGAACGGCTGCATCAGCTTGAGCGACTCGCCCCAATCCTTGATATGCTCATGCCCGTGATGCCAATTATAAACGATGCCCACATGCGCATACCCCCTTTTGCGTAGGCGTTTGCACACCGCGACCATATTCTTTGATTCACCAGACCAGCCGCCATGATTATAAATCCCCAATTTACAGCCCAGCTCTACAGTGCGCTTTGCGACGGCCTCCAGTTTATTCGCTGCCGCTTCGATTTTTTCTTCTTGCGAACCTTCACCCACCTTTCCAACCATGGTCCAGATTTGTGGATGCAGGTCATATTTTTCAAACAGCTCAAAGGCCTTTTCATGACCTCCCCAAAAAGCGAAAAATTCGATGCCGTGTTTTTTATATTCAATGATCTCTTGCTCAAATTGTGGAATATGCTCGTTCCTCCAATCATAAGCACAACGCCGAATACCAAGATCCACCAACATCTGCGCCCGCTCGGCCGGGCCGCGCTTTTTTGCATCAAAGGGCACAATGCACCAAGCCACCAGATTCTCTTGCTGCAAATTCTGTCCGACCTCCTTACCGGCGCTCAGCTGAATGCCCATTTGCAATAATAGGAGAAAATATCCAGCCAGTTTGGCACAAGCTCTCGGCTTCATTTGATTCTTCATACAAAAGAGTAACAGACCGCATCTTCAGTGTATTGAAAATTACATGCTATTTTTTGTATATAACAGGCGTCACCTTTCTACTCTTCGACTAGATGCTGGCTTCGCCACTTGAGCGGCGCGGCCCCAAAAAACCTTTTGAATTCACGGGATAAATGAGATTGATCACAAAAACCGCACTCTTCAGCGATCTCAGCAATTTGCTGCTCAGTTCGGACAAGAGCGGCGGCGGCTTGAGACAATCGCAAGCGTTTCAAGAACTGCATTGGTGAAATTTGTAAATGACGGCGGAAGCTGCGCTCGAAAGCACTGACCGATAAACCCGAGTGACGAGCCAACTCACCATTTGTCCATGCGAGTGATGGTTTTTGTTGCATGGCAGACAAGGCTGAGCGTAATCCTGGAATTGGGAAATCCGCGGCCAACAGGCCGGGCAACAATTGAGTGACACCCGTAGTTGCTACGATTTCCCCCTGCTCGTCATGTACGGGCAGTTTTGAAGTGCGGAACCAGCGGGTACTCATATCAAAGCCCCCCACCAATTCGATCCGGTTAATCACCCGCTTACCTTGAAGCACCCGTTGATCATCCGCCCGAAAATCTTCCGCCAACCACGGCGGAGATATATCAAAATCATCCAACCCCACCGCATCTTCAACCGACGCTAGGGAATAATTGATCTGAAAGGCCCGGTTCACCTTGAGGTAATACCCGTGTTTATCCTTTATCCAGAACTGCGTATCATCGAGGTAATCAAATAAGGATTCTACGTCTTCCTTATACAAAGCAAAATCCTTCATCTCAGTGAAAATTATTAGTTGCCCAATGATGTTGTGCAAAATACTGACACGCACACCGATCAAACAAACATCACCCCCGGCCTAGCGGCAAGTCAAGTCTTCATGATTGATCGCCAACTGGCGCAATACCGCCGCCCGCCGATCAAAAATACTACTGGCAACCAAATGCAGACTCTCTCTGCTACTTAGAAACCCGTATTTGGAAACCAGCGACTGAAATGATTCTCTCCCAAACGAGTCAGCGGTATCCTGACAGGCGCATAAAGTAGTGAGCCATTTTTCACTTTTTCTCTGTGACCGAGTTGGGAAATCAAAGGCCAAAAAGGATTTACCCCTTTGCCCCAATGCTCAAACTGATTCGGATCCCACACGGCGAAGCCATCAACGCCTTCGTCATATTGACGGGCAGCGTTTTTTAATATCCCCTTCGCCGAAGGCATACTCCATGCGACATAGTAGGGATATATTTTCACCTCGCTGCCTTTGGTGATCTTCTTGTAATAAACATTGTCGCCCGTGCGCTTTTTCAATCCGCTGGTGTGAAAGGCAAACCAGGCGATCCCGATTTGGTCGATCAGCTTTTCGTTGACCCACCGCTCCACATCCAGGCCGAATTTTTGGTTATCCGCCTCCGCAGAAAAGGTGGAAATCGCGAGCTTCAATCGCGGAGTTTTGTCCCCTCCTCTCTCAGCGCGAACTTCGTCGAGCAACTTGCGAATTTTTTGCATGAACCCGGTCACGATCACCGCCCGCATCGCATAGACCCGTGCATCGTCCTCGGGCAGCTTGCGCGGATCAAGTTGATATTTTTTCTGAAATCGATCACAAAAAGCGTCCTCCCACAGAATCATCGGCATCCCTCGATGGAACAGAAACCCCGCCCCGTCAGCTCCTCTCTGAAGGGCTTCGCGATAGACATCTATCAAATGATCCTGAACCTGCTCGACCGCGTAGCTCATATACATCGTAGGCGTTCCGTCGATATCCACGCAACGCCATTCGGGATGATCTTCGTAAAATGCGCTCTGAAAATATTCCTCCCAGGGCGGCGCCGCTTTCCAGGCTCCAGCCCGCAGACAGACAAGAATTTCCGCGTCCTGCGCATGCGCTTCTTCCACCGCGACTTTCATTGGATCGATTCCCTGTGAGTGCAAATACTGCACCGACTCCGTGAACTCACGATCTACTTCGCGCGGAAAGGTATCGAGATGTCCACCCATGAGATTACCCACTTTTGTCGGGTAATGAACCAAATCCGCGCCGCCCACCTGAAACCACCAGGTCTTGAAATCACTGTCCCGATAGGCCGAAAAAGTCGCCGCCAACTCCGCCCGGCTACGCGGTCGAAAGGGATGGATCCAAGTGTAGCCGTCAAAAGTGGCTACGAGGTTCTTCGTTTTTTTCTGTGCCCGATCCGCTTTAATCGCTGCGACCTCCGCTTCGCTCAATGGAATCATTTTCACAAAATGCAAGCGCGTCGCCAGCTGATACACCGTCGAGAAATGGAGATCGTTATCCGTGAGATCCGCGACACCAAGAAAAACCTCCTCCAGCTCATCCCGTTGTTGCGAAGCCGCACCCAGCCGATTGCTCAACCGGGTGAAAGCCGGATCGCTGCTCAGCTTCGCTTCAATCTTGTTACCATGTGAACCGCCGTGGCCTTTTGATATCACCCCGCTCAGTCCGAGATACACCGCGTGCCACCCCTTTTGATTCAACTTCAGCGTCAAATCCGGCGCAGTTGATTCAATCCCGACAGCGATGCATTTTCCAGAAAAATCCGCTGTCTCATATTCAAAAACCTTCCATTTTTCCATCTCACGGCGATCCGACAAAGCGCTCGCCGGAAGACATTTTGATAGATCCGTGATCCGCTTCGCTTTGCGGAAATTTGCCCATTGCTCCTGATGCTGCCTTGGGATCTGTTCATCAAACCCGCGCTGCACCGACTTCCCGCTGAGCGCGAAACCCGAGAACGCAAAATCAGGCTGCGCCGGATTCCAAACATTCCCCACCACGAAGTAGCCCTTGCCCGAATGCTCCACCACCACCTTGTGAATCGCCGAAACCGGCTTGCCGTTCTGCAAAGCGGTGCAATCCACTTCCGATTGAAATTTACCCGCCGCCTTGCTCATTTTCAGAATCCCCGAGGCCAGCTGTTTCCCCTCAGTATCGAAAACCCTGTAACGAACCTTCCCCGCTTTCACCGAAGAACCCACCACCCGAAACGCCACCCGCGAAACCGTGGCCGCCTGTTTTGGATTCGCCGGGTCCACTAGGCGGAAAACCAGCTTATCCCCTCGCGGATCAGCCACATCCACTCGCGAACTCGGATCAAAAAAGCCCACACGATCCGCCGAATTTTCGATTAACATTCCCACCGGCTTCGGCAGCGGAGAAAGCGTCGTATTCGCTGTCTGCGGAGCAATCAAACCCGTAAATAAATTCGAATACCGCACCACCCAGCCTTGCTGCGCATCCTGATACTTCGGCTGCGGATTCGAAACATAATCCTCAAATCGAACCCGCGTTGCCGCTGGGTCATCCAGCAGCGAAGCGGCAGGATTCAGTGTCGCTTTGATCAGAATTGCCGCCGAATCTTCCGCCCCGCACAGCGATGAAAAAAGAAAGAGCAGCCCGCAAGTAAGCGTGAAGGGGAAAGAAACCCGGGATGAAAATATAAAGAAATAAGCAAAAGGATGTATTTTCATAACCAGAGGTGATTGCAGACAGGGCAGAATTGGGTGGGAGTATGGCTTAGCAGTTTATCGTTGAACACGTGGAAGGTGTCTTGAGCGTGCAGCTTCTTGCCAAAGTGAAGGGGCCATACAAGTAGGACACTCGTAATAATAAGGAGTTGCGCTAATCTTCTGGCATTCATTTCAGCGACTGTTAGGAATTTGTTTTTTCACCTCCCCTGCCCTCATTCCCACCATCGCCTCTGCGAAGGATGGTTTCGTAACCGAACCAAGGCTGGAGAGCCTCAAAGGAGCGAAAGGGGTTAATCCTGTTCATTTGTGCTGATTAGAACACGGGGGATTTCTGCCGTCAAGCCCTATGCTTTCTCAGCAGCACAGACCTATTTAATGCTCTGTCTTCTCCTTCATCCATACCCGCAACCAGTCACGCAGCATTCCAAGTTCGCGGAATGCCCGTGCCCGGTGCTTGTGTCCGTGCTCGAAATTCCATGGACCACGAAACCCTGCGTCCCAGCCGATTTTAAAACATTTTTTCAGATCATAAAAAGGATGTTCACCGTTCTCACTCATCGTTTTCGCTTTGAAATCACAGGTCACCGCATGAGGAAAAGTTTTTGCCAGACCGGCGTAGCGAACTTTGTTATCAGACCAATTTCCTGTGTCCGGTCCAATGGCAACTTGATTCCGACCAATTTCATCGACCAATTTCACCACGGAATCCGGATCGTTCATCATCCAGCCAAAATTCTCAATTAAAAGTGTGATACCCTTTTCGCCCGCGTAATCATCTGCCAGGATAATAAAACAAAGCTTGCTGATAGGGAACGCTTTTCTCAATTCAAGACTCCGCCTGTGCGCAGGTGACTGGACCTACGAGCAGGCAATAACTGATCAAGCCTGTTGACGAACGGGATGTTCTCGAATTAAATTTGCCGGCATGAAATACAGGGAAAGCTTTCGAGTATCATTTTTTCTTTTCTCCCTGACGGTTTTTGCCGTTTCAGCAGGACAGGCCGCACCTCGCACCCCTGAGCCAGGGGCAAAGGAGCGGATGAATATCCTTGATGCCGTTCGGGATCCTCTGGAGGCAAGTATTCACCAAAAAGTAATTTTCGTTGTGGACCATATGAAGGTGGAAGGCGACTGGGCTTTTTTAATCGCCACACCAAAGACAAAAGATGGTGGCAAGATTAATTACAAAGGAACCGTATTTGAGGATGATGCGGATTTCGCTGATGAATTGACAGTAGCTCTGTTAAAGAAAAAACGGAATCGGTGGTTCATCGTCACGCACGCCTACTTTACCACTGATGTCTGGTGGCATGGAATTTGGGATGACTACAAAGCACCCCAATCTATTTTCCCCCGTTAAAATGGAA
Source organism: Verrucomicrobiota bacterium (assembly GCA_045046875.1). Classification (GTDB taxonomy): domain Bacteria; phylum Verrucomicrobiota; class Verrucomicrobiia; order Verrucomicrobiales; family DEV007; genus JAADHD01. The sequence goes on along the minus strand of JASFYY010000162.1, from coordinate 7,121 downwards.
TACACCGCTTATTTTATCCTGATCATACCTCGCTAAGTGGCTGGATGCTAGATGCCCCTGAATCCCTCATCCTGACAAAAAGAGGACAATTCCTCAGTTAGTTCACGCAAGTCCTGTGTATCTGCTTTATCTTTCTTGGCATGGTTGTCCGCGCTCGAAGCAAAGGTGAACGGCATCTCCTAGAAGAGGGGCTTGTGTTGAGAAACAATGATAAATCTAGTTCTGCATTTGCGTTTTTTGAAGTAGTTAGTAAGGTGGTTTTGCTTGGCAGGATGCTACAGGGAGCATTAGGCAAGCGATCTTCTACCTCAAGAGCTCTATGAAAATTATATTTGTCGTAAGTTTCGGATTACTAATCTCTCTTTTGGCGGCTTGTACAGAATCGGCTGATCAAGCGGGTAAGGAGACTTCCAACACGATACAAAATTCCCTCAATGATGGGATTTTGGAGAGGGAGCGGACTGCAGCCATTGCAGCTTCAGAAAAGATGCCGAGTCACTCCCGCAGAGCGGAGACCGAGAAAATGACGATTGTCAAACAAGATAGAGTAGCAGAAATAAGGAGTATTGATACCGAGTCTGAAATTACCGGAAAATATACAGGCGAGCTCGCTAAACGCTTTCCTTATAAAATATCAGCACGCCAAAAAATCGAGAACCGTGACTCAAAATCAAGTATTACGATAACTGCGTTGTATGGTTCCAAGCCGAGTATTGGAGAACACGGAGAATACCTGATCTACGGAAAGCTCAGGTGGACCCGTGGTTCTAAAGAGTATCTCTATTTTGGTGCCCAGGGACATGACTCTGGCATCTCAGGGCTCGAGAGATGGTTCTATCCGAAGCGCTCCGTCAGTAATTTTATGCTTGGTATAAAACCCGGACCCAATTCACCTCTTTTCATTGGCACTTTTGAGAAACCAAAGGATAATTGGAAATACACCATTTGGCTTACAAACTAAGCTGCTAGGAAGGTTATCACTTTCTTGAAGAAAAAAGGAGAGACCCTTAAATTCGAGAATTATTAGAATCAGAGAACTCCACCTTCACCAATCTTCCTCCCCGTATCGTAAGCTATTTGTTTCAAGTGCTTACCCCTGTGCTAGGCATAGATACAATTAATTTCCCGGAAAAGGATTTGCTCTATACCTCAAGGCAACCTCACGGTTTATAGATTCTTTATCGTCACCAGAGAAATCGTTCTTTTCAACCGCTCTTATTAAACTTAAACCCAATGCCGTTGCTATTGTCAGCGCCGCTGCAAACACAGCCAACCATGAACGTCCCACGTTCACTCCTCCCAGCAGTCTCTCTACCCTCGATCTTAACGGCGCATGATCAGCCATCGCCAAAACTCCCTGCGGCCTCGATTCTGTAACTGCTCCCTCAACCACATCGCACAAGGCACTGATATAACTCCGCCTGTCCGCACCCGCAGCCACTACCGCAGCGTCACAGGCGTATTCACACTGCACCAGTAATTTCACCCTCAACCACCACACCAGGGGGTTATACCAATGCAAGGCGCAGGCCACATCCGCAGCCAACCTCAGCCATAAATCTTTCCTCTTCATATGCCCCATCTCGTGCAGGATCACCATCTTGCGTGTCTGTTGCCCCCAATTTTTCGTCGCCGCTGGCACTAGTATCACCGGCCTGAACACGCCTGCCACTACCGGCGACAACAAGCCGACTTTCACCCTGATTCCAGGGATTTTTTGCAAGCCCATCATTTGTGCGCACTCGTTCAAACAGGGACTCCAACCTTTCGCTTCGGTGGAATCGTTCATCCATTGGCTCAAAACCCAATGATTCCAAAACAGACGTGCCCCCATCAAAACGATGCCCGCCAACCAAAACATCCAGCCCCAGGGGACAGCTCCACTTCCACCGTCACCAGCAAATCCTGAGTGCAAAACCTGGAAATTCACTTTGGGCATTAATGCCAATGCCGGCAAGGCCACCAACAAAACCAAACACAACGTGGTCAACCACGGCGTACCAAGAGGATCCCTGCGCCCTGCCATCCACACCCAGAAGGCGGCCAACACAGATAAAACCAAACTGGTAAGAAATAAGGACATTATTTTTTCAAGATCCAGGTTATCACTTATCCAAAACCTTACGTATTTTTTCAAGCTCAGCCGCGTCCATTTCCAAGTCTTTTGAGGCCAACAAAGCAGCTACCAATTTCTCTGGCCGGCCATCAAAAAAAGTACTCAATAAATTTGAAACCGCCGACTTCCTCGCCCGTTGTTCCGTGATCGCAGGTTTGTAAATGTATCGCCGGGACTCTTTACTGTGTTTCACCATCCCCTTCCCTTCCAAAGTAACCATCAAGGCCCGCACGGCAGAATACGACGGCGGATCCGGTAAATTGTCCAACACGTCCTGCGCAGACGCCTGTCCCAAACGATACACAATATCCATTATCTGCCGCTCTCGTCGCGACATCTGACCTTGCTCCAATCGGCTCATATGGATAATCTTCCACATCCAACCTGACGTGGCAATTTTTAAATGCTGTTATTTTAGCATTTAATGTTTGACGTCCGATCCAATTGCTGTTTTTCTAGCACTAATATGAAAACCATCAATCTAACAAAAATCCTTTCATTAAGCTTTGTATTGGTCACAGCTTCATTCATCACATCCTGTCAAACCACTGTCCCCAGTGGAGTCTATAAAGAATACGGGGACGCCAATCCGTCCTACTCCCCTCCAACCACGAAGAGTTCGAATGCCTATCAATCTAGTGACTCCCGCTCGGCTAAACGCAGAGTTGAACAGCGCAGCGGTCTCGCCACTGCCTGGGGGCAGTCGCTCACTTCTCCAATTGATCACACCCAATTTACTCGATCCAGTTCCAGACCCGCAGGCACATCCTCTGTCTATTATAACGACAAGGCTGGCATCGACGCCATGACCCATAAATCAAAAAGCTCTGGGAAAGGCATGCAACGCGCTGCCAGCGGATTGGTCGAATGGGGAGTTAAAGGCGCTTGGGGGTCACTGGCAAATTACCAGTCCGGAAACCGACGCTATATAGTCGGCAATAAAGGCAGCAACTACTCACTGGTAGTGAAAAACATCAGTCATTCACGGCTGGAGGTCGTGCTCAGTGTAGATGGCCTGGATGTCATGGACGGTAAATCTGCTTCATACAACAAACGAGGTTACATCATCTATCCGGGAAAAACCCTCACAGTTAAAGGGTTCCGCACCAGCCAATCCGCGGTAGCCGCCTTCAAATTCTCGACGGTTTCCTCTTCCTACGCCAATCAGCGCCATGGCAACACCCGCAATATTGGGGTTATTGGCCTGGCTGTTTTTGCTCAAAAAAGCAGCCCGGGGGAATGGGCCTCTCCACCTCAACGATTGCGGCATAGCGCGGCTCCCTTCGCGGAAGTCGCGAGATAAGCATTTCCCATCCAACTACTAAGGAATTGCTTTTTCACCCCCAGGCTGCCCTCTTGCCCGCCATAGCCTCAGCGAAGGAGGTTTCGTTATCCAACTGGGGTTGAAGGGGGGCAAACAGCAATGGCAAAACCAAAATCGGCCAGCTCGGCGCGAGTCAGGAAAAACTCAGAAATCTTTCAGCGCTGAGTTCAAAAGCGTGGTGAGAACAAGCGAAGCTGGTATCGCCGCCTGCATCAAAGAAAACCCATCTAAAGCCACTGCTTTCAAAAAATCTATGCAGATGCCCAGGCTTCAAAAAAGGAACTGATGGACTGGATCGCCACCCAACCGGAACGCAACGACGCGAATAATAAAAAGTTCGAAGCCTTCCAAAAAAGCATTCAGGCGGCCGACGCCAAGTTGGCCAAGTTGGCCAAGTTTTAATGCCAATTCGCCTTTTGCATAGTTGGAGCTTGCCATTCACTTCCCTGAATTGGCTTGATGAAAACAATGAAACTATATAGCATTCAGACTATCTTCTAATGCCTCCCGTCAATAAACACTATCGAGCCTTCATCAGCTATTCGCACCGTGATGCGAAGTGGGCTATGTGGTTGCATAGATCTCTGGAGCGATACGTAGTCCCTCTCGATGCTTATCCTAGTGACAAAAAACTACAGCGGGATCTATCAAAAGATAATCGCAGGCTATCACCGATATTCCGTGACCGGGATGAAATGCCCGCCTCAGTCTCGCTTGCCGCTACTATTCATGATGCTCTGGAGGAATCAGAAAATCTAATCGTTCTCTGCTCACCGAGCGCCGCTTCATCACAATACGTGAATGCCGAGATAGAGATTTTCTGTAAACTAAGGCCTGGCAATAAACAAAAAATCTATGCACTGATTGTTGAGGGAGAACCGCCCGATTGTTTTCCCGAGGCCCTACTTGCAGACGGCGCCGAACCCATTGCCGCTGATGCACGGGTAGAAGGTGATGGGAAAAATGATGCGAAACTGAAGCTGATCGCCGGGATGTTGGGCGTGGGTTTTGATCGCCTGAAACAACGGGAAGTTAAACGACAGCGCAACCGATTGCTGGCGACGGTTGCCGTAGTTTCCACGGTAGCTGTAATGACATCATTTTTAGCCTTATGGGCGATGAAAGAAAGAACGCTAGCGAAACAAGCCGCAGCGGAAGCAAAAGCCGTGTTGGAGTTTTTTGAAGCCAAGGTGTTGGCAGTAGCAAGACCGAAAGAAAAGGAGGGGGGACTGGGGATCGACGCCACTATTTACGAAGCGGTCAACGTCGCAGAACCTCAAATTGAAGAAGCTTTTGTAGATCGACCACTGGTGGAAGCCTCCATTCGATACACATTGGGCCGCACCTACGAACACCTGGGAGAATCCAAGGCTGCAATTAAGCAATTTGAAAAAGTGCTCAAACTACGGAAAAAAAATCTAGGCTCAAGGCACCAAAAGACACTCGACACATCTAACGAACTGGCCAGCTACTACCAAAGCAAAGAACACAACGAAGAGGCGCTCAACCTGCGCACCGAGACCTTCGAATTGATTCAAAAAACGAAGGGTCCCAGACACCCGGACACACTTGCAGCAATGCACAAACTGGCCACTACCTACCTGCGAGCAGATCAATACGGAAAAGCCATAGAATGGCACGAGAAAGCCCTGGAAATTACCACAAAAACATTAGGGCCTGAGCATCCTGATACTTTGGCATCGATGGGCAATCTGGCAAACAGCTACGATAAGGCACACCGCTATAAAGACGCATTACCTTTACTGGAAAAAACCCTGGAACAGAAAAGAAAAATCCTGGGAACCCATCATCTAGATACTCTCGACGTGATGAGCCGACTGCGTAATTTTTACTACTTGGCAGGCTCCCACAAAAAGGCCCGAGCTCTTGATGAAGAAATCCTGGTGTTAAAGGAAGAGGAACTGGAATGGACCAAACAAAACAAAGGAGCCATGCACCCTTACACGCTTGATGCCATGAGAGACCTCGCCCATTATTACAGAAACGTAGATCGTCCCGATAAGATGATCGCCATGAGCGAGGAGATTTTAAATTTGAGAAAACAAGAGCAAGGCATCGAGCACTCGGACACACTTTCCGAGATGGCCCTTTTGGTTGCTTCCTACAAAAGCGTAGATCGCAACGAAGATGCGGTAAACTTGGGTAGAGAAATGTTGGAAGTAACCAAAAGGACCAAAGGGGGAGATCATCCGGATACAGTCTACTCAATGATGGATCTCGCTTTTTCCTGCATGTTCGCGGGGCGAGACAAAGAAGCAACGGTATTATACAATGACGCTCTGGAGTTAAGCAGGAAAGTATTAGGGCCTACACAAGAGTATACCTTCCGCATCATGGACGACCTGGTTTTTTGCTACCAGCGAACAAAACGTCTTCCTGAATCTATAGATCTACTGGAACAGATTCTGACATTGAAACAGAAAGCTCAGGGAAAAGCGAACCCCGACACGCTCCGTTCCGCACGCCAACTCGGTTATTCTTACCGGGATGCTGACCGTATTGAGGAATCAATCACTCTGCTGGAAGACACGCTGAAATCGCAAAAAAAAACTTTGGGGGCCGAGCATGAAGACACACTTCGCACCATGCAGGATCTCGTTCTTTCCTACCAAAAAGCCAAACGGAATGAAGAAGCACTGGCTTTGAATGAACCTACTCTGAAACTGCTGGAGAAAGTATTGGGTTTGGGTGATGACACGACGCTTGAATCGATGGACACCCTTAGATCTTTGTATAAAGGCGCTGACCGCGATGAAGATGCCGCACAACAGCGTAAAATCTGGCTAAATATTACAGGGCAGATATTGGCAATGAAAAAGAAAACTCTGGAAGTAAAACAAAAAAAAATGGGCACTACTCATCCCGACACGCTTTATTACATGGGACGCATGGCGCATTCTTACTGGAAGGCGGGGCAACTGAAAACAGCCACGCAACAATTTCGTGAAGAAATCGCTTTGCGAAAAAAGCAGGGAGAAGATAATTGGCGGCTTTTTATGGCACAAGCAGAATTGGGCAGGTTACTCACCGAGAGCAAACAATACAGTGAAGCCGAAACCTTATTACTGGACAGCCAGAAAAAACTGCACGCCCTGGCCCCGAAAATTGGAACGAAGTGGGTAAAGGTCTCTATCGACAATCTGATTAAACTTTATCAAAGCTGGAGCAAACCTGATAAAGCCGCTGAGTGGCAGGCAACTCTGGAGGTGGTGGAAAAATCGGAGAACCCTCCAAAAGCCTGAAGGTTTATGCCAAATGAGCAGTTCGTAGATGTCGGCGCTCAAGGGAAATGCTCTGGCAATATGTTGGCTTTCGCGTATTCCCTTCTGATCTCCAGCAACTTCGGTGCACTGTGCGGATCATCCAATTCGAAGGGATGGGTACTGCCTGTTTCCTAACGACAATTCTCTTGTTCCTCCTCTGTGAACATATGTTGATAGCGACAGTATAGAAACTTCTCCACCCCCCGTTATCCAGCGCGCCGAGCTCCATGTCGATCTCTGCTCCGTAAACAGTTTTTCCCAGTACCCGAGACGGGGGTCAGTCCTTGAAATCGAGGAATTTATTTAGTTTCCCGCTCAACTTCCTATGCTGTTTTGTTTCGTTTTTCATAGTTTTCTTAACCGCAACCGTCACGCTTGAAGGATGGCCCATCTGCAA
>JASFYY010000161.1:0-9861 GCA_045046875.1 Verrucomicrobiota bacterium | reverse complement strand
ATGAGTATCCTGTCACACCAGGAATGGGAAATAAGAAGTAAAACAGCACGATCGACCATTCACTCCAACTCACTTCCCCGTTTATCCTCCTGATGGCACGTGCTTTTCGCCAAGCCCATATCTTATGCCACTTGAATGGTTAGATTGTCGGAATACCAGAGAGATTTGCCGTCAAATCAAGACTTCGCGAGGGCGTGTGGCGGGCCGCACAACTGAGCGAGAACGCTGAGTTGACGGCAAAGATCCCAGTTCCTATCCGATTGGCGCATAGCGCGCCCTTCATAACCCCATAGGTATTCATTACGATGAGATAACTGTGAAAATGGGTAAGCGTCATGTGTAGCGCCCGTTGAGTTGTAGTCACTATCAGTCATACTTGGCAAGCTATGACTGATAGTGACTCAAAAGAAAAAGCTCAGCTTCTTAAAGCCGATAGACTGGGGAGGGTTCGTACACCGCATGATCAGCGAGATCACACCACAATTTTGGGCAAAGGCAAAAGAAGAGCCCCAAAAACTCCCCGCCACATCGTAATCATCACGCCTTTTCGCCTACAACCTGACATCAAGTGGTGCTAGACGTGACGCTTACCAAACAATAACGGAAACATTTAAAGCGGTAACGGCAAAACTTCCTATAGGAGAAGTCAAAACCTCCTCAGTGTCACATACGACCACCAAGTCTCCTCCAAAACCTCAATCCACATTCTCCCAAGCCGCGTGCAGCAATTCGGTCAACTCCTTAACCAGGCCTTGCTGTCCGGGTTGCTCTGCCAAATTGACTTTCTCTGCAGCGTCACTGTCATAATCATACAGCTCATACAAAGGTTCACTCAACTTAGTGCCCGTCCATTCGACCAAACGATAACGGTCCGTTCGCATACTGCGTCCCATGGCCTCTTTCGGTTTTGTATACGGCCTCGGCGTCTGCGAAAATACCGCTTTTTTCCATCGCAATTCCGGTTGATCCAAAAGCGGGGCAAAACTTTTACCATGGAGATCTTTGTTAATCGGTAAGGAACAAAGATCCGCCAGTGTCGGGTAAAGATCGACCAGCTCTACTAAAGCATCCGTGGATTGCCCCTTCGCTTCGGAATTAGGTGCCGCTACGATCAAAGGAACACGTGTAGCTGCTTCAAAGTTAGTATTTTTGCACCACAGTCCATTGTGTCCCAGATGGTAGCCGTGATCACTCCACAAAACGATCACCGTTTTATCGCCCAATCCCAGCTGATCCAATTCGTTAACCACTCGCCCAATCTGCGCATCCACATAACTGACACATGCATTATACCCATGTCTCACCCACTGCGCCTGATTCAATGGAATAGCCCCGCTCTTAACAATCCCACTGTAACCACGCAGTTCTTTCGAATCATTACTCGACAGAGTCGGCGCCCATTGTGGCAATTCGTCCACAAGCGGAGCGGCAAAATCATCTTTATAGAGATCAAAGTATTTTTTGGGAGCAACATAAGGCGCGTGTGGTTTGACAAAACCAACCGCCAGGAAAAAAGGCTTGTCCTTTATCTGACGCATCACCTTTATCGCTTCGTCAGCCGTCCTGCCATCGATGAGATCGTTATCATTCACATCCGGCGACTCAACCGCGAGCCCCTTGAAGCGGCGCTGTGACTGAAGCTCTTGCTGCGATTGTGAGGGGTCTCCGAACTGTTTTGGATAGCGCTGACGCAAAACCTTAAGCCCCTCTTCCGTCCGGTACTGCACCCCCTCCGGGCGCCACGCAGGCTCCGACCACGAAACAGGATCTTCATTCACCTCAGTGCTGAAAATACCGTGAAAGACTTTTCCCAAGGACCGTGTGTGGTAACCGTTATTCTTAAAATGCTGCGGCAAAGTCACCACATCAGGCAATACATCGCGGAACCGTTTTCGGTTATCAAAAACAGTCGTCGTATCCGGACGACGACCCGTCAGCAAAGACGCGCGCGACGGACCACAGGAAGCAATCTGACAATAAGCCCGGCGAAATAACATTCCACGAGTAGCCAGTTTGTCCATGTTGGGCGTCTTTAAATCAGTCTCTCCATAACAAGCGATATTTGGTCGCAGATCATCTACGGCGATGAACAATACGTTCAATTGCCCGTCGACTGCGCAAAGCCCCATTTGTGGACTCAACATCAAAAACAATGAAAGGATGTACAAAATGGGTTTCATATCTTACTCTATTTAAATCTCAATCTTTGGATGTTCTCCAATTGATACCAAGCTTCCCTCCCCCCTGACGGCCCCCGTTTCAATCCAATTCTCACTTCACAAGCCCATTAAAAACGTCATTTTTCATATCTGCGTTAATCCGCGGCATCCTCGGTAAAAAATAGCCGAAAATAAAACCCCGATTCAACCTTTCGCTTAATACCGTGCCATTCGTGCCTGACCCCGACAAAATTATGCCCCATGCAGCCCTCTTTTCCACAGTCCCGCTTGCAAGCGCCCCCTTTCTGGGCTTGATAGGAAAACATGAGCGAACTCCGAGTGGAAACCATTGATATCATCCTGCCACTGAATACGTCGGAGGATAAAAAAGCGTGGTCTTATGCCGCGGCGAGAAAATTGAAAATTTCCCGCGAGCGCATCCGCAGCCTGCGCTTGCGCAAACACTCCATCGACGCCCGTAAACAGGCAATCAAAGTGCTGCTGCGCCTCGAAGTCGGCATCGACGACATCCTGCCACCCGAAGAACCACCCGTCGCCCACTACCGCCCGGTCAAATCCAGCGCCCCGCGAGTCATCATCGTCGGCTCTGGCCCCGCCGGCCTGTTTGCCGCCTTACGCTGCCTGGAACTTCGCCGCATCCCCATCGTGCTAGAACGTGGCAAAGACGCCTCGGCTCGGCGCTTCGATCTCGCCCCCATCCTGCGCGAGGGACGCATCGTCGAGGACTCCAACTACTGTTTTGGCGAAGGCGGCGCCGGCACCTTCTCCGATGGCAAACTTTACACCCGGGCCAAAAAACGCGGCACCGTTTCCAGTATTTACGAAACTCTGGTCGCCCACGGCGCGCCCGAGCGCATCCTCGTCGATGCGCACCCGCACATCGGCTCCAACCTGCTGCCCAAAGTGGTAATGGCGATGCGCCAAAGCATCATCGACGCCGGCGGCGAAGTGCATTTCGGAGCAAAAGTCACCGACTTCCTGATCGAGAACAAACAAATGACCGGCGTCACCACAGCCGATGGACGCGAGTTCACCGGCAGCGGGGTCATCTTGGCTACCGGTCACTCGGCACGCGACATCTATTCCCTGCTAGACAAACGTGGCGTGCTTATGGAGCAAAAAACCTTCGCTATGGGCATGCGCATTGAACACCAGCAATCCCTGATCGACCGTATTCAATACCATCTGCCCAAGGAAAAAGAACGCCACGAATTACTGCCCGCCGCGTCCTACTCCCTCGCCACCAAAATCAATGACCGTGGAGTGCACTCCTTCTGCATGTGTCCGGGAGGTTTCATCGTTCCCTGCGCTACCGAGAATGATGAGATCGTCGTCAACGGTATGAGCCTGTCCAAACGTGACTCCCCTTTTGCCAACAGCGGCATGGTCGTCACGATCGAACCCGAAGACACCGCCGCTTTTCAAAAAGAACATGGAGTGCTGGCCGGCATCGCCTTTCAAAAATCTCTCGAAGTCGCCGCCAAAGACGCCGGAGGAGGTGGACAGACCGCCCCCGCTCAGCGAATGACCGATTTCATGAAAGGCAGATTGTCCACCGACTTGCCGGACAGCTCATACCACCCCGGCCTCAATCCCGCCCGCCTCGATCAAATCCTACCAAAGTGGATCACCACCCGGATGAATATCGGCTTGAAACTCTTTGGCAAAAAAATGCACGGTTACCTCACCCATGACGCCAATCTGATCGGTTTCGAAACCCGCACCAGCTCCCCGGTGCGGATACCCCGGGATCCCTCCACTTTAGAACACCCTGAAATCGCCGGTCTCTATCCATGCGGCGAAGGGGCCGGTTTTGCCGGAGGCATCGTCAGTGCCGCCCTCGACGGCGTGCGCTGCGCGGAAGCCGTCGCTGCGCTTCCGGTGAAATAACAGCTCTAAAAATCCGTCAAAGCTTGAACAACCTTCTCTGAATTGGTGTCGCTCATAGCAATCCACACATCGAGATCTCCTGTATATCGAGGATAACCGTGATATGCCACAGCATGGCCACCCACCACTACGTATTCAGCTCCACGGACACTCAACGCTTTCAAGAATTCGACAAAGTCTTGGGGAAGTCTCTCCATTATTACCAGGGTTGTATGAACGCAGGTGCTCGAGAATTTCTAATCGCTCAGTTGGGCTCATCGCCCACCGTTCCCGACGCTCTGCTATTTCAGCGTCTTCAAAACTATCAAAAGTCTCAAGCTCCTCAATCATGATTCTTGTCCAACCTAACATTCAACCAACCGTAGCTCAAGAGCAACCTGAAGCCTCCTACGGCGATGCGAAGAAAACGCATCTATAAAATATAGTAGTGCCGCCACTTGCACAAGCATTCAAGCTTGTGCAACTTAGCGGCATCTATGTGCAAATCCATTTTCACCCAACTCTCCGCAATCGCCCTTTTAGCGAGCTTCGCGTTTAGCGCTGCCCCCACTGCAGCGGCCGCAGAAAAAAAAGCCATCCCCACCTGGACCGACCCAGCCAAAGCCGCTGCCGATGATCCCGACTTTCTCATCCAAGGCGAATACCTCGACGGCAAAACCGGCATCCAAGTGGTCGCTTTGAGCAAAGGCAAATTCTACCTCAGTAAATTTCAAGGCGGACTGCCCGGTGCAGGATGGGATCAAAAAAAACCCGCAGTGGGCACCTTTGATCGCAAAGAGGTGGAAAAACAAATCAGCTCGTGGAAAAAAGCCCGGCGCAGCAGCCCAACACTCGGAGCCAAAGCCCCCGAAGGCGCGGTGATCCTCTTTGACGGCAAGGCCAACTCCCTGATCAAAGGTGAAATCAAAGACGATCTGCTGTGGGCCGGCTCGGAAACCACTGGTAAATACGGCGACTTCCATCTGCACGTCGAGTTCCGCCTGCCCTACAAACCCTCCGCACCCCCTTCCAGTCAGGATCGTGGCAACAGCGGCCTCTATTTGCAAAACCGCTACGAAACCCAGGTGCTCGACACCTTTGGTCTGGTCTTCAACAAAGATTGGATCGAACTGCCACTGCAAAGCGAGCCCGCACAATGGTGCGGCAGTTTTTACAAAGTCAAAACCCCGGACACCCCGATGTGCCTGCCCCCTCTGACCTGGCAAACCTACGACATCGACTTCACCGCTCCCAAGTTTGACAAGGACGGCAAAAAAATCGCCAATACCCGCATCACCATTGTTCACAACGGTATCAAAATTCACCACGACGTCGAAATGCCCATCGGCACCGGAGCCGGAGCCAAACGCCCCGAAGTTGCCAAAGGCCCGATCATCTTCCAAGGCCACGGCAATCCGACCGCTTACCGCAATGTTTGGTTAGTAGAAAAATAAAATTATGAAATCCTCCCCCTGTAAAATATTTCTCATCCTACTGTTTTTAGCACTAGCTAACAACCTAAGTTATTCTGCCGAACGCTACAGCGGCCCGTGGGATCTCGCCGATCTATCCAAACCTCCCACCATCGAATGGATCGAAAAAACCGGCTCGATCCGCTCGCTCTATTATTCCGGCGAAGATTACCAAGGCAAAAAAACCCGTGTCTTTGCCTACTACGGCATACCCGAAGGCGCTGACGCCGAACACAAAAAACCAGCCATGGTTTTAGTCCACGGCGGCGGCGGCTCCGCCTTCAAGGAGTGGGTCGAAATCTGGGTGAAACGTGGATACGTAGCCATCGCCATGGATCTGGCTGGCAAAGGAGCTGAGCACAAAGTCCTGGCCGATGGCGGACCCGACCAAAGCCACAAGGAAAAATTCACCGACCTCGCAGGCGGAATCAAAAACGCCTGGACCTACCACGCGGTCGCCAACATCATTCGCGCTGTCTCACTATTGCAAGATCAAAGCGAAGTCGATGCACAACGCATCGGCATGACCGGCATTTCATGGGGAGGCTACCTCACCTCACTCGCCTCCGGTCTCGATGATCGGCTCAAAGTCACCGTGCCGGTTTACGGTTGCGGATTTCTCCACCAGAACAGCACCTGGCTCAAAGACTTCAAAGCACTCGGCCCCGACCTCGCTCAGCAATGGGTGAAAAACTTCGACCCCTCATCCTACCTGCAGCAAGCCACCATGCCGATGCTTTTTGTCAACGGAACCAACGACTTCGCTTATCCTCTTGATTCTTATCAAAAAAGTTACCGGTCCGTCAAAGGCCCGCACGCACTTTGCATCACCGTGCGCATGCCCCACGGACACCCACCGGGATGGAAACCAAAAGAAATCGGCCTGTTTGTCGATTCCATCCTGACCGGAGGCAAGCCGCTCGCCAGCATTGACCAGGTCAAAAGAAATGGCAAACAAGTCACCCTGAACTTCCACAGCGAAGTGCCCATCAAAAGTGCCTCCCTGCACTACACCACCGACACCGGCCCATGGAAAGAACGCCTATGGAAAAGCGAAGCCGCCCAAATCAAAGGCAACACCATCACCGCCACCCTGCCCTCGCTCAAAAACACCACCTGGTTTTTTACCCTCACCGACCAGCGCGACGCCACGATTTCCAGCGAACACCAGACGGTCGAAAAACCATAGCGGCTCATCCCCACCCCCTCTTCCGTCAACCCCTCGCTCCCATCACGGTCAATCTCTTAAGAAGTTTACCGCGGATAACGCGGATAAGAATGAAGAAAAATATGCCAGCAAACGATGAGAGTAAAATCGCTATTTCCAGAATCCCTGACATGGCAGAGATTTACTCTGATACCACTTTGAACAATCTCTCGCAAAATGCAAAGCAAGTGCACTGCATATTTGGCATTGCCAAATAAAACGGATTGCCAATCCGTGCCACAATGTGGAACGCAATGGCATTGCGTGGTGGGGTGCGTTTCGAGAGATAGAGAAAACACCAATTCCTTTTCCTAATACTGAAACTGATATTTCTTTTAATCTTACTCTCAAAGTTTACATCTCCCAATCCTGCACCCTTAAAAATGGTAGCCGAAAGATTAAGCCGGTTCGCCTGATCAATCAGACCTGAATCAAATTCAACTATACGGTTCACCAATCCCCCTCCCTGCCCCTTTCCCTTGCCTTTTTTTATCTCCTCTACTTCTCCATCTTATCCGCGCTCATCCGTGTCATCCGCGGTCAATCCTCATAATATTTCTCCCCCTCTTATCCGCGGTCAATCTCTTCATATCCTCCTTCACCCCACCGCCGCAACACACTTCTTCATATACGCCAAACTGTCTTCACAGATTTTCTCCACCCCGGGATCGTAGTCAAAAACCTCCACCGATACCCAGTCCTGATAGTTCGTCTCTTTCAAAGCCGCAAAGATCGGCTCGAAGTCAATCTCCCCCATACCAGGCCCCAACAAGTTGGCATCATTAGCATGAAAGTGTGCCGTCCACTCCGCGCTGTCACGAATAATATCCGCAATCGGCTTCGACTCCGAAGACATCGCTTTCACATCCAAATGCAAACGACAATTCGGTGAATCCACCATCTTCGCCAGCTCGATGCCCGACTCCGCCGTATTCAGAAAATCCCCTTCAGCCGGCCCCAGTGGTTCCAGAGCCAAAGTCACTCCGCAATCCTCCAATACCGGCATCGCATCGCGCACCACCTCAGCCGCGAACTCCATCGCCTGCTCGTGAGTCACTCCTGGCAACAAATTACGCTGGAAAGGCGAACCCAATACCATGATCTTACCATCCAGATCACGACACAGACGCGCCAGTTCTTTCAAATAGTCCGCCGTCTCCTGACGGATCTTAGCATCCGTAGTGGTCAAATAAAACCCCTCCGTCTTCGCCAATAACCAATGCAAACCCACACACTCCAAACCCGCATCGACGATCTGCCCCTTCACCTCGGCTCGTTTCTCTGGCGTGATCAGGCGCACATCTTCATTGATCGTGAATGGAGCAATCTCCACTCCAGTGTAACCAATTTCCTTAGCGTAAGCAAAAGCCTTCTCAAAAGGCCAATCCTGGAATGTCTCGTTGCAAATAGCGTATTTCATAGTCGTGAAAATAATTAAGCTTCTTTTTTCTCCGTTTCCTCTTTCTTCTTATCCGCACCTTCCTTAGCCGGCGCCTTTTTCTTCTCGCCTGTTTTAGCCCCATTCCAGATCCAATGCAAAATGATCAGCGTTTCCTCCGGAGTCAGGCGATCCTTGCCTTCCGGCGGCATCGCCAAATCATCTGATTCCGGCAAAGTGATCGTCTCAGCAAGGAAACTCTCATTCACCCGGCTCGCCACGATCGGATCCAGCTCACTCTCACCCGCGGTGAACAAACCTTTGAGCGTATCCATGCGGTAGTCGCCCTTTTGTTTCTCCTCGCCATGACACTGGTAACATTTTTCTTTAAAAATCGGTTGAATCACATCGGCAAAAACCCCTTCACCCAAACCGGCTTCAGGATCAGCCTCGCCTCCCATACTTTCGATTTTATGCACAGCATCCTGAATCCACTCCGGCGCATCCGCCCACAGATACTCAGAACCATGAGTCAAGTTACCGCCCAAGTGACCCGAATAAGCGAGCAGTCCCATATTGGCAGCCAACAGCACTAGATACACTTTGCGCACCCCAATGCGTTTCAGCTCACCGCGGCGGAAAGCCAGGGAATGCAAAACCGCCAGGATAAAAGTCACCGCTCCAACTCCGATCCCCGTCCAACGATGCCACCAAACCGCATTTTCCTCGTAACCACCACCTTCTCCCAAAGCGTATCCCAAACCCGCCGCGATGATCGCCGTCAGCGCGCCGAACCACAAAGCCAGACTCACCACCTTACGCACGTCCTTGGCGGGATTGAACCAGGCATACATTTCCAAAACCACGATGAAGGCCAGCATGCCAATCGGCAAATGCAGCGTCACCGTATGAAAAGGCCCCAGAAAAGCGAACCAATCCAAACCTTCTTCAGCCACCTTCTTAGCCGCCTCGCCGCCATCTTCCGCGCCCACCACCAAGGCCAGGGTCAAACACCACAGCATCACACCCAGAGACAGTATTTTTTGTAAATTTTGCTTCATCATCATTTTTATTATCGCTCACTATTAAGCATCAAAAAGCCAAAGCTGCAAACAATGCCAATATATGCATAAACGGTCACCTTCCACCGATCCCTTGTTTTTTCAATCAAAACAACTTGCCCCCGGCGTGCTTATTACCAGCCACCAACTGATCCACCCCGGCCTGTACCGCTTGCTCCAAGGTCTGCGTCAACTCCGTCACCGCCGGACGCAACTTGCTCTCATGCTTGGCAAAAAGTTCCGCCAGGTTCACCGGCTCCCCCACTCGAACCAAAGCCGCCCGCCGTCCGATCGGCTTGGCAGATTCCCCCGTGTAATCCTCGCGCATCTTCTGCGTGGTTTCCGCAAATCGATCCACCGTCGGACTCTCCGCCACATAAGGCGTGGCATAAGTCAGAGCCCGAAAAGCAAGAATCGCTTCATCCGCCCACTCTCCCGCCAATGCCGATTTTTCCAACTCTTCTTCAGACTCCCCAATATCACGAATCCTAATCTGATGAATGCCCGCCCGGATCCGTCGAATGCGGCCAATCAAATCACTGCCACTTTTAACCTCCAAACCCATTTTATTCTCCAGGCCCGCGATCACTTTTTCCGAACTGCCCGCAAACAGCTCGGTCCAATCGCCCGCCTCCAGCTCCTCATCCGCAGATAAATGCTGCCACTCCTTCATCCGCTCCGTCAGCAAAGCGTG
>JASFYY010000160.1:0-10958 GCA_045046875.1 Verrucomicrobiota bacterium | reverse complement strand
ATGAATGAGGGTAAGAGTATGAAAAAACCGAGTGCAAAGGGAGCTTGGCATATAACGATAGCGGTTGCGCTCAATGCGGTGGCGTTTGTTTTGTTGGCAAGTATCAATATTAGAACTGTATGGGTGTTAACTTTTGCGCTGCTTGAGATCGCAATGATAGCTTGTGCGGTGGGGGCATGGAGGCAGTATGCGAAACAGGCTGAGGAATACAGGAGGGATCAGCAGGGGGGTAAAAAGTGTAACTATTAAGCTAGTAGATCCATGACTAGAGGGTAAAGGGGGAATTTCACTAGTGCTCAAATGCGGCACACGGTGAAAATGCCCGGAACCTATATGTTACATGACCTCAAGTCGAGTTCATCCCCGGTTAACGGGGCACCTGTTATATTTTATAAAATTTTTATGAAATACTGTAAGCCTGATGAGGTATATTGCATGCTAGACTCATAGTGTTGAACCGATGAAACGTATGCCCCTCTCCCCTGTGTTGATAGCTGGATTGTTCAGTGCCCTGCTGGTGCAGGCATTACCATTATCGGCGAAGGCTGAGAAGGAGAAGCCACTGAATGTTTTGTTCATCTCTGCGGATGATTTGCGACCCAGTTTAGGCTGTTATGGTGATCCTGTAGCCATCACCCCCCATATCGATCGACTGGCAAAACAGGGATTGGTTTTTAATCGGGCCTATTGTCAACAAGCGGTATGCAGCCCGTCCCGCACATCGTTGATGACAGGCCTCCGGCCGGAGACGACCAGAGTGTTCGACTTGAAGACGGATTTCCGGGATACGGTTCCAGATGTGGTTACTTTGCCGCAATTGTTTCGTCATCATGGTTATCATTCCCAGGCGGTCGGCAAAATTTATCATTCGGTTAAATCGTATTCACTGGGGGATGACTCGCTTGATGATGAGCCATCATGGTCGGTGCCAGGCTGGCTTCCGCAGTTGCATTATTATCACACCCCGGAGGGAATGCAGATCGCTGAAAAATGGTTTAACTCGAATCGTAAAAGCTTATTGAAACGCTATCCGCGTCTCGAATCGCAAACATGGAAAGATGCGGTCATTCGCGGGTTGCCCCGCGAATCGCCGGATGTCCCGGACGAGTCCGTCAGCGACGCACAAATCACCACTCGTGCTATCGAGATTCTAAATGAGAAGAAGGACGAGCCATTTTTTCTTGCCGTTGGTTTTTTGAAACCTCATGTGCCGTTTGTGGCGCCAAAGAGGTACTTCGATATGTATCCGCTGGATAAAATCAGCTCGGTTCCTAATCCTTATTTCCCAAAAGGAGCTCCAAAATTTGCCGGTATTAACTCGCGGGAGATGAGGGTTTATCATGGCATACCGAAGAAGGGGCCGGTGGCCGGGGAAGAGGAAGCAAGGGAGTTGTATCGTGCGTATTATGCTTGTGTCAGTTTTATTGATGCGCAGGTGGGGCGATTGTTGGATGAACTGGATCGACTTAATTTACGTGATAATACGATCGTCATACTCTGGGGAGATCATGGTTATCATTTGGGTGAAAACGGGATCTGGTGCAAGCAGACCAATTTCGAATTATCTACCCGGGTGCCGCTGATTATTTCCAGTCCTAATCAAAAAGTCAAAGGAGCGAGGACTGATGCGCTGGTTGAGCTGGTCGATATTTATCCTACTCTGGCTGAGTTGTGCGAGTTGCCCTTGCCTGAAAGCCTCGAGGGATTGAGTTTCAAGCCGCTACTGAATGATCCTGAACGCCCTTGGAAAACAGCGGCGTTCAGTCTTTATCCAAGAAACGTTTCCGGCAAGGGCCGGGTAATGGGGCGTTCGATGAAAACGGAACGATACCGGTTCACCGAATGGACGAATTCGAAAGGCGACTTCAGAGTGGTTGAATTATATGATCACCAGAATGATTCCGAGGAAAACCAGAACGTGGCTAATCTCCCCGAAAATCGTGAATTGATCAAGAAACTGACGAAGAGACTACGGGCCGGCTGGAAAATAGCCCTGCCTCCGGAAAGGTCGGGTGAGTCAGAAAAAAATACTAAAAATGAATAAACAAATACCCCTCTTTTTTCTGGTGCTTTGCTGCACTGCGACGATGGCGTTCGCTGGCAATGATTCGGGCAAGCTGATGTCCGTTGGTGTGGCGCAAGTTGACATTACTCCCGCTGGTCCCATTCGTCTTTGCGGTTACGCCACCCGCAAGGTGGAATCGGTTGGTGTAGCCGGCAGGTTGAAGGCATCGGCACTTGCCTTTGGAGATGACAAAGACGGGCCTTCGATTTTGATTACCACCGAGTTGATAGGGATACCGGCTTATCTGGTCGACAAACTGGCAAAAACGTTGCACAAAAAAGCAGGGATCGAACGCTCGCGAATAACCGTCTGTGCCACCCACACCCATACCGGGCCCAGTGTAGCCGGGTTTTTGAATGAAACTCACTTTTCTGAATTTCTGCCTGATGATCAAATGGCTAGAATCACGGCTTATACGGAGCAACTTTTGCTTCGTTTGGAGCAGGTGGCGCTGGAAGCATTGGCGGCTCGTGAACCTGCTTATGTTTCATGGAGTCAGGGAAAAATCGATTTTGCGGTCAATCGGCGACGTATTGTCGATGGCAAATGGATGGGGATGCGTCCGAATCCGAAGGGGCCGGTTGACCACTCTTTGCCTGTCATCGTGGTGACAAAACCCGATGGAGCGTTGAGGGCGGTTATGGTTAATTACGCCTGCCATTGCACCACTTACGGGGGAAAGTTCAACAAGATCCACGGTGACTGGGCAGGGGTGGCGGCGCGCACGATTGAAAAACGTCATCCGGGCAGTATCGCGCTGGTTTCGATCGGCAGTGGGGGCGATGCCAATCCTAAAAACCGGGGGGCATCGAGCGGTTCGGTTATGGTTGATAAACACGGCACGGCGGTCGCTGACGAAGTCGACCAACTATTGGCGGGCAAACGGACGCCTCTCAATGTTCTTCCGCAAACTCGCTTGAACAGTATCAAACTTGCTTTTGAGCACGTGCCCGATAGAAAGGAACTGACCGAGCGGCTCAAGGATAACAAACGCCGGGCTTTCCATGCCCAGTTGATGCTTGATCGCCTGGATCGAGGCGAAAAAATTCCGCAGTCATTCGATTACCCTATCCAGACCTGGGCATTCGGAGAAGACCTGGCAATGGTATTTTTAGCAGGAGAGGTTGTGATCGACTATACCCTGCGATTGAAGCGGGAACTCGACCAGAGCAAACTTTGGGTAAGCGCTTATGCCAATGATGCTCCTGGTTACATTGCATCCAAGCGTTTGATTCGTGAAGGGGGCTACGAGGTGGATGATTCGATGGACAACTATGATAAGCCGTCCCGACTTGCAATGGAAGTTGAGGACCAGATTATATCCACGGTTAAAAAAATGTTACCAAAATCTTTTATCGAAAGGCGAAAGATCCGTTCAGACGTGGCGCAGGATTTTTGGCGGGATATGAACCTACCCCCCGCACCGATTTTTTCTCCGCAGGAAGCCATTGCATCATTTCGATTGCCGCCGGGATTTCGCATCGAGGCCGTGGCGACCGAACCGCTGGTCGAGGATCCGGTGACTTGTGCCTGGGATGCCAAGGGGCGGCTGTGGGTGGTGGAGATGCGGGGTTATATGCATAACCTGGAAGGCGATGATGAAAACGAGCCGACGGGTTCGGTGGTGGTGTTGGAGGATGAAGACGGGGACGGAATCATGGACAAACGAACCGTATTCCTCGATCACCTGGTGATGCCGCGTGCGATTGCTTTTGTTGAGGGCGGGGTTTTGATCGGTGCGCCGCCGACGCTGTGGTATTGTCGCGATACCGATGACGATCTCGTTTGTGATGAAAAAACATCGGTTTACGAGAGCTACGGGCAGCGTGATGCCGCCTCACGAACGGCGAGCGGACTGCTGCGTGGGCTGGATAACTGGATGGTGAACACACGATTACCTGAGCGCTTTCAGTTTCGTGACGGCAAATTGATCACTGCGCCGGATGCCTACCGAGGTGATTTTGGTGTGACCCAGGATGATTATGGCCGGATCTTTGCCAACGTAAACGCGAGCTGGTTGCATGCCGATTTCATTCCCTTTCGTTATATGGTGCGTCAGCCCAACCTGTTCTCACCGTCGGGGATTTATGAGCGGGTGGTCGCAAATCAGGAGGTGCATACGATTCGTTTGAATCCCGGTGTGGTGGCGGGGAACACCGAGGGTATGTTGCGTGAAGATGGCAGATTGGCACGCACCACAGCAGCAACATCGCCGGGAATCTACAGGGGGGATCGTTATCCGGCGGAGTTTTATGGCAATGCTTTTGTGCCGGAGCCAGCGGGTAATGTGGTGGGGCGCTTCACGCTCAAGGAAAAGGGAACCCGGCTCGAAGCGGTTCACAAGCTGACGCCGGATCCGGACTGGGGTGAGAGGGAATTTCTGGTATCGAGCGATGAACGTTTTCGGCCGGTGCAGGCCACAACGGGGCCGGATGGTTGTCTTTATATCGTCGATTTTTATCGAGGGGTCATCGAGTATAAATTGTTCATGAATAAATTTCTGGGGGAACAGATTATTGAGCGCAAGCTTAATACTCCCGTGGGCTTGGGTCGGATTTACCGAATTGTTCATGAAGATACATTGCCGGGAGCATTGCCTGATTTAGAGGGGGCAAGTGTGGAGGAACTGGTGAAAACATTGAACCACGCTAACGGATGGTGGAGAGACACGGCGCAGCGTCTGCTGGTGGAGCGGGGTGGAGAGGCAGCGGTGGAAGCTTTGCGTAAGCTTGCCAGTGATGGAGGGAATCCGCTTGGCCGCTTGCATGCTTTGTGGACTTTGGAGGGCTTGAAAGCGACGGAAATGGAAACGCTGATGGCGGCGATGTCGGACACAAATCCAAAAGTCCGCGCGGCAGCAGTGCGGATAGGAGAGAGCCAAATCAAGGATGCCGGATACCTATCAAAGCTTCTAAAATCGGGAGAGGATTCTGACCCGTGGGTGCAACTGCAGACACTCTTAAGTCTGGGGGAAGTTCACGAAGACGAGCGAGCCTTGCGAATGATGGCGCAAATTTTCCTAGGAAATGCTGAAGACCCGCATTTCCGCCATGCTGCGATCAGTGGGATTGCGGGCCGCGAACTGGCTTTCCTCGAAGTGCTTCGTGATCTGCCGGGTTTCGGTAAGCGGCCTATGGGTGGCCGTGGGGTATTTTTAAGTGAACTCGCTACGGTGATTTTCCGTCAGCGCAGGCCGGAAAAAGTGGAGCAACTGTTAGCGGTGATCGCTGGTGAGGACAATCCGGGGATACAAGTGAACCTGCTGCAGGGTGTATTGCGGGCATCTAAAAAAGGACGAGCCTTTTTGCTGGAGCGTGAGCCGCCGTCTCTGGTCAAGCTGCGGTCGAGCGGATCTCCCGAAGTGCTTGAGGCAGCAGCCAGAGTTGAGCACTTGGTGACCTGGCCCGGAGATAAGAGCAATAAGGCTTCGCGTGCGAAGGTTCGCCCTTTGAGCAAATTGGAACAGGCGCAATTCGAATTAGGGCGCAGTCAATATCAGGGGCTTTGCATTGCCTGTCACCAGATTCACGGGCGGGGGATGGCGAGCATGGCTCCGCCACTGGTGAACTCGCCGTGGGTGGTGGGTTCGGAAGAACGACTGATTCGGATCATTCTTCAGGGCATTTATGGGCCCTTGCTGGTTAATAGGACGGAGTGGAATCTTGTCATGCCCGGGCAGAAGGATAACCCCGCCCTGACGGATAAAAACATTGCTGCGATACTGACCTATATTCGCAGGGAATGGGATAACGGGGCAGGGGTCGTGAGTGCGGACACAGTGACCCAGGTGCGCGCGGCGACAAGTGACCGAGCTTTGCCGTGGACGGCAGAGGAGCTGGATGCGGCGATGGCCCAGGTTAAAGAGGATGTGCCAAAAAAATAGCGGGGAATTCCGATATGTTTAAAGCCATTTATAAGGTTCTGATAATACGCAGGATTCAGGAGCGTCGGATTTCACCAGCTGTCGTTTTTATTTCAGCTATAGGTTTTCCGGATTGCGGCTCCATGTAGTTCCCATTGTTGATTTGGCAGCAGTAGGTCACATACTTTTAACCATGCGATCTCCTTTACGGAATGCGATTGTGGATTTGGGCAATGGTATTCTTGCTTAATTTGTGGAAGGGTTGTGTCCTTATGCAATCACTCTGGATTGAAAAAGAGCGCCTTTCCCTGCCGTTTCCCATGTTTGGGCAAGGGTTGTCGTGGATAGTTTTTGTGCTGGCCTTGTTGCTGCCCTTGAATGTGATGGCCGGGATACGCCTGCCCGCCATTTTCGGTAGCGGAATGGTATTGCAAAGAGACGAGGTGATCACCGTGTGGGGGCAGGGCGATCCGGGTGAATCGGTCACCGTGGAGTTCGCTGCTCAAACGGTTAAGACCGTCAGCGGAAAAGAGGGGCGATGGAAAGTGCAACTGGCTGCTTTGAAAACGAGTAGGGAAGGGCAGACGATGGTTATTCGTGGCGACAATATCATCAAATTTACCGACATACTGGTGGGTGATGTATGGCTTGCCTCCGGCCAGTCGAATATGGCGATGACATCGATTAAGAGCCAGGAGTGGAAAGACGTGTCAGCGAGTGTGAAGGATCCGTTGTTACGCATTTTTCTTGTTGCCCCTACAAAAGCATCACCTCTGGAAGTGGTTAATGATTGCAAGGGAACCTGGAAGCGGGCGGACGCAGCTTCTGCCGGGAATGTGTCTGCCGTTGGTTATTATTTTGCCAGAAAGATTCGTGCTGAAGCCGATATTCCCATCGGTTTGATCGACAGCGCCTGGGGAGCGACACTCGCAGAATATTGGACCAGTCGCGAAGCTCTGTTGTCCAGTCCTGCTACCCGGCCATTATGGGAAACATTTCAGAACCGAGTTGAAGCTTTCGATCCTGCTACGGCAACCCCTCCCGAAGAGGTAAAAAAATTGATGGCCGAATGGCGCAAGAAAATGCGGGAAGCACGGAGCAAGAAGGAACGCATTCCGCGTCTTCCCCTGACCGTGGGTAACCCCTCTGCCAAACGCTTTACGCCCTGCAATATGTTCAACACCATGATTCACCCGATTGTTCCTTTCGGTATCCGCGGAGTCTTGTGGTACCAAGGTGAAAGCAATCGTGAGCGGGCTGAGCAGTATCAGACCTTGTTGCCAATTATGATAGCGGATTGGAGGCAACGTTGGGGCCGCGCTGACTTGCCTTTTTATATTGTCCAACTGGCTAACATCAAAGGCCCACCCACCGAACCCGGTGAAAGTGTATGGGCTGAGCTTCAGTGGGCTCAATTCAAGGTGATGCGTTCGACGAAAAAAAGCGGACTGGCCGTGATCAATGACGGCAGCGACACCACTCTGCATCCACGTGAGAAAAAAAAGGTAGGTGATCGCCTGGCACGGTGGGCGCTGCATGAAGTGTATGGAAAAAGCGAACTTGTTGTCAGTGGTCCTTTGTATCGCGAAGCAAAAGTAAAGAACGGGCAGGTAAAAGTTAATTTTGATCATGCCGATGGTTTGAAAAGCTCGAATGGCGAAGCCCTGAAGGGTTTTCAGATTGCCGGTGATGATCGTGTTTGGGTATGGGCTGAGGCTGTGATAGAAGATCAATCCGTGGTGGTATCTTCACCCGAAGTGAAAAAACCTGTGACGGTGCGTTACGCCTGGGCAAGTAATCCTGAAGGTGCTAATTTAACCAATGCCTCGGGTCTCCCCGCGCCTTTATTTAAAACCGATGACTGGCCGGGTCTGTCGCATGGAAAACTTGTTCCGGATAAAAAGTAGGATGGTCGTTAGTACGAAATATTTTTTAATCTGCATCGGTTGTTTTGTTGTTGCCAACGGGTTGTTTGGCGCTGATACCAATCGTCCGCCAAACGTCATCATCATGCTGACGGACGATCAGGGCACACTTGATGCGCACTGTTATGGCGCGATGGATTTGCGCACACCCAATATCGATCGATTGGCGGAGACCGGGGTTCGCTTCACTCAGGCCTATGCCCATACGGTGTGCTGTCCTACGCGTGCCGCGTTATTGACGGGGCGGCACCCGCAACGCGGCGGTGTCAACGACTGGACCCAGGGGAACCTCAAGGCCAGGACCGGGCTCAACATGAGCGTCGAAGAGATCACTCTTGCAGAGGCTTTCAAAGTGAAAGGTTACCGCACTGCGCTGTTCGGCAAATGGCATGTGGGTGCGGCGGAAAGTTCCGGACCGACCCGGCAGGGTTTTGACGAATTTTTTGGTTTGCGGGGTGGATTCATTGACAATTTCAATCACTACTTTTTGCATCAGACCGGTTACCATGATCTTTACGAAGGCACACAGGAACAATTTAAGCCGGATGAGTTTTTTCCCGATCTGATGGTTGAGCGAGCCTTGGGTTTTCTCACGGCGAACAAGGACCGGCCCTTTTTCCTCTACCTTCCCTTCAACACTCCGCATTATCCTGAGCAAGCTCCCGAAAAATTCCACAAGATGTATGATGACCTTGAAGAACCACGGCGCAGCTACGCCGCTTTTGTCACCATGACGGATGCAAATATTGGCCGTGTTATTGAGCGTTTGGAATCACTTGGTCTGCGTGACAATACTATTGTCGTGTATATGAGCGACAACGGGCATTCGGTCGAGGACAAGCGGATCGAAGTAGACAATCACCGCAGCGGCTTGCCAAAAGGTCACTACTACAGCGCCCATGGTGGAGGTGGATATACGGGAAAATGGATCGGTCACAAATCAACCTTTCTCGAGGGCGGCATCCGGGTGCCGGCCATCATCAGTTATCCTGCAAGATTGCCTAAGGGGGCGGTGCGTCATCAAGCGATCACCGTCATGGACTGGTTTCCAACACTGCTGGAATTGTGCGATGCCGGGCCGCCTGCGGCAAAACTGGACGGTCGAAGTTTGTTATCCGTGATCAAATCTGCTGATGCGCCTTCGCCTCATAAGATTCTTCATTTTCAATGGATCAAGTCCTGGGCCGTAAGGGAGGGCGATTGGAAACTCATCTGTAAACAGGGACGAGGAGCCAAGGCCAAAGCTCACTACAGTCTGCACAATCTCGCGGAAGAAGATCCTGAAGTCGCTGACCACGCGGCGGATGAACCTGACATCGTCAACCGTTTGCGCGGGCTTCACGAGGCTTGGGCGAAAGAGGTTTCACCGCTGCCCTGACTCCGATGCTATTTTTAACTAGTGCCAAAAATTACCGCCTTTCATGAAAATATTTCTTACAACTCTCGCTATTCTGACCTTTTTGCCCGGAGCCGCAAATGCGGCTGACAAAGGAAGTGCTCCGCCTAACTTCATCATCATCTTTACCGACGATCTCGGTTATGGGGACTTGGGTTGCTTTGGCGGAAAAATTGCTACGCCCCGCATTGATCAAATGGCGCGGGAGGGAATGCGTTTCACTTCTTTTTATGCCCAACCCATTTGCGGCCCCAGTCGAACGGCACTGCTCACCGGTTGTTATCCGATGCGCGTTGCTGAAGCCAACAACCGTAAAAATACCCATCCCGTTCTCCACAGCAAGGAGATTACGATCGCCGAGGTGTTGAAAACAAGCGGCTACGCGACGGGTTGTTTCGGCAAGTGGGATCAGGCGGGCCATAAACAGAGAGGATTTAATCCCGATCTAATGCCTAATCTTCAGGGCTTCGATTATTTCTATGGCACGCCGTCCAGCAATGATCGAAGCGTGGACCTTTATCGCAACGAAAAGCTGATCGAGAAAGAGACGGATTTGTCCACCTTGACGAAACGCTACACCGACGAGGCCATTGATTTTATCGGCAAGAATCAAGAGCGTCCGTTTTTTGTGTATCTTCCCCACACCCTATTGGCAGCCTCAAAGGATTTTCGTGGCAAATCGCCCCGCGGTCTCTACGGGGATGTCATCAACGAAATCGATCACAGCACCGGTCGGATTCTTGACGCCCTTCAGAAAATGGGATTGGCCGAATCGACCTATGTTATTTTCACCTCGGACAATGGCCCTTGGTTGAGCAAAAATCGAGGGCGCAAAGATGGCAGTCGGCCGGAGGATCACGGTGGATCGGCGGGACCGCTGCGCAGTGGTAAGGTATCCACTTGGGAAGGCGGCACCCGGATCCCCGCGATCTTCTGGGCTCCTGGCCGAATTGACCCCGCCACCACCTGCTCCTCCATCGCCACCACCATGGATCTTTTGCCGACCTTCGCCGCTCTGGGCGGGGTGGATGTTCCCGGTGATCGCAAGATGGACGGCGAGGACATCAGCCACTTATTGCAGGGAAAATTTGATCAGGCGACTCGGGACAAAACTTTCTTCGGTTATTTGACGACCGAATTGCAAACGGTTCGCCAAGGTTCGTGGAAATTGCATCTGCCACGAGTTGCAGGCCGCAAGTGGCAAAAATTTGCCCGCAACACTCACATCGCTCCGCTGGATAACATCACGCCGGATAAAGCTCTGCTTTTCAACTTGGATCAGGATCTTGGTGAGAGCAAAAACGTGGCTGCAAGTCATCCGGAAATCGTGGCGCGACTGCTGGAAGTCGCCAATGATGCCAGGGCCGACATCGGCGATTACAATCAAATTGGCAGTGCTCAAAGATTTTTTGATAAAGGCCCTCGACGACCCGAATCGGCAAAATGGATAAAGCAGAAACAAGCCAGGTAGCGGTGTGGAGTGGCTTGCATTGCGGGTAAGCTTGGGGTGAAATCCGAATGTGTATTTGGACTATGGATTGAGTAGGCTTGTGGTTTAAGGTAGGATATGCCAAATCCATGGACAGGGGTCGGAAACCCATACACACGAGAGGAAGTCATTGAGCGTTTACGGGATACTCTGGGAAAAGGGGAGCCTATCATCGCCGCAGGTGCCGGCACGGGTATCAGTGCCAAATTTATTGAAAAAGG
>JASFYY010000159.1:0-13415 GCA_045046875.1 Verrucomicrobiota bacterium | reverse complement strand
GATACCTTTATATTGAAACGCGTAAAGCCTAGTAAATCGTTGCTCTCTAAAAAAGAAAAAAAAGCCACTTAAGTTGACGCGTATGCCTTGCAGGGCTGGAAGAATTGGATTTTTTACCCAGCGCTTCGCACTGGGCTATATCATTGAGCACCGTTGGTGCAAAAAAGATGAAAGCAAACTGTCCTGTAAGGACAAAATGTAATAGCCTAGTGTGAAGCGCTGGGTGTTAGATTGGTTTTATTGCCAGCCCTACAAGGGCGATATGATGTTGAGGCGTGATAGGATAGCTTTCAATAAGCAATGGTTAACTTTTTTGTCCTACACCCGTTTCCAATTATCCGGGGTGCTTGAGTTGGGGGGCGAAGCAGAGAGAGGTTGAATGTTATTGCACGCCAAGTAGAATGGGTTGCCTATCCGTTTTTTCTTTTCAGTGATTTAGATTCTAGCTAATATATACGCTATGCGGAAAGCGGTAGAATGAGTCAGGGGAAAAGAAGTTATCGGCAGGACTTGCGTGTGGCGTTTGTGCTGCAACTCTTTTTGTTGCTGCTTTCTTCTGCTGTGATGGATGGCGGGCAGTGTTCGCAATGGGTGTTGCTTTCGATGATCCCATTTTGGTTTCTTGCGGGATTGATTTTTATTCGTCGGTCGAAAACCCTCACTGAAATTGACGGGTTGTTTATTCGTTGGGGCTATTTAATTATATTACCAACGGTGGTGATATTAACTTCTCTTAGATGGGGGATAATAGCGTCATCAGGATAGGGTGTTGCCTGTGGTGTGGCGGCAAAAGGTGAGAGCGTTCCAGGGCACACAAAAATGACCAAGCAGTTGGAGCTGCTTGGTCAGTAAGAAGTTTTTTTGCGGCGGACAGAAATGTCCGCGCTCCTGTGGCGCCAGAGGCGCTTTATTTCATTGCGCTGAAGCGTTGTTTGAGCAGGTCGGCGGTTGAGGCGTCGCCTACTTTGTCTTGCATTTCGTCGATCCAGCGTTGTTCCAATTTGTTTTTGGTGGGGCGGTCGGTTTCGTAATAAACTCCAAAACGGCCGGGCCACTCTTCATTGGCCAGGGCAAAAGCGGCGCTGTTGTCACTGACGTCGTGACGGTTTTCGTCTTCGGGAGTGCCGTCCCATTTTTTCTCTTCGATGAGGGTGAACTTTCCTCCTTTACGCGGATTGCCTTCGTCGAAGGCGCCGGGGAAGAAGATGACACATTCGGAGAGCACTTCGACGACGGAAAATCCTTCGTGTTTGATTGCGCGTTCGAACATGGCCATCATGTGTTTGACCTGAGTGGCGTGGGTGCGGGCGACAAAAGTGGCACCGCCGTAAACCAATTTTTTCATCGGGTTCACCGGTTGGTCAATCGCACCAGTAGGATCCGTTTTGGTTTTGAATCCCAACGGGGACGTAGGCGAAGTTTGTTTTTTGGTCAGGCCATAGACGAAGTTGTCCATGATGACGTAAGTGAGGTTGACGTTTTTACGCGCGGCGTGATCGAGGTGATTACCGCCGATCGAATAACCGTCGCCGTCACCGCCAAAAGCAAAAACGTGCAGATCGGGACGTGACAAGCTCACTCCACTGGCGAGCGGCAGGGCGCGGCCGTGGATGAAGTGCAGTCCGTGACTGTTGACAAAATAAGGGAAACGCGAGGAGCAACCGATGCCGGCAATGGTAACGATTTTTTCCTGCGGGATCTGGAGCTTCTCCAGAGTTTTGTAAAACGAGGCCAGCACAGCAAAGTCACCGCAACCTGGACACCAGGTGGGATGGTCGGCGGTGAGTGCTTTTTTAGTCAGCTTTTCCGGTTCAGCAGTTGTGCTTGCAGAGTCCATGGCGATCTTAGTTGTGGATGTTTGGGTGGCAGTTGAGGGAAAAATTTCAGGAGACCAGAGCGTCTACGCGTTGCAGGATTTCCTTGATTTTGAAAGTCAGGCCGTCGGTTTTGGTTACGCTGACGATGGAGGGATTAGCGTAGCGTGCGCGCAGCAGGGTGGCCAGTTGGCCGAAGCCATACAAACCTTCGTCATTCATTTCGATCACGACGACGTGTTTGAATTTGGCAAAGATGTCACCTAGATCATTGGGCAGCGGATTGAGATGGCGGATGCTCATCGAAGAGTAGGACAAACCTTCGCCCCGGGCGCGGATCGTGGCCTCGCGGATGGGACCCCAAGTGGATCCCCAGCCAACCAGCAGGACGTCGCCGCTGTCGTCACCAAAAACTTCGGAAACCGGATAGTCGTCAGCAAGTTTGCTGATTTTCTGGCGGCGGCGATCCATCATTTTTTGATGCATTTCCGGACTGCCGTTGGGGTGACCCCAGGCGTCGTGCTCCAGACCGGTCACCACCGGGTATTTGCCACCAGCCATTTTGGTGCCCGGAGGCGCGTGGCGGGTTTCTCCTTCGAGTGGGTAAGGAACAAAAGTTTCGTCGCGGGTTTCGGTATCGAGTTTGGGTGCGATCACCACTTGTTCGAGATCGGGTTCGGGGAAAGCTTCGATACGGGTGGCGAGAGCCTGGTCGGTGAGAATGAATACCGGTGCGCTGCACTTTCTAGCCAGCTTACAGGCTTCGACCGCGACATGAAAACAGTCTTCGACATTGATCGGAGCGATCACCACACGCGGCGCGTCTCCGTGGGAACCGTAGATGGCTTGCATCAGGTCACTCTGTTCAACGCTGGTCGGCAGTCCGGTGCTGGGACCGCCGCGTTGCACGTTGACCACGATCAGCGGCAGTTCGGCCATGGTGCCGTAACCGAGAGCTTCCATTTTAAGCGAAATACCAGGGCCTGAGCTTCCTGTGATGGCTAAATGCCCGGCGTAAGCCATACCGAGCGCCATGGTGACGGCGGCCAGTTCATCTTCGGTCTGGACAAAAAGTCCGCCATGTTTGGGTAGCTCGGAGCGCAAGTGCTCCATGATGGTCGTCCATGGGGTGATCGGGTAGGCCGCGCCAAAACGCACACCACCAGCTACCAGACCAAGGGCCAGAGCGGTATTGCCGTCTGTGGTGACGTGATCGGTGTCGCCGGCTGCACCGGCTTTGAGGTTGAAGGATTCACCGTGCAGGTCGCCGATTTGATAGGCGTAACCAGCGTCAAAAGCGACCATGGCATTACGCAGTACGTCTTCGCCTTTGCGTTTGAACTGCCCTTCGATCAGGCTCACCAGTTTGGTGCGATCGAGTTGGAACAGTGCGGTGACCAGTCCGAGCACGAGGATGTTTTTTCCGCGATCCTTGGCGGTGCCGCCGAGAGCCTCAACCGTGGTAGAAGTGATGGGCACACCAACGTGGCGCACTCGTTTGTCTTCGGGATCGGGCGTGACGTGATCGCTGTCGTAGATACAGATGCCGCCGTCGCGCAAAGAGCTGAGGTGGGCGTCGTAACTGTGCTGGTAAAAAGCAAAGAGGAAGTCGGCTTCGTCTCCAGACGAGAGCACCTCGCCGGAGGCCAGGTGAACTTGGAAAATAGAAGCGCCCCCGGAAATGGTTGAAGGAATGGTCATGTAAGTCATGACCTCGCGGGCACTGCGCCCGGCTAGTTTGGCGAGGAAGCCGCCGATGGTTTGAATGCCGTCTTGTGAATTTCCCGCAAAGCGGATGACGGCGTCGGTGATATCACCGTTAGAATCATCGGCGTTAGCTTTCGGGGCGGAGGTGGTGGTCGCGCTCATCGAGTGTATACAGTTGTTCGGAACTATTCAGTATTCGGTTGGTGCAATCAAGCCGGATTGTGATGGGAAATTCATCGATATTATTTTATCTTTGATCACGAAGGCCTTGTGCAATCGTTATCAAGTGTAGGATGGGGTAAGATGCAAGGAGGAAAAGTGTATCAATGAACGTTTTTTTTCAAAAACTTCCCTTAGAGCCTTATTTTTGACCTGATTTCAGTCTAAATCGATCGCTTCGTCGATCAGCATGATGGGGAAGTCGTCTTTGACCGGGTAAAGGCGTTGATGGTCTGCGCGGATCAGTCCGGCTTCGAGTGGTTCTTCGATGAGGTCTCCCACGTGATTTTTGAGCTGTTTTTGGTCGATGTCGTGGTTGAGTTTGTCCAGAAGTTCTGGATCCGCCAAAGACAGGCTTTGCTGAGATTCCGGGCAGCGAAGGATGTTGATAAGATCGGGTGAGATTTTCATGACGGTATTGGGTGAGGACAAGTTGATGGAATAGAGAAATGTCTGCAAATGACAGAAGGTTTACTAAGCTGTTGAGGATGGAGGTTTCAATGGAATTATAGGATGAGAAGCTCCCCAGTCACAAGAACGGAAGCAATTGTGATACTGACAAGGAGAATTCCAAGACCTAATTTGAAGGGCTTTGGAATGGGGAGAAAGGTTACACTGAGGCAAAGAACCATTAAAAAAATAGATCTTTCCAAATACACTTCCAGAGGAACTTCGTTAAAACCGGGAATGAAATCCATTTCAGATAAGTGACTTGCCGTGTTTAATAACGAGGCACTTCCGAATCAATATGCTTCGACCAGGCGTCGATGCCGCCTTGCACGTGGCTGCTGTTTTCGAAGCCGCTACTGATCAAGAGGTCGAGGGCTTTGGCGCTGCGGCCACCGGCTTTGCAGTGGATGATGATTTCGGTGTCGCGGTCGAGCTCGTCCAGGCGATGGGAAAGTTCCCCCAGGGGAATCAAGACCGCATCGGGTAGGCAGCAGATTTTTTGTTCGTTGGGTTCGCGCACGTCGAGCAAAACAAAGGGGCGTTGCTGGCGTTGTTCGATGCGGGTTTTGAGTTCGTGCACGTCGATTTCGGGCAATTGGTTGGTGGACTCATTGCCGCGTCCAACGCCACAGAATTCGTCGTAGTCGATCAACTCGGTGATGCTGGGGTGGGTTCCACAGACCGGGCACTCGGGGTCGCGGCGCAGTTTAAAATCGCGGAAGCGGAAGTTCAGGGCGTCGAAGTGGATCAGGCGACCGAGCAAAGGGGTGCCGATGCCGATGATCAGCTTGATCGCTTCGATGGCTTGCATGTTTCCCACTACTCCGGGTAGCACTCCGAGTACTCCACCTTCGGCGCAGGAGGGCACCATGCCCGGTTCGGGTGGTTCGGGGAACATGCAACGGTAACAGGGGCCGCCGAGATGTGGAGCAAAGACCGAGCACTGACCTTCGAAGCGGAAAATCGACCCGTAGACATTGGGTTTGCCGGTGAGCACAGCGAGGTCGTTGCTGAGGTAACGGGTGGCGAAGTTGTCGGTGCCGTCGATGATGATGTCGTAGGGTTCGGCGATTTGGCGGGCGTTGTCGCTGGTGAAGCGCTCCTGATAAGTGTCGATGGTGACTTCGGGATTGATGTCGCGCAGGGTGTCGAGCGCGGAGTCCAGTTTCGGGCGATCCACGTCTGCGGTGCCGTGCAGGATCTGGCGTTGCAGGTTGGAAAAATCCACCACATCGTTATCGACCAGGCCGAGCCGTCCGACTCCGGCGGCGGCCAGATACATGGCGATGGGAGAGCCCAGTCCGCCGGCTCCGATGCACAGGACGGCGGAGGCTTTCAGGCGGCGCTGACCTTCTTCACCCACCTCGGGAATGCTGAGGTGGCGGGCGTAGCGCTGGTATTCTTGTGGGGTCAGTTGGCATTCTTCGAGTCGTGCGGGATCGATAATCGAGTTCATTGGGCAGAAGAAGTTGGAGTTCAGAATTAAGTAGTCAGATTTTAAGCCTGCTGACAATATAAACAAGAACTCGGAATTGCGACGCTTTCAAGCACAGAGAACAGAGATGCCGGCTTTTTAGGGTGGATGGATAAAAAGGAGGGGAGGCAGCCGGGAGAAATAAATAAAAACAGACAAACATAGATAAATGAAAATGATGAAAAACTTAATAAAAATAACGGGGGCGCTGATGATGGTTTTTTTCCTCGCAGCGGGCAGTGTGGTCCAGGCAAAGGACGTCAAGTTCGATGAACTGAACAAAAACCTGAAGTTTGATAAAACACCCTTGAAAAAACAGGCGGGGATCGTGACTTCATACGCCGATGTCATCGAGCAGGTGACTTCTTCGGTTGTGACGATTCTTTCTTCCAAGGAAGTGAAGCGTCCGCGTCAGCGTTCGCAGATGTTTGAGGATCCGCGTTTTCGCAAATTTTTCGGTTTGCCGGAAGATTTTGAAATGCCGGAACAACACAAGCAGGAGGGTTTGGGCTCGGGCATCATCATCACTTCGGATGGTTATATTCTGACCAACAATCATGTGGTGGGTGGCAAGGGCACCAAGGTCAAGGTAACTTTGGCGGGCACTAAAAAAGATTACGACGCCCGGGTGGTGGGTGCTGATCCGCAGACGGATGTGGCATTGATCAAAATTGAAGCGACCGGATTGAAACCAGCGACCCTGGGTGACAGTTCCAAGTTGAGAGTAGGCGATGTGATGTTGGCGATAGGGAATCCGTTCAGTCTCGAACAATCGGTGACGATGGGTATTGTATCAGCGCTGGGACGTAGCAATCTGGGGATCACCGGGGGAGGATATGAGAATTTCATCCAAACCGATGCTTCGATCAATCAGGGCAATTCCGGTGGAGCGCTGATGGATGCGCAGGGCCGTCTGGTGGGGATCAATACTGCGATTCGTCCAGGCATGGGCGGAGGTAACATCGGCATTGGTTTTTCAATTCCGGTGAACATGGCACTCGGCATTGTGGAAAAATTGCTCGACTCGGGTGGCAGTGTGCCGCGTGGTTTCCTCGGGGTTTATTTAAAAGACATCAATGCGGACATGGCCAAAGCGCTGGGGCGAGATGACCGTAAGGGCGTGATGGTGACCGAAGTGGGTCAGGGCACTCCGGCTGAAAAAGCGGGTTTTCGACCTGGGGATTTGATCCTTGGATACCAAGGTCAGGCGGTGAACAGCATGGCCAAGCTTCGTTTGGCAATCAGCAATACTGAGCCGGGCAAAAAAGTGGGTTTTGAGTTGTTGCGCAATGGCAAAAAAGAAAACAAGGACGTGGAACTTGGCGATCTGGGAGTGCGCACGCAGAAGCTCGGCGCAGCTTCCCCTGAACAGAAAAAACCTGAGAAAAAGGTGAAAACGCAGAAACTGGTGGAGGGCATCGTGATACGCGACTTGGATCCGGAAACGGCCAAAGCCCTTGGTTTCGCAGCTGATGTGTCAGGTGTGATGGTCGAATCGGTTGACAAGGGTGGGCCGGCAGCGGAATCGGGGTTGAGAGCGGGTCAGGTGATCACTCAGATCAACCAGAAGGCGGTGACCAATGTGGCACAAGCGACCCAACAGTTGAAAGGATTTACCGGCGAGGTGCTGTTGCTCCAGGTTTATGAACAGGGGCGAAGAGATATCATCGCAGTTAGAATTAAGTAAGGGTGATTGGTAATGGAATGACCTGCTGAAATGAAGCGAATGCCGGGCGTCTTGTTAAGCGTCCGGCATTTGTGTTTATGTGACAAAGGGCTGGGCGGGTTTGCAGCGAATAGAGAGTAGCCGATGGGGAAAAAGTGGCGCAGATTATTGAAGATGGCATTACTGATCGTAATTTTCGGAGTGACCAGCATCGCTGCATTTTTCTACTTCGTCCAAGATAGGATCATCTATTTGCCGCAGGCTTATGCCCGTCCGCATGGGCAAATTCTGGCGCAGGAGCTGAGGACGGGCAGGAAGAACCGGCTGTTGTCGTTTCAAACATCTCAAGGTCAACAGCAGGCGGTGTATTTTGGCGAGGACCGGGCGCAGAAGGTGTGGCTGATGTTTGGCGGCAATGGAGCGCGGGCGTTGGATTGGTTGGCGCTGATCCGCAGGGTGCCAGTAGAGGCGGATGTGGGATTTTTATTGATAGATTATCCCGGTTACGGGTGGAGCGAAGGTCGGCCGGATCCGCGTACCATACAGCAGAGCGTGGCGGGCGCCCTGCTCTTGCTAGCGGATGAATGGGAGTTGCCCCTGGATGACTTGGAGAAGAGTCTGTCGTGCATGGGGCATTCACTGGGGGCGGCGGTGGCGCTTGAGGTGGCGGTGGAGCGGGGCGTGCGGGAGGTGGTGGTGATCTCTCCTTTTACTACGATGGCGGCGATGGCTGAGCGAGTGGTGGGCAAGCCGATTGCCTACCTGCTGCGACACCGCTTTGATAATGTGAAGTCATTGCAGGCTTTACAAAAAAACGAGCAGGCACGGGTGGTGATGTTTCACGGAGAAGAGGACAAGATGATCCCTTATGCGATGGGGCAATCACTGGGACGGGATTTTGCCGGTCTGGTGACATTTCATCCGGTGCAGCAGGCAGGGCACAATGATATTTTGAGTCACATCGACGGGCAGCTTATTCAGTTATTAGCTGCTGAATAAAGAGAGTTCTTTAGACCACGGATCACACGGATTTACGCGGATAAGAATGGGGGCAGCCTAAAGGCTACGCAGCTTAGAAAGTTTGCCCATACATGAACCATAGTCCGGTGGACTCAGCGGAAGCGGCCCAATCGAGGCGGATCACATTCTTTTTTGCCATGAAGCGGATGCCGATGCCGGCATCCCATTTCATGTCTTTGTGCAGTTCACCCAGGTCATAACTGGGAGCCACTCGACCCAATTCGGCGAAGGGTACGATCTGCCACCAATCGATGTCGAGCCAATTGTTTATCCAGTTAACATCGGCCAAAGGGTTCCAGTTGGGAATTACGCGGTATTCGGCTGCATAATAGATTGAAGACCGGTCATTGAAGCGTTCAAAGGGGAAAGCTCTCATGCGATTGAAGCCCCCCAGTTTGGGGGAATAAAAATCGGGTGCTCGATTAGAAATGGTTCCATTGTTATTATCCCAGCTCGGGGTGTCGGCAGTCCAGAAATCAAGCGCAAGAACCTGTTGCCTTGCCCATGATGTTTCTCCTAATGAAATGAACTTACTGACCTCGGCTTCCCAAGTGGTCCAGGACGCATCGCTATCGAACCAGCCAAAATCACGTTTGACGATGAATTCGATTTTTTCACCTTTTGACGGGCTTGCTTCGAAGTCTTTGTTGTTCCAAAGCAAGCCCAATTGGATTCCGTTGGAAGAGGATAATAAATCATCACTAAAGTCTTTGTCGAATTCCTGGCTTCGGTAAAAAGGAGTGAGGGAGACATAGCTGCGACCGCTGACAAAGGGATTGAAAGCGACTCCGCCGGTGACGTCTTTGTCATCCGGCAACAGGCCGTTGCGTAGACGGTAAGTGTGAAGAACGTCATCTTTGCCATGGCCAATGGGCAGCAGCCATTTAGTTCTGACCTCCAAGTAAACGTCCCAACCTTTGTGCTCAATATAATCACCCTCAGCTGAGCCGTTGCTGCCTGAACGGTCATTTCCATATTGGGGACTGATATCCTGGTAAGATCGCAATGACGTAAAACGGTTGACGGTTAACAAGGGGGCGAGGAATAAGCGGTCAAAAAAAGGCATTTGGTAGTTCATTCCCGTGAGGAAAAGTCCATAAGATCCATTAGCTGTAGCCTGAACCCCTCCGGCGGTCATGCCTTGGGGTTGCAGATAACCTCGGCGAACACCACCCAAGCCGAAGGCTAGACCGGTTTGATCTGAGCTATAGACATAGGGTAGAAGGAAAGAGCTGGGCGAGCTGGTCGTTTGATTTTCGTCAAGATACACATTCTGGGCAGAAACAGGAGCAACCAGCAAGCCGGATCCGGTAGTGATGATCAATGCCAGCGCAAAAATATACCATACCCGTAGCTTGGTTTGGAATCGGTGTGTGGTTTTCATGGGTATCTCAGGTTGGATTTGAAATTTCAGGAAGCGTAGCTAAAGGCAAAATCGTATTTTTCAAACGATAGAAGAATCTAAAATAGAAAATACCAAGCTCACTATAAATACCATCAAATTACAAGTTTGCCATAATTGTATTGGTATTGTTAACAGATGGGGCGGTGCGCGGTCAATGTTACAGAGTGAATCGAAGGGTTATCATTTGTCGTGTTTGCCACCATCGCCTCATTCTGCGGTTTTTTTCTCATGCGTCGCTATACGCTGTTTTAGGTCATTGATCTCAATCTCTTTCTCCAGGATCGTATTTTGCATTTCCGCCATTCTATCTTTAAGCAGGGCGAAGTCTGAGGCGCGAGGAATGTCGAAATAATCTACTCCATAGCTTCCCCAGAGATTGTAGTAAGTTCCTGCCCTTAGGTTGTGTATTTTGGCTAGACTTTCAGGATCCGAGAGGTCGTAATGAGAACTTTTAAGTTCAGCATTTACACTTTCGAGATACTGCCGCTTAAATTTATCCGAAAATCCAGGTGGCATATTTGCTCTTTTTGAAGCCTCATCAATAAGACCTGGATATGGGTCATCTGGCAATCCACTGGATTCCTCAGTCTCATGACATCCTGAGATGGATAAAACCAAAATTACGCTCGCTGTCCCTAATCTCATTTTTTGTCGAAAACGCCTTCTCGCAAGCGATTCAAAGGGACATGTTTTTGCTACTTATTTAGCAAAATAAGTGCCGCTTTGAATTGTCAGGTGCAGCTATTATTGTTCTAGGGGTGTAGTCGAAGGGCTCGTGCCACGCCTTCGCTACAACTCTCTATTGTTATGTGCTATTTAGCATGTGATTGGTGCTCTTGGTAACGTCGAGCACAGGCAACCCGCTACTGGCAGCGAGCCTTCGTGTTCAAGTTGAGGGTTAAAGTTTTCATTTGGATTTCGACTGCGGAGCGGTAGCGGGTTGCTCTGCTGCGTTTTGTTCGCTGTTTCATTGTATTTCAACGAAAGATTCACCCGACGCGATGAAATCAAGAGCTTCGTCTAAGTGATCGGTAAGAATCTGCTTCAATCTATCTTCCGATGTATTCCCGCATCGCAGCCAAATGACAGTAGGCGGTGAACCAAGACGACCGACGAGATCTACGAAATCCTTGTCCTTGGTGAGAATGGTTATCTCGTCCTGACGAGCGCGATCAAATATCACCTCATCTTCGGCATCACGAAGACCGATGTCTCTAAGCGCTTGAGCGTCGTGCCCAAGATTGTCTTGAATCCAACCTGCCACACGTGGAGAAAGGTGCGCATCTAACCAGATCATGCCGCAATCACTGGGTGATCAATACTCTGCTTGGCATAAGTGATCGCCGCAGTAATATCTTCTTTCTCCAGGTCAGGCATCTCATCAAGAATCTGCTCGTAATTGAGTCCAGCCGCAAGGAGATCGAGAACGTCCGTCACACGAATCCTCATCCCCCGAATGCACGGCCGACCTCCGCACTGCCTAGGATTGATCGTAATTCTTTGTTGCTCGGATTCCATATTTAAAATATAACCCCAGATTAACGAAGGTCGATTCCTTTTTCTAGCGAACGTCGAGCTCACCCAGCACTGAGCTGGCCGCGAGCTTTGACGAAGGGGTTGATGGTTAGAGTTATGTGAGTTTGTAACTGCGAGGCGGCTCAGCGCTTGGTGTGGAGCGCTTTGTTCGCCGATTTTGTTTACGTGACAAATTGCTGGATTGCCCTCAAAAAGTCGGTTGGGGATGACGGGTCTGGACCAGGGCCGCAATTTCCGTGTGCCCCTGATCCTGAAACCGCCCGAATTGTAGTGCCGCTACCAGGCGACTGCCCAAGAATGTGCAGCCAGCGCTCTTCCGTTTGCTGGCGATGCGATATTACTGCGTAATAGGGTCCGAGGACAGGCGGAACTGCGCCAGCACCGATATTTGCGATGAGTGCGTCCATATCGAGGTCATTCTCTTGTGGCGGAGGCGCGGGATACTCAATCAAGAAACAGTCAATGTCATCGCCTATGTTACCCTGTTTTGATTTGAATTGCAGGATCTGGTCAGCGCTCAGTCGCTTCTCCATTCGTGTCGCTACAGTCACTGCAAGGAAGACTGAAAACGGGAGACTGCTCGACCAAAGATCCTCGAAATTTGACCAACTCTCGAAGACCAACTCCGGTAAATACATGTAAGAAGCTGTGTAACAAATCTGAGCCAGTTCCTGCGGACTGCACTCTTTTCCCGATGAATCGCGAGAATATCGTTCCATGAAATCGTGCACAGCCTTTTTCGCATCTTCAGGTCTACCGACTGCATCTAAGTTGCCTACCTGCTTTTGGAGGTATTCGAGTTCCATTCCTGCCATGACGTTGCGAATAGCGGGATTGTCGGCGAAGTCGCTCAGTGGCTTTTTCTTTGGCTTTAGAAAGTCGAATAGTCCCATATCTGTTATTAGTTAAAAATCTTAGAGAAAATTCCGTTTGTCTTGCTCGATGCTCTGACAAGTTGCTTTCGGAAAATCGGGTAACTCTGTGGCCTCTCCGCGGGCGTAAACGCGATCAACGACAGTATCACGCTGACAATCGGTTTGGGGACTTTCTTGCGCTTTAGGAGTAAGGTGCTGTCCTGAAGATATTGCCCGGTTATAAGTGACTGGACAGGGTGAACATGTTGGCGAAACGGCAAATGGCCTACCAACATTTCCAAATACATCATGCCGAGGGAAAACATGTCAGATGGTATTGATGAAGAATAGCCCTCCTTGAACCGCTCAGGAGCCATGTAAAGCAGTGTCCCCATATTGTTGAATGTTCGTTGGGCGGCAGCTGCAGTAGGCGGCAATCCGGCAATTGCATTGAGTTGAGGCTGTTTAATCGATGCAATTCCCCAATCGGAAACCATAAAACGATATTGAGAGAGTGAATCCTCAGCGACCTTCGATTCACTCATGAGGCGAGCGAAATCAAGATGGTATAGGACATTCTCCGGCTTAAGGTCAAGGTGAAGCACTTGATCCTGCGTGTAGGCATGGCTAAGTCCATCTGAAAGGTTGCCAATGACGTTGGTGGCATCTTCGACTGATAATGCGCCTCTCTCGTCAAGGATGTCGCGCAGTGAGCCCGGACACCAGTCCATAGCTGCGATCCAACCAGCGTCACCGCCATCAACAATCGCGAGCAAACGGACTATATTGGCGTGCTGAAAAGCAGACCAGACGGTTAGTTCCCGCCGGAAAAGAGCAATACCATCCTCGTCTGCTACTTCGGGGAGCACTGCTTTCAGGGCTAGTTTTAGGCCGAAGGCGCTGAGCGAGTGCTGGACGCGCTCGGAATCTTTCCAGAGAAGCAGAATACACCCCATCCCTCCGCGAGCTTCGCTATCGACGATATACGGCATTTGATCTACGAGAACTTTGTCCTTTGGTCGCAGATCAAAGAAGCTATCACGAGCATGTTCGAGGTGGGTCATCTTTCAGGCGAGATCTTATGGCTGATGAAAGTTGATCAGCCGCACATTTGTATTGAAAAGACAGGTGTCATCGTTGTTCAATTTCTCGTGGGCTATTCCGGTTGCCTGGAACAGAGCCACATGTTTAACGCAGTCACCCAACCGTCGGTCGGGAGCTGCAAGACATAAACAATGAACTAACGATAACACCATGAAAAAAACATACT
>JASFYY010000158.1:0-25714 GCA_045046875.1 Verrucomicrobiota bacterium | reverse complement strand
TTCATCGTAGGGACAAATAGTCGTTTGCACCGGGAAGCGGTTGATCGGCGGGGTGTCGATGGTGGACATGTCGCGGGCACCCATCAGCGATAGGTAGAGGGTGCGCGGAATGGGCGTGGCAGAGAGGGTTAACACGTCGACCAGGCGGAACATTTCCTTGAAGCGTTCTTTGTGTTTGACCCCGAAACGCTGTTCTTCGTCGATGATGACGAGGCCGAGGTTTTTGAATGCCACGTCTTTGGAGATCAGGCGATGGGTGCCGATCACAATATCGACACCGCCTTGTTGCAGGGACTTGATGGTATCGCGTTGTTGTCCGGCGCTGCGGTAACGGCTGAGCAGGTCCACGGTGATGGGGAAGTCCGACATGCGCTCGCGGAAGTTCTGGTAGTGTTGCTGAGCTAAGACGGTAGTGGGCACCAGCAGGGCGACTTGTTTGCCGGACATGACGGCTTTGAAGGCGGCGCGGATGGCGACTTCGGTTTTGCCGAAACCGACATCGCCACAGATCAGACGATCCATCGGGCGTTGGGATTCCATGTCTTGTTTGGTCGCCGAGATGGAAGTGAGTTGGTCGGGAGTTTCTTTGTAGATGAAGGCGTTTTCGAATTCCCATTGCCACTTGCTGTCGGGGCTGTGGGCAAAACCGAGTTTGGCTTCGCGTTCGGCGTGCACACCGAGCAATTGGGCGGCGTAATCACGGATCGAGCGTTCGGCTTTTTTGCGGGTGGTGTTCCAGCGTTTGTCACCGAGCCGATTGAGCGGCGGCGCTTTTCTGCCCGAGCCGATGTAGCGGGAAACCAGGTGGGCTTGTTCAAGTGGCACGTAGAGGCGCGACTCGTTGGCGTATTCGATGATCAGGGCTTCTTCTTCGGTATTTGTTTCCGTTTGATGGCGGCCGGGGTATTTGTTGGTCTGGGTTTCGGCTTTTCTCAAACCCCGGTAGCGGCCGATGCCGTAGTCGGCATGCACGACCATATCGTTGACCTCGAATTCGCCGGGTTGGGTGGCCTGCATGTGCAGGCTGCGGGCGCGATCCTGGGTGAATTTACGTCGTGCGCGCTGGTGTTGGTAACGGCCAAAAATCTCGGCATCGGAGAGCACTGCGAGGCGGATGTCGGGAATGGTGAATCCCTGGTTCAGGTTGCCAATGAAGTGTTGCAGCACGCGGGTATCGATGGACGAGTCGGCCAGCAGTTCTTCGAAACGATCGAGTTCGCCGTTTGAGTGGAAGGCAATGGCTACTTGCCAGCCTTGTTTTTTCCATTCACCGATTTGTTTGATGAACTCCTGATGGCGGGATTGCTGCAGGATGAAATCCCCGGCTTCGAAGGAGCCCAATGGGTTATCGTAGAAAGCTGCGGTGAAATCTTCGCTGGCACCATCTACCAAGTTCGAGCTACCCGTAATGATGTGAATGCTGGACTCGGGTGGATCGCATTCGATGCTGATGACATGATCGTTGTGTTGTCTGTAGTCATTCAATGAGCCGAA
This sequence comes from Verrucomicrobiota bacterium, assembly GCA_045046875.1. Taxonomy (GTDB): domain Bacteria; phylum Verrucomicrobiota; class Verrucomicrobiia; order Verrucomicrobiales; family DEV007; genus JAADHD01. Next base: position 24,220 of record JASFYY010000158.1, on the reverse strand, counting down.
TCCCTGCTGGGGGGCATCTTCTGATTCCTCCAGATTGAGCAAAAGTTCGGCTGAGCTGAGTTTGCGGATCGAAGTCTGTTGGTCGAGGTCGAACTCGCGGATGGAGTCGATGTCTTGATCAAAAAGTTCGATGCGCAGCGGGCTGTTGTTGTGCAGATCAAAAACATCGAGAATGCCTCCGCGCACAGCAAATTGCCCTCGCTGGAACACCTGGCTGACTTTTTCGAATCCTGCTTCGACGAGACGATCGCTGATAGTGGCCAGATCGAGTTGGTCGCCGGTTTTGATTTTAAAAGTATTTTTGAGCAGGGCGTCAGGCAGTGGAACGATCTCGTCGAAGCTAAGTCCAGGCATCACTACCAGGCAGCTTTTGCCATTTTCGTTTTGTCGGCGCAGTTCTTGCAGGGTGGCGAGTCGCTCGGCAAGAGCGTCGGGATCGGGCAGGGCATCGGCAAAATCCGCGGTGGGGTTTTCCGGTAAAAAAAAGGGGGAGCAGCCCCAGGTGGATAATTCGCTGTGCAGGCTTTCTCCGGATTTGACATCTTTGCAGACGATCCAGACATTGCTGTTGGGGTTTTGTTGGTGCAGGTATTGGCTGCTGATCGCAGCTAGGAAGGGTTGTGCGGCTTCGCTGACGTGTTCAAAGACGTGAGGCGCGGAGGTGCTGGCCTGACTGGCAAGTTTGAGCTGTTGGGTGAACGGCGATGCCGTCATCACCTGTTTGACGAGTGATCCCGGATCGGTTTTGGAAAGCTTTTTGGGCTTGGCCTGCATGGATGCGGCGGTTTTTGTAACGCGAGTTGACTGCCTCGCGGCAAGGGATCAATCGGGATCAGAAGGCGAGGCCAGATCGTAGGCGGAGATTTTTTTTCTCAGAGCGGGCAAGGTGCAGCCGAGAATTTTTGCGCTGTTGCCAAGGTGGTGATCCTGTTGCTCTAGAGTGAGGCGAATGAGTTCCCGTTCGGCGATCGAAATGGCAGGCAGTCCTTCTTGAGTCGCCGCATTGAGGATGGCTTCGGCAGCTTGCGCCAGAGAGGGGCTGGCAAGATCATGGGGCTGGGTTTCTTCGGGCAGATTTTGCGTCTGGCGTCGTGGCACTGCTCCGATGGGGATGTCCTTGGGCAGTAAAACGGTTCCGGTGGCGAGCACACAAGCGCTTTGCAGAGTGTTCTCCAGTTCCCGCACGTTGCCGGGCCAGTCGTAATTTTGCAAATGTTCCAAGGCTTCCGGAGAGAGCTGCATGCGGCGACCGCTGTTGTGCTTGGCGATGCGGTTGAGGAAGTGCTCGGCCAGCAGCGAGATGTCTTCGATGCGGTGGCGCAAAGGCGGGATGTGAATGCGGACGACGTTGAGGCGGTAAAAGAGGTCTTCGCGGAAGCGGTCGGCTTCGACTTCCTTTTCGAGGCTTTTATTGGTGGCGGCTAAAATGCGCACGTTGGAGGTGAGCGTATCGTTGCTGCCGATGCGGGAGAACTCGCCGGACTGTAATACACGTAGCAGCTTGCTTTGCACGTCGTGTGGCAGGTCGCCGATTTCATCGAGGAAGAGGGTGCCGTCACTGCACTGTTCAAAACGTCCGATGCGTTTACTGACCGCTCCGGTGAAAGATCCTTTTTCGTGACCGAACAATTCGCTCTCGAGCAGATTGGCGGGGATGGCGGCGCAGTTGATCGCGATGTAGTCGCGGCTGGTTCGCCGACTGTATTGGTGCAGCGCACTGGCGACGACTTCTTTGCCGCTGCCGCTCTCTCCACTGATCAGCACCGGGGCGTCGGTGTGGGCGGCGCGGCCGATCAGTTTGAAAACTTCCTGCATCACCGGTGAATTGCCGATGATCAAATCGGAGCTGACGGGCTGTTGGGGAGTGGGCAGGTTATCATCGGCGGCCAGGCGCATTTGTTCGGCGGCGCGCAGCGCGTGTTCGACGGTCGGACGCAGGTCGAAGCTGACCGCTTCTTTGCGCAAGACATCGTAGGCACCCATTTTGGTGGCTTCGATCACGGTATTGGTCGAGGAGATATCACCCGTGAGCAAAACCACGGCGTTGGGGAAATTCTGCCGAACACGCTTGATCAGTTCGAGTCCATCAAAGGGGGTGAGTTGGAGATCGGCGATCAACAGGTCGGCGCGATTTTCGGAAAATAGATCAAAGGCCTGATTGGCCTGGGTGGTGGTGAGAATGGTGACACTAGACGCGTCCAGATGGCGACTGGCCCAGTCGAGGTAATCGGCGTCAGCATCGGCAATGACGATGGTCTGTTGCGTGGGCTTGTCCATATTGCTCATAACCCGCCAAAGCGGCGTTGCCTTTTGGAAAAATCTTCGATGGCGTTGTGCAGGTCTTGTTTGCGGAAGTCAGGCCAGTTTTTGTTAGTGATGTAGATCTCGGAATAAGAGATCTGCCACAGCAGGAAATTGGAAAGGCGCATCTCGCCGGAAGTGCGGATGAGCAGGTCGGGGTCGGGGTAGTAGCGGGTGTAGAGGTGTTTGCTGAATAGCTCCGGAGTGATCATGCCGCGGTCGATGTGGCCGTCGTCGAGATGGCGGATGAGGCTCTTGATGCCGTCGACGATTTCTTCCCTGCCGCCGTAACTGAGGGCGAGGATGAGCGTTAATCCGGTATTCTCAGAAGACCGGTCGATGGCTTCACTGAGCGCTTTCTGGCAGGACCCGGGTAAGTCGGTGATGCGTCCGATGGCTTGAAGTCTGACGTTGCGCTCGCAGATTTCCGGAGTTTTTTCCCGTAGAAAACGTTCGAGTAACTTCATCAAGGCTTTGATTTCCGCTTTGGGGCGGTTCCAGTTTTCCGATGAAAAAGCGTAGAGCGTGAGGAAGTCCACTCCCAGCTCACTGCAGGCTTCGACACATTCCCTGACTGATTCGGCACCAGCTTGATGTCCGGAACGCCGCGGCAGGCCGCGTTCCTTTGCCCAGCGCCCATTGCCGTCCATGATGACGGCGATGTGTTTGGGAATGACAGTTTTGGAGCTCATCGCTGGCGGTGATAGGATCTGGTCAGCGATTGAGGTGTCAACAGACGGGCTGACGAGCAGCGGCCTGTTGAAAGACTTAATCGACCAGGGTTTGGGTTCGGTCGGGACCCACGCCGACAGAAGTGATAGGCACTCCGGTCATGCGGGTCACATAAGCAAGGTAGTCACGAGCATTTTGCGGCAAGTCGGCCAGATGGCGGGCTTTATCGATAGGCGTTTTCCAGCCGGGTAAGGTATCGTAAACCGGTGTGGCACGCTCCAAGTCGGCGGCTGAGGCCGGCGGCAGGTCGAGTTTTTTGCCATCGAGTTCGTAATGGGTGCAGACCGGGATTTCATCGAGGCCGTCGAGACCGTCAAGGTTGGTCATCGCCAGTTCGTCGATGCCGTTAACGTAAGTTGCGTAACGCAGCAGCACCAGGTCGAGCCAACCGCAACGACGTTCGCGTCCGGTGGTGGCGCCAAATTCCCGCCCCATGCCGTGCAGAACATCGCCAAAAGCGTCGTCTTCGGTGGGGAAAGGGCCTTCGCCGACCCGGGTGGTGTAAGCTTTGATCACGCCGACCACATTGTCGATGCGTTGTGGCGGCACTCCGGATCCGGTGCACGCTCCGCCGGAGGTGGTATTGGAAGAGGTGACGTAAGGGTAGGTGCCAAAATCGACATCGAGGTAAGTTCCCTGGGCGCCTTCAAAAAGCAGGCTGCGATTGTCAGCCAGAGCCTGGTGAAGGAATCCGATGGTATCACAAACAAAAGGGCGCAATCTCTCGGCTGCTTTGGTGTAAGCGGCGACCGAGGCTTCGACGTCGATTTTTTCGATATCCGATGCCTCGAGCAGTTCGTTGCAGTTGTTCAGATTCTGAGTCAGTCGCTCGGCGAAGTTGTCTTCGAAAAGCTCGTGCAGGCGCATGCCGGAACGATCAATTTTATCCGAGTAAGCGGGACCGATGCCGCGCTTGGTGGTGCCGATTTTTTCATCTCCGCGACTGGATTCGTTCAAGGCATCCATGGCGCGGTGTGAAGGCAGCACGAGGTGGGCGCGATTGCTGATCAGCAGGCGTTCCGCTTCGACGGTGACTCCCTGTTTGGCCAGAGTATCGATTTCTTCGAGCAAAGAAACCGGATCGATGACAACGCCGTTGCCAATCACACAAGTTTTATTGGGCCACAGGATGCCGGAAGGGATCAGGTGGAGCACGTAGGTGACCCCTTCACTGATCACGGTGTGACCCGCATTGTTCCCGCCTTGGGCACGGACAACGATTTCTGTCTGATCGGTTAGATAATCGACGATCTTTCCTTTTCCTTCATCGCCCCATTGGGCGCCTACAATAACGGTATTGGGCATAGTAAATTAGTGATTTAAAAAAGCAGTTCAAATGAGAGTGGGCGCGACCCAGCTGAGAGGCTCTCAATAAAAGATGGATATGGTAAGTGGGCCGGCCAAGTGATATATGAAATCGATTCCTTGAGACGGTGAAGGCCGGTAGCTTGCAATTTTTAGCCGACTTTCATGGAAGCGGCGGCTCCAAAGGTTGCCAGAGCGGCGAGGATGGCAAGCAAACCTATTGCCATAGCGGCTTTGCCAAGTTGGTTTTTCTCCACCACTTTTTCCAGCGGAGACAAATTAGTGAACCCTTCCGGTTTGGTTGAAGTCTCGGCAATCTCCACTTCCATGTTGCTGACAAAAGTTTCGCCGTCTGCCCCTTCGGCAGCGACTTCTTCTTCAGTAGCTTCTTCACATTCGTAAACGGCATCTACTTTGCCAAAGGTGATTTGCGTGCCATTGGACAAAGGGCCGTTGCTGGTAGAGATGCCGTCGATCTTGGTGCCGTTGGTGGAATCCAGATCAATCAAGGTGTAACCGTCACCTTCCAGTTGCAATTTTGCGTGGTGACTGGAAATCGATTCGTGATTCACAACCAGATGATTGTCAGGTGCGCGACCTACAGTGACTTCAGCTTGTTCATCAAAAGAAACCTTCATAGGTTCCTGATCGGGGACGTAAATTGTGATTTTGGCCATAACTAGACGGTATTTAACAGGTTTTAGCTCTGAGAATCAATCAGATTGGCAAATTCTTCGAAAAAATATGCCGCATCGTTGGGTCCAGGGGATGCTTCGGGGTGATATTGCACGCTGAAAACAGGGTGTTTTTTGTGCCGCAGCCCTTCCACGGTCTGATCGTTGAGGTTGATATGAGTGACTTCGACGTCATCTGGCAGGCTGTCGGCATCCACCGCAAAGCCGTGGTTTTGCGAGGTGATGGCGATTTTTTCACTGCGCAGATCTTTCACAGGCTGGTTGCCGCCGCGATGACCGAATTTCAGTTTGAAGGTTTTGCCGCCAAAAGCGTGGCACAGCACCTGGTGTCCCAGACAAATGGCGAAAATGGGTTTTTTGCCGATCAATTCTTTGATCTCGCGGTGAATGTAGTCCAGCGCGGCGGGATCGCCGGGGCCGTTGGAGAGAAAAATGCCATCCGGGTTGAGTGCCAGCACTTCTGCTGCGGTGGTTCGTGAGTTGACCACGTCGACGGTGAAGCCTGCCTGACGCAGCATGCGCAGGATGTTGCGCTTGATTCCAAAATCGTAGGCGACGATGTGGTATTTTGCTTCGATTAAAGGCTGGAAATGCTGGCCGTTTTCATCAATGCGCTGGCCGGGTGTTTCTTTGCTCGCGTTGGGGATGGTCCACTGCTGACTGAGCAGGTTGTCCGGATCCCAGCGATAATTTTCCGCGGCACTGACTTCCTGGACAAAATCCGCGCCTTCCATCGAAGGGCTTTCTTTGGCCATCTTCACCGCTTCTTCCGGGGTGAGATTAGGATCGGTCGAGATCACCGCGCGCATGGCACCTTGCTGGCGCAGGCGTTTGGTCAGTGCACGGGTATCGATGCCCTGGATGCCGGGGATGTTGTGGCGCTTCAGGTAGGTGTCGAGAGTTTCCGTTGCACGCCAGTTGCTGGGCGTTTCACACAGTTCTTCGATCACAAATCCACGTACATGAGGCTGGTCGCTTTCGTTGTCATCGGGGTTGATGCCGTAGTTCCCGATCAGGGGATAAGTCATCGACACGATTTGTCCGCGATAGGAGGGATCGGTGAGAACTTCCTGATAACCCGTCATCGACGTGTTAAAACAGGCTTCACCCACGGCAGTAACTGCAGTGGCACCAAAGGATTCGCCTTCAAAACAGGCCCCATCTTCAAGAGCAAGGAGTGCTTTCATCTGAGGGCAATGCATACGCTCGAAGTGGCTAAGAGCAAACGAAATAAACCCAAATCGTAGAGATTCGAGGAGAGAGCGCTAGAAAGGTGGAGAAAACGGAGCGGTGGATCGGTCAGTTAGTCAAAATTTGACGCTTGCCTCATTCACGGTTAAATCTGTGGAAATGAAGGGGAATCAGCCTAGTCTCAATGATGGCAGCACTCGTAGTGGTTTTTTTACGTGCCAAAGGATAGGGCTTTTGGCTGGGCGTGTTTTAGCCAGCAGGCGCTTGTTTGGGTTGCTGATTTTTTTTGTTATTCAAATGACTTGGTTCTGTCAGGGACAGGAGCTTGAACCGCGGCGTTGGTCGCATTTGCCGATCAACGCTAATTTTGCCGGGGCAGGTTACGTTTATACCAGAGGGGATATTCTTTTTGATCCTGTGCTGTTGATCGAGGGCGTGGAAATAGAAATGCATTCTGCGATTGTTAAATACATCCGCAGTTTTGAGCTGTTGGGGAAGTCGGCCCGGGTTGATTTCACCCAAGGCTATCAGGATGCCACGTGGAAGGGTTTGCTCGAGGGGCAGCCAGCCAATGCTTACCGCTCGGGTTTGATGGATGGGAGTTTTCGTTTTGCGATCAATTTGCTGGGAGCGCCGCCTTTGGAGGGTAAGGATTTTGCTGAATACCGGGCAAAAATGGACAAGGAGACGATCGTGGGGATGGGCTTGGTGGTGCAACTGCCTACAGGGGATTACCTCAGTGATAAATTGCTCAACTTAGGTAATAACCGTTTCACTTTCAGGCCTCAGTTGGGGGTGGTGCACAATCGTGGCAAGTGGATGATGGAATTGACCACCTCGGCTTGGATTTACACTTCCAACGATGATTTTTGGAACGGCAATCGTTTTGAACAGGCTCCCTTTTATACCCTGCAGGCGCATTTGGCTTATACTTTTAGACCGGGCTTGTGGGTGGGGACTGGTGTGGGTTATGGCATCGGTGGAGAGTCGACGGTGAACGGGGATGACAAAAATGACCGCAAAGGGAATTTGGCAGGCCTGCTCAGTGTGGGCATGCCGCTGTCGAGGAAAGTGGGGATTAAGTTCAGTTATCTCGGTTTCCGGACTCAGAAAAAGGTGGGAGCCGATACCAATAGTTTTGCGACGGGCATGTCGGTATTGTGGTGAGCTGTGAGGTTCACGTTTATTGAATGGTTGAGGTTGTTTTGTAGCGGCAGCGGCCTGATATTATCGAATCATCATGAAATTTATTACTCTGATATTGTTAACTTTCATTCTAGCTATTCCATCTCTGGTGGCTTCTCCAGATGAGGAGATTGCCGGATTGTTGAAATACGTAGAGGGTTTGCAGGGGGCGACTTTTGTCAGGAATGGAGGATCGCATACGGCAAAAGAGGCGGCGGATCACATGCGGATGAAATGGGAGCGGCAGAAGAAAAAAATCAGCACGGCAGAGAAATTCATCGATCTCTGTGGATCGAAATCCTACTTGAGCGGAAAACGTTATGTGATCAAGCTGAAGGGCGAGCCTGAAAAATTCAGTGATGATGTTCTGAAAGCCGAGTTAAAAAGGATCAGGGCTGCGGCGAAAAAATAGCCATGATAAGAGTGGCGGTTATTGGAAATGAAAAGACGCCTTAGACCTTTGTCGGCTAAGACGCCTGTTCGTGGTTGACCCACTTGTGCCGTTTTTGACTTCTGGGTTTGTATTCCCGTTTCTCAACAGGGCGGAAACCGCAGCAGGGGCTTTTGCCTTCCAGTGAAGGCCTGACAGCCACCTCCGTGCTAGTCTCCATTAACGTTTCAACGGATCCAACCCGGTGAAGCCAATAAGGTCGAACACTGCAGGAAAGTTTTCAGTTCGCACTGCGTTCTATGTGTCTTCATATTGAGACAAAGGAAGACGGCTGGCAATGCTTTTTTTAGAATTCCTAGAATTTTTTCTAGAGATGCCTGGGATGAGGGAAGTGGGTGAAAACACGGATTGCCAATCCGTTCCACGATGGGGGGGGAGGTGGATGTGGGACGCAATGGCATTGCGTGGGGGTGAGGATGGGTTTAGGGATCCACGGATTGCCCCGCCTACGCCCAAAGGGCTATGGCGAGGCAGGCAATCCGTTCCACGATGGGGTGATCAGCGGAAGACCACTGGCAGGTTTTTGCTCAGGGTTTCCAGGATCTTTTGGTGCGCTTGTTCGACTTCGGCTTGTTCGAGGGTGCGGTCGGGGTGGCGGTAGGTGATGGAGTAAGCGAGCGACTTTTTGTCGGCGGCGAGCTTTTCACCGCTGGCATCACTGAAGACGTCGAAGAGGGAAAAACTTTCGAGCAGTTTCTGGTCGATTTTGGCGAAGACGGCTTCGATGTCGCTGTTGGGCAGGTCGGCTGGTGCCTCCATGGCGATGTCGCGGGTGCTGGCGGGGTAACGCGGTAACTCGGCGAAGCGGCGCTCGGTGTTGCGGGCGGTGTTCAGGGTGTTGGCGTTGAACTCGGCGACTAATACCGGAGCTTCCAGTCCGATTTCGCGGGCGCGGGCTGGGGTGAGCTGGCCGCAGATGCCGGCTTTGGATTTGCCAATGCGGATTTGCGCGGCCAAAGTGAGGTGGCATCCTGGCTGTGGGGTGATCGGGTGGATTTGCACATCCTGCCCGGGGCAGAGGCTTTCGATGACGCTGCGCAGGTCGTGGAAGTCCAGGGTTTCTGGTTGTGGTTTTTTCCAGGAGGCGGGTTCGCGATCGCCGGTGATGAGCAGGCCGAGGCTGCTTTGCTCGATCGCTTGTCCTTTGGGGGTGGCGGAAAATACGGTGCCGAGTTCGAACAGGCGCAAGGCGCTGCTGCCGTGGTTGACATTGTGTTTGGCGATGCTTAGTAGGCTGGGAACCACGGAGGGACGAAGATAAACGTAGTCGTCGCTGATCGGGTTTTTGATTCGCATCGGAACCAGGCCGCCTTTCATCGCGGTGGCGGGATCGTCGCTGAGTTGGGACTCGGCGATCAGTTTGACGCTGAGGGCTTCGTAGAAGCCTTGATGGACCAGTTGGTCACGCAGGCTGCGGTTGGCGGCGTAAGTTTTGTCTTCTTTGGAAGCGGGTGCGTAGGTGCCGACGGTGCGCGCGGGGATGTTGTCGAGTCCGAATACGCGGGCGACTTCTTCGCTGAGATCGACTTGACGGCTGAGGTCGAGTCGCCAGGTGGGAATTTTCCATTGACTCTCATTGCGCTCGAGGCCGAGAGCGGTCAGGATGCTGTCGATTTTGTCATCGCCGATGTTGTGGCCGAGCAGGCGGTGGCAGGCGGCGTGTTCGAAGTTCACGTCGGCGGGGGCTGCGGGCACTTGTCCGGCGATCAGAGTCTGCGGGTCGGCGGTTCCGCCGGCGAGCTCCAGGATGAGTTCGACTGCGAGCTTGGAAATGCCGAGTGTTTGCATCGGATCGATGCCGCGTTCGAAGCGGTAGCTGGAATCGGTGCTGAGATTAAAACGTCGCGCGGTGGCGCGCACACCGCTGGGGGTAAAATAGGCGGATTCGAGCAGGATGTCGGTGGTGCCGTCGGTGACGCCACTGTCTTCTCCTCCCATGACTCCGGCGATGGCCCGGGCTTTTTCGCTGTCGGCGATGACGAGGTCGGACGAGTTGAGCAGGTAGTCTTCGCCGTCGAGGGCAGTGAGTTTTTCGCCGTCTTCGGCGTAACGCACCTGGATGCCTCCTTTGAGTTTGGTGAGGTCGAAGGCGTGCAGGGGCTGGCCGGTTTGGTGCAGGATGTAGTTGGTGATATCCACCACGTTGTTGATCGGGCGCAGGCCGACGGCTTCGAGTTTTTCTTTGAGCCAATCAGGGCTGGGCGCGACTTTGATGCCTCGGATGAAGTGTCCACTGTAGAGCGGGCAGGCTTCAGGGGCCTGGATGTCGATGTCGTTTTGATCGGCGGTTTGGCAGCCGTCGTTGTTTTGGCGGTAGTGGGCGATGTCGCTTTTGAGCGCGCGTCCGGTGAGGGCGGCGAGTTCGCGGGCGAGGCCGAGGTGGCTGAGCAGGTCGGGACGGTTGGGGGTGATCTCGACGTCGAAGATGGTATCGGCGGTGACGATGTCGGCGAATGGGGTGCCGGGGGCGGCATCGGTGTCGAGGATCATCAGGCCGTCGGAGGTGTCGGCCAGACCGAGTTCGCTGGCGCTACACATCATACCGTGGGATTCGATGCCGCGCATTTTACAGGGGGCGATTTTGAATCCTCCGGGCAGTTCGCAGCCGGGTTGGGCGAGGGGAATTTTGTCACCGACTTGGTAGTTTTTGGCTCCGCAGACGATTTGCACGGGGGTGTCTGTTCCGGCGTCGATCTGACAGACGCTGAGTTTGTCAGCGTCGGGGTGTTTGTCAGAGCTGATGACTTGGGCGACGACTAACAGGTCGATGGCGGCGCCCCGGGTTTCGATGCCTTCGACTTCGATGCCGGCGAAGGTGAGCAGGTCGTCGATTTCAGGAACCGAGAGATCGGCGAGGTCGATGTGGTCGTTGAGCCAGTTGAGTGAGAATTTCATCGTTTTAGAAAGAGTTTTTTAACCGCGGATAACACGGATTAACACGGATAAGAAATGAGTTTTGAGGGGAGGAAGGATGAACAGTGGGTGAATACAGATAAGAGGGAGAATTGGGCCGCGGATAACGCGGATAAGAAATGAGTTTTTGCGGGGAGGGCAGCCGGGGCGGCTGTTTTACAATGGGGTTTAGGCGAATTGGTTTAGGAAGCGCAGGTCGTTTTCGCTGAAGAGGCGGAGGTCGGGGATGCCGTGTTGGATCATGGCCAGGCGGTCGATGCCGAGGCCGAAGGCGAATCCGCTGACTTTGTCGGGAGAGAAGAGGTCGTCTTTGCGTTGGCTGTGGATGGCTTCGAATACGGCGGGATCTACCATGCCGCAGCCGGCGATTTCGATCCAGCGGGAGGTCTTGCCAGCGGTGTGCAGTTTGATATCGATCTCGAAGCTGGGTTCGGTGAAGGGGAAAAAATGTGGGCGGAAACGCAGTTCGGTGTCTTTGCCGAAGATCGAGTGGAAGAAATACTCCAGCGTGCCTTTGAGGTCGGCGAGGCTGACTTCTTCGGCGACGTAGAGGCCTTCGAGTTGGGTGAAGGAGATCGAGTGGGTGGCGTCGATCTCGTCACGACGGAATGCGGAGCCGGGGGCGATGATGCGCACCGGCAGGCTTTTGGCGCCCTCCATGGTGCGCACTTGCACGGTGGAGGTGTGGGTGCGCAGCAGTTTGCCGCTGTCGAAATAAAAGGTGTCCTTTTCGTTGCGCGCGGGGTGGTCTTCGGGTGTGTTGAGGGCGTCGAAGCAGTGCCACTCGTCTTCGATCTCAGGGCCTTCGGCGATGGCGAAGCCAAGCTGGTGGAGGGTGTCCACGGCGCGGTTGAGCATCTGGCTGAGCGGGTGCCCGGCTCCCTGCGGCAAGCTGCGTGCGGGTAAGGTGGGGTCGATACCGGCGACGGCCTGGGCGTCTTTCTTCGCGGCGAGATCGACGTTGCGGCTATCGATCAGTCCGGTGATGGTATTACGCACTTCGTTGAGCTTTTGCCCGACAGCGCGTTTGTCTTCTTTGGCGACATCGCGCATGCCAGCGGCAGCGGCGGTCAGGCGGCCTTTTTTGCCGAGGTAATGAATGCGGAACTCGTCGAGAGTGGACTCAGAGTCGATCGATTCGATCGCTGCGAGGGCATCGGATTGGATGGCGGAAAGTTCGTCTAACATGATGAATGATTTTAAAAACAAGGAAGCCGGCTTTGTGGGCCGGCTTCGTTAAAGGTTTTGTTTTTTTGCTGGCGGGTGGTTTGGAACCACCTGCTGGCAAAAATTACGGGCAGTGTGCTCGTGTTACGCCGTTTTTGCTTCGAGAGCGCTTTTGGCTTTCTCGAAAATAGCGTCAAATCCGGTTTCGTCATGGATGGCGAGTTCGGACAGAACCTTGCGGTCGAGTTCGATTCCGGCAGCGGCCATGCCTTCCATGAAACGGCTGTAGGTCAGGCCGCGGGCACGAGTGGCCGCGTTGATGCGCTGAATCCACAAGTTACGGAAGTTACGTTTGCGATTTTTACGGTCGCGGTAGGCCCAGGATTGGGCTTTGAATACCGCATCTTTAGCTGTGCGGTAGAGTTTTGAGCGTGATCCGCGAAAGCCTTTGGCTTTTTTCAGGATCCTTTTACGTCTTTTACGACTGGCTGGTGCGTTTGTTGCGCGTGGCATTTTATTTTCCTCCGAACGGACTGTTGGTTTTTAATCGATCCGGTGACTCATCCATTCTTTAGATTCCGCAGCCTGTATTTTTACAGACCTTTACCGAAACCAGTCACTCGAATCGTGTTTAATCATCGATAAGCGTCGAAACGCGAACCGATAAGGTGTGCTGCTTAACCAAAAGGCAAATCTGCCTTGATGTTAGGCACATCACAAGCAGCTACCAAAGTAGCTTGTCCAAGACGACGTCTCCGTTTTGCGTTTTTGCGGCGCAAAAGGTGGCGTTTGCCTTGTCGACGACGAATAATCTTACCGGTTCCGGTAATTTTGAATCGTTTTGCGACACCCTTTCGTGTTTTTGCTTTTCCTGCTTTTCTAGCCATAGCGTGCGGAAAGTAGAGAGCTTTTGGCGTTGTGCAAATGAAAAGGGTGAAAAAGATGCGGGTGGGTGAGGGTTAAAAACAAGTCCGATGCTTGAAATAGTTGCGTTGCGGCGGGATGCGGATAAGGAATGAACTATGATTTTATCGGATAAAGCTATACTGGAGGCGATGGAGAGAGGGGAAATCGTGGTGGATCCCTATGACCTGGAGTGCCTCGGCACCAACAGTTACGATGTGCATTTGAGTAAACATTTGGCGACTTATTCGAATCGGGTGCTCGATGCGCGCAAGCATAATGGTATCGATCACTTTGAGATCGGTGAGGATGGATTTGTGTTGGAGCCGCAGATCAACTACCTCGGAGCGACCTTGGAATACACCGAAACGCATAAAACGGTGCCGTTTTTGGAGGGCAAATCAAGTGTGGGACGGCTGGGGATCGATATTCACGCCACGGCGGGTAAGGGGGATGTGGGTTTTTGTAATTACTGGACGCTGGAGATCTCGGTCAAGCAGCCGGTGCGGGTGTATGCAGGTATGCCGATCGGGCAGTTGATTTATTTTCAGGTCGAGGGGGAAGTTTTGAATCCCTATTGTGATAAAAAGTCGGCGAAGTATAATGAGAAAACGCATCGCCCGGTGGAGTCGATGATGTGGAAGAATGCGTTTTAGGGAACCACTAATGGACACGAATTCACACGAATAAGAGGAGTGTTTTTTTTGATGGGGGGGTGAGCTTTAGGAAAGGAGAGAGGGGTTTTTAACCACGGATAACAGGCCGGAGGAAATTACCCGAAGGAAAATGGCACGGATAAGGAGGGGGGTGTTTTATCGAGGTAGCTTCAGTGGAAGAGCTTTTTGGAGAGGTGTTTTTTGAAGAGGGGTCGGGTAGGAAAACCCGACCTTCTGTGGGTGGGTTTCATCTTGAACTACTTCGCCTCAACGGTTCTGAGCTGTTTGCTTTTCGGGTCGATCTCGTAGCGGATGTTGGCAACTTTGTCTGGACTGCCATCGTCCTTGCGGGAGAGCACGAGTTCGCCGTCGCTGGTGAATTCGGAGGGTTTGCTGTTTTGGTAGCGAGTCCAGCCGAGTAGTTTGCCATCCTTGGAATAGCGGTAAACGTCGCGCCAGTTTTTGAGGTCAGTTAGGCGCGAATCGAAATAGTTGAGCCCGGATGTTCGTTGCAGGAAGTCGGGGAACAGGACTTCACTCAGGATGTCCAGGTTCAATTGCTCGATGTGATAACGATCGTTCAGGGGAGGATTGTCCGATTTGGTCACAGCGACAAATTTGAGGCGGCCTAGGGCTGCGTTCAGCAGGTTCTTCACTTTTTTATTGGAAGATTGTTCGGCGGCATTTTGGATAGCGGCTTGGTTTGCGGAGGAGAAGTCAAGATCGGCTCGCAGGGTTTCGAGGGCGGAGCTTATTATGTCAGGAACCCCTTTGGTTTTTAGTTGGACGGCCACTTTTGCGTGCAGTCCGGCGATTTCGGTTTTCAGCTCGGCGGCGCCATTTTTGCCGTCGCGCAGGACCTTTCTGGCGGCGCTGTATTTCGCGGTGGCGGCATCGAGGGTGATTTTGGATTCCTTGTTATCGAGTTTTTTGTGCTCAGCGAGTGCTGCGCGGCGTATTTTGTTTTTCTCATCGACGACCTTTTGTTGAGCAGTGACGATCACATCGAGTTTTTTATCGGCGCTAGCAATTAGCGCGCGGTTTTTTTTGGTGTCTGCGGCGGTTGTGGTGAGGATGGCGATCTGATCTTTTTTAAACGTGGCGGTGAGTAACTGGGTGTCCGGCGACCATTGGTCGCTTGGAACATCGAAGCGCGCGAGCAGGGCGTCCCAGTGTTCGTTTTCCGCTGTCGGCATTCCGAGCAGGCGACTGCGTGAGCCGTAGAAAATTTCCAGCAAGCGACCGTCGTCAGTGTAAGTTCGGTGTTCGTTGGGCAGGGTGGTGAAGCTGATGAAAGAGGGTGGTGAAACGAGACAGTCCTCTGCTTCGGCAAACACTCCAATATCGACGCGGTTCGATATCATGGCAGAGCCCGGTTCAATCGGGCGGCGAGCCTGATAGGCGACTGACAGAGTGGCTTTTTGATTGTTTTCGCCGCTGGTTTTGATTGAAACCAGCGCCGGATCACCCCGCAGCACCACCCAGCGGAATTTCAGCTTTTGGTGTTGAGGGGAGATGCTGTCCGTCGCATTCACTTGCATGGTGTAGCGGTAGTCCGTGACTCGGAATATTCTGGAGATTGCGCAGGGTGAGTTGGCGAGGGCTTGGCCGGCCCGCAGCCTCGTGGTATCGGATTCAAAAAAATCCCGACCTGGAGCCGCTTCGCTTTCACCGGTGATGCGCAGGATCACCAGCGGTGGCAGCGCGTCGCTTTTCATTCCTTGAGCGAGTTTCACCATGGCGACTTCGTCGATGAGCTTTCCTTCGAAAGCACTGGGATGGGCTTTTCCAGTGAAGTAATCTTCGGCTTTGGTGGAGGCCTGGTAAGTTTGACGAAAGATCGCCTGGAGAGCTGGCATCAGCAGGCCTTTGTCGACCAGAGCTTTGCGGGTTTCGGGTGGAAAAGCGGCGATGGTTTTCAGCATCGCGAACATGAAGACCCGGTCAGTGCCCGACGAACCCTGGCTGCTGATCAGATAAGGTGAGTTGGCGGAGTAGAGGTCACCGAATCCGTTAGGGCCGTTGATTCCGGAATCGTGGTCGCGGTGTTCCGGATAGACGTAGAGTGCGTTTGAGCGGTATTGCTGATAAAGAAAACCCAGGCCTTGTGGGTGGGTGTAGAACATTCGTTGGTGGCTTCCTGCCCGGGTGGCGGGCGAGGCGGTCGAGGAATTTCCGATGACGGTCTTGCCGGGCAAGAGTTGTCGCCGGGAGCCCCAATCGATCCAGCGTCGGACTTCGTCTTCGCTGTAAGTGATGGCTTGCAGCTGCGGGTAGTTGGTGATGCCGAGACTGGAGTGCCCGCGATCCCGGTTGTCGTAAAAAACACCTTCCAGACCTGCAGCTTTTCCTTTCGTGAACCAGGTATTGACCAGTTGGCTGGCCGCGTCATTGCCTTTGCTGACGACCGGGGTTTTGGTTTTTTTGTCGGCGGCCTGACTTCCTTGTGGGTAGGCGAGGCATAGGATAAGCAGCGCCGGGAAAAGTGAAATCCACTGATGAGGGTGTGGCGGGGCGATTTTCAATCTGCAGATCATCATGTCTTGAGCATAGAAGGACGAATTCGGCTGTCAACTCCGGGGCGGATGAGGCTCGAGGGGAAGGTTATTTATTGGTGTTGGGACCCTTTGCAGGAAGCAGGACGCCGTAGTCGCGCAGGCCTTGCACGTTGGCGGTGAGAAAAACCACATGCATGAGGTCTTCTCTTTCGTATTCAGGTTTGCCGGTGGGCTTCCAGGTGCCGACCAGTAGGTAATTTCCTTTGAGCAGGGTGACTTGGGTGGTGATTTCTTTGCTGTGAAATTGAGGGATTTTGATACCATCACGTATGGGGATGAATTCCGGGGAGGCAGTGTGGTGTTCTAATTGGAGGCTAAGGTCGATTGTCCAGTTGTCGGCTCCCAGAACAGGGTCAACTTCCAGTAGGGTGCCGACGGGTCGTGAACCGATGGTGAAATTTTTGTCATTTGTTTCTGAATTGTCGTTGTCTTTAGATGGCACGTTTTCTAAAAAAGGAACTTCATTGCCGTCTATGATTTTGCTTCGTTGCCCTGAACGGGATATCACGCTGGTCAAAGCGACGAGCTTGGCTCCCCCGTCTTTCATCAGTTGGCGCACAGCGTTTCTTTCGGCGCTGTGGTCGCTCTCCCCTTCACAACTCTCGACCAGTTCGAGGGCGAGGGGCATGGGTAGCTCGTAGATTTCTGTGCGGATGGCGATTTGTTGTTCGTATCTGCAACAAATGGGAGCCACATAAGCTTCGCATAGTTCTAGTTGTTCGCGAGTTTGAACAACGGTGAGGACGGAATTCATGATGTCATAGTTGGCACTTGATCCTTTGCCAAAAACGACTCCGGCCTCTTGTAAGACTTTAATCGCGGTTCTTTTGCTTGGTTTTCGTTGCTCGTCTGCAAAAGGATCAACTGGCAAGCCGTTTTCGTTGCTGTAATCATTGAGAAAAGTGTCAGGGACAATAAAACGAGCTTTATACAAATCATCCCCGACTTTGATCCATCTTTTGAGAATTTCATCCCCACCTTGCAGGTAGGAAACCAAACGTTGTTTCCTCTCGATTTTCAATTCCTGGGAGAAGCTTTGCCCAGTCCAGGTGGTGATCAGGATCAAGAGGGGGATCAGGGTTTTGTTGAAAGGAAAGGTCATGCGGGAGCTTAGCAGGATTTGTTGAAATTTGGCAATCGAATTTGGATGGTCTGTTGTGATTTGCTCGTTGGGGAGGGCGGCGATCGGAGAGAAGTGGTTTTACACGAAGGCACGAAGAAGAGGGGGAGGGTTCGGGTAGGAAAACCCGGCCTCCTGTGGGGGATGACTTGCCAGAGGGGCATTGTTCGCTCATAGTTTTTGCATGATGCAAAAACCCCTGTTTTACACTTTTGTTGCTGCTGTCACTTTGCTGACCTGTTCGGTGTATGCGGATGACAAGGCCTACCAGCCTGGTCCGGATGCGATGCCCAAGGAGGGGGTGCCGAAGGGAGTGGTGACCAAATACGAATGGAAGAGCAAGATTTTTCCCGGTACGGTGCGGGACTATTGGATTTATGTGCCGGCGCAGTACGATGGCAAAAAACCGGCGGCGTTGATGGTGTTTCAGGATGGGGGTGGTTTTGTTCGGGAAAAGGGGGCTTTCCGTGCGCCGGTCGTTTTTGATAACTTGATAGCAGCTGGCGAGATGCCGGTGACGATTGCTTTGTTCATCAATCCGGGAGTGGTGCCGCCGGCGAAGGAGGGGCAGCAGGGACGCAGAAACCGCAGTTATGAATATGATACCCTGAGCGATCAGTATGCGAAATTTCTGCTGGAGGAAATGATTCCTGAGCTGGAGAAAAAATACCAGATTACCAAGAATCCGGAGGGTCGGGGGATTTGTGGAAACAGCTCAGGGGGGATATGTGCTTTTACCGTGGCCTGGGAACGTCCGGATGCTTTTCGCAAGGTGGTGAGTCACGTTGGCAGTTTTACTAACATTCGTGGTGGGCATGTGTATCCGGCTCTGATTCGGAAGACGGATAAAAAACCGTTGCGGGTGTTTTTGCAGGATGGAAAAAATGATTTGGATAATCTGCACGGCAACTGGCCGCTGGCGAATCAACAGATGGCCAAGGCGCTGGAGTTTGCTGGTTACGATTATAAGTTTGTGTTTGGTGAAGGGGTTCACAGTGGTCGTCATGGTGGAGCGATTCTGCCGGATACGATGCGCTGGATTTGGCGGGATTGGAAAGAGATTGAATATTGAGCCGCCGCGAAGCAAGACAGCCAGAGCATGTTATCCGGAGGTAATAATGAACAAGCTCCTTCGCTAAAGCTACGGCGCTCAAGGAGAAATTTTGAATGAAATGATGATTAGAATATTTACATATTTATTGTGCTTGCTTTGGGCGGGTGGGGTTTTGGCTCGGGATATGCCTTTGTCGGAGGTGTTGATCGAGGGGGAGGGCTGGCAGGTGGTCAGTGATGGCCATGGTTTCACGGATGGGCTGTGTTGTGATGCGCAGGGCAATGTGTATTTTTCCGATGTGAGGAGTGGTCAGGTGATTTATAAGGTGACGCTGGATGGTAAGGTGTCGGAGTTTATTAAGAATGCGGCGGGGATCAGTGGTCTGCAGTGGGGAGCTGACGGGAAACTCTACGCTTGTCTGGCACGCGGGAGGATGGTGGCGCGCTTTGATAAAGCGGGCAAAATGGAGATTCTGGCCAAGGAGGTGCGACCGAATGATCTGGTGGTGACTTATGACGGCAATGTGTATTTCACCCAGACGCCGGAAAAAGAGATTGTTCGGATTGATCCCGAGGGCAGGATGACGGTGGTCAGTAAAGACGTGGTGACCAAACCGAACGGTATCACATTGTCGCCGGATCAGGGCAGCTTGTTTGTTTCTGATTATGGTGGCAAATACGTGTGGGCTTTTCGCATTGAGACGGATGGGACCTTGTTGTATCCGCAGAACTACATGACGATGAGGACTTCAGATGACAAGCCTGATGTGGCCAAGGGGGATGGCATGGCGACCGATGCGGAGGGCCGGTATTATGTGACCTCGGCGGTGGGTTTGCAGATGTATGATCCGACCGGGCGGATGGGCGGGGTGATAGCCAAACCGCAGGATGCGGGGCTGGTGAGTGCCGTTTTTGGTGGGCCGGATTTGACTTATTTGTATGTGGCCTGTGGGGATAAAATCTATCGTCGCAAGACCAAAAGCAAAGGCTTGTTGTTTTTTGAGAAACCGGAGAAGGAACAGGAAAAATGAAAAAGATCAGGCGTTTTTTTATCACGACTGTATTGGTCGTATTGGGTTTGTGGTTTTTGATTTTAACCTCAGCGGATTCGCGGCGTTTGGCGGCGGAATTGCGGGATGTTTATGATTTGGTTGTACCTGGTGATGCGTCGACGGCTAGAACTTTGAGCGTTCGGGTGAAGGTGGTGCAGGCTGCGGCTTTGAAGGGGAAATTGGAGGGGCGTGAGATTGATATTCGTTACCATTGGCCGGATCGTTTGGTTTTGCGAACGCAGGTGGACGGCAGTGATTATGCGGTCGGGCGTGACGGGGACGAGGTGTGGGCCTGGGCAGCGGAGAAAAAATTCGCGGTGGTGGGGGTGAACGATGTGCCGCGTTTTGCAGGGGTGCCGGACAGTGTGCAGCCGGTGGATTTGGAAGACTTTTCGTTGCCGTTGAAACGTTGGCACCTGTGGTTGGCGGCGGCGATGCTGGAGGTCAAGAGTGGGGAGGAAGGGATACGAGTCAGGGCGAAGAACTGGGCGAGACAGGCTTTTGATTTGCCGGCGGGGGAGTTGCGTTTGTTATTTGCCGAAGGCGGGGGGATTGCGGGTTTGCAGCTGGAGGCGGATGACAAGGTGGTGAAGCTGGAGATCTCGGGATTGAAGGCGGAAGAGGGGGCAGGTAGTCAATCGTGGAAGGTGCCGGCAGCTGAGGGGGTGAAGGTGGAGCGGGTGGCGCTGGCGCATTTAAAAAAGTTTTCCGAAGTGATGCTGGCTAATCTGGAGAACAAGATTGTGCCACTGACGGCGGACACGGTGGGACAGCAGAAGGTGTTGGCGAAGCATGGCAAGGGGCGTTTGGAGAGCATTGACGGCACGCGGGTTTTGTTTTTGCAAGGGTCTCCGGAGGAGATGGGAGAACAACACGGTAAGCTGCTGGGGGAAGAGGCTCGTAATCTGGTGGATCGTATTGTTTACGGTGTCGGGGTGGGCAGTTCGATTGCCAAGGGGCGGTGGTTTTTTGGTGAAATCGAAGAGGCGCAGGGAAGGCTGGAGCCTTTTATTCCCAAACCTTATTTGCGCGAGATGGACGCTCTGGCGGTGGCGGCGGGTATGCATCCGCGTGAGACGCGATTGGCTAATTTTTTCCCGGAGTTGTTTCATTGCTCGGGGTTTTCTTTGTTTGGCAAAGCGACAGTGGGCGGGCGCATGTATCATGGAAGGGTGTTGGATTATCTGCGCGGACTGGGTTTGGAGCAGAATGCGGTGGTGATGGTGATGCAGCCGGACGATGGCAATGCCTGGGTGAATATCAGTTATGCCGGTTTCATCGGATCGGTGACGGCGATGAATGAAAAACATCTGGCGATCGGCGAGATGGGGGGGCGCGGTGAGGGGGATTGGGATGGCAAACCGATGGCGCAACTGATGCGCGAGGTGATGGAGAAGGCGGATACGATTGACGAGGCGGTGAAGATCATGCGGGAGAGTCCGCGCACCTGTGTGTATTATTATGTGATCTCCGACGCCAAAACAAAACGCGCGGTGGGGATCAAGGCGACTCCGGATTTGTTTGAGACGGTGTGGAGCGGCGAGGCGCATGAGCAGTTGCCTGATCCGGTAGAGGACACAGTGTTGATGTCGGCGGGTGGGAGATATAAGGAGCTGGTCAAACGGGTGAAGGGTGAGTGGGGCAAGTTTGATGAGAATTCGGCGAGAGAGCTGATGAGCCGTCCGGTGTGTATGAATTCGAATATTCAGAGCGTGTTGTTTGCGCCGGGGAGTTTGGATTTTTGGGTGGCGAATGCGGATTCGGAGAATGTGGCGAGCGCGACGAGGTATACGAAGTATAATTTGGCGGAGCTTTTGGGGAGGGGAACCACTAACAACCGTCGCTAAAGCTATGGCAGTCAAGATGGACACTAATTAACACGAATAGGAATAGGAATAGGATGAAAAGAGTTTTAATATTTTGTGTGATGGTGATGAGTGCAGTGAGTGTGAGGGCGGCTGAGGTGGAGGTGATCAATGCGGGTGTTGGGGGCAACTCGACGCGCAATTTGTTGAAGCGGGTTGAGGCGGATGTGCTGGCGAAAAAGCCGGAGGTGGTGGTGATGATGGTGGGCACTAATGATGCTTTGAACTCGGGCAATTCGGTGCCGATCAAGGAGTATGAGAAGAATCTAAAACAATTGGTGAAGCGCTTCACTAAGTCTGGGTCGAAGGTGGTATTGATGACGATTCCTCCGTGTATTAATGAGCTGTTGTTCAGCCGTCACAAAGCGGAGTTTTTTGCCGAACGCAGCCCGGAGGATCGCATCGCGGATGTGAATGATGTGGTGAAAAAGTTGGCTAAGCCGGACGGGGTTCGTTTGGTGGATGTGCATGTTTTGCTCGAGAAAGGCGGAGCGGGGTCTGAAAAGTCCAGTCTGTTGCGAAATGTCGCCAACAGTCGATCAAAGGATGGCGTGCACCCGACCAGTGAGGGTTATGACGTGATTGCCCAGGCAGTGTATGAAACGCTTAAAGCGGCTAAGTGGGATGCCGGAACCATTGTCTGTTTTGGGGATAGCATCACTTATGGGGCGAGTATGAAAGGCGCCGGCACAGCGGATGCGGACGCGCAGACTTATCCTGCAAAGTTAGCGCGTTTGTTGAAGACGGAATAAAGATCCTCACTTGTTTTTTGACAGGGGGCGAAATGAAAATTATAGGGGAGCCGTAACCCCCATATATTAGATGAATCGCTTTTTACTGCATTCCTTATTTTTCTGCTGCGTGCTTATAATTTCCCCTGCGGCTGCGCGAGCAGGAGTGGAGTATCATGTGGCTGCTACGGCAAAAGAGGGCGGTGATGGTTCGCTAAAAGCGCCGTTTCAGACTTTGCTGCAGGCGCGGGACGGGATTCGTGCCGCGCGAAAAGCAGGGGCCTTGAAAGCGGACGAAGCGATCACGGTTTCTATTGCTGACGGGGTGTATCGCTTGCAGAAGACGTTGGAATTTTCTAAGGATGATGGAGGAATCGCGAAGGCGAAGGTGACTTACCGGGCAGCGCATCCGGGTGCCGTGCGCATCCGTGGTGGAGTCACTCTCAAGGCATCGGATTTTGCTCCACTAGCAGATCAGGCGGTGCTGTCACGGCTTGATCCATCAGTTCGTTCCAAGGTGATGGTCTGTGATTTGTCCAAACAAGGGTTGGGCTCTTTTTCCGAGCTGAAAAAATCGTTCCGCGGCACGCCCAGCGGCCCTTGGTTGTATGTGGACGGTGCGCCTATGACCCTTGCCCGCTGGCCGAATAAAGGTGCGGCCAACGAGGGGTGGTCGGGTTTTTCCAAGGTGGTTGATACAGGGTTGCCCAAGGCGGACGCAAAAGATCCGCAGATGAAAAAACTCAGGCCGGGTTCGTTTGTTTTGGATGACCCACGACCGGCTCGTTGGAATCTGAAAGAGGGTGTTTGGCTGTTGGGTTACTGGACTCATGACTGGAGCGATGAAGTCATCCGTATCGCGGCTTATGATAAAGAGAAAAAAGTGATCTCGCTGGCGGCGCCTCACGGTTATGGAATCAAAGGGGGCACCTGGGGCAAGGCGGAACGGCGTTTTTTTGCGCTGAATGTTTTGGAGGAATTGGATGCTCCGGGAGAGTGGTACCTCGATCGGGCTCACAAACGTTTGTATTTTTATCCGCAAAATTCGCTGGAGAAATCGGCTATTGTTCTTGCTACGATGGACCAGCCTTTGTTGAAAGTGAAAGCGGCGAAGCATATCAACTTCCAGAATCTGGCCTTTGAATACAGTCATGGTCAGGGGATTTCGCTGGAGGGAACGCAGCATGTGGAGATTGCGGGCTGTGAGATCGCTAATCTGTCTGGTGGAGGGATCAAAGTGAGTGGGTCGAACAATACACTGCGTTCATGTGATTTGTTCAATCTGGGAACCTATGGCATTTCCATAGGGGGAGGGGATCGCAAAAGCCTGACAGCTGGAAAGAATCTTGTGATTAATAACGAGATTCACCACTACGGTTTGTTTCAACGTACTTACGCTGCAGGTATCAGAGTCACGGGTTGTGGTCAGGTGGTGCGCAACAATGCCATTCATGATGCTCCGCATAATGCGGTTTTATACAGCGGAAACGAGCACCTGTTTGAGCTCAATGATGTTTATCGAGTGGTGATGGAGACCGGGGATTCGGGAGCGTTTTATACCGGGCGGGATTGGACCTCTCAAGGCAATGTTTTGCGTCACAATTATATTCACGATCTAGGCAAGGGGGACGCAAAACATGCTAATACCATGGGGGTGTATCTGGATGATTGTGACAGTGGGGATCGAGTTGAAGGCAATGTGTTTTATCGGGCTGGAAGGGCGATCATGATTGGCGGAGGACGGGACAATCCGATCAGTAATAATTTGATCGTTGATTGTGCCATCGGACTGCATATCGATTCCCGTGGGATGACGTGGAAACAATGGAATGAGCCTTCCGGTGGTTGGTGGTTGGAGAAAAAGGCTATGGATATGAACTACCAGAAGCCACCTTGGAGTGAACGTTATCCCAAGCTGGCGATCATCATGAAAGACTCGCCGCGCGAACCGCTGCACAATCCGCTGAGCAATAACGTGTTTGTCGATTGTGTGCAGAAAGTGTACAATTTTGATGCCAAGGTGCTCAAGCTGATTGATAAACTTAAGATTGAGAACAATCTGGTGGTGAACACTTCTGCTGCGACAAAGAGCGGGACGGCAGTGAAGGCCAAAGGTTTCCGGGTGATCACAGGCACGGCGGACAAGCCTATAGAGCTTGGTTTTTCAGATTTCTCGATGCAGAATTTCAAGCTGAAAAAAGATGCGCGGCTGCTGAAGGAACTGCCCTCGTTCAAGCCGATCCCTTTTGATAAAATTGGATTGTTCAAGGATTCCTACCGCACTGAGCTGAAGGCGGAATGAATACGACAATCAAATGTCCGGCCGGACATTTGATTGTCGT
>JASFYY010000157.1:0-19499 GCA_045046875.1 Verrucomicrobiota bacterium | reverse complement strand
GCATCAAAAGAAAGTGGAACGTGACGAATAGCTCCCTCAAACTCGATTTCACCTTTCATCGCCAAAGCCGCGTTGATGGTTTTCAACAGATGGATACGATTTTTTCCAACAACAGCCCCGATGTAAACAGCGTAGATACTTCCCCACACATCCGGCTGGCTGGAAACTCCGGTGGAGGCTCTCAACCAACCGCCTCGAGTCCCGTCATGATCGCCAAAAACCCGAACAATGTTATTGCTGATTTTTTCGACAATTTCTGAAAAATGACGAGCATCCTGGTATTCACCTATTTGTTCCGCTAGCGAAGCAAGCTGCTTCGCGGCACGGTATCGGATCAGTGACGCCATCAACAAATCCCCCGTCATGTAAACTGTATCATAAAAAATAAAACCGACTGCTCGGCGTTCTTTCGTTGTGTGCACAAGCTGCGTATGCGAGTCAATTTCCGGTACATCGAAGGCTAGCTTTAGCCGTTCGTAAATCGAAAAACCCATGATTTTCTGATTCAGGAACTCTTTTGCACTGCTCGATTCAGTGAGCATCTGCGCCAACCAAATAACATCGAATTGATTATTGGAAGGCGGACGATATCCAAAATCACCGTTCTTGTTATCAGTCGGATCATAGGTGCCAGGAAAGAAAACCGCATTGCCGTCCACGTTGATGTGGTCCGCTATGGCATAAGGCGGAACCATAACTTGGTTGCCGAGATCCTTCGCCACAGCTCCATTTTGTTTTTCTAAAATCAACTGCAAATGGCGAACCCCGTCCTCACGAGGAATCAGACCACTGGAATAGATGATGGCGAAATCCTGAACCCAAATCGCCGGATACCCACCTGGTGTGATCGCTCGAAACCCCAATGTATTCTTCTTGTCACTGGAAAAAGCTCCCGACTCGACCACGCAAGACTTCAGCGTCTGCTTCGCCACCCCGCGAAGAAACGTCAACTCACTCGGAGTCACCAGCGGTGATGCCCAGATTGGCGTAACCTGAGCGATGATCAAAAGCAAAAGGGCAAGAGTATAAAAGAAGCTCGCTGTTTTTTTGAAATTTTTCATTTTCCAATCAAGCGATCCTTGCTCCCATAGATGGGTTTTGCCACCGGCTTGATAAGCGCAATACCGGTTACCAAAAGGGTTGCTATTCATTTCAAGGATTTCGAATCCACACCCCTTTGCCATGACCTCCGCGAGGTGTGGTTTTTGGATAGTCTGCATTTATTTTCTGCTCAACGACCCGGACAAGTTGACTGGCAGGCACACTTACTTCGGATTGCCCCCAGCGAACACCACTAATATGCAGATCACTAACCTTACAGTCCACATCTGGTGAAAATATTTCCCTCCAGTGTTCGGGATTCTCAGAGCCCCCTTTATAAGTTGCGGATTGCGGACCGATTACAAGCAAACGAAAATCCGCACTTTTAGGGAAATTGAGTTGCACTCCTCGAATAGAAATAACTTTACTATCAGCATGAATCTGAATACTTCCCGGACGATTAAAAGTCAGGTTTCCAAAATGGATATTACGCAAATTTCCGACTCCTACACTATAATCCGCACCAACCTTTGCCTCCAGATTTGGTTGATTATAGAGTTTAAAATCACGAATATCCACAATATCCCTGATGACAACGTCATGCACATCGCAATCGAGAGTGCTGCCATCTGGAAAGCGTTTCACTCCGGGTAACAAGCGAATCGAATCTGTGGATCCCGCAGACATAGCTGCCCCCTGGATTTTCTCAACCAACACATGATGAATCGGTCCCCAAACCATTGCCCCATTGCTCCATTCCCAGGCGTTCAGAGCCACGGGGTCATCGTGCAGAGTTCCGGAAATATTACGAATAATAACAAAACTCGATGCTCCCGCTACATGTACTCCGTCACGCCCATGATGCTCAAATGTAATATTCTCAACCAGAAAATCGCTACCCGTGCCTATATGAATCCCGTATGAGCGAGATTGCTTGATGGTTAAATTCCGCACCACCACCCCACGGATATTTTGCAACAGAATAACCCCATGACTGCCTACCACCCAATTTTTACTTCCAGAATGCCCTCGCTGATTGCCATTGACCATGCCCGATCCAAAATAAAGCGTCGTCCAGATACCACCCTCAACAAGGATATCACTATCCGGCACAAGATCCTTTGGAACCGGCCCTTCGCGAAATCCTCTAATATTCTCGTTACGCACCATGCAAGTATTACTTCCCGGCTTGAGACGTATCTCCGCATCAGGAGCAGCTCTTAATCGTTGCCCAGATTTTAATACAATCGGATGATCAAGGTAATAGGGCTCACTCTTCTTAGGTAGATACACTTCTCCGCACTTGTCCAGAGCCGCCTGAATGGGGGCATTCCAAATTTGCCCCTTCACTTCACGTTTCAGCGGATCTCCATTTTCGTCAGGCCATAGCTCAATCCACGACGCGGATCGAACTCGGTCAGCATAGTGCAAAACATTGGCTTGGGTCAGCGGTTCACCGAACTGTTTAGTGAGAGTATCAGCCATGACCTCCACCCTGCCTTCAATACTCGAGACAATTTTATCCCGATTTATTTTATAATCGGATTCCTTCTTAGCGAGAACTTGAGAAACCAAAAGAACAGTTGCTAACGGCAATAGGGCTGCAATTTTTTTTAACATCTTAACCATTTCATCTTAAATCTTCTTCCTCCTTATTAACTTACGTCTATCACTTCCCTTGCAACGATTTGATAGCTTCTTGCGCTTTTTTGTGATGAGGCTTGTTGGCTGCCTTATCTGCAATAACGGCACGGAAAGCTTTCAAGGCTTCATCCTTACGCCCAGCTGCTGCCAGCGTTTCGCCAGTCGCATATAACATCGAAGCTTTCCAACTCCCGCGCAACTTGCTCTCATCTACATGACGCAATGCAATGAGAGACTCATCGTATTTTTTCTGATCTCTCAATATCCGTGCAGCGGCCTGAACGCCTCCAAGATACTCCGAGTAACCACTGCCCGAACTGTTTTCATCCATCAGCTGTTGATAAGCTTTAAGCGCCGCTTTTTGATCCTTTAAATTTTTCTCCCGATTGTTACCGATCGAACGCAGAATTTTAGTTCGAACTTGTCGCTCAGTGGTGAACTCAAGCGCCGCTTTGTAATCCATTTCGGCTCTCGTTCCATCACCCACAACAGCATAAGCCTGTCCGCGAAGGTAGGCGCCCTCGCCAATCTGCCAAAACGGCCATGCTTCCATATCCTCCTTACCAAATTGCTCGACCAGTTCTTTCGACTTGCGTTGTGCCAAACCATTTTCCATCTGCGCGGTTTTAGCTATCACTTGCAACGGAATCTGCTCCGCCAATTCCTCTGCCCGTCTATAATCCTTCAATTTGCGTGCGCAGCCCGCTGCCTGCTTGAGAGCCGCTGACTTCTGTAGATCGGACACCTCTCTACCTGCAATCGCCACAAAAGCTTGCAAAGCTTGCTCGAACTTGCGTTTTTTCATCAGATCGATCGCGGCTTTATTATCCACTAGGTAATCCCCTTGCAATGCCGAAAAAGGAAACTGATGAGACAAACCTTTGAACAAATGGGCGAATTTCAGCGGCTTGTGAAAACCGCTCGCCCCTGTTGGTGAAAAAGCCGAAAACTCCTTATCCTGACCACGTAAGCGCTGACGACAAACGTTAAAATGCCAAGGAAGAGTGCTCAAAGGTTTACTTCCGATCACCTGATTCAATGGATCGTTTTCATCTTGCACGACGGGAATACGAACTTCGACCGTCCAGGATCCATCCTCCACTTGCGTCGCCACTTCCGCCCGTGAATGCCAAGCAAAGCGCGCGTTGCCAGGCGCACTGCGATCCAAGTCAACCACCGCACCGGCCGGATTGATTGCGATTTGATAGTACGAATGAGAATCGGTCTCAAGCAGGATTTCGATCACATCCCCATACCAGATCGCCGAGTCTCCGTTTTTAGTCGTGCCCACATTCAACGGCTCTCCGCTACGCTCATCACAGCGAATAGCAAAATAGATGCTGCCATCAGCTCCCCAGGCCGCTTTGAAAGTCGTGCCAAATATCGGCAACTGACTCGTTTGTAATTCCCTCAAGCGCCCGGTGTAAGGATTTTTATTCCAGATCTCTTCATCCAGTTTACCATCCAATACGATATCCCCGGATTTGGCTTCGGTGATCAGACGCATTTGCGGCACCGGACCACGCTTCTCTCCCAACTGCCTGCTCTTATCCCTGAGCTTGGCAAGGTATTCATCAACCAAAGCCATGCGTCGTGCATAGATGGAATCGGCAGCTGCTGATTTTTTTGCTATTTCAAAAAGATCGAGTGCCTCGTCCGCTATCGCCTTGTCCTTCTCCATCTTCTGCCAGTTATTTTCGCAGTATTCAAAGAATGATTTCATCTCCTTGCCTGCAGGCCCATAAAAAAGGATGCAATATTCATTGAACATCGCATCCACGTCTTTTTCCTTGCCGCCCCAGTACATGCGTTGAGTGAAATACACTGGAAAGTGATTGTAACCCAGAGATTGAGTATCAAATTTAATCGACAACCAGACATCCTCGCCCTTCGAAATGCCTTTGGTGGCGTTAATACCCGATCCGATCGCATGAGGCACATAGGAAGGCAGATACCACCCACGATCAGTGAAAGGATAATTCTCGTAAATCAAGAGTGGATTATCTGTTTTCTTCACCCAGTCCTGACGAATTTTGAGCTGCTCTTGCTGCTGTTCGGGTTGGTTACTCGTTGGTCGCCGTCCGCCCACAATGATCACCTGAATGTTCGATTCCAACTTGTCTATTTTTTCAGGCACCAAAGTGTAAGAACCATAAGCGCAGCATGAGATCATCTTGTCGGGGTGGGTTTTTTTCACCTCTTTTGCCACCCGGTTGACAAATTCCCATACATTATCCGACAAGCGCCCTCGATAACCACGCTCCGGGGTGTCCCTACCCACACACAACTCACACTGGCACATCGAGGTGTAACCATCCGTCGGCATGATCGAAACCATATCCAGTCCCAAATGGTCAAATTGCGCACGCGCAAAACGAGCGGCTTCCTGAACCAGTTCATCACTCGAATAACAAAAGTGATTATACCTCATCTCCGGTTTGTTTTGCCTTTTGCCACCATAAAGAGCGAACCACTTCGGATGCGCCTTGAGAATATCTTCGTTATGATTGGTCATCAGCGCCAAACCATGGGCGATATGAGTCAAATCATAATCAGCGCGAAAACCCAAATGCATCGCCCACATCGCGGTATCATGGATGCCAAATCGGTGGTGAACATTACGAATATCAAAATCGGGGATCACGGTTTCATCGATTTTATCCAGCTCTATGGTTTTCATCTGCGGCAGGACTTCACCGATTTCCCCCGGCATATACCAGCGCACCCCCAGCTCTCGCAAAAAACCACTGACCGCATTGAACGATCCTCGCTCATCATAGCTCCAGACATTCACATTGCCGTTTTTATCCACCAGATCCTCCTCTGCTGTTCCAAATCTGCCATTGTTTCCACTGTAGCGTTTCCACACTTGTGATAAGGGGTGGCCCCACTTTTCTCCCGTCATTTTTTGCCACTCTTCGGTCACCCGCCCGTGCACATCCTTGTTATTTCGTGGCCAGGGCTCACGGGGAACAAAGTTGCTGTCATCGCCGATCAGCACCAACCACTTGTCACCTGATACAATACGGTAAGCGCCGTATTTCAAACCGTCGGCGGTGATATTCAGCTTGTCCGTATGAGAGCTACGTCCAACGTAGATTTTCACCTCAACGGCATCACTGGGCTCAGTGACGACTTCCAATTTTGCCCCGGATATTTTTTCGATGTAATCCTGCAAATCCTTCGCCGCCAGTCGAGTTGTTCGCTGAGTTTTTTCTGCGATAACAATCTGTGCATTCGTTTTGCCGTCTTTAACTATAAAGACATCACCGGCTAAACCTTGAAACATCGAGATCGTGGACGCAAAAATAAAGATCAGTAAGGATTTCATATAAAAAAAGGGTTTGAGGATTACTTGAGAACATGCTGCAAAGCCGCCATCACATCGAGACGCTTAAACGTAAGCCCAGTGGCCGGATCAGCAACCGCCGTCCCCGTATGCTGAAAAATACTCATCATCGCTTCGGGCAGATTGGCTCCGTCTTTTTCCCATTGGTATTCTGATTTTTCAATCGCCTCGCGCAGCAACATCGACGCTCCGCAGACGATGGCGTTGGATGAACTGGTGGCGCCAGCAGGAACCACCAACTCTACTTTCTGGTGACGATCCAAATGGACTTCATCCTTGCTGGGTTTGACTGCGCCGATGGCAAAACAATTTGGTTGCGATGCAGGCCACGAAATCCCCTTGGTGAAATGATGGTTGCCCGCCGGGGCGCTGACCCAGATACCGAGATCACGCAACTTTGCGAGCTTGGCATCTATCTCAGTAGCGACAGGTTTTGCATGTTCCTTGTCGTCCACCGGAGAGAGATTGACGGTCGTAATTTGATGTTCTTTGTGGTGATCAATGACCCATTGTAAAGCGCGGGCGAGTGGTGCGCTGTCAGCGACTTTGCAATGACAGCACTCCAGACTGCGGACGATAGCAATCTGGTTATTAAAAGCGACACCGTGCTTGCCTTTGTAATTCAGTGACGATGGATTACCAATCGTGCTACCATGATACCCCCGTCCCTCGTGCCTGGCATCGTCATCGTCATCCACCGCGTCATATCGAACGCGTGTTTTTGGTATTCCGTCGATCACCGCCTTCCACTGTGGCATCTCCGGCTTGCAGCCGTCGTCAAGCAAAGCAAGTGTCTGGCCTCGACCGAAGGTCAACACATCGGCGTAAGCTGCCCATGCCTCGGGGATACGCGCGTGTTCGAATCCGGGTGACTGAGCGGGTTTGTGATCAGCAGCAAAAGTCGCGGACACACAAAGAGCGCACAAGGCGGTAAGTAAAGGGGGGGGGCATGCTTGGCAATAGGCTTGCCGAGCGCTTCCCGCCTGTCAATAGCGGGATGAGGCCCACCGCTATTTCTCGTAAGTCACCTTGTCTTTGCCAATCAGTCGAACCAGGTCGGGCAAGTCATACAGTTCCAGAGCTCCATGAACTGTGTAATCGAGCTGACCGACCGGATTAGACTCCCCAACAATCGACGCCCAACTGCTTGGAGAGTTGATCAGTTTCACAGAAGCAAAAATTTCCGGACTAAGAGCCGCCGCATGCAAAGCCACGATTCCGGTCGGTCCGCTGGCGATGAGATGCACAGGTCGCTCGCTTCCCTTTTCCGCCTTGTAGAAGCGCGCGAAAAACGCTGCCTCAATGGTGTCCTCAACACGCATCCCCACCAAGAATCGACCAAGTTGATAGGCCAGATAGTAGGTCTTCCAATCGCCCAATTGCTCGCCACGTTTTCCACTTGCTGTTTCGCCTTGTCCTCGAAGATCCACCGAGACAACAAGCATTCCCTCTTTAACCAATTTTTCAATCGCTCCGCCCGCAGCCGCACCAGCAGCCTTGCCGTCTTCGTGCAGATAGACACAAGCCTCTCCATTGGGCTTGGTTGGATGAAAAATCAATACCGGTAGCGGCACCCCATCATCGCCAGGCAATACTAACTTTTCAAGTGCATAACCTTCACGCTCGACCCGCTCTACACTTTCATGCTTCAGGGCACCCCTATTATTGCTTGGGTGCATACCAACCTTCTCACGGATTCTTTTCACCATCTCGTTTTTCGGCATTTCCTTCCACAACTTCTCCCGCTGATAAGCCAACTCTTTTTCATGCTGCGCGTTCAGATCAAACACCGAACGTTCCCCTTTCATCAGCAACACCTGCCCGGAATCGAGACATAACAGTTGCTCCGCTGGAAGCGCCGGTATATCGACCGCTTTCACCGGCTCATCCCGACCCAGCAGCCAGCGTTGCATCCACTGGGCGATCATCGCCAGATTTTCCTTGGGCACCCCATGTTTGCCGGGATTCTCCACCAGATCGACTCGCTCGGGAAACCCAAGTCGCCCATAGACCGCCTTAGCCTGGCGAAAATTATCCCATGAACCACTGATATCAAAAAAATCACTAGTCGTGGTGCTGATCAATGTCGGTCTAGGCGCACGAAGGATTACGTAATCGGGTTGATCCAGACCATAGGCAATTTGACCAAAGACATTCTGCTCGGCATCCTGCGGGCCGATGGTTTCAATCAGGCGACGGAAAGTAGTGAGATAACAGGACGGCGCCGCACAAGCCACCCGATCATCCAGCGCCATCGTATAACTGGTCAAAGTGCCTCCACCGGAACAACCCGTCATACCAATTTTTTTCGCGTCGATTTCCGGACGGCTGACGAGATAATCGATCGAGCGCATCGCATCCCAAACGCGATACCTCGCCGTACTGCGCCCAACTAGAATCGACCCCACTCCCATCAAAAAATGTTCGGTCGTCGTCCCCTTGAATGCTGGCTGCCCTTTGTCGTCCAGATTTTGCGAGCGCTCCCCTTGTCCAATCGGGTCAAAGGCCAGTGCTGCCATCCCATGTTGAGCCATGATGATAGCAAAACGCTGATTGTAATCAGCGGTCTTGCCCGTGCGACTGTGTCCACTGGAAACAACCACCGCCGGAAACGGCCCCTTCCCTTCCGGTAGATAAAAATTCGCGGTGATGTGATGACCCGGCACACTTTCGTAGATAACTTTCTCGATTCGATAACCGTCCATCTCGATCGTTCCTACCGTTTTGGCATTGAGAGGTCCTTGCTCAGGAAAACCTCCCAAACTGGTGATAAAAAACTCACGTAAGCGCTTTTGATAAACCTGAATGTCTTCAGGGGTTTCCAGCTTACCTAAAACCACCTGACGTTCATCGAGCGCAGCGTAAGCCTGCCGTTGCAGCTGCGGATACAAAGCACTCGCGACGCGTTTTTTTTCCGACAAACACGTCAGATCTTCAGCGGAAGCGACACCGCACAGTATTAATAAAATAGGAAGGAGGGTTTTCATGATTTTTCTTACGCTCACATTAGCCCATACATTTAGTGGATGACAAGCTCGATAGTGACCGCTAATTTACCAACCTTCCCCCCCGATCCCCTATGCCTGTCATCACCCCCGATAAAAGCCAGAATTCTTATGACGTCATCATCGTCGGTTCAGGAGCCGGCGGCGGACAAACGGCTTACACCCTGACCATGGACGGCGTAAAAGTTCTCATGCTGGAGGCCGGACGTTTTTTTACCGCCAGTGAATCCGCCATGTTACAGCTGCCCAGTCACGCCCCACTGCGGGGAGTGCGCACACCTGACAAACAATATGGATTTCACGATTGCTCGATCAACAGCGGATGGGACATCCCGGGCGAGCCATACACCAATGCCGACGAGAAATCAAAATTCCGCTGGTGGCGCCAGCGAATGCTGGGAGGACGCACCAATCATTGGGGAAGAAAATCGCTACGCAACGGACCCTACGATTTCAAGCCGCGCACCCACTTTGATGCAGGATTCGACTGGCCGATTTCCTACCACGACGTCGCGCCCTATTATGACAAAGTCGAAATGCTGGTCGGCGTTTTTGGCAGCAACGAAGGCATTGAAAACTCCCCCGACTCATCACCGGGAGTTCTCTTACCGCCACCCAAACTGCGCGTCGGAGAGCTCTACGCGCAAAAACACGGCAAAGCTCTCGGCTGGCCCATCATCCCCACCCATCGAGCGGTGCTCACCCAAGCGCAGGATGCAGAAAACATTCCCGCCAAACTTCATCCAGGCAATAAAAAAGCCCAGCGTATTCTGGCGCAATCAATGCGCCTGCGAGCCCCCTGTTTCTGGGCGTCGGATTGCCACCGTGGATGCGCGATTGGAGCTAACTACGATTCGCATACCGTGCATCTCAAGCCCGCTTTGGCCACCGGCAACCTTGACATCCTGCCTAATGCCATGGCACGGGAAGTCACTATTGATAAAAACGGCAAAGCTTCAGGCATCACTTTCATCGACAAAACCACTGGCAAGGAAAACCATGTGGCTGCACGTGTCGTGGTTCTCGCCGCCAGCTCACAGGAATCGGTTCGGCTCTTGTTGAACTCCAAATCGAAACACTTCCCCGATGGCCTGGCAAACTCCAGCGGCAAGGTTGGCAGATATATCACCGACTCCGTCTCCAGCAGTTTCAGCGCCCACATTCCGGCATTCGAAGGCATGCCGCTGCACAACGAGGACGGCGCAGGCAAGGCCCACGCCTACGTTCCCTGGCCTTTCCACGGTCAGAAGAATGCCAAACAATTCGATTTCCCCGGCGGCTTCCATCTGGAATTCGCCACCGGTCGCCACATGCCAACCATGGGAGTTGCCAACAGCTTTGACTGGCTCAGCGAACAAAGTGCTTATGCCTACGGAAAATCATTCAAAGAAGACGCACGGCGTTATTACGGATGCCGCCTGGGATTCGGCGCACAGGGCTCGATGATGCCCAATGAAGGTTCGTTCAGTGAACTCGATCCAGAGGTGAAAGACCAATGGGGCATCCCTGCCCTGCGCTTTCACTGGCAATGGACGGAGCACGAACTCAACCAGGTCAAACAACAGCAAAAGATGATAGGAGAACTGCTCGAAACAATGGGTGGCAAGTTCTCATCGCAGCCGAAAACAGATCCTCTCAAAGCCATCAAACCCGGAGGCGCGATCATTCATGAAGTCGGCGGCGCGATCATGGGCGATCATCAAAATGACTCTGTAACCAATCAATGGAGCCAGACCTGGGATGTGAAAAACCTGATCATGGCGGACGGCGCCCCTTTTGCCAGCACCGCGGACAAAAACCCAACCCTGACCATCATGGCACTGGCCTGGCGGGCTGCCGACCGCTTGCTTGATGAAATGAAAAAAGGAAATCTCTAATATGGATCATTCACAACCTCAAAACCGAATTGAGCGACGCCTCGCTATCAAGTGGATGCTCGCCGCTTCCGGGTCAGGCTTGATCGCAAATACCGAATCGGTGGCGGCTGACGGTCAAAGCATCAAAGCCAAAGGTTATGGCAGCGATCCTGACATGATAAAAATTTACCAACCAGGTGATGTCTGGCCGCTGACTCTGGACAAAAAACAACGCCGAACCACCGCTGCATTGTGTGACGTGATGATGCCCGCCGATGACAGCTCTCCCAGTGCGTCAGCCGTCGGAGTCCCCGACTTCATCGACGAATGGATCAGTTCTCCCTACCCCGGACAAGCAGGTGACCGCCGCACTGTGCTGGATGGTCTGGCTTGGATCGACAAGGAAGCCCTACTACGTTTTAAAAAAGGATTCGCTGATCTCAATCATGATCAACAGACCGCTATCTGTGATGACATTTGTGATCCAATAAAAGCCCAGCCCGAATACAAAAAAGGGGTTCGTTTTTTTAAGCGTTTCCGAGATCTCACCGCCGGAGCTTATTACACCACACCCGAAGGAATGAAGGACATCGGTTACCGGGGCAACATTCCACAGGCCAGTTTCGAAGGCCCGCCTGCTGAAGCTTTGCGCCATGTTGGGCTAATAAAATAAGCGATTCCCCCTTCCCAATTTTTATTCCGGCTTGAAAGCGCAGCAAAATAAAACCCAAATGAACCCATCCACCCTATCCAGCACTCTCATGGCAGGCCTGCGCTTCTCAATAGTCGGCCTGGCGGGATTCGCCCCCTGGGTATTTGGCGCTGGAAAGTTTAATTCAACTACAAGCCTTTACCTCGCTTGCGCCCTGCCTTTTTTTGCCCTGGGCGGCCTCGCTTTGTATCCCGATGTCCGCGGGCGCCTATCGCTGGGGAAAAGTTACCTGCTGTTTTTTGCCGCCTTTTTTGCTTTTGCCGCAGGCTGGTGCTTGATCTATCTTACCATTCACGGCAAACATGGGGAAGTGTTTGGCGCGCTACTCGGAACCGCCTCACTCTGCCTGGTGCTACGCTCCACTTTCGGAAAAAAAGGCAAATTCCTCGAAGCCCTTGGCGTGGTTTTCACCCTGTTCACCATCGGTTATTTCCTCGGCGACTGGCTTTTTTATGTGGCAATCCCCCGCTCTCACGCCGCCTGGGGACAACTCGCCTGGGGAATTTGTTTTGGCTTCGGTTTCGGCGCAGGATTAGGCTGGCTCGCGCGTGATAGCTGCAAAGCAAGTTAGCCTACGGCAAGCGAAGCGCTCGCCCTACAATCCCCATGATCGCTCCGGTTACATTTGACCTACCCCGCAGATCAAACACGTCAGCCCATACTGCCACTCTTGACTTCCGAATCGGAAATTTTCTGCAGCAACAAAGATTGCCGTGAAACTTTCAAAACAGACTCGGTGTGAATGCCGTCCAAATTGGGCTTGCCATCCAACTCATCGAGAAAATCCCTGAAATACTGGCCGGGATTAGCTGGCAAGAGCTCACGTTTTTCAGGACTCGCATTATCAGGTCCAATCACCGAAAGGTGATCTTGATTGTAAGCAATCGAAGCCATGCCTTTGCTGCCAAAAACGGTCGTCTGCCAATAACAAGGTGTGGCGTAAAGAGAGGATTCCGGAAGCCAGTAGGACACATCCATCATCACCGTGATTTTATCCAACTTTGCAATCG
Organism: Verrucomicrobiota bacterium; assembly: GCA_045046875.1. Classification (GTDB taxonomy): domain Bacteria; phylum Verrucomicrobiota; class Verrucomicrobiia; order Verrucomicrobiales; family DEV007; genus JAADHD01. The sequence continues at coordinate 6,882 of JASFYY010000157.1, read as the reverse complement.
CCTGCGCCGAATCCATGAACCATGGAGCGTCCGCAGGAGCGCTGTGCCAACTGTGAGCTGACAAAACCTCGCTCCAGTCTTCGCCGCTAAGCCAGGGAACGTAATCAACCAAATGAATGGCAATGTCGTTGAAGGTGCCGCCGTGCAAACCTTTTTCAAAAAACCACGAGGGACGCGTCCCATACATCAGCGGGTGCATGCCGTTGATGTGCATGGTTTTGATTTCACCCAACTCACCGCTTTTCAGCAAATCCCTCAAAGTAAGAAAAGGAGCCGCATCACGCAGGTCGAGCATCAACCCCAATGAAAGACTGCCCGCAGCCGCCAGAGTTTTGATTTGCTCTAGCTCATCCAGACAAGTGCAGAGCGGTTTGTCCGACAGGATGTGTTTGCCATTTTTCAAACCTTCAATAGCAATGGCTCCCCGTTTGCCAAAACAATCACCAATCGCCAGCACATCAAAGTCGGCGTTTTGAATCATCTCCGAGTTGGACTGATAATTGATATCCAGACTGTCATCGGCTGCCTCCCGACTGGCGACATCCTCTTCCGAGATGGCAACAATTTCACAGTGCTCGTGAGCTTTGATTTCAGCAATCAAGGCATTGATATGGACGTGCCGCAAACCGGCTATGGCAAAACGTAACATTAGATTATTCTTAGCTATAAGGTTATATTATATTTTTTCCAGTGAAATTATTGTTCTCACTAAAACTCAACCAAGCTTCCATTCACCGCGCATTTCACGGCTGAGCAGTTTATTGGCCGCCTCATCATTGGCAAAACGTTCTGCTTTAGGATCCCAGTTCAGTTCGCGTCGAAGCTGATACCCAATATTGGTGAGATGACAAACCGAAGCGCTGCGGTGACCGACTTCCGCGTGGCAAATCGACAACCCACGATCCTGCATCCGGTAAATCCAGTTTCCCATGTGACTGACCCGAGCCTGCCCACCGGTATCTTCCAGCTTCACATCATCTTTGCCGAGCGGTTTCTTTTCCCGCATATTATTGGGAATAGTGGTCAAATGACCCCGATCCACCGAGATAACGCCCTCGGTTCCAATGAAAGTCGTGCCACTCGGCCCGCCATGGGTCATCTCTACTCCGTTGGCGTAAATGAGTTTTAACCCTCGCAAATCCTTTTCGTCAGTCGGCGGGATGATTTTCACCGGACCGCTATCATCCATCCCGAGTCCCCATTGGGCGATATCAAAATGGTGTGCTCCCATATCGGCCACTGACCCGCCCGCGTATTCCCGGTAGAGACGCCATTGGGGGAAATGATTATGTATCCCCTTGGGACAAAGAATTTCATTATATCCCCGGTCGGGAGTCGGCCCTTGCCACATGTCCCAGTTGGTACCAGCCGGAACTTTTTCTGTAGGAAGGTCACACGGTCGATTGGGGTCACCCACTCCTACATTGATACTGAGAACCTTTCCAATACGCCCGCTGCGCACCAGTTCACAGGCGATGCGAAATTTCCCATCATATTCGCTGCGCTGCATACTACCGGTCTGAAACACCACTTTGTTACGTTTCACCGCATTGACCATCGCGCGACCTTCTTCGATCGTCAGTGAGATCGGTTTTTCACAATAGATGTCCTTCTTGGCATCAGCGGCCATGATCACTGGAATCGCATGCCAGTGATCCGGAGTGCCAACGATCACCGCATCGATGTCATCACGCGCAATGATCTCCCGAAAGTCGTCGTGCTGACTGATGCTGCCTTTGTAGTCCTCTCCATGCATTTTGGTGTAAAATTCCGTGCCGAGTCTAGCCGCATCCTCCTTGCGCTCCTTCACCACATCGCTCACCGCAACGATCTGCACCTTGGGTAAACGCATCGCCACCGTCATCAAATAGCGAGCCTGTTTGCCCACCCCGATCACCCCGATATTGATCCGGTCATTGGGCTTGGCAACGGATTTGGAAATAGATACCGACCCGGCAACAGTGGTGAGGAGGGTAGTGGCGGCGGCTTGATTGAGGAATTCTCGACGTTTCATGCGTCCACTCTACTACAAAAAAAACGCGCTACAAGTGGCTAAGGGTCGAGGCAACTAATGGATACCCCAAAATGCGCAGAATTTTTGATTTTCATTAAGTCGAAATTCTCGATGATAGCGAGCTATGTGAGAGAATTTGAACGCAGACGGAGATCAAAAAGGCAAGTAGTTTGGGATATTCTATTTTTGCTGCGGCCCTAAGTGGGTGCAGGACAAAAAAGTTAGCCATTGGTTATTGAAAGCTACCTTATCACACCTCAACCTCATGTCGCCCTTATTAGGGCTGGCAATAAAAACGATTTAACCCCAGCGCTTCGCACCGGGCTATCACATTTTGTCCTTTCAGGACAGTTTGCTTTCATCTCTTTTGCACCAACGGTGCTCAATGATATAGCCCAGTGCGAAGCGCTGGGTAAAAAATCCAACTTTCCCAGCCCTGCAAAGGGCGAAACGCATAGAGGCCCGCAGATTAACTATTTTGTCTTACACCCGCCCTAAGTCCTGCCCTCTGATTTCATTGACTTCTTTAGCAACCTTACCCATGCTAAAGCATGCCTCACGCAAACATTCTCTCACTTTGTCTCGCTTTTGGACTTTGCTCCATCACATCCGCCGGAGATCTGAGCTACATCGGGCCCAATGGCAATAGCCTTGATATCTGGACATCGTCTGATGGCAAACTCGACTGCACCCTGCAAACAAAAAAGCGTGATTTTACAGCAGCCTTGACAGGCGGGGCAATCAAACGTGGAGCGTTGATGGAATTCCGCGGTAATGATGACGAAGCTGTAGAAATTGGGAAGCTCACCTTGGAAAAACTGCCCGGCCAATCTGGCGATGTGAAAATAACGGTCATGGTGCAAGGGGAAACCCTCACCCCCGACCCCAGCGGTTCTTATCATTCACTTAGTGACGCCGAACAGCTCAAGCTGGTTCGCGCCCGGCACACCATGGCCGATGCCAAACTCAATTATGTGTACACACGCCTTATGATTCAACTAGCCAAAGCTAAAAAAATAAAACTGCGTGAACGACAGCTGGGCTGGATTGAATACCGGGATTACATGGCAAAATACCAAGACCAGTTAATGACAAGAGGTGATAGTGAGGACCTCAAAGAACTGCAAAAAAGCGCCGATTACTGGGAAGTCATGGCCGACCTAACTGAGTCCCAAAGCCGCTTTTTAGAAATCTACGCTGGAGGCAATCCCCAGCACCGCGTTGACGGCTCCTGGACGGATGGCAAAGGCGGTTGGCTGGAGACTCGAATTAACGCAAAAAGCACTGGACTGGATTTTAACCTCAGTGTGGTTCGGGGACCAACCTTTCACCTCGGCGACATCAAAGGTTTTGCGCCCTTTGTTGAAGGGGGAAAAAACAAAGCCCTTTTTATCGATGCGGACAAAGAATCCTTCATCGAGGGCAAAGCCTGCACCATAGAGTTCCTCTTTGATGGGGAAAAAATCACCGTGAAGAGCAAAAACGATCGAATGTATCTCGGCATGCGGGCTTACTTTTCCGCTGACTATTACCGCAAAGGAGATTTGGATTAACTGTTCAGGCCAAAATCCCCTTCACCACTCGCGCGTGCTCCACTCCGGTCAGCCGCATATCGAGACCCTGGTTTTTGAATGAAAACCGTTTATGGTCAATGCCCAGTTGATGCAACATCGTCGCATGCAGGTCACGCACATTAACCACGTCCTCGACCGCATCATAACCAAAATCATCGGTCGAGCCATATTTGATCCCGCCTTTGATACCACCTCCTGCCATCCAAATCGAAAAACCCTTGATATGGTGATCCCGACCACTGCCCTGTGCCATCGGAGTGCGACCGAACTCTCCTCCCCAGATCACCAGAGTGTCTTTCAACATGCCTCGCTGTTTGAGATCCTCAAGCAAAGCCCCCGTCCCCTGATCCACCAGCTTGGCCGTGGATTCAATTCCCTTTTTCACCCCACCATGATGATCCCATCCACGATGATAAAGCTGAATAAAGCGCACCCCGCGCTCCGCCAAGCGCCGTGCCAACAGACAATTACTGGCGAATGAGCCGTCGCCCGGTTTGGCTCCGTAGCGATCGAGTATGCTTTTAGGTTCATTCGAGACATCCACCAGTTCAGGCACGCTGCTCTGCATTTTAAAAGCCATTTCATATTGCGTGATCTTGGCCGCAATCTCCGGATCGGCCACCTTTTTATTGCGCAGACGATTGAGCGAGTTGACCGCATCGACCACACGGCGTTGATCCTTGCGGCTGACTCCTTTTGGATTACCCACGTAGAGCACTGGATCACCGGAAGAATGAAACTGCACCCCCTGGAAACGACTCGGCAAAAAACCACTGTGCCACTGACGGGCGGCAATCGGTTGGCTCTGCCCTCCTCCCACTGAAGTCAGCACCACAAAACCGGGCAAGTCTTGTGACTCACTTCCCAGCCCGTAATTGATCCACGAACCCATGCAGGGGCGTCCGGAAATCTGGGTTCCAGTATTCATGAAAGTATGCGCAGGATCATGGTTGATCTGCTCGGTGCGCAGTGAATTGATAATCGCCAGATCATCCGCATGTTTGCCAATGTGGGGGAACACATCCGCCATCATCAGTCCCGATTTGCCGTAGGCTTTGAACTCCCGCTGCGGCCCGAAACACTTCAGCTCTTTTCCTTGCAACTGGGCAATAGGTTGACCTTTGGTGATAGATGCCGGCATCGCTTTGCCATCCATCTTGGCCAACTGCGGTTTGTAATCAAGAGTCTCCAGATGGGAGGGCCCGCCCGCCATGCACAGAAAAATAACCCGTTTGGCTCGTGGCGAATGATGCGGTTTGATCGCTCCCATCCACTTGGATTCCGCCCCCGACTCCGCCAACAACTGCGAAGTCAAAGCCAGCGAACCAATGCCCACACTGGCCTGACCAAGAAAAGACCGGCGATTGATAAGATGATCAAAATTCATAATATTAAAAAATCAGGCTGCTTGAATCGTTAATTTTGTAGGGCGGACGCTTCGCTTGCCCCGTGTCATATAATAAAAGTTAAACATCACAACTCAAAACCTCGAAGTGACTTCGTAAGCATTAAAAATAGTCCGGGCCACCGAAGTCCAAGCCGCAGCCTCGCCAATCACCGCCGGGTCAACCGGTCGATCGGCTAGCCCCAACAATCCCTTCGCTGCAGCTTGATCCGCCGAATAACGCGCCTTCTGTTGTTGATACAGTTCACTCAAAACTGCCAACTCCTCGCTCGTCGGCTGCCGTGCCGTCGCCGACAACCACGCCCATTTCAATTTAGCTTCAAGCGAATCGCCACCTTGCTGTTCAATGCGCGCACCAAAAGCCCGCGCGGCTTCCACAAACACAGGGTCATTCAACAATACCAAAGCCTGCTGCGGGATATTGGACCGCGGACGCTCAGCGGTGCATTCCTCGCGACTCGGTGCGTCAAAGGCCGCCATCGCCGGGTGAGGAAAAGAGCGACACCAAAAGGTATACAAACCACGGCGATGCAAATCCGCTCCTTGCCCGGCTTCCCATTTGCGTTTGGGGAAATTCAAATTCTGCCAATACCCAGCCGGTTGCAGTGGCTTCACACTTCTACCCCCCTGTTGCTTGACCAACAAACCCGCCATGGTCAACGCACTGTCACGGACAAACTCCGCTTCGATGCGCCATCGCCCCTGCCGCCCCCACAGTTGATTATCAGGATCTATTTTTGCCAACTCCGCTGTGACCGTCGAAACCTGCCGGTAAGTTTTAGACATCAAAATGGTTTTCACCAGATGTTTGATATCCCAGCCATTTTCACGAAAATCCACCGCCAGCCAGTTGAGCAGCTCAGGATGGGTGGGCGGTTTTCCCTGGCCTCCCAGATCCGTCAGATCGCGGGAGATGCCGCTACCAAAAAACAATTTCCACATGCGATTGGCAAAGGTTCGTGAGGTCAACGGATTACTCTCACCCATGATCCACTCAGCCAGATCAAGTCGCGTGGCACGTTGACCGGCCGTCACCGCATCCCCTTTATCCATCGGTAAAAAAGCCGGCACCGCGGGTTGCACAATCTCGCCTTCTTTGTCGAGCCAACTGCCGCGATTCAAGATGCGGGTCATACGTGGCTCGGCTAGAGCTTCGGAGACCAATAAAGTCTGCACCCCGCCTTCGACATTTTCCAATTCTTTCTGCCATCCGGCCATTTGCTTACGCGCATCCTCCAGCAGCGGGGCGATGCCCTGATAATAACCCGTCAGAGCCTTTTTCTGTTTGCCATCAAGTTGGTCTACGGGCTGTTTGAGCGCCACCATCAATTCAGGCGGCAAGCTGATTCCTCCCGACAGAGCGGGCGTTTTCGAATCGGTCAGTGACAGGCGAAATCGTCCAATGTTGTGCTTGGCATGAGAGGACTGATGCTGAAGTTCGACGATCAACTCTCCGCTCTCACCAAGATCGAGAGGCTGTTTCAAAACAAAGATCGCGACATGATCTTTAGATTTTTTGTGCCCATCAATCGCCCAACCTGTGTGTTTTTTTCCGTCCAGAGTATTGGCGATTGGCCAGCTGTCTTGCTCATAATCCGCTTTGGCCGAGACAATCAAAACGGCTTTGCCTCCTTGTTTCACGATGAAGTTAGTGAGAACAAAATTTCCATTCGCCCGTGAAGAACTCTTATTGGTGAGCGATCCATGGGTCAGAGCCTCAAGTCGAATCGCCCGCACCCGACCTTTCCCTTTCAATGTGATTTTATAATTGTCCTTTGCAGGGTTTTTCCCAGAGACGAGCACAGACAGATCATCCTGTTTGCTCAGCGTTTGCCGCCCTGATGATACAACCTTAACCGGATCCGCCACCGTCCACTCTGAAGCTTGTT
>JASFYY010000156.1:0-8405 GCA_045046875.1 Verrucomicrobiota bacterium | reverse complement strand
GCTTGGGTGAAACGGGCGAAGGGGTGGATTCGCATCATGTATGTGGATGCGCTGTTGGCGATGGTGGCTTACACCATCGTGACGATCGCTTTTTATCTGCTGGGCGCGGCGATCCTGCATGGTCAGGGTTTGGTTCCTGAGAGCTCGCAGATCATCGAAACACTATCGAGGATGTACACCGACACCCTGGGCATGGGAGCAAAAAATGTATTTTTGGTGGGCGCCTTTGTGGTGCTGTTTTCCACTTTGTTGTCAGCTCTGGCCGGTTGGACGCGTTTGTTTGCTGACGCTTATACGCAAGTTTCTAGCGCTACTTTTACGGATCCCCGAACCCGGTCACGTTTGATTGCGACTCTTTCGTGGGTGATTCCTTTTTTGTGGTTGGCGCTTTTTTTGTGGTTTAAATCTCCCTCAGCCATGGTGATCATCGGAGGTCTGGCGACTTCGGTCATTTTGTTGCTGGTGGTTTTTGCTGCCTTTCATTTTCGCTTTCGCCGTTTGGAAGAGGATTTGAAACCGTCGCTTTTTTACGATATCACCTTGTTCCTGAGTGCAGCGGCGATTGTGGCCGTTGGGATTTATGGCATCGTGAAACTCTTTTGATGAATGATATGAAAAATAAGCAATTATTAATGTTAGGCATAGGGGCTTGGGTGGGAGCTTGTTTTTTTACGAGCCCTGTCGCGGCGCATCCGCCACATTCCCATGGGGGAGAGCGCAAGATTGAGTTTCCAGACATCCCTGGCTATAAAACTCTGAAAACCGACTTCCATCAGCACACCGCTTTGTCGGACGGCAATGTCTGGCCTCCGATCCGGGTGGAGGAAGCGGCGCGGGATGGTTTGGATGCGATTTCTTTGACCGAACATTTGGAGTATCAACCGCATAAAAAAGACATCCCGCATCCGGATCGCAACCGGGCCTTTCAAATTGCCGCGCCGATTGGCAAAAAAAACGGAGTGATCGTGGTTAATGGTTCGGAAATCACCCGCGACATGCCGCCGGGACATGCCAATGCGATTTTCCTTAAGGATGCTACTAAGTTGGTGCAGGAGGATGCACTTGATTCGTATAAAGAGGCAGGCAAACAAGGGGCTTTCATATTTTGGAATCACCCCAACTGGATTCGTCAGTCTAAAACGGGGCAGGCAAAGCTCTCGGAGATGCACAAAAAACTGATCGCCGACGGTTTGATTCATGGTATCGAGGTGGTGAATGATTCGACTTTTTCCGATGATGCGATCCAGATTGCTTTGGATCATAATCTGACTATGATGGGAACTTCGGATATCCACGGTTTGATCGACTGGCAGTATAATGTGCCGGAGGGGGGGCATCGTCCGGTGACTCTGGTTTTTGCCAAGGAAAAGACCGAGGCGGCTTTGAAGGATGCTTTGATGAAGCGACGCACGGTGGTGTGGTTCAAGAATGAACTGATCGGTCGTGCGGAGTATTTGAATCCTCTGATTCAAGCTTGTTTGACGGTGAAAAAAGCGGCTTATGTCAAAGGCAGTATGGTGGTTTCAGTTGAAATTGATAATAACAGTGATGCCACTTTTGTGATGGAAAACCAGAGCGGGTATGCGTTGCATGGCAACGCGGATTTGATTCAGTTGGCGGCTCACAGCACGACGGAGATCAGGGTGATGACTCTGAAAACCCTGCCGGCTTTTGATTTGAAGTTCAAGGTGTGGAATGCGATCACCGCGCCGGCAAAACACCCGCAAGTGAGCATTAAGGTTGAAGTGAAATAGTTGAGCTTATGCTGATTTTTTTATTGTTGTTTGGCCTGACACTGGCGTTGACCTTATACGGTCGCGGCAAGTACCGGACGATTTACGACGAGGAGATCAAAAATCTGTCACCATCGGGACTGACTGGGGAAAAGCTGGCGCGGCAGATTTTGCAGGCTTCGGGGATCAACGATGTTGAGGTGGTGAAGAGCGGTGGGCTTTTTGGCGGACTGTTTGCGGATTTTTATGATCCCGAGCGCAAACGCCTGTCTTTGGCTCCGCAGCATTTTTCGGCGAGCACTTATTCCGCACTGGGTATAGCTGCGCATGAAGCCGGTCACGCGATTCAGCAGCAGCAGGGTTATCATCCGCTGCGTTGGAGGATATCGGCGGTGAAGGCTTCGATGTTTTTGACTTTGCCATTGGTATTGGCGGGTACGCTGATGGTGGTGATGCCGGCGATGGGCAAGTCGGGGGTGTTTTTTCTTGTTGTATCCTGGACGATTTTGTCGGCTTATAATCTGGGCACGATGCCGATTGAACTCGACGCTAGTGAACGTTCGAAAAAGGTGTTGCGCCGGATCAAACCCTTTGCGAATTATGACGAACGCGTGGGAGTGGAAAAAATGATGCGAGTGGCTCCGGCGGCTTACATCGAAGGTTTTTTCACCAGTCTGTCCTGGCTGGGATCTTTGATCCTGCCTCATTTGGGTAGCAGTGATTCCGGCGACGACAAAAAACAATAATGATGAGTGGTATGGGGTGGGATATATTTTTAATGGTCGCGGGACTGGTCGCGCTGGTGGTCGGGGCGGAATGGCTGGTGCGCGGAAGTGCCAAACTGGCGGTGCGCCTGGGGGTTTCTCCGCTGGTGGTGGGCTTGACGATTGTGGCTTTTGGTACCAGCAGTCCGGAGCTGTTTGTTTGTTTGAAATTTAATCTGGCAGGGGATGCTAATGCGGCGCTGGGGAATCTGGTGGGGTCGAACATTTGCAATATCGGGTTGATTCTGGGTATCAGCGCTTTGATCCGGCCGCTTGATATCAAGGCGCAGCTGCTGGTGCGTGACTTGCCTATTTTGTTTGTGATATCAGCGGGAGTGATTTTCATGTTGTGGGATGGAGTGATCGAGGTGTGGGAGGGCGGTATCCTGGTTTTGGGAGTGATCGTTTATACCGTGTATAGTTTTCGAGCGTCGAAGAAGGAGGACAATCCCGAGGTGTTGGAGGAGTTCGAGGATGAATATGGGCAAGCGGCAGGCAAAAAAAATGATGGATTGATGGGCATGGCTGGATTGATTTTGATTGGTTTGGTGGGTTTGTATTTTGGCGCGGAGTGGCTGGTGGAGGGTGCGGTGGGGATCGCGCAGAGAATGAATGTTCCCTCGGCTTTCATTTCGCTGACCGTGATCGCTTTTGGCACCTCGCTGCCGGAGTTGGCGACTTCGATTGTGGCGGTGATTCGTCGTCAGGGAGATATCATTTCCGGCAATGCGATTGGCTCGTGTATTTTTAATCTGCTACTGGTGCTGGGAGCTACGGCGATGGTGAAAAGAATGGTGATCACCGCGATCGAACCAGTTGACCTGGCAGTGATGATGGGCATGGTGGTGCTGGTGGTGCCGCTGATGTGGACACGGCGACGTCTGGCTAGACCAGAGGGGGCTTTGTTGCTGGCGATTTATTTGGGCTACACGGTGTATTTGTGGTTTGATCGCGTGCAGGGAGCGTAGCAAGAAGAGAACCACGAATGGACACTAATGAACACGAATTAGGAGAGGGATTTGATTTCTGAATTCTGAATTCCAAACTATTTTTTACCATGACTTATATTGACGAAGATTTTATTTTGCAGAGTGCTGCGGCTCGGGAGCTGTATCATGGCTTTGCTGAGGGTGAACCTATTTTGGATTTTCATAATCATCTGCCGCCGGATGAGATTGCCAGTGACCGGAGCTTTGCGGATATGCAGGAGGTTTGGTTGGCGGGGGATCACTACAAGTGGCGGGCGATGCGGGCGAATGGAACGGCGGAACGTTTTTGCACCGGTGATGCGTCGCCGAGAGAGAAGTTCGACGCCTGGGCGGCGACAGTGCCGCATGCGATGGGCAATCCGCTTTATCATTGGACGCATTTGGAGTTGAGCCGTTATTTTGGCATTGATGAATTGTTTTCTCCGCAGACGGCGGACAAGGTTTGGGAGCTGGGCAATGCGAAGCTGGCGCAGCCGGAGTTTTCGACACGCGGGCTGCTGAAAAAGATGAAGGTGCGGGCGCTTTGTACGACGGACGATCCGGTGGATTCGCTGGAGTATCATGCGGCGATTCGTGATGATGCGAGCTGTGAGGTGAAGGTCTATCCGACCTTCCGGCCGGATGTGGCTCTGCGGGTGGATGATGCAGATATTTTTAACAGCTGGGCGGACAAACTCTCTGATGTGAGCGGGGTGGATTGCTCGAGTTTGAGAGGGTTTAAAGCAGCGATTCGTAAGCGGCATGATTTTTTTCATCAGATGGGCGGACGTATTTCGGATCATGGCCTGTATCGCATTTTTGATGCGGAATGTTCGGAATCTGAGGCGGATAAGATTTTTGCCAGCGCTCGTGGTGGGCAGTCGGCCGGGGTGGCGGAGACGGAGAAGTTTGGCAATTATTTGATGTTGTTTTTTGGCGAGTTGGACGCAGCGGCCGGCTGGACCAAGCAGCTGCATATTGGTTGTGAGCGTAATAACAGCACCAAGATGTTTGAAAAACTGGGACGCGACGTGGGTTGCGACTCGATGGCGGATGTGGACCATGCCCAGTCGCTGAGACATTATTTGGACGCTTTGCAGCAACGGGATGCGCTGCCGAAGATGATTGTTTATCCGCTTAACCCGGTGAACAATTATTCGCTGGCGACGATGTTGGGTAATTTTCAGGGTGGGGATGGCAACGAAGGCGAGCCGCCGTGTCGTTTGCAGTTGGGAACCAGTTGGTGGTTCATGGATTGCAAGGATGGCATGGAGGAACAGATGAGGACTTTTGCCAATACCAGTTTGTTTTCACATTTTGTCGGCATGCTGACGGATTCGCGGAGCTTTTTGTCGTTCACGCGGCATGAGTATTTTCGCCGGATATTGTGCAATCAGTTGGGAGCAGGGATGGAGAGTGGGGATCTGCCGAGGGATATGGATTTGGTTGGTGGGATGGTGAAGCGCATTTGTTTTGGTAATGCGGAGCGGTTTTTTGGTTTGGATGTTTAGAACCGCAGCCGACTGAAAGGAGACAGCCGGAGGAAGCTGCCCCGAAGGCAAATGGACACGAATAAACACGAATAGGATGAAGAAATAGGATGAAAGACGTGGGCGATAGGATTTTGGTGACGGGGGGGGCTGGTTTTATTGGCAGTGCTCTGGTGTGGGCTTTGAATCAACAGGGGCAGGAGAATATTTTGCTCTGTGATTCGCTGGGCTGTGATGAGAAATGGAAAAATCTGGTGCCGCTGAGGTATGCGGACTATATCGACGCGGATGATTTGTTGGACGCGGTGGATATGGGGGATGATTTGGGAGGGGTGACGAAGGTGTTTCATCTGGGTGCTTGCTCGGCGACGACGGAGACTGATGCGGCGTATTTGATGCGTAATAATTTTGAATACACCAAGCGGCTCGCTCATTGGTCTTTGGACAAAGGTGCGCGGTTTGTTTATGCTTCATCGGCGGCGACTTACGGTGACGGTGAGCAGGGTATGGATGATGTGAACGAGGATATTGATCGTCTGAGGCCGCTTAACATGTATGGTTATTCCAAGCACTTGTTTGATCTTTATGCCAAACGAGCGGGGATTCTGGATCAGATCGTGGGGTTGAAATATTTTAATGTCTACGGGCCGAACGAGGGGCACAAGGGAGATATGCGTTCGGTGGTGGATAAGGCTTTTGGGCAGATTCAGGAGACGGATGGAGTGAAGTTGTTCAAGAGCTATCGGGACGATTATGAGGACGGCAAGCAGATGCGCGATTTTCACTATGTGAAAGATGCGATCAAGATGACGCTTTTTCTGGCGGATCAGAAAGAAGCGAAAGGTTTGTTTAATATCGGATCAGGTGTGGCTCATACCTGGGTGGATTTGGTCGAGGCGATTTACGCGGCCTTGGATCAAGAGGTGAAGATTGAGTTTATTGATATGCCGGAGACGCTGAAGGAGAAGTATCAGTATTTCACCAAGGCAGATATCGGCAAGTTGCGCGCGGCGGGTTATGGAGATGAGGTGTTGTCGCTGAAGGGGGCGGTGGCGGATTATGTGCAGAATTATTTGGCTGTGGGCAAATTGTTGGGGGAGTGATCGGGGCAAAAGTTCCTTTAAAGGGAACTTTTGCTTGAATAGGGGATGGAACTGGGGTAAAAGGGGATGAGAATCATTGCTAGAAAGACTTTGCGGGAATTCTGGGAAGGTCACGCTGATGCCGAGCAGGCTTTGAAATCGTGGTATAAAGAAGCTGTTGAATCAGAATGGAAGCAGTCACACGATATCAAGCTGGTCTATTCGTCAGCCGATATTCTTCCTGGTAATCGTGTGGTCTTTAATATCAAAGGGAACACCTACCGGCTTATTGTGAAAATTCATTACAGTATAGGAATTATTTTTATTCGCTTTGTGGGCACTCATGCGGAGTATGACAAAGTGGATGCGCTTACGATTTAGTTTTTTTCATCATGAAGGCTAAAATAATCAAATCGGACGAAGAGCACGAAGCGGCTCTGCTTTATGTCGAGTCTTTGATGGATGCCGCGTCGGGTTCTGAGCAGGAGCAAGAATTAGAGTTGTGGGCGCTCTTGGTGGAGGAATATGAGCGAGAACGTTTCCCGATCGAATCTCCCGATCCGATAGAGGCGATTAAGTTTCGTATGGATCAACTGGGTTTGAAGCAGAAGGACCTGGTGCAGTATATCCCGAATAAAAGCAAGGTGTCGGAGGTATTGAATCATAAATGTCCACTCAGTCTCAGCATGATACGTCAATTGCATCAGCATCTGGGCATTCCTGCTGAGGTTTTGGTAAGGGAATCACCTCCGGGTGAGTGGGGGGAGTGAGGAGTGGGTCAGGAACATTGCTCGACTTTTTGGTCACAGCTTTTATAATTACCGAGATGGCAATAATTAAAAAAGATCGTTCTCATTGGCCTCAAGCAAAGTTGGGATCATTTGATGAGGTACGTGCTTATCGCATTAAACAATGGCAGGAAGCCGGGTGCAGTGCTCGACTTGAAGCAAGTTGGGAGCTGGTGACTGATTATTGGGTCGAAAAAAAAGGAAAACACCCAGATGAACTCAGACTTCAAAGATCTGTTACACATATTCGCCGAAGAGAAAGTTGAGTATCTTATTGTGGGTGGCTACGCGGTCATTCATTATACTCAGCCGAGGTACACCAAAGACATTGATCTTTGGATCAAGCCATCAGTTGAAAATGCCCTGAGGGTCGCGCGGGCATTTAGGCAATTTGGGGTTCCCTTAATTGAAGTCACCCAACAGGATTTTGAATCCGAGGGGCTGCAATACGTGATTGGAGTTGCTCCTTGTCAGATTGATTTTTTGACATCACTGCCAGGAGTCCGTGATTTTAACCTGGCGTGGGGAGATCGGGCAGTGGAAGTATGTGAAGGGGTGGAAGTCAATTATTTAGGAAAAAAAGACCTTATTTCCGCGAAAAAGAGTGCAAGTCGTCCACAGGACTTGGCTGATATTGATGAGCTTAATCGCAGTGACACTATTTAGACCAGACTTGCTGTAAGTTGACGCTTTTATCGACGTCAGATCTGTTGAATGGGTCTATAGTTTCTTATGTCGTTGCCAGCTTTTCATTTTCGTTTTCTGTTAGTTACTATTTGGGCCTTCACTTTGGTGGGGGCGGATAGTGGAATGGCTCAGTTTGGGGCTAAGCATGTCAAAGCTGAGTTGATAGTCGCTCACGAAGCGGTGGTTCCCGGGCAGGAATTTGTGGTGGGGGTGAAGCTGACGATTGATCCGAACTGGCACACTTACTGGATCAATCCTGGGGGTCCGGGCTTGCCGACCAGTGCAAAATGGGATTTGCCGCAGGGATTTGCAGCGGGGGAGTTGCAGTTCCCGTATCCGCATCAGTTTGAAACGGCAGGGCTGTTGGGTTTTGGGTACGAAAACCAAGTGATCCACTTGGTAACGATCAAGGTCGCGGATGATGTGAAACCCGGTCAATCGGTGACCTTGAAGACCAAGGTGAGGTGGTTGATGTGCGATCCGCAAACCTGCATGCCGGACAGCGCTGATTTGTCCATCACAGTGAAAGTAGCGGCTGAACTAGGCGCGGAAACGCCTCAGGCGACAGAGGTTGCGGCGGCGGGGAAGACGATACCAAAAGTGCCGGAGGGGTGGCAATCAGGTTTTCAGGAGAAAGATGGTAAGATAGTGATCACTATGGCTGTAGGAGAGGTTTTTACTTCATTTCCGGATGACCTGGCTATTTATCCAGAGACTAAAAAAGTGATCAAATTGGGGGAGAAACCTGCTTTTGAATTGAAGGACGGTTTATTGACGATGACTTTATCTGCTGACCCCGCAAAGGCAGACCCTTTGCCTACGGTATTCCGTGCCGTATTGCATTCGGATCAGGGGATCGGCGAGCACTCGTCGGTATTGATTGTGGCGAAGCA
>JASFYY010000155.1:0-12455 GCA_045046875.1 Verrucomicrobiota bacterium | reverse complement strand
AGCAGATCAAACTCAGCGAGAACGCTGTGAATGAATACGGCTCCATCGACATGGCCCCCTACTTCGAAAACATGGGAATCAATGTTCCGACAGGGTGCATGATCGTTTACAATGTGAGCTCAAGAGGATTAGTTGCCAGACTAGGGGCGCAAGACCAGCTACTTCTCGATACCGCACTGTCATATTTATACCGACATGACAATCAGCTAACCATCACCAAAGCCTACCTTGATCAATTACTACCACTTCCCGACGAACAACGTCTAGCCAAAGTTCTAACTATCGGATTCATGCCTGACCCGTTGATCGCATCGTTGATCAGTAAAATCAAAAAGATTGAGCAACCCCTGATTGAAGCGGCCGTCGCCAAGGAATTGTTTCCCGACGAGAAATCGTTTCCCCAAATCAAAAAATCCATAGATGAAGCTACCCGGAAAAAAATCGAAAACCGCATCCACCTGATGAAAAAACAATTAAGCGAATTACTTGAAATTTCTCTGCAACGCCTAGGCAAAGAGTTGGAAATCCTCGAATCTTCGGGCGGTGAAGGTAAGAGTGAATAACAAAAAAGCTCTCGAACTCTGGTCAAAAGAATCTGGCCCATGGGCTGATTGGGCAGCTGATCGCTTGAAACAAGAACATGCGCCCAAATGATAAATCACCCTTTCCTGCTCCCTACTCATTTCTCATTTGCCTCACCGCCCGCACCTGCCTACCTTCCCTGCCTCTCAGTGTTAAATGCTAAATCCTAATTGATAAATGAAAACCCACTCACGCCGCCAATTTTCCAAACTGACCCTCGGAGCTTCCGTCACTCTCTCTCTCAACTCTCTAGCTTCCGCCGCCGATCCCAAAAAAGAGACCGACGATAAAAAGGACGGACTCACTTGGTATAAGGTCGAAGACTGGGGCATCGAAGGCCGGGGATGGCAAAGCGATGAAATGGAACGTTTTTACGCCCGCTTACCGCTCAAAGCCAAGCAGGTCGTGCGCAAGCCGGTCTGGAGTCTTTCCCAACACAGCGCCGGCATGCTAACCCGATTCTCAAGCAACGCCACAAAAATCCAGGTTCGCTACACCTTGACTGGCGGCCTCGCTATGCCCCACATGCCCGCCACTGGAGTCAGCGGCATCGATCTCTATGCGGAGAACTCCAAAGGTCAGTTACGCTGGGTATCCGTTGTCAAACCCACAAAAAAGGAAGTCAATGCCACCATCGCGCAAGAGCTCGACCCTGGCACTCGCCAATACACCGCCTACCTGCCGCTCTACAATGGCATCCATTCACTGGAATTCGGCGTGCCTGAAGGTTCTACTTTCACTCCCATTACGCCGCGCAAGGATCCTCCCATTTTATTTTATGGCACATCGATCATGCACGGAGCCTGCGCGTCACGCCCCGGCATGGCACTGCCCGCGATTCTCGGACGTCAACTCGGCCTACCCACCATCAATCTCGGTTTTTCCGGCAACGGCAAAATGGATCTCGAACTCGCCGCCCTGATCGGCGAAATCGATGCCTCGGTTTATGTGCTCGACTGCCTGCCCAACATGACCCCGGATCTCGTCACCGAACGAGCAGAGCCCTTTGTCCGCCAATTGCGCAAAATTCGTCCCAACACCCCCATCCTGCTGGTGGAAGATCGCACCTACGGTTATGCTTGGATAAAAAAATCCGCCCGCCAACGTCATCAGGACAGCCGCGCCGCCCTGGTGCTCGCTTATGACAAACTCGTCAGCAGCGGAATCAAAAACCTGCACTACATGGAGGGTGCCGATTTACTAGGAAGCGACAACGAAGGTACCACCGACGGCTCCCACCCCAACGATCTGGGTTTCATGCGCCAAGCTCAACTCACCGAACCCGTGTTGCGTAAGATCCTGAAAAAAGGGTGACTATTCATCCCTCCCCCTACTCACTGTGATTGCCGTCACACATGGGAGCATTTTTGGTCGCTTTGCAGCCGCAAAAATACACCTTATCGGTCTTCTTGGTCAATGAGCATATCAGCTCATTGTCATATCATTTCTTTGAGTCCCAGTGTGGCGGGATCAAACATCTCCTCGATAGAAACTTTCCGTTTGGATAGACCTTGATCATAGAGGTATCGGATGGCTGTTTGATAAGATGACTTGCATGCTTCAAATCCATAAGAATAGAAATTCTCGCCCATAAGATTACGGGTGTCATTGAACTCTTGTCCATACCACGGGAGAGTATCCG
This sequence comes from Verrucomicrobiota bacterium, assembly GCA_045046875.1. Lineage (GTDB taxonomy): Bacteria > Verrucomicrobiota > Verrucomicrobiia > Verrucomicrobiales > DEV007 > JAADHD01. Next base: position 10,231 of record JASFYY010000155.1, on the reverse strand, counting down.
TAGCCCACCCCCAAGTTTTCATGTGTTCATAATCTGCTTTTTTTGCCTGTGAGTAGGCTTCAAAAACAGCCTTGGAGAGCCAGGGATTAGCTTCCATCGTTTTCCGGCGAATTGACACGCTGTGCATAATCGGGAAAACCCCCGTTTTTTTGTAATACTCGACTTCCACCTTGCGAGGGTCGGTGAACAGCCTACGAATCAAGGGGTTGCGTTCTTGGTAAGCTTTGGGTTCCGCAGGGTGGAAAATGGCATCGACCTTACCTGAGAGCAAAAGGGATGACTCGTCTTCACCAGCGGGAGCATCCGTGATAGAGATGCCTTCGGGGCGCAGTTTCTCCCAGCTGGAAACACCGCCGGTCAAGTTGCTCGCGGAGTCTTTTTGGGTGGAGACCCATTTGATGTCGCTCGATTTCACTCCATATTCTTCCTCCAGGATGCCTCGGATGTGAGTGAGCCCAGATGATGAGTAACCGACAGTAGCGACTTTTTTGCCGCGAAGATCGGCAGGCGTTTTGATCTTACTGTCCGTGCGAACCCACATGCTTTTGTGGCGAAACAAGCGCAACGCGGGAATGGGAAGGAGAATGTAGTCGCGAAAGTTATCATTAGCGTACGCCAGCATGTAGGGGATCAGTCCGATCTCGGTAATATCGCGAGTCTGAGGACCAAAAAACGCATGATTGTTAAGGGGACCAATACCAGTAACCTCAAAGGTAGAAGCACAACCTTTGACCTGCACAGATCCGTCGGCTAATGTCCTTACCCGGTTGTATTCATAGCCTGCTAGGGTAATCGACAAACCTTTGCCGTGGGGGCCAAGGCGCTTGGAGACCGTGGGGTCGTCAAATTGAGTTTTTGATTCACTCCCTAGAGAAAGGGTTCGTCCTGCAACACTGGCGGCGATACCTACCGCTGCGGATTTGAGTATAGTTCTACGAGACTCTTTCATAATAGTAGTAAATTTACGTTCAGTTTGAAGTTTCACAAAAAAGCGGCACCACAGAAAATATGTGATCCCGCTTAATCCTAGAGTAAACTAATCCTGGAAAGGGCTATTCAGCGGAACCCCATTTCTCCATCGCCGGGTTGTAAGGGAACTCAAATTTGAGAAATTCCTGAGGATCGAAAGGAAGGTCCTTTTTGTTGACTCGTGGCTGCGATGCCTTTTTCACTGCGGGACGTGGATTTTCAATTCCGGTGAGCGGCATACCGCGTGGGTGCTTCTTATTGGGATACTTTTGAATCCACATGTTGTGCCGAGCCACCATCACATCAAACATCGTCTTGGTGGTGAATCCAGGGAGCATCTTACCCATGACTTCACGAGGGTCGTTGTAGAGATCATAAAACGAAGCTCCACTGAGACCCGGGAGTTCACCCACCCAGTGACGCTTAAAGCGCCCCTTCACCGTCGCGGCGAGAATGTCGCCGGTGTAGATATAGACGTAATCGCGACGGCTATGGGTATCGCCATTCAGTAGCAAAGACGTTTGATCGATACCGTCGATGATACGGTCAGTGGGGATATACTGTTTGGCTCCAGCCAAGCTGGCGAAGGTGGTGTAGAGGTCAGTAACGTGAACGATATCTCCAATGATTTGACCAGGTGCGATCACACTAGGCCAGCGCGCAAAAAATGGAACACGCACCGCGCCCTCCGTGAAATCACCTTTTCCTCCGGTGTGAAGGGTTTCAACCATGCCATCAGGGCCGTGATGGGTCATAGGCCCGTTGTCAGCCATCAGAATTACCAGTGTATTTTCTTCCACTCCCTGGTCTCTCAGTTCCTTCAGAAGGACAGGAATCCATGCGTCAAATTCTGCCAGGAAATCCTGCAGCAACCCTGCCGACGCCGTCACTCTTGGTTTACCAGGCTTGGGTCCAAGAAAAGAGGCCGCAATAGGTTGATAACTGATGAAGAATGGCTTCTCAGCTTTCACGCTCTTGCGAATAAATTCGAGAGTGCGCTTTTGGCACTCAGCTTCCAGGGCGTAATAGTCATCTTCGTTAGGAGGGGTTCCCCACTCGCGGACTTTGCCACCTTTGGTTCCTTCCAGAGCCCAGACGTAGCCGTCGGGACGCCATCCACGATCCATGTCATATGGATCATTAGGGTAAAGTTCAGGCATAATCGAGGTTGGAAACATCGGCCCAAGGTCACCACGTGGCACATACATGCTGGGAACTTGATTGTAAGGGCACCAGAGGGCTTCATCAAAGCCCATGTTAGTCATGTAACTTTGTTCGATATCACCTAGGTGACCTTTCCCATAGAATGCAGTGGCGTAACCAGCTGAACTCATCACTTCGCCAATGGTGGTTTCTTTTTCACTCATTCCACCATATTCATACGGAAAACTCACGGTGTACATGCCGCTTCTCACCGCGTGACGACCCGTCATAAATGCGGCACGAGTTGGGGTACAGGACGGCTCAGTGTACATGCGGGCGTAATATTGCCCTTCCGCCGCAAATTTGTTCATGTTAGGAGTTTTGAACCCTCTCGCTGCCTGAATCTGCGGAATACCAATTTCACCAACCGCAGTGTCGTCCCACATGATGTGAATGATGTTTGGCTTGCGTCCGTGCTTTTTCTCGATGGCAGCAAGCTTCTCCTGGATTGCCTTATCCTGTTCCGCCCATGAGTCGCCGTGTTGGGCTTTCAAAATGTAGTATTCCGAGTCGTGGACGATTTTTTTATCCTTGGCCTGGGCAACCGTTCCCAAAGCAGTCGCAGCGGCAATCCCGATGATGGTTTGTCGTAGTAGTTTCATGTTTTTGTATTTTATTTTATAAAAGGGAAAATTCTTAACGACGAGCCACTCTTCGTGATGTACGCCGTGCCGTGCCGTGCACGCCGACCGGGCTCGCCGCTCTGGCAACCGGAGCAACTGGCCTTACAACAGGAACTACAGCGGGAGCTCTATACCCCACAGGTCTCGATGTATGTACCACATGACTAGTAGAGGTCGCTGGATAATAATGCGCAGGGTGTACTGGGACGGCCGCCACACATCCAGTGATCAAAAACGTCACCCCACTTGCTAAAGCAATTGAGCATACCTTAATTTTATTAAATCTTTTGTCTTTTTGTTCTTTCATGGCCGAATTATTATCGATTTAGGTAAAACGTCAATTCATCGCAAATTGCATGTTCCTTATTCATCTTTTATGATAAATCGCCTTATCAGAACATCAAAAAAGCGCAAAAAATGGGAAATCCTTCATCTTTAGACAATACCCGCCTTTTCATCACTGAACATTTTGATGATTTTGATGCGTTTTCAGAAGCTGCCAAAGGTTGGGATCTTCAGTTTGATCAATTAAGCCGAGGAGCATTTGAAGGTGAATTATGGCACTGTATCATGCCCAACGCTCACATTGCTAGAGCTCGATTTAATCGCCAATTAGAGCAACAAGGAGCCGCTCCATTAGGCATGCTAACTTTTGTGATTCCTGCTCAGCAAGAACTGAACTTAAACTGGCGCCGCAAAAATGTGGGCAGAGATGATTTATTGATAAACCCCTACAACGGTGAATTCTATTCGATTTCAAATTCATGTTTTGATGTGTTCACCATTTCGATGACCGAGCAGGTGTTGGAAAAAGCAGCCAGAGCAAATGAAGCAACTTCGGTTTTACGTTTATTGCAGTTGAATGATGTGATCAGATTACCACCTACTGCATCCGATCATCTCAGGACAGCTTGTCATTTATTTTTCAAGTGCTTAAAGGAAAATCCCAGGCATTTCACCGAAGGGTTGATGGACGAGCAACTGCTCATCGAGATTCCTCGCATTATCGTCAACGTCATCGCCCAATCGACGGGAAATCCAATTCCCCGCCAAGTGAAAAGCAGAACCGACCAAATAAAAAAAGCTCGCGAGGCGATTGCCGCATTTGGGCACCTTCCCATCTCGATCTCCCATTTAGGCGAAATGGTGGGCATGAGCCAACGCTCGTTGCAATATGCGTTCCGCGATGAATTTGGCATTTCTCCCAAAGGTTACCTTCAAACATATCGGCTCAACCGGGTAAGGAAAAACTTACGCACTACAGCCCCTGCATCATTGGCAATTGCTAATATTGCTAACGAATGGGGATTTTGGCATATGGGGCAATTCGCCCGTGATTATCAACGCCAATTTGGTGAGTTACCGAGCCAGACGCTGAACCACTAAGCCTAAGCTAACATAAATATTAGAATATGAAGAAAAACTCCATGGAGCGAATCAAATAACGGAACGGCTAATTTCTAGTAACTGTTCAGATATAGTGCATTTTTTTATTTTTACGCAACAACGAAGTCCCCCTACTCACTGTGACTGCCGTCACACATGGGAGCATTTTTGGTCGCTTTGCATCCGCAGAAATACACCGTGCCGGTCTTTTTTGCCTCATGCTTCACAGGGCTGAATCCACTGCCCGCATGCCCCCCATCGCATAAAGGCTGGGTCTTGCTCAGACCACAGGAACACCAAAAATAACTTTTTCCCTCTTCGACTTCCACCGCCAAGGGACCATCAGACGCTCTCACAGGTTCACTCATGCTTTCAGCGTGACAAAAAAGCCTTTCTCAGGCAAGCTAGAAATTTCGCTGCAAAACACTCAGAATCCCGTAACTTGAGGAATAACATGAAGCCCCTGCTGACAAGCCTGATATTCGTCCTCGCGGTAATCGCTCACCCAGCTCACGCCGCCGAGCCTTTTGACCGTGTCGTGGATTTGATCGAACGGCGCTGCGGAGAATGCCATACAGGTAACGCTGCCAAAGGTGGTTTCTCGATGAACTCCCGTCAGACTTTGTTACACGGCAGTGACAATGGCAAAGTGCTTCAAGTTGGCAAGAAAACAAAACAAGGCAAAAACCATCTACTGCTCGATTTGCTCAACAGTCAGGATGATGATCAATGGATGCCACCCAAAGGCAAACGTTTGACTGCAGAGGAAATCGCCCTGTTCAAACAATGGATCGATAGCGATTTGATCTGGAAAAAAGGTTTTGTCTTCAACAACGCCCGCAAAGCGACAACCGCTTACCAAGCGGTGAAACTCCCCCCGGGAACCCAGCAGAATCCCATCGACCGCTTTCTCGATCTACCGAGCAAGCAAGCCTGCAGCGATACCCTTTTTATCCGCCGGGCCACTCTCGACCTCACTGGACTGTTGCCCGATCCCGAGCAAGTGGAAAACTTCGTCAATCAATCCGCCACCGACAAACGCAGCCAATTGATCGACCGTTTATTAGCCGATAAAATCGCTTACGCCGATCATTGGTTAACATTCTGGAACGACCTGCTGCGCAACAGTTATTACGGCACCGGTTTCATCGACAATGGCCGCCAGCAAATCACCGGCTGGCTTTACCAATCCCTGCTCGACAACAAACGCTACGACCAGTTCACCACCGACCTCATCACCGGAGCACCCGGTGCGGAAGGTTACATCAAAGGCATCGTCTGGCGTGGAGTGGTCAACGCCAGTCAACGCCCCGTCATTCAAGCTGCGCAAAATGTGTCGCAGGTATTTCTCGGCACCAATCTGAAATGCGCCTCCTGTCACGACAGCTTCATCGACGGTTGGAAGCTCGACGAAGCTTATGCTTTCGCCAGCATTTTCTCAGCAAGCGGCAGCCTGCAAGTGGTACATTGCAATCGCGTGACCAAACGAAAAGCCCAAGCCGCGATGCTCTTCCCCGAGCTCGGCACGATCAAAGCCAATGCCCCGCTGGCCGAGCGCCGGCAACAGGCAGCAGCTCTTTTGACCTCGGATAAAAACGGCCTCTTTGCCCGCACCCTGGTGAACCGGATGTGGAAAAATTTCTTTGCTTACGGACTGGTCGAACCGATCGACTTCATGGCCAATCCCTCATGGAACGAAGACCTCCTCAACTGGTTAGCCGAGGATTTCAAACAACACCACTATGACCTGAAACACCTGATGCGCAGAATTTGCACATCGCACGCCTACTCCCTGCCTGCGATCGGAAATCCGAATCTCAAAGAAAGCAGCGACGATGATTACAGCTACGTTTTCCGCGGCCCTTATATCAGACGCATGACCGCCGAGCAATTGCTCGATGCAGTAGGAAAAATCACCGGCACATGGAATCAAGCCAGCGCCAGGGATAAGGATCCAGAGAAAAAATTCCGTGGCCAAGGCGGACAGTACGCCGAGTTGGTCAAAATACAGCGCCGCCTGATTGCTGAAGATAAAAAACTGCAAGCCGTTCATCAGGGGAAAAGCCCCATCGAAATAGCCATGCGCGCCTCAGCTGCCAAAGAAAACGATTTCATGCGCATCCTCGGACGCCCGGCACGTGAACAAGTCGTGACTCAACGCGACGGCCTGGCCACCACTCTGCAAGCACTCGAACTCACCAACGGCAAAACTTTCGACGACCTGCTGCGTCAAGGAGCCAAAAACTGGCTAGCTAAAAAACTAAAAACCCAGGATCTGATCAGCCAGATCCATCTCGAAGTCCTGAGCCGGAAACCCACGCAAAAAGAACGCCTCATCGCCACACAAATGTTACCCGGCCCAACTCCATCCGAACAGGCACTAAGCGATTATTTATGGGTGCTGCTCGCTTTGCCCGAATTTGAATTGATCTACTAAGACCATGAACCCGATCAAAAGACGAAAATTTTTACAATCACTGGGCAACGCCAGCATCGCCGCGATGGCAGCCGGTGCTCCCCGGCCGAGCACCGCAGCCCCCCCACTCGCTCGTTACGCTCCCAGCGCCGACTCCATGATCCTGCTTTGGATGGGCGGCGGTATGGCCCACACCGACACCTTTGATCCCAAACGCTACACCCCCTTCACCAAAGGCGTGGAAGCCAAGAGTGTGCTGTCCACCTTCCCCTCCATCGACAGCGCGGTTGACTCTATCAAACTTTCACAGGGACTGGAAAATATCGCCAGCATCATGGATCGTGGCACCCTGATCCGTTCCCACGTCTTAGCTGATCTGGGACACATCCTGCACTCGCGCCATCAATATCACTGGCACACCGGATACAAACCACCCCTGACCGTCGCCGCTCCGCACCTCGGCTCATGGATGTCACACATTCTAGGCTCCCGCAACGAAGCCCTGCCTTCTTTCATCGAGATTGGCCAAAGTTACGCCGGCAACGGTGAAGCCGAGGAATTAAAAGCCTTCTCCACCGGCGGTTGCCTCGGCAGCGAACACGGCCCTTTTCGTATCAGCGACCCTGCCGATGCGATCAAATCGGTCCGCCCTCCGGCCGGCATGACCTTTGGCCGTTTCCAAAACCGGGACAAAGCCCTGCGCCGCATGCTCGCCGCCAGCCCACTGGCCGAATACGGCAGTGATTTCCAAAAAGACTCCTACCTGAGCTCACTCGACAAAGCCTACCGCTTGCTCAGCAGCCCGGCTGCAGAAGCTTTTGATCTGAGCAAAGAACCCCGCAACACCTACAACATCTACAATACCGGAAAATTTGGCCAGGGATGCCTGTTAGCTCGACGACTGGTGGAAAAAGGCGCTCGTTTTGTTGAAGTCTCTACCGATTACGAACCCTTCAAAGGTTGGGACACCCATGACAATGGCCATACCCGGCTCAAGCAAATGAAAAGAATGATCGACGCCCCGATCACCCAACTGATCCTCGATCTGGAAAAACGCGGCCTGCTCGACCGCACTCTGGTGGTGTTGGCCAGTGAGTTCAGCCGCGACATGATGACCGAAGGCAAACCCGGCAAGGAAGTCCGCGCCCAAGCCAAAGTGCAAGACAAAATCCAGGATCTCAAATTCTATGGCATGCACCGTCATTTCACTGCCGCCAGCAGTGTATTGATGTTTGGCGGCGGAGTAAAACAAGGCCTGCTCTACGGAGAAACCGCAGATGAACGCCCCTGCACCACGGTCAGCAATGCCATCGGCGTCATGGATCTGCACGCCACCATCTACCGCGCGATGGGCATCCGCTCCGACTACTCCGTCGACATCGAAAAACGCCCTTTCTACGTCACCAATCTCGGCCAAGGCAAGGTGCGCAAAGAGCTGCTCGACAAGGTCTGAACCCTCGCTCTCTACCACCTCTCCCGCGTGACCCAAAACCAAGCAACTCCCCAAGCAATCCCCCGCCCTTGGCGTCGCTGGATCTTTGTCGTCGCGCTGATCGCTGCCCTACTGATAAGCCCGGAACTCGTCTCCCGATGTTTTTTCTCCACCACGCTGAAAAACAAATTTTCTTCCTCCTCCAAATTTGAAAAAATCGAACTGATCGGCAAAGCCGCCAGCCACACCGTGCTCGACGGCCAGGGTGAATGGTTCAATCAAGGCAAACTCACCGAGATCCTCATCCGTTCGAAAAAACGCGCTTCCCCATCTCAATCCCCATGGGATCGCCCAAGCGACATCATTATCCGTAATGGTCGCTTGCGCGGCTCCATCCGCATCATGGGAATGGGCCGCAACGGCGAGGCAAAAGCCGTGCGCCAATCCTCACATCAAACAGGTCACACCCAGCGAGCCCAGGCAGCTGCCCCAACCCGTATCCTCATCAGTCATGTTGACATCGAAGCGGATCACCGCATCCCCATCTACATCGCGCCCGGCGTCACCCATGTCACCATCGAAAACTGCCACATCTCCGGGCTGTCCAGTTCCGTCGCCCTCTACCTTGATGCCGAAAGCGCTCACATCACCATTCGCAACAACACCTTCGACATCCGCCCCAGTCGTGAAATCATCGCGATCGATGGCTCCGCCCACAATACCCTATCAGCTAACCGTTTTGACCACATCCCCTTCGGCGCTATTTATCTCTACCGCAACTGTGGCGAAGGCGGTACCGTGCGCCACCAACCGCCGCACCACAATATCATCAGCAACAACCATTTTGCCACCCGCACTCTCGGCTGGTGGTCCTACGGAGTCTGGATCGGCTCACGTCAAGGCCGCCGTCCCTACCGTCACGCCGATGACGGTTATCCCTTCGGCAGCAGCCTCGACAACCACGACTTCGCCAATCACAACACCCTGCGCAACAACACCTTCACCCCCGCCCATACCCGCGCGATTCGGGATCAAGGAGAAAATAACCAGATCTCCCCATAAAGCCTGCCACTTTTCATCGGTGCAGGTCAGGAGAGTCGCCTCTCGCTAGTTGCGTTCACTTCGTCGTGATTGCCCCTATCCCATCACTGCCTATTTCCGGGCACGATTACTCACCCCCTCGGCCTAAACCCAAAATACCCACCCCCATCCAATCTTAACCACCTAAGTGGTCTACTCTATGACCTAGATGATGTAAGTATAAATCTACCACACATCCCAATCTTAACGGCCAAAGGGCCAATCCTATGACAGCCCAGGGTGAAACCCTGGGTTAGCAATCAAATACCCATAAGCCCTGTAAGGGCGAAACTAACGATTAAGGACTGATAATCCGTGGCTCAATATTAACCTACTTACTAAGTGTTTAAATTTTCATAACAATCCAACTTTTTGGCAACTGACGGATGACTCTACAGCATCACTCATGAGAAGATCGTTGAGCGGAAACTAACGAAGGGTGATCCCCGTCAAATCGAAAATCAAATTCGCTCAGATTGTTGTAATCATGGTTATAGAAAATCTTGTGAGCTCCGGCGGGCACTTTCGCGACAATAGAAGAATCAATCTCAAGTTCAAATGCAACGGGTGAATCGGTATCAATCCACCAAGCCGTTCCTAACCACAGGAAATCCGGCTTTCGTGATGCAGCGACCTTCACTCCTGTAATATTTGAAGTATCAACCGGAATCGAAACCGTATACCGAGAACGCAAATACTCATCAAAAATTACTCCGGCAACAAATACGACACCCAGCAGAAGAGCATACCAAACCCCTCTCAAAATTGATCCTAGCTTCGTTTTCATTGCACTAATTAACGCAAATTCAGCCGATTAAACAACTCTACCTCTCTACGTCCAATTCTAATATCATCGAACACCCCAAAGCCTCAAGCCATAAAAACACCTACCCAATCCTCCGCCCCTGTTACAACAAGGCGTGCAAAGTGTAATGCGATTACACCACAGAAGGAAGCGCAAACTCGACTGGAGCAGAGGGAAGAAGCTTGATGCCAACTCTCGGTTAGTTGAATGGAAAAAAAGGGGCTTTGTGATTTTGTGTGGAAATTAGCTTGGAAAGGTTATTGAGATGGGCTTATTTCAAGGGTGGATAGTAACGAACTTTTTGCCCAAGCCTTGCC
>JASFYY010000154.1:0-5310 GCA_045046875.1 Verrucomicrobiota bacterium | reverse complement strand
ATCGGGGGGCAGGGCATCGATGTAGCTGGGGGCGAGTGGGGAGAGGGAGTCGGGGTAGCTGTCGTGTTCGCGGCGGTAGAGCTCGAGCGCGATGGCGACACGGGCGAGGTCGATGCGGGCGGAGATTTGCAGGGTGCGCTCGGCTATGCCTTTGAATGCCCCCACTGATCTTTTGGTAAAAACAGTATTAGGATTGAAGGGGAGAATGGTGGATTCATTCAATGTTAACAGGTCGCTTTCAACTCGGGTGAGAGCATCAATATTGATCTTGTTGGAATTCGGGTCACTGGTATTATTCAGGTAATGATCCTGGATGAATTGGCAGTAGTTGAGTTTGTTTCGGTAGATAAAGGCTTTTTCCATGCCGGTGAGTCGGATGAGTAAAATCATACGCTCAAGGGAGGGTTCTGAATTCATATAGGATTCACTTGAGGTGATCATACTATCGAGACTGGATAAAAAGAAGGCTCGTTCATTTCGTATTGCTTTAAAAAATTGTTGTTCAAGGTGGGTTCTTTTCAGGATATTTTCGATCCGGACTAACTGGGAGTTACTGAGTTGTTGGGACTCCAGAGCTTGCCAAATTGAAGAGAGCGCCAATTGATAGACGGTGATTTCTACTAAGTGAGAAATGACCACTGCTTCTTCTCCCGACATATTGGCAAGTTGGAGAATGGTGATGATATCTTCCGATGCCGCTTTGTTTTGCGCTAAGTCCAAGTAGGCACGGCTTCTAAGCCAGAGAGCCTTGGAGATGGTATGTATTCCTGTTAGATGTGTGAATGGTGTCGCGAAAGAGATTTCATCATAATTGAAGGGGTAGGAGGCTCCTGTTTTGTTGCTTGCGAGGGCTACTTCACTAAATATTTTGGAATAGGGGGCGTAGGCTTGCAACATGCGTTCAGCTGCTTCTTGTTCGGATAGTTTTTTACCATTAGAGTCAAAATAGTCTTTCAATTGAAGTTCGGGTGCGGCCAAAGCCATTTTTTTATGACGAGATTTTGTGTCTGAGGATATTGGGATTTCTTTGAAGGCCGAGAAATTATAAAATTTCAGCTGAGAAATCCGATTATTATTGGGATCATCAAAGAGCTCCGTAATGATCGGGCTGGCGGCGAAGTTCTCATCGTTAGGGAGGGTTGGTGGGATCAGTTTTTTCAATTCGAAGATTTCCCCTTTGGTTTCCCCCTGGGTTTTGAACTGTGCCCAGTCGCGTTCAGCTTGACGGTTTTCGTGGATGCCGACGGGGATGAGAATGGCGAGAATGACAAGGATGTGGGCGGCGATGATTTTGAGCGAGAGGGGTAAAAAACGCTTTGGCTGGTCCTGTGTTTTTATAGGGTCAAGCATGGGAATAGATTAGGAGCTAAGTTTATTTTTGTCGATTGCACGAATCGCTTCTATTTATAATGGTAATCTGCTTGACTCGGGCGGTGGATTTCCGGATTCTGTGGCCGTGAAAAATATATTCCCCGTCCATGCTCTTTTCGGCTTATTAGCTGTTGTTGTTTTTTCTAATGCAAGTCTGCATGCCGCGGATCCGGTGAAGTTGCCGGCGGGAGTGAATAAGGACAAACTGCATTTGTTTCTTTTTGTCGGTCAATCGAATATGGCAGGGCGCGCCAAGCTGGAAGAGCAGGACAAGGGGGTGATTGACGGGGTGTGGTTATTCAATGACCAGGGGCAGTGGGAGGCGGCGCAGCCGCCGCTCAATCGTTATTCGAAACTGCGCAAGACGATCCCTTCGCGTTTGAATCCGGCCTTGGGTTTTGTGAAGGCGTACCGCAAGAAGTTCCCGGATGTGCAGATCGGGGTGATTTGCTCGGCGCAAGGTGGTAGTAGCATCGAAGAGTGGGAAAAGGGACGGGAGAAAAATCCCAAACTTTATGCCGAAGCGATCAGGGCGACCCAATTGGCGATGTCGGCGGGTGGTGAGTTGAAGGGGATTTGCTGGCATCAGGGGGAATCCAATGCCAAGCGGGTGCCTTTGTATCCCGCGCAGCTCAAGCTCTTGGTGAAAAATTTCAGAACGGATTTGGGTAAGGCTGATTTGCCCTTTGTGTTTGCCCAGATTGGCCAGTGGAAACCGGAATATGGGGAGTTTAATAAGATGATTGTGAAACAAGACCAAGCGATTGAGCAAACGGCTTGTGTGAAGACGGATGATTTGAAGAATTTTGATAACGCCCATTTTGATTCAGCTTCGCAACGGATCCTGGGACGGCGTTATGCGGAGAAAATGTTTGGGTTATTGGGGGAATGAAGGAGGAGAACCACCAATGGACACGAATGGGATGAAGAGGAGAGAATGAAGAATGGGGAATGAAGAATGGAGAATAAAAAATGAAGACACTGAGTGATGAAGAGATGGAGGCGGTTGTTGCGGCTTTGGCGGAGGGGCGCAAGATCGAGGCGATTAAAATTTACCGTGAAGCGACCGACAAGGGTTTGAAGGATGCCAAGGAATTTATCGATGCGCTGATCCCCAAGTTGGTAGAAAAGGATCCGGAGAAGTATGAGCAGATCGCTAAATCGGGCGGGGGTTGCTCGTCGTTGATCGTATTTACTTTGCTGATTTTGGCAGCTGGAGCGGTCGCGTTACAAGCTTGATCAAGCTTCATTAGCGAGATACTGAGAGCTCAGTAATTCTGCTAGCGGATCGTTGTCGCTGGAGGAGAGGCCCCAGTGCAGGTGGCGGCGCCAGCCTTCGGCGAGCTCGAATTTTTTTGACCGCTGACCGACTTGTTGGGAAAGTTCATCCATGGTGATGAGATAGGAATCCATGCCCTGACTGGCGTCGAGCCATTCTTTTTGGCTGGTATGGGCAGCGAGCGCTTCGCGCTTGGTCGCGTGCACGCTGCTGGTATCGATGTAGCAGTCGGCTTCGACCGGGCGGCGCAAGCCGTCACAGAGTCCGTGAGGCATAGCATGGTAGAGAGTGACATCGCCCTCGATGGCGGCGCTGGGTGGATGGGTGGCGAAGTTGGACATGCCACGGGAGAAGGCGGCGGTCACGGCCAGGCGGGAGACGTTCATGTGGTCTTCCATGTAGTCCTCGGGGGAGTGGGTGAGGACGATCTCTGGTTGCACTTCGCGGATCACGGCGGCGAGTTTGCGTAGCAGATCGACGGAATAAACCACCTCGAGATCGTCACACAGGCTGGAGTGAAAAGTGGCACCGAGGATTTCAGCAGCGGCGCGGCCTTCATTGGCGCGGACGATGCGGGCTTGATTGGCATCCATGGTGGTGGTGCCGCAGCTGCCGCTGGCGACATTCATGTAATGGATGTCAAAGCCAGCTTGTTTGAGCAGCATCAGGGTTCCACCCATGACAAACTCGATGTCGTCGGGATGGGCGGCAATGGCGATGGCGGAGCGTTTGGGCATGAGTTTAGATAATTGTTTTCACACTACAGAACAAAAAGTTGATAACCACTGATTGCACTGATGATCACTGATAAGAAAGAGGCACTGCAAAAATCAGTGTTTAGTTGTTTTTGGCGGCTTGGCTACGCTCAGCAGTGGTTTTATTTCTCAATTAAGAATGTGGAGTGTGGGGATTCGACTTAATTGATTTCGGACAGTTTGACGGGACGGCCTTCTTCGGCTGATTTGTCACAGGCAAAAAGAACCTGGAAGGATTTCAGGGCTTCGTTGAAGCTGGTCAGTTGCATATCCTCGCCTTTGTCGCTGGCGTCGAAAAAAGCCTGAAACTGGGCTTGGTAAGGGTGGTCCGCCACGTCTCCGGAGTCGGCCATGGCCATCGGCAGTTCGGTCCATTGTTTGTCACGCAGGCCGAGCTTGGTTGAATAAAGTTTGTTGTCGAGCATGCTGCCTTCGCTGCCGACCAGGTGGGTGTGCAGGTAATAGGGTTGCAGGCAGTCGATCACCGAGGCAACTTTGCCAACGTTTCCGTTAGAGAATTTCAGCAGCGCGGTGGCGGTGGTGGGGTATTCGTATTTGGTGAAAATTTCGTTTTTCGAGGTGGTCGAATAACAAGTGACTTCCTCGACATCATTGCCCATGCACATCAGCAGCGCATCGAGTGCGTGGCAGCCGGCGGAGAGCAAGCTGGAACCGCCGTTTTCCTTGGTGGTGTTCCAACGGTATTGACCATACCAGGGGCCGATGCCGTGGTAATAATCGACTTCGCCATAATGCACATCACCGAGGAACCCGCCGTCGATGATCGACTGGGTGGTGGTGAACTGGCTGATGAAGCGCAGTTCAAAACAGAGGCAGGCTTTCACATTGTTGGCATCGATGGCGTCGCGGATGGCTTTGCAGTCTTCCCAGCTGAGCGCCATGGGTTTTTCCAGAATGATGTTTTTGCCGGCTTCGGCAGCAGCGACGGCTTGCTCGCGGTGTTGGTTGGGGTAACTGGTGATCGATACGGTGTCGATGTCAGGGGAGTTGATCAATTCGCTGACGTCTTGGTAAGCGGTGATGTCACTGCCAAATTTGGCGGAGACTTCTTTGCTGTCCAGTTCGCGTGATGAATAAACGGCTGCCACTGATCCTTGATCGGTGCCGTTGATTGCGTCGATGTGAGCGGCTGCTGCCCAGCCGTATCCGATTACTCCTACTTTGTAAGCCATGGTTTTGGGTGTTTTGAAAAATTTGATAAATTGTGCTCACCGGTGGGTGGGCGTGTGAGGTTTATTCAAAGTCGGGCAGGGCGACAAGGCAAGTTTTTTTTGCGGTGACGAGAGGGGGCGGGGGTAAGACAAAGTAGTCAAGCTGCTGAGCGCTATGCGTTTCGCCCTTGCAGGGCTGGGAGAATTGGATTTCTTACCCAGCGCTTCGCACTGGGCTATCACATTCTGTCCTTTCAGGACAGTTTGCTTTCATTTCTTTTGCACCAACGGTGCTCAATGATATAGCCCAGTGCGAAGCGCTGGGGTTAAATCGGTTTTATTGCCAGCCCTGAACGGGCGAAATGATGTTGAGGGGTGATAAGGTAGCTTTCGATAAACAAAGAGCTAACTTTTTTGTCCTGCACCCAAGGGGGCGCGTGGGCGGGCGGAAACAGGGTGGGCAGCCGGGGCGGCCGCGCTACAATTAGGCCTGTTTTTTGTCGGGCGGGGTGGCGGCGGTGAAGGTCATGCCAATGTAGGCTCCTCCGGCATGAGAGCCGCCGAGGCGCATGGGCAGGTCACGTTCGGGAAAACGAATGGGGGCTCCGGTGATGGCGTCGCGGCGCCAGGCCCAGGCAGCGTAAGCGGCCAGTGCAGTGAGGGCGAGTAAGGCGATGCCGGTGAGGATGTTTTTCACCACTGGCCAGATGCCAACAAAAAAGGCTTTGATGTG
>JASFYY010000153.1:0-47686 GCA_045046875.1 Verrucomicrobiota bacterium | reverse complement strand
TATTGCTGCTACGATAAGAGGCGGCGAAAAAATTATCATGAATCTTTCTACGCTCTTGCCTTAAGTTGACGCGTATGCCTTGCAGGGCTGGGAGAATTGAATTGTTTACCCAGCGCTTCGCACTGGGCTATATCATTGAGCACCGTTGGTGCAAAAGAGGTATTTCGCCCTTGCAGGGTTGGAATAATTGGATTGTTTACCCAGCGCTTCGCAATGGGCTGTATCATTGGGCACCGTTGGTGCAAAAAAGAGATGAAAGCAAACTGTCCTGCAAGGACAGAATGTGATAGCCCAGTGCGAAGCGCTGGGGTTAAATTGGTTTTATCGCCAGCCCTGCATGGGCGAAATGATGTTGACGGGTGATAAGGTGGCTTTCAATAAACAATGGCTAACTTTTTTGTCCTGCACCCTTAAGCGGTGGGGTGTCGTTTTCGTCGTTGACGGGTGGGCTTTTTAAATGCAAATACGGGAATACGGGATTGATGAAAGGTGAAAAGTCGACGAAAGGGAAGGGATATGGCTGAATCAAACAAATATTTTGCAGGATTGGATATCGGGGGAACGACGGTTAAGTCGATGTTGGTCGATGAAAACGGTGCCGCGGTGGGGGAGATGCTGGAGGTTCGCAGTCATGTGGATGAGGGTTTTCGACGGACTTTTGAGCAACTGATCGCAGCGGTGGATGGTCTGTGCGAAGCGAATGGTTTGCAGCGGGAGCAGTTGGCAGGGGTAGGGCTGGATGTGCCTGCACCGTCCTGCGACGGAGTGATCTGGAGCAAGGCTAATCTGGCTCAGGACTGGGTGGGGGTGAACATCGCCAAAGAGTTCGAGGAGGTGATCGGGGTGCCTCTTTACATGACCAATGATGGCAACGCGGCGGCGGCGGGTGAATACGCGGTGCGTCCGGATTACCAAGGAAGTTTGCTGATGGCGGCTCCGGGAACGGGTTTGGCCGGTGGTTTGGTTTTGCCGGGTGGGAAAATTTACGAAGGGGCAAATGGGTTGTCGCTGGAGGTGGGGCATAATTCGGTGCCTTTCCGTGAAGATGATGGATCACTGCCGAAGTGTACTTGCGGACAGGTTGGTTGCGTGGAGGCCTGGGTTTCTTTGATGGCGCTGCGTCGTCGTTTGGGCTTGGAGTTGGAGAAAGAAAAGTGGGCGGGGCATGTGTTGCATCAGGACGATGCGCCGATCAGCGAAAAGGCTTTTCGTTTGCGTGATCTGGCCCAGGAGGGTGATGAGTTGTCGATTGAAATTTTCAAACAGCAGGGTTTTATTTTTGGTCATGCGCTGGCGGATTTGACGCGCTTGTTTGATCCGGGTTTGATCGTCATTGGCGGCGGCTTGGCAGAGTCTTCGTTCCGCGATCAGTATCTGGAGTGGATCATGGAGGGTTTTGAGAGCCGTGCCTGGCCGATTTATCTGAGAAGTCCGATTGATCCCGAGCAGGTGACGACAAAATTCGAGTGGGCGGCAGGTGGAGACAGTGCGGCGGCTCTCGGCATGGCTTTCGAGGCGAGGATGATGTTTGGCGAAAATTAGCCTTTCGGGCTATAGCGGTTTAAGCTGTAGCAGGAAAATGCTGAAGGTGCGTAATGTTGTTTTGCTGGTGGGGGTCGTGACTGCGTTCAGTGGTCTGGCGCTGGCGGACTATTATTTGCGCAATGAAAGTGTCGGCCGGACCCGTCGGGAGCTCAAGGAGCAGGGTGTTGACTTGAGTGTGGAGTCGCTGATCGCGGCGGTGCGGCATGATGATCACAAAAAGGTGGCGGCTTTGCTGCAGGTGGGGGTGGATCCGGGGGCGGTAGGTGCTGCCGGTGAAACGGCTTTGCTCGCAGCGGTGGCGGCGGGCAGTGAGCGCTGGGTGGAGGAGTTGTTGTCATATCAGCGGGTGCTTACAACGCTGGATTTGGTTACTCCAGAAGGGGGTAGCGGACTTAGCGCTTTGGGGCGGGCGTTGCAGGCTGAGGAGTTTGGTATCGCCGGGCAATTGATCGGGGCGGGTGCCAAGTGGCCGGATGTTTTGGACGGAGAGGAGCCGTTGGTGATCGCAGCCTATCGAGGGGATCAGCGGGATTTGTTTGATTTTTTATTACAACACCAACGGGAGATCGATCAGCGGGGCGCGGATGGCAAGACCGGCTTGGTGCTGGCGGTGGAGGAGAATAAGCAGCAGTGGGTAGCGGCTTTTTTGGCGGCGGGAGCGGGTGTCAATCAGTTGGGCGACGACGGGCAGCCGTTGTTACTTGAGGTGGCGGCGGCGGGTGAAATGAAAATACTGGAGCTGTTTATTGATCACGGAGCGGATCTTGATCAGACGAATAAAAAAGGGGAGACGGCTTTGATGTTGGCGGCCGGGTTGAAAGATGGCGGGATTTTTGAGCGATTGCTGCAAGCGGGTGCGGCTTTGGGGGGAGAGGATGCGGGTGGCAGCACGGTGGTGGATCGATTGATTGAGAACGGGGATGAATTGCGTTTGCAACTGTTGGTGAAAAATAAGGGAAGTAAGGTGGCCGATGACTGGATGCTGAAGGTTTATCAGGCGAATCAGATTGAGTTGGCGGGGCGTTTGCTTCACTGGGGCGGCAATGTCGAAGCGGGCAAAAAATCCGCGGCGGGTTCTTTGCTCAAGCGGGCGGTATCGGAGCAAAAAATAACTTGGGTGCGGCAATTGCTCAGTTGGAAGGCGGACGCACAGGGATTGTTGTGGACGGCGTTGGCGCTTGGCGACCGGGAGGTGGTGGAGGTCTTGCTTGCAGCGGGAGCCGATGCCAACGAGCAGTTGGTGGTCGGCGTCGGTTCTCCCTTGTCACTTGCGTTGCGCCAGCAGCGTTATGATTTGGCCCGGGTTTTGTTGGATCATGGGGCGGAGCCCGATCCGCAGCAGAGTGACGGCTTGCGCTTGCTGGAAAAAATCGAAGCAAAGGGGGATCAAGAGGCGGCGGTTTTGCTGCGTGAGTATTGCGCGGGGTATCAGGAGGAATCGATGGAAGCACCGCAATCGATAGAATCGATGGATTTGATAGAATCCATGAAGAACAAGGCATCTCCTTGAGTTTTCTTTGCGTATCGAATAGTGCGGGTAGAAATCTGGTGGAACAGGCTGTATATGGAGTGAGGGCGAAATTTTTGGCAATTTAATGATGAAAAAAACAACCAACATAGGGATGATCGGCACGCTGCTGTGCTTGGCTGGGCTCTGCTTGATGTTGAGCGCCGGCGCTGGCAAACTGGATGCGGCATCGATGCGTCTGGTGGGAGTCGATGCCAGGTTGGTGAGCGAAGCCAAGACGATCGTGGCAGGACAGACTTTTACCATTGCCCTGTCGCTGAAGCACAAGGATGAATACCACACCTATTGGAAAAATCCCGGCACGGTTGGGGTGGCGACGATGTTGGACTGGGTTTTGCCGAAGGGCTTCAAGGCGGGAAAAATTCAATGGCAGGTTCCCGAACGGGTGACGATGGTGATTTATAATACCCACGGTTATGCGGGTGATACTTGGTTGCTGGTGGATATCACGGCGCCCGAGGAGTTGCCCGAGGGTGATTACTCTTTGAAAGCACGGGCGGCGTGGATGACTTGCGCGGAAAAAAATTGCTGTAATGTGGCGTTTCAGGATTTGCAAGTGAGTGTGAAAGCTGGCGCGCAGAAACAGTGGAATGAGCCGGTAAGAAAAAAAATCAAAGCGGCGCGCAGTAAGTTGCCCAAGCCGTTAGACGGTTGGACTTATTCGGCTTCGCGCGAGGGGGAGTGGGTCACGCTGAAAGTCAAGAGCGACAAAGACCTGGCAGTTGAAGTTAAAGATAAACTGTATTTTTATTCGGCACTGTCTTATGTCGATACCACCGCCGCGCAGCAGATGTCGGTCAAAGGCGATGAGTTGACGGTGAAGTTCAAGATCAACTCAGTAGCTTTGGATAAAAAGCTCGAAGCGGTGGAAGGTTTGTTTTACCACCCCGACGGTTGGCCTGGAAGCGGAGGGCAGAAATACATGCCTTTGGCAACTTTACTGAAATAGATTTGTTATTGTCTGATGAAACTCGAGTTACGAAAAACCTTTCAATTTGAAGCCGCGCATCTTTTGCCGCATTTGCCCGAAGGGCACAAGTGCCGGCGTTTGCACGGGCACAGTTTCCAAGTGGAGGTGGTGGTCGCAGGGGAGTGTGATCCAGACTTGGGCTGGGTGATGGACTACGCGGACATCAGCGCTGCGTTTAAACCTTTGTGGAACCAGTTGGATCATTATTATCTCAACGAAATCGAAGGTTTGCAGAACCCTACCAGCGAGAACGTGGCTTTGTGGATTTGGCAGCGATTAAAACCGCAGCTGCCTTTGCTCACGGAAATAATGGTGGCGGAAACGTGTACTGCGCGTTGTGTTTACCGGGGGGAGTGATGGGAGCATGCGCTTTATTCGCACCTATCGGTATTTGAGGATTTGAGTTGTCGTGAAAGCTACAGAAGTCCTGTTGAACGAAACATGGGCAGGTTTGTAGCAAGTTTTGACCTATGCGATAAAAAATATTTTAACCACTGATTTCACTGAAAAACACTGATAGGGAAAAGGATTTAAAGCGGTGGAGAGAGATCTGAACTTGCCTTTGGTTGTCCAGTTTTGTTACGGTTGCGTTTTATTCATTAATCAAAAAAATGTGGTGTGGAGTGATTAGGTTTAGTTTGGCGTTTGTTTGCTTAGTTGTTTGTATTTTTGCGGTGGTCACGTCAGTGGCTGAAGAGGCCCCCCGGCGCTCGTATGAGGTGCCGCGAATTGATCAGATCAAGCGGGTGGATGCCCAAGGGCGGGCGAAGCTTGGCAAGAGCTTGCTTGGGCAGGCGCTTTATATTCACCAAACGGCGGAGCATCCGGTGGCAGGGCAGGCTTATGTGGTGGTGACGGATCATGTTGATGAAGCTTATTTGAAACCGCTGAGACGATTGCTTGAGTTTCGTAAGGGGCGTTTGTTAGTTTATCAGGATTTGGGAGATTTGGTTGAGAATGACAGCGCGCGGGGGAAGTTGCGGGCTGATCTGAAAGCGGCGGACGCACGTTTTGTGGCACTGGCTCCGAGGAAAAAGAGCTTTCGTGAGAATGTGGTACTGGCTTTTCTCGATGTGGCGTCTTCACTCGACGAAGATGCCGAGTTGGATGTCTTTCCGGGCTGGTTGGTCGCTGGGGATGCCGAGAGTTTTGTCCGTTTGATCGATCAAACGATAGCTTTTCGACCGTCCGGGGTGAAGGGGCTCAAGCCTTTTACCCTGTGTCAGGTTTCGGCACAAGAAATCCGTTCGCAGCAGAAGACCTGTATCATGGATGATTATTTTGAAAACCTGGGCATAAAAATGCCCAGCTTGAGTGTGCGCATTCGAGCTCCGGGTATCACCAGGGAAGTGCGTTCGGCGGTGGGCGATCCGGATGACCGGGTGATCGGGGCCATGGGTGGGGGGCGTTTGTTGCCTGGGTTGCCGAGTCAATCGGAGGCGGCCCTCGAGCAGGCTTCGTTGTTGATGATTTATGGTCACGGGGCGCCGGGCAGGATTTGCGCTTTGTCGCTCGACGCTTTTCAAGAGGTGGATTTTTCTGGCAAAATGGTGTTGTGCGGGGCGTGTTTTTCCGCCATGCCTGAAAAATCGGATTTCCCCCTGTTGCAGCGGGGGCCTGGAGGTGGCCCGGTGAATCAACAAGCCGGGCGTTTTGCCGAACGGATGGTGTCCCAGGGGGCGGTGGCGGTATTGGCTCACATGCGTTTGAGTGATGGATTTCCCAGTGTGTTCCCGGTATTTGAATCGCTGATGCAGGGATTGAGTGTTGGTGAAAGTTCGCAGCGTTTGTTGAATGCGGCTATTCAGCGGGTGAATTTGCCGAGAGGGCAATTCTGTCTGAAACCAGAGCAACGGGGGCAGAGGTCAGCGCAAGGCCGCCGTAATGCCTTGCTGTGGATCATGGTGGGTGACCCCGCTTTGCAGCTGGTGGAGGTGGCTGAATGACAAAAGGCAGGGTCGGGGATATCCGTGATCACGTAAGATGAGCAAAAATGTTTGATTCGTCCACTGATCGGCTCTTAATTCCCAGTCTAAACCCTATCAACCCTATAAAGAATCCATGGAAAAAATCACCAGACGTAAATTCACCAAAGGAGCTGCTGCAGCTCTGTTTGGTTTTCAAGTAGTTCCGAGCCGCGTGTTCGGTGCCAATGATCGTATCAATCTCGCCGGTATCGGCACCGGAGGAAAAGGAGCCAGCGATATAGCCAACTCGGATGCGGCAGGTTTTAATATCGTCGCTTTGTGTGATGTGGTCGATGCGACCAAAGGACGCTTGGCTGGTCGTGAAGGCGCGGTTTCCGGCACTCGCCGCAAATACCCTGAGGCAAAATTTTATCAAGACTGGCGGGAAATGCTCGATAAAGAAAGCGACATCGATGCGGTGACCGTTTCGACTCCCGACCATGTGCATGCGATGGCTTCGATCGCGGCGATGAAAAAGGGCAAACACGTTTATTGTCAGAAACCTCTTACTCATGACATCTGGGAAGCCCGGATGATGACCAAGGTAGCCAAGGAGACTGGGGTGAAAACCCAGATGGGCAACCAGGCTCACGCGCTCGACTCGATGCGTCGTGCGGTGGAGTTGATTCGCGCGGGTTTGATCGGTGATGTGACCGAGGTGCATACTTGGACCAACCGTCCGATCTGGCCACAAGCGGTGCCGCGTTTTCCAAGCAAGGAAGAGGTGCCTGCGCACATCAACTGGGACTTGTGGATCGGACCGGCTCCTTTTCATGATTACAGTTCAAAAATCACTCCTTTTAATTGGCGTGGTTACTGGGATTTTGGTACGGGCGCGTTGGGAGATATGGCTTGTCACGTGATGGATATGTCTTTCTGGTCATTGGAGTTAGGTTCGCCGACTTCGGTCGAAGCGGTGACCTCGGGAAGCACCCCTGTTTCGCCTCCGATCTGGTCAACGATCACTTATGAGTTCCCTGCACGGGGCAGCAAACCACCAGTGAAATATGTCTGGCATGATGGGTTCAAGGACGCGGTGTTTAATGAAGAGAAGTGGGCGTTGGTGAACAAGGATGACGCCAGTAAAAGACCTAGTCAGCCGAACGTGCCACCAGCGGAAATCCTGGAGGGTGAAAACCCGACTGAGAGCAAGGGTTTTGGAACGGTGATGATTGGTTCAGAAGGCAAGTTTTTCTTCAATCGCCATAACAGCAAATGGGTGGTGAAACCTAATGATCGTCTGAAAGATTGTAATCCTGATCCGAGTCTGCAAAGAGCTCGTGATAGTGATCCGCATAAGGAGTTCTACGACGCGATCAAAAATGATGGTCAGGGATTGGGTAATTTTGATTACGCCGGACCGTTTTCTGAAACCGTACTGCTGGGTAACCTGGCGATGAAGCTGGGCAAGAAAATCCAGTGGGACGGACCGAACATGAAAGCGATCAATGCGCCGGAAGCGGATGCTTTGATCAAGCGGGCTTACCGTGATGGTTGGAAGATGGATGTTTGAATTTAGCATTTAGGACATAACATTTATCAAATGGAAAGCCGCAGCTTCGATGGAGCTGCGGTTTTTTTGTGGGGTAGGGGAATAGGAATAAGAGTTTGACCGCGGATTTCGCGGATGGACGCGGATGGGATAGCGTGAGGCGGGGTGGGTGTGGGATCCTCCGTCGCCTGACAGGCTTTGGCGGACAAGCTAATGGTATTGCGTGGGCTTTGGGAGTCGATTGTTCGGGCGCGGGCAAGATGGAACTTGCCCCTTCGGTAGGGGGAGCTTCGCCTCTCGAGGAGATGAGGGATGGTTGGTAAGGTAAGAGTGGGGCTTTACAAAAATGGGGTGAATGGTAAATTTTCCTTCATGAGTGAGCCTTCAGCTATTCTGTCCTTGTCTCCTCCTGACTTGTATTCGCCTACACGCCGTGACGATTTGGCGGCAGTTATTCGTGATGCTGTTTTGTCTGCACCCCATACGACTATGAATGAAGAACATTTGCTGACTGCTACTCGTGATTTTATTTCAGCTTTGGAAAAAGATGATATCCCTCACGTTCTTGTTGGCGGGCTTGCTGTGCTGCAATATATCGAAGGTCGGAATACCCGCGATATTGGTCTTATCATGGCGGTTGAGGATCTTGAGCGATTGCCTGATTTGGTTTTACATGAAAAAAACGAATGGTTTGGCAGCGCGGATGTGGGGCCGCTTCGGGTTGACTTTTTGTTCACCGACAATCCATTTTTTGAGAGGATAGCCAAAGAGCATGCGGAAGAACGTGATTTCATGGGAACTCGTTTGCGGTGCGCCACTCCAGAAGGTATTATTTTGTTGAAACTTTTTGCCCTGCCTTCTCTTTACCGGCAAGGGCAAATTGATCGTGCAGCGCTTTACGAGACTGATATTCTGATGTTATTGCGGCACTCACCGGTTGAAGATGCGGTTTTGGAAAGTCAGCTCGTTGCTTATATGACGGCTACGGATATCAAGGCTTTGTTGGAGGTGCTTGCGGAGATTCGGGGGCGTATGGAGAAGGCTACGCGGTTTTGAGGGGTGGGAGGGCCGCAGGATAAAAAAGTTAGTCATTGTTTATTGAAAGCTAGCTTATCACCCATCAATATCATTTCGCCCGTTCAGGGCTGGCAATAAAACCGATTCAACCCCAGCGCTTCGCACCGGGCTATCACATTTTGTCCTTACAGGACATTTTGCTTTCAGCTTTTTTTTGCACAACGCTGCTTAATGCTATAGCCCAGTGCGAAGCGCTGGGTAAAAACCCAATTCTTCCAGCCCGGCAAGGGGCGAAACGTATAACAGTCAGCAGTTCAACTATTTTGTCTTATACTTTTGTGGGAGGGAGGGTGGCCTTCTTCCTTGCGCTTGATGGAAAAGTCATCATCTTGTGGGATGAAGAAAAAATCCCCTTGTTTGTTTTTTGCTGCTTGGTTGATGGCTGTGCTGTTGTTTGGTGGTGTTGCTTTTGCTGCTGACGAGGTGCGGGTCGCTACCTTTAATGTTGATGCGACGCCACCGATTGGCAGTCCGGTGGCTTATGCGCCTGCCCGATCGATTGTCGATCCGTTGAGCGCGCGTGGTATTATCATTCTGGCAGGGGATCAGAAGCCGGTGGTGCTTTGTGCGGTGGATTGGATTGGGATTGGTAACGGTGGTCAGGATGTGTGGAAAAAAAAGCTAGCTGAAGCGGCGGGCACGACGCCGGAGCGGGTGGCGGTGCATGTGTTGCACCAGCATGATGGCTGCCGTTGTGATTTTTCCGCTGAGGCGCTGTTGCAGCCTCACGGATTGGATAATATTCGCATGGATCAAAAATTCACTATGGATGTGATTGATCGAGTGGTGGCGGCGATTGTTATAAACAAGGCCAAAGCCCAGGTCGTGACTCATGTCGGGGTGGGCAAAGCCAAGGTGAAAAAGGTGGCGTCCAACCGGCGAATCATGTCGGAGGATGGGAAAAAAGTAGTGTTGGTTCGTTACACGGCGTGTCGGGATCCCAAAGGAATTGCCGCACCAGAGGGAACCATTGACCCTTTTGTTCAGGTATTGAGTTTTTGGAACCAGGATAAACCGGTGGTTTCGATTTCCTATTACGCGACACATCCGCAGAGCTATTATGGTAAGGGGGATGTGAGTTGTGATTTTCCCGGTATTGCCCGGAGGATGAGGGAAGAAGCTTTGCCGGGGGTGGCGCATATTCACTTTGACGGGGCGGGTGGCAACATCGGAGCCGGCAAATACAATGACGGGTCACCGGAGCGGCGCCCATTGCTGGCGGGGCGTTTGGCGAAGGGCATGGAAGGGGCATGGAAGGCGACCAAAAAATATCCGCTGAATGCGGCGGATGTGAATTGGGCGATTGTGCCGGTGGCTTTGCCAGTGGCAAAACATCTTGATGAGAAAAAGATGCTGGAGATTTTAAACGATGACAAAAAAACGGAGAAGGAGCGGATGGCAGTGGTGGGTTCTTTGTCCTGGTTGCAGCGTTGTCAGGCGGGTTATCAGGTGCCGATCGGGCGCTTGCGTCTAGGCGAGATTGATGTGTTGCACATGCCGGGGGAACTGTTTGTGGAGTATCAGCTCAACGCACAGAAATTGCGCCCAGGGCAAACGGTGTTGATGGCGGCGTATGGAGACTACGGTCCGGGTTATATCGGCACCGAGGTGGCTTACGGAGAGGGTGGTTATGAAACCAGTCAGCGGGCCACCAATGTGGCGCCGCAGGTGGAGGGGGTGTTGATGGGTGCGGTGAAGAAGTTGTTGGCGCGGTGAGAGCGAGCCGGACAGGGCTCAACATTCTTTGCGGAAGTATTCTATGGTGTGGTCGAGTCCTTCGTCCAAGCTGACCTGTGGTTCCCAATTCAGCTTGGATTTGGCAAGGCTGATGTCGGGTTGACGTTGTTTGGGATCGTCTTGCGGCAAGTCGAGGTGAATGATTTTTGATGAGCTGCCCACTTTGTTAAGAATTTTTTCAGCTAGCTCGAGCATGGTAAATTCGCCGGGGTTGCCCAGGTTCAGGGGGCCTGGGAAATCGGATTCGTGCTCCATGAAACGAATGAACCCATTGATCAGATCAGTGACATAACAAAAACTTCGGGTCTGGCTGCCGTCTCCGTAAATGGTGATGTCTTCACCACGCAGAGCCTGTACCACAAAATTGGAAACTACCCGTCCGTCATCTGCCATCATCTTCGGGCCATAGGTATTAAAAATGCGGACGACCCGGATATCAACGTCGTTGCTTCTGTGGTAATCAAAAAAAAGTGTTTCGGCACAACGTTTCCCTTCGTCGTAACAGGCTCTTGGACCAATGGGGTTGACATTGCCCCAGTAGTCTTCGGTTTGTGGGTGGATGTTGGGGTCACCGTAAACTTCTGAGGTGGAAGCCTGGAAAACCCGGGCTTTGACCCGTTTTGCCAAACCCAGACAATTGATCGCTCCCATTACGGAGGTTTTGACTGTTTTGATCGAATTGAACTGATAATGAATCGGCGAAGCTGGACAAGCTAGATTGAAAATCCAATCCACTTCGAGTTTGAACGGGTCAATGACATCATGACGCATGCATTCAAATTGAGGCAGATCGAGCAAATGAATGATATTGGCTTTTCGTCCGGTGAAAAAAT
Organism: Verrucomicrobiota bacterium; assembly: GCA_045046875.1. Classification (GTDB taxonomy): domain Bacteria; phylum Verrucomicrobiota; class Verrucomicrobiia; order Verrucomicrobiales; family DEV007; genus JAADHD01. The sequence goes on along the minus strand of JASFYY010000153.1, from coordinate 36,537 downwards.
TATCGAGGCAGATGACTTCGTGCCCTTGATTTAACAGGGATTCACAAAGGTGGGAGCCAAGAAATCCTGCTCCTCCGGTTACTAAAATGCGTTTCATGGGCAGACTATGGCAGAGAAATTAAGATCTACAAGAATGAGAGGGAAATGGATTAATGGGTGTGGGCGGTGGCGAGCAGTTCTTTTAGACGCAGGGGATCGGTAGCGGTGGTTTTGGCGACAAATCCGCGGGTGTGGGCAAAGTGGACGTCGGACTCTGACTCCAAGGGAGAGAAGTCCATTTTTTTGTTGTCGTTGTGGCGGGAGAGACCGTAACCATCGCCGCGGCTGTCGGGATAGACCATGGCGATCACACTTTGATCCTTGCCTTGCTCGGCGATGAAGCGGGGCAGGGCCATCGAGGGATCTTTGGGCAGGGGATCGGTGCGCGGCAGGAAGACGGCTTCGAAGCTGTGCTCGCCGTTTGTGATGGTCCACCATTCGCAGTGCTGGTCGAGGTAGATCAGGCGTTCGCTGAGCGTTTGCAGGTATTCGATGATGTCTTCGCCGACCATGCACATCACTTGCCACAGCACGTCTTTTTCTGTCAGCTCGCTGGATTGGGCAAAACGACGCAGCAGGGTGATGTCGATGGGGGAGATGAGTTGGTTGAGAACTTTGCGCTCGATGTTCATCCACTTGGCGGCATCCACCGGACCACGGGTGTCGAGCCACTCGGCGGGTTCCAGCCAATCACAAAAGGCGCGGGCGTTTTCGTAGAGTCCCAAGTCCTGTAACACTAGGGACAAGGCGCAGAGCGGAGGGTGGTCGCGCGGGAATTGATGGTGATCGAAGTTGCTGCGTTCAGGCTCGTGTTCGCCGCCGACATCGACCACGCAGATAGCGGGGTTCTGGAGGTCGGCTGCGCTGGGTTCACAGCGATGGATGGGAACTTTGTGTTGGTAGGCCAGCACGCAGCAGGCGAGGAATTCGTCTTTGTGGGAGGAGCCGGGGTGGGTGAGTATTTTTTCGATGGGCATGGGAAAGAAAGAGGCAGGATTCAGAATTCAGGATTCAGTAGGCTTGGGTGAGCAGGCCTTTGGGGTGGGCGAGGCGGTAGTCGCAGACGACGATGCGGTGACTGGAGTGGGTGGAGGGGATGACCAGGCCGGATACGGCGATCAGTTCCTCGGAAGCCCATAGTTGGTCGATTCTGAGGATGGGGAAACTTTTGGAGTAGGTATTGCCCCAACCCTGGCCGGCGGACTTGAAGCTGTCATCGAAGTTAGGGCTGAGCACTTGGAAGATGGCGTCACCGGGCGGGGTGCCAAAATCACCGCCGATGATTCGTGGCCAGTTAAACGCGCGCTGCGGGAACATGCCGGCGATGGCACGAAGTTGGGAACGGTTTTGCTTGCGCGCGGCGATGTGGGTTTTCCAACATTCGGGGTTCCAGATGTCCAGTCGTGGGATGGAGCGCTGCAGGTGCAAATTGATCAGGTCGAATTTTTTTCCGTCGAGCGTTTCGAGCGTGGCGTAAACGCTGGAGCTGAGAGGTTCGGTATCGACTTGGCTCAACTTACCGCGTGCGATGATGGAGCACTGCCGGGAACTGACGTAGCTGCCTTGGTCACCGAAAAAATGTTGTGCGAGTTGGCGCAGTTCGGGGTTGGGCGGGCCGTCTTGTAAAAAAACGATATCAGGGTCGAGCGACTTGAGTTCTTTGGCGGTTTCAATACTGCGCTTGGTGCAGTTCAAGGTGATCACCCGCAGATGATTGCCGTCGGTTGGTTTGGCTCCGCGTTCTTGTTTGGTGCTTGAGTTGCTGCGTAGGTAAGAGTCTTTGATTTCGCGAACCAGGGCGGGAGTTTCATCGGCGCAGATCAGGCCGGTTCCCAACCAGGTGAGCAGGCTGAGGATGGCTAGTTTTCCTTTTAATACCAGAAGGGAAAAGAGCGATAAAACGATGCCAATTAGTGCCCAGATCCAAATGGGGATGAGGGTGATGGTGACAAATTGATCCCAGTGGTTGATGTAACACATCATGACCACAAAGTGCAGCACCAGAAGAGTAATCGGTGCGGCCACGGCCATGAAACTGGGGATCATTCGAAACATGAGAGGGAAGAAGGAGTCAGAATTCAGGAGGGAGGATTCAGGAGGGAGGATTCTGGAGTTAGAATCCCATGCCGGGGGGCAGGCCCATGCCGTCGGTGGCTTTTTTCATTTCGTCGGCGGCAAGAGCTTTACCGGTGTCAATGGCTTTGCGCACGCCGCTGAGCACGAGATCTTCGAGGAACTCGACGTCTTCTGGATCGACGATGGATGGATCGATTTTGATTGATAATACTTCTCCGGCTCCGTTGGCTTTGACGGTGACTTTTCCTCCGCCAACACTTTCCTCTACGGTTTGGGTGGCGAGATCAGCTTGCATGTCCTGCATTTTGGACTGCATCTGCTGGGCTTGTTTCATCATTTTTGCGATGTTCATAGGGATGGATTTGAGATTTGAAATTTGGAGGAGGGAACCACTAATAGACACGAAGAGACACTAATAGGGGAAATGTAATGAGGGGGGATTTAAGATTTGGAGGAGGGAAGCGCGAATTGATGCGAATAAAGAAGGATGGAATGCAGTGCGGGTTAGTTTTGGGGAGGGAGGATTTTGGCTTCGAATTCGGTGACGGCTTCTTTGATCAGCGGGTCTTGGTAAAATTCGTCACCGAGTGGAGGAGCGGCTTCGACCGGGCCGGGAGCGACTTCGAAGGGGGATGCTTCAGCTTGGGGCGGGGGGGCGTTGTCGGTGGGGATGAGCTGCGGCATTGATGGCGGAGCTTCATCCTCAAAAGATACGGGGGCTTGTGGGGTGATGTTGTCTTGCAGGGTCATCCCGACCTTCAAGGGGCTGCCTCCGATGCGGCTGAGAATTTCGTCAATCGCAGCTCGGTGGCGGGCGATGGAATCCATGCTGATGGAATCGGAGGGGTGAAAACCGAGGATGATTTCGCGTCCCTTTTGTTCGAGAAATACTCCGGCTTCAAGCCAGGTTTCAAACAGGGGTTTGACCTTGCAGATTTCCTGGAAGGCGGTTTGCCACAGCGCGGCACCGGTGAGTGGGGCGGCGTTTGCTGTTGGGGTAGGATCTTGCGTTTGCGCAGGTGCCTCGCTGGCTGGTGGCGGGTCTGCGACGGCGGCAGGCGCGGGATTTGAATGGCTTTGGACAGGGGGGGCTGCTTGAGCCGGGGCCTGGGTTGAAACTTGGGTTTGGGTCGGTGGTGGCGACGAAGGTGGGGCGACGACGGTTGGCGCTGCCGAAGTCGGGTTTTGAGGGGCACGACTGGCGGGAGGTGGAGTGTCGGGCAGGGCTTGGGCGGCGCTGTTGAGCAGCGAGATGACATCGCTGATCGAGGATTCTCCAAGTGATTCGATCGCTTTGATCACTCCGATTTCGAGGTGCAGCTTTTTATTGGTCGCCCATTTCATCTTGGCGTCTGTTTCTGCAAACAGATCAATCAAGGCAATCAGGCGGTCGGGGCTGGCGAGTGTTTTTTGCTCGGCGAGGATGCTTTCGAGTTCGGGGGAGCTCTCTTCGCTGCGATTGCCGGAATCCACTTGGGAAATGAGCAGGTTACGGGTGTGAGTGATCAGGTCGGCGAGCAGTTTGCCGAGATCCTTGCCCGCTTCACTGTGAGTGTGCACACTTTCGAGTGCGGTGGCGGTATCGCGGCGCAGGATGGCTCCGGCCAGAGTGGCGATGGATTCCTGTGAATTGAAACCGAAGATGTCGAGCACGTCTTTTTCCTCGATGGATTCTCCGCAGAAGGCGACCAGTTGGTCGAGCATCGATTGCGCGTCGCGCATGCCGCCGTCGGCCCCTTTGGCGATGGTGTAAGCGGCTCCTTCGTTGAGCTGGATGTCTTCTTCTTTGGCGATGTGCAGCAGGTGCTGGGCGATCACCGTGGTGGGGATGCGACGCAGGTCGAAACGTTGGCAGCGACTGAGAATGGTTGGCAGGATTTTCTGCGGTTCGGTGGTGGCGAAGATGAACTTCACGTGTTCGGGAGGTTCCTCCAGGGTTTTCAACAGAGCGTTGAAGGCCTGGGTGGTGAGCATGTGAACCTCGTCGATGTAGTAAATCTTGAACTGGCCGCTGGCGGGGGCGAACTTCACGGTGTCGCGGAGTTCCCGCACTTGTTCGACGCCGTTGTTACTGGCTCCATCGATCTCCAGCACGTCGAGGGAGATGCCCTCGGCGATTTCCTGGCAGACCGGTTCGTCCGGATCGAAGTCGATGCGTGGGCCGTTGCTGCAGTTGAGTGCTTTGGCGAGGATGCGGGCGGTCGAGGTTTTTCCGGTTCCGCGCGGGCCGACAAAGAGATAAGCATGGGCAAGGCGGTCTTTTTCGATCGCATTGCGCAAGGTCTGGACGACATGGTCTTGGCCCAAAACATCTTCAAATGTCTTGGGGCGGTATTTTCGGGCAAAAACTTGGTATGAACTCACGGTCTTTCACCTTATAAGCGGGTGCAGGAAAGGAAATCGTTTTTGCAGAAAAAGCGCATTTTTTTGCCTGTTGCACTTCAGCTTTGATGCGGGACAATGGAGCTATCAATATGGAGGGGGCGCAAATAGAGAAAATCGGCATGATTGCGGGCAACGGGATTTATCCTGTGACCTTTGCGCGGGCGGCGCGGGCGGCGGGGGTGAAGGCTTTGGTGGTGAGTGCTTTTAAAGGGGAGACTCAGCAGTCTTTGGCGGACGAGGTGGATGTGATGGAGTGGTTGCGGGTGGGGCAGTTGAGCAAGATGATTCGTTTTTTTCAAAAACAAGGTGTCGAGCAGGCGGTGATGGTGGGGCAGATCGCACCGAAGAACCTTTTTGATCTGCGTCCGGACTTACGCACGGTGAAGCTGCTGGCGAGATTGAAGGAAAAAAACGCGGAGAGCATTTTTGGCGGCATTGCGGATGAGTTGGCCAAGGAGGGCATTGAGTTGCTGCCGGCGACCACTTTTCTCGATGATCTGTTGCCAGCGCCGGGGGCGGTTTGTGGGCCGGCCTTGAGCAAGGCGGGCTTGCAGGATGCTGAATTTGGCTTTCGCATTGCCAAGGAGATGAGTCGGTTGGATGTGGGTCAGACGGTGGTGGTGAAAAACGGCACGGTGCTGGCGGTCGAGGCTTTTGAAGGAACCAACGAAGCGATCAAGCGCGGGGGTAAGATGGGGAAGGGCAAAGCGACGATGGTGAAGGTGTCCAAACCCAATCAGGATTTACGTTTTGATGTGCCGGTGGTGGGAGCGATCACGATTGAGACGGCGGCAGAGGCGGGCATCACCACGGTGGTGGTGGAAGCGGGGCGAACCTTGTTGTTGGGGAAAGAGGAGTTGTTTGCCTTGTGCGAAGAGAAAAAAGTCACCTTGGTGGCGGTTGACTGAAATTCTAATCGCGACTCCAAAAATCACCCAACAATGATAAATGTTTAATCGGGAAATATAACCACGGATCACACGGATGTACACGGATAAGAGGGTTTGCTTATAATATTGACCTGCTATGTTGCATATCCGAAAGAGGTTTATTGGGATTTCTATGATCCTCAAGTTCAAGGGGAAGCCCCATTTGTAATGGAGGACTCCAAATATTTATATTTGTGCGTTTATCTTTCTGATGGAGCAGGAGCAGCGAGAGTATATTTGAGATTTAAAGAGGGTAAGTATATTGGGCGTGAGATTAAATCACATAATGATAGATAAGATCTGAGCGAACAAAAAATCCTAGTATTTTCTGAATAGTCACCAGCGTTCCATCATAGAATGGGCTGCATTTCTCTCCCAATTCTATCCGTGCAATCCGTGTTATCCGCGGTTATAATATTTTTTTTCGTGTAGTGTGAAGTGAACAAAAATGAGTGAAAAAATAAAAGTAGGTGTTGTTGGCGTAGGTGCGATTGGGCGTAATCATGCACGGATTTATGCGGAATTAGAGAGCTCGGATCTGGTAGCCATTTATGATCAGAACATGGAGCTGGCAACGGAGCTGGCGGAGGAGTTCGGCAGCACAGCGGTAGGCTCGCTTGACGAACTGATTGAACTGGTGGATGCCGCTTCGGTATCGACTCCGACGGTGACTCATTTGGAGGTGGCGGGGGCTTTGCTGCAGGCTAACAAGGATGTATTGGTGGAAAAACCGATTTCAGACTCGCTGGAAAATGCGCGTACTTTGGTGGAGCTGGCACGCGAAAAAGGACGGGTTTTGCAGGTGGGGCATATCGAGCGTTTTAATCCGGTGATGGAACAGTTGGAGACTTGCCTGAATCAGCCGGTGTTTATTGAATCCCATCGTCTTTCTCCCTTCCCCAAACGCAGTCTGGATATCGGGGTTGTGCTGGATCTGATGATTCATGATTTGGAGATCATTTTGCACTTGGTGGATTCGCCGGTGGCGCATGTGGATGCGGTGGGGGTCTCGGTATTGACTCACCGCGAGGATATCGCTAATGCGCGCATTCGTTTTGAGAATGGTTGTGTGGCTAACATAACGGCTAGTCGGATCAGTCCTGAACGACTGCGAAAAATCAGGGTGTTCCAGAGTGATGCTTATTTGTCTCTGGACTATCAGGATCAGTCGGGTTGGATTTACCGCAAGGATGGCATGGAGATCGTGCGGGATGAAGTCAAGGTCGAGAAGGACGAGCCTTTGAAACTGGAGTTGTCGGCTTTTGTTGATTGTGTGAAAAAGGGTGAACAACCCAAGGTGTCGGGTCAGCATGGTACGGCTGCTTTGGACATAGCGATGGAGATCACACGTTTGATCGAAGCGGGAGGCAACGGGACGGCGAATGATTCGGGTGTTCAGATCGGATGAAAAAGTTGTTCATCGTATCAGGCGAGCACAGTGGTGATACCCATGGTGCGGGTTTGATGGCGGCGCTTTTGCTGGAGGGGCAGAGCGACGCGGGGATGGAGATCAGTGGTTTGGGCGGGCCTCTGATGAGAGGGGTTTCGAGCGGGATCGAGGATTGGCTGGAAGAAGCGGCGGTGCTCGGTTTGTGGGAAGTGTTGCAGAAGTATGCTTATTTTCGTGGTAAGATGGAAGAGACGGTGAAGCGTATTGCCGAGGAAAAACCGGACGCGGTGGTGCTGGTGGATTATCCGGGTTTTAATTTGCGCCTGGCGGATCGGTTGAGGAAAGAAAATTACACGGGTAAGCTGATTTATTACATCAGTCCCCAGGTGTGGGCGTGGAAAAAAGGACGTATTCCCCGCATGGCTAAAATGTTGGATTTGATGATTTGTATTTTTCCTTTTGAAAAACAACTGTATGAGAATTCAGGCTTGAAAACTGTTTTTGCCGGTCATCCCCTGGTGGATCAATTGCATGCCGAGCGAGGGGCTGATGAACGGGATGGGAATTTGTTAGCGCTGTTGCCAGGCAGTCGGTCACGCGAAATCGAGAGTTTGTTTCCAGCGATGGTGGAGGCGGCTTGTCGTTTGTCCGGGAAAAACGAGGCGGTGAAATTTGTCACCGCGGCTCCTTCGGAAAAACTGGAAAAGCGCATGCGGGAGATTGCGCAGCAAGGGGGATTGCAGGATTTGCAGATAGGCTTGGGCAATGCGCATGAAGTGATGCAGCGGGCGGTGGCGGGAGTGGTGACTTCTGGTACGGCGACTTTGGAGGCGGCGGTATTCGGGCTGCCTTATTGTTTGGTTTACCGAGTGGCCTGGCCAACGTATCTGGCGGCAAAGTTGCTGATGGATATCAAATACCTGGGTATTGTGAATGTGCTGGCGAAGCGGGAGGTGGTTAAGGAATTACTGCAATCCGAGGCCAGTGCGGATTGTATTTTTGCCGAATTACAAGGGCTGCTGAATGACGCGGGCAAACGGCAGGCTTTGCAGGATGATTTGGCTGAAGTGGTGGCAAGCCTGGGTAAGAGTGGCGCTTACCGGCAGGCGGCCAGGGCGGTGGAGGCTGAGTTGGGCGACGCGGGTAGGTGAAGGGGGCCTGCAGTTTGCCTGTCATCCGTTGAAGAGTGGAAGCCGCATAGGTTATGACTATTCAAGTCATATTAAAGAGGTTAACCGCGGATAGCGCGGATGAACGCGGATAAGAAAGAAATGAAAATTCTCAATTCAAATAAGTAATGATTTTCATTTCAATCTGAGCTACGTAATTTTAGTGAAACTATCAATAACAAATGTCTCATCCTCACCTATTCACGTTCTATTTCAAAAAAAATGAAGGCAGTTTGAATAATGCCTAAACAGTTGCCTTAATTTAAACTCCTCCTTCCTCTGCAAAAAAGGGATCCTTAGGGCTGGGGTTTTTGATGCAGCTGTTTGATCAGGTCGATCAGGCTGGCACGGATTTTGGGTTCGGCTTGTTCCTCAAGAAAAGAGGAGCGGGCAGGCCAGGTTTCGTATCCGCCCCAGATGAACTGTTGCGGGGAAGGCAGGTAACCAAAATAGCCGTTGGCGAGTTCGATGGTGAAGGTCTGTTTGCTGGAGGGGCTTGCTTTTTTGATAGCGAGACCGGTCTCGGCAAAAGTTTCGCAGGGGCTCTGGGCGATCACGAGATCACCGATGCGGAAGGCCTGTAGCGGCACTTGCACGGTGTTGGGGAAATCGGCGAGGAAGAGGGCTTCGCGGGCGTAGATCTGGGGGCGGGTCAGGCGGCCTTGATGGTCGGCGGCGACTTTGCTTTTGTTGGCCCAGTCGATGCGTTTTTGATCGGGTTTGCGAACTTTTAATTCGAGTTCTTTGGCGGCGGCGGCCAAGGTGATGTCTGAGTGGTGTTCGAGGCTTTTGACCAGTTTGGCGGTTCCTGCTGCGAGATCATTGGCGACCAGGGTCATTCTTTCGTAGGCGGCATATTTCACCCGTTTTTGACCGAGGGCGTTGGCGTTGATGTCACCACTGGTGCCATTGGACATGATACCGACAAAAGCAGGTTTCTGTCGGTCAGCTTGTAACAGTTGCTGGATGCGGTCGGCAAAAACTCCGTAATAATCGGCGCTGACCGTGCCGCCCGGCACGCCGCCGATGTAGTGCAGGCTGTAGTTGGCAAAAACGGCAAGGGGCCGGCCGTCGTTGTGTTGCAGCGAGAGCACAAATACTTCAGGGTCGGTCGGGCCGGCTTCTTTGTCGGCTTTTTGAGCGTTGGCGTTCATGCTGACAATTTCTCCACCGATACCAAAAGGGTTTTTATTGGCAGCGAGGAATTGCTCTTTTAAAAAACGGCGGCGGTTGTGAACATAACGAGGTTCCTGGAAACTGCCCCAGGCAATTTTGGCCGGAGCCAGGCGATTCACCGCCCGTCGGATGCCGTCGCTGATACGGATGGCGAGAAAGTTGAGGTAGTCCTTGTGTTCGGGGCTATTGGGCTTGAGCCCGACCACGGCTCGGGGAGTGGAGTGAGTGTGGGTGGCGGAAATGCAGATGTTTTTAATCGGGATGCCGGTGTGTTGGTTCACCAGTTTTTTGGCCTGTTGGTAAACTTCGCGCGAGACCATGGTATTGTCGATCACCGCAAAAGCGAGGCGGGTCTTGCCGTCGTCGAGCACCAGACAACGAGCGTGCAGCTCGTCATGCACATCCTTGGCGGGGCCGATCTGCATGATGGTGCCATCGAGAGGCACCCCCATCAGCGGGGTGATGTTCGAAGTGGCGGCGCCTGCCCGGAAGGTGCTTTTGACTTTCGCCTGGGCCTGGATGGGAGGGGTGTAGCTAATTAAAAGAGTTAGTGCGTAAGCGCAGAGAAGGTAGAGGCGAAGTGCAGTCATGATGTGGTGGAGGGATGGGTTCAGAGCAATTTGACTGCTTCGCTGAAAAATGACAAGCCCATAGCTGCCATTTTATGAAAAAGGGGGGTATGGGGGGCGGAGTAGAACTGGGGAGCTTTGCTGCTGCCGTTCAGTTGTTAGGCTTGTAGGCCGGATTGATGGTCGGTTTGTTGCGATTCATCTTTTCCTCGATTTTTTTATCAAGTTTTTGGAAACCTTTGGAAACCGAGTTCACCCCTTTGTTCCAAATGTTTTTGATGTCATCTGCTGCCGAGCGGTTGTTCATTTCAGTGTATTCGGGGGTGCCGGGACGGAACCACTTTTTGCTGAGCATTTTGCCGGAGGAAGCTGAGACAAATATAATGCCAACGGTATTTTTTTGTTGGTCGAGCAAGGTCAGGGTCCAGATAGGAGAAGGGCTGGTGTGATGGATGCGCAGCAGATAGTTGACTGAGTCAAAGCCGATGTTGCTATTGGAGGCTGCACGGTTGGCCGTGATGAAAGCCTTTTTGGAATCGGTATTGAGTTGATCCAATGGCAGGGTGGCCGTCGGAAGGTTTGGATCGGGGGCTGCTGTGAAATTTCTCTCAGCTACGATTTGGCCTTTTTTTACGATGTATTCGTGTCGCAGGTTATTGACGCTGATATCTTTGCTCAGAATCATCCATTGTGGGGGTTGATCCTGACCAAAAGCCCCGGTGATGGCCAGAACACGCTTTAAGGCTTTGTCACCGCGGTTTTTCCCGAAGGCTTCCAGAGAATCGAAAGCACTGGTTTGGGCACTGACTGATAGCAATGTGCCGATAAACAATAAAAGCGCGCAAACGCTGACCTTGGAATATATGGAATTCATTAACATGGCTAAAGTATTTTAGTTTTTTGACGGAAGCAAGAAGAGTTTTGTTCAATAGTAATTGTCGTGCCCCCTAATGGAGACATTTGAACCGCCTTGGATAAAGGACTAGCCTGTTGTGCATGGAAAAAGAAATACCTTTAACAGAGATTGCCTTGGTGATCCCCGGTCATGGAGCGACGGAAAACCGTCAATCCAGCCAGGCGACGCGGCTTTTGGTTGACCGTCTCAGGGACTTGGGGCTGTTTGCCGAGGTGCATGCGGCTTTTTGGAAGGAGCGACCTTATTTTAAGGATGTGTTTTCAGCGATCGATTGTTCCCAGGTTTATGTGGTGCCGCATTTTATCAGTAAAGGTTATTTTACCCAGCAGGTGATTCCACGGGAGTTGCAACTGAGCGGAAGAGTGACGGAACGGGCGGGGTTCTGCATTCACTACTGTGATCCGGTGGGCTGTCATCCGGGGATGACCGATTTACTGTGGCGGCGTGCGGTCGGGCTGTGCGAGGGATTGGATTTGGCCGAGACCAGTCTGTTGATAGTGGGGCATGGCACGAAGCGGAACAAAGATTCGGCCAAAGCGGTGCGGCGGCAGGTGGAGAAAATACAAGCGTATCAGGGTGGTTTCGGGGAAGTGTTGGGGGTTTATCTCGATGAATCACCGGATTTATCGGATTGGTACGAGCTCACTCGGTTTCAAAATGTGGTGGTGCTGCCCTATTTTATAGCGTCAGGATTGCACTTCAGTCGGGATCTGCCTGCGATCCTGGGGATGGAGGGTGGGGTGTTTGAACCGTCTTGTGAAATACGATCAAAAAAAGTGTACTGCGCCCAGTCGGTAGGTGGGGATCCGGCGATGGTGGATTTTGTGATCGACCTGGTGAAGGGTTTTTCTGCCAAATGAGATCGGGCAAGCGAAGCGCTCGCCCTACAATGGTCGTTATGTATTTGAGGGATCTATTGTAGCGGGCTCCAAATAACCAGGGGTGAACGAAGCGGGAAAACTATTTTTTTGCAACCGGGGTCAGTTGTTTGAAATCATCGCTTATCTGAATGGATTCGGCCTGTTTGGCTTTTTGATCGAGTTCGTCCATGGTGAAACGAACGCTCATGATGTAAGGATCTTCGTTTTTTGTCCAATGGCCATAGGTGACCAGAACAAAGGTGCCGTCGGGCAGCACTTCTACTCCGGGGTAGGTGGTGTCGTAACCTTTTTGGTTATCCATCAGGCGCACGACGTATTGCCCCGGCGTGCCATTGACCAGATCGTCCCAACTGCCTACCCAGCCTGCCCAGTCGCCATTGGTGGGCATTTTCCCAACATCTTTGCTGCTGTCGGTGAAGGCAAATTTGTGGGTGGGGGTGACACCTCGGAATGAAATGAATAAACGGCCGTCGGGCGCGTATTTGCCAGTGTGCCGATCACCGGTGAGGGTGATGGGCAGCTCCTTTGGAGCCGTCCAGGTTTTGCCTTCATCGGTGGAAAAAATGATGTGCGAGTTTTTTTTGCGGCGGTTTTCGCGCAGCAGGACAGCGAGGGTTTTGCCGTCAGGTGAGCGGATGACGCCGGGCTCGCAGAGATGGATATCAGCTGAGGCAAAGATCTTTTCAGGTTGCCCCCAAGTGAGACCGCCGTCGGTGGAAAGGGTTTTGAACAGAGTCATGACGGTGGGTTTTTCCTTTTTAGAGTCCTTGCGGATGAAGCGTCCATCATCGTGAAACAGGCTGATGTAGTGGCCTGGTTTTGTTTTGATCGGAAAATGACAACCCATGGCAACGATGCCGCCGAAGTCGCCGATGGTTTTTAATTCCGACCAGTGCGCGCCGTCATCTTCACTGACGGCCATGCGAATAGGGTATAGGCCGGAAAACATAATGATGCGTTTTTTGCCTGCGGCATCGGTGACCCGGTGAAGGGTGGGCACTTCTTTTGAACTTAACCAGGACTGAGGAGTGGGCAGTCGTTCTGACCAGGTCAGGCCACCGTCGGTTGAGCGTTTGTAAATAATGTCCCCCTTGCCGTGTCCCTTGGGGTAAACCGTGAGGATGGTTTTGCCGTCGTCGAGCAGGCAGGTGGTGGGGTGGCCGAGGTATTGTCCGGCTTGGTGATCGACGAGGGTCTGACGATAATAGTCATCGGCGAGGTCAATGAAGGGAATCTCTGCTGCTTGGATGAAAGGGGATAAACTGAGCAGAGCGCTTGCGTAAAAGAGGTGTAGTTTCATGGGGACTGATGGGTTGCAGGGTTGAAGAGATTAGTCGAGGGGGCGGAAGGGGAAGATGGTTGATGGCCGTCGCGCGTCTTTCATCGCTTGTTCGAGTTTTTTCAGAAGTTCGGGGTGTTTTTCTGCCAGGTCAACGGACTCGGCCGGGTCGGCTTGCAGATCATACAGCTCGGTTTTGATGACGGGATTTTTTCCTTTCAGCAGGTTTTGTCGAATGGCTTTCCATTTGCCCATGCGGAGCGCTTGCTGGCCGCCGTAAGAGGAGAATTCCCAATAGAGGTAGGCGTGTTGTTTTTGTTGTTGTGCTTGACCCAATAAAGTAGGGGCGAGCGAAATGCCGTCGATGCCTTCGGGGGCTTTGATCTCGGCCAAATCACAAAATGTCGGCAGGATATCCCAGAAAGCTGATTGATGATCGCTGACTGTGCCGGCTTTGATTTTGCCTGGCCAGCGCGCGACCAGCGGGATGCGGATGCCTCCTTCATAGAGGGAGCCTTTGGTTCCCCGGAAACCATTGGCACTATCAAAAAAAGTTGAGTCCGATCCGCCGAGGCGATTGGTGGCAGGTCCGTTGTCACTGGAAAAAAGGATGATGGTATTGTCATCCAAGCCGAGTTTTTTCACCAGCTCCATGATCTCTCCCACTCCTTGATCCATGTAGCTGACCATGGCGGCGTAGGCAGCTCTTGGGTAAGGGTGTTTGAGATAACCACGATGTTTATGCTTTTCTTCTTTGATCACTTGGCGGTATTTTTCCACCTCTTCATCGGGAACCTGGATTGACAGATGGGGGACCGCGAAGGGCAGGTAGAGGAAAAAAGGTTTTTCTTTGTTCTCACGGATGAAGTCGAGCCCCCAATTGACAAAGTAATCCTGCGAGTAGCTTTTGCCTTTCAAGGTGCGGTCATTGCCGGGCAGGGTGATTTTTTTACCGTTTTTCCACAGATATTCCGGGTAGTGGTTGTGGGCGTGGATCTGGCAGAGGAAACCGCCGAAGTCATCAAAACCTTGTTTGAGCGGATCTCCGCTGGAGCCTTCGTAACCCAGGCCCCATTTGCCGTAAGCGGCGGTGGCGTAGTTTTTTTGTTTCAGTAGTTCGGGGATCGTGATGGTTTCATCAGGAATGGCGGTTTGGCCGGGGAAGATGCCGTCCTTTTTATAGGCAGGCATGCGTGTGGGGGGATTGCTGTTGTCACGGATAAACGCATGACCCATGTGGTATCCGGTCATCAGTGAGCAGCGGGCAGGGGCGCACACGGCCTGACCAGAGTAGTGTTGGGTGAATTTGATGCCTTCAGTGGCGATGCGGTCGATGTTGGGCGTTTTGATGATTTTCTGGCCGTAACAACCAAGCTCATTGTAACCGAGGTCGTCGGCGATGATGTAGATGATGTTGGGCCGGTCACCGGCTGAACGTGCATTGGCTGAAGAAATGACTGTCACACTTGGGCAAATGACGAAAAGGATCAGTAGGAAGTGTTTTATGAGAAAGTTCACAGGGATGAGGTGGATTTAGGTTTGTAGGATTGACTAGGAAACTGTGGAACGATTATAAGCAGGAGCAAAGAATAATTTGAGACGCAAATGCGTAGTTTTCCATCAAGTGGAATCAATTGTTGAAATAAATGGAAGAAACGAAAATAACCTTGCCGCCGCCGAAGCGGTCGAATGAGCCTCGAAACAGCGCGTCTGCTGTTTGGGGATGGGTGGTCGCGGCGTTGTTGCTGGGTGTGTTGATTGGGGTTTTGGTAGGGGAACGACGTCAGGGCGGGACGGAGACGGTTGAGGCAGCAGCTGCCATCCCGCAGGCAGAGCTTATAGTGAGTCAGGAAGTGACGCAGCGTCTGGCACAGGCGCGGGTTGAAATGGCTGCCGGCAATTGGAGCGAGGCACGTAATTTGTATTTAGAGGTTTTGGCGAAAGATGCCGACCAAGTGGAGGCAAAAACCACATTGCCGCTGATAGAACGTCATATCGAAGTGGCTCAAGGGCGGGTGGTGGTGAAAACCGAGCCTGAGGGAGCTAGTGTGAAATTGGGTAAGCAGGGTTCAAAGAAAAGTCCGGCGGTTTTTGCGGCGGTGCCGATTGGCTCATACGTCATTGAAGTGAGTAAAGAGGGTTACGAAAAAATCGAGCATCAGGTGAGGGTGCGGGAGAATTCCACAGCCGATGTGGGGGTTTTGCAATTGAGTGCGCTGGCGGGGAGTTTGTCGGTGTCGAGTGAACCGAAGGGGGTGCCTTATGAATTGGTGATTGCCGGGCAGGGCTCTGAGGGAGAGGGCGCCGAGGGTAAAGGGACGCTGGGGAAACTGGGAGCGGTGGTGCAATCGGGCAAAACGCCAGTGACTTTGGAGAAACTTCCTCCGGGTGAGTACAGCGTGACGTTGAAGATGAAAGGCTGGCCGAATTTTTCGGAAAAAGTCCGCATTGCTAACAACCGGCAAGCGAGTGTTTCGCATGTGTTTGCCCAGGGCGGGCTGCAAGTGATCAGTGATCCCAGTGGGGCGGAGGTCTGGCTGAAAGAACGCAGTCAGGGGGGAGCCCGTTCGGCGGGTGCGGGTAAGTTGGTTGGCACCACTCCATTGAATATACCTGGTTTGGCAGTGGGTCAGCATCAATTGGTGATTCGTTACCAGGATTGGCCGGAGATCCGCCGGGTGGTGGAGATCGAGCAAGGCAAACAACGAGCGTTGGAATTTGCGTGGAAACGCAGTTTGGTTTCTTTTGTCAGCGATCCGCCGGGCGCGCAGGTGTTTTTGAATAACAAGCAAATTGGCCGGTCAGGGGAACGGACTCCGTTACAGTGGGAGTTGCCACAGGGGGAGTATCGGTTTGTGGCGCGCAGGGATGGGCTTGAAGATGTGGTGGTGGTGGGAGATCTTAATGCCGAGGGTGCGGACAAGGTGGATTTTGGTTTTGAATACGGAACGGTCAAGATTGGCAGTGAGCCGGCCGGGGCGACGGTGGTTTTGAACGGAGTGCCGATGGGACGCACCCCTTTCAGTCAGAATGTGGTGAGGCCGGGGCATTACGAATACCAATTGCGCAAAGGGCAGTATCGCAGTGCGTCGGTATCTGGTGAAGTGGAGCCCGGTCAGTCGTTGGATTTTAATGTGAGTTTGAAATACGACCCGACTCCGGCATTGAATCATGATTTCACTAATTCCTATGGCCAGAAAATGCAGTGGGTGGCTCCTTTGAAAGAATGGGTGGCGGCGCATGAGGTGACGCAGCAATTTTATCAAAACCTGGTGGGGAAAAACCCAAGTTCGTTCAAAGGAGAAAATCGTCCGGTGGAGAGTGTCAGCTGGTACGATGCCAAGCGCTTTTGCGAAAAGCTGACCATTGATGAGCGCAGTCGCGGAACATTGCCAAAGGGTTTTGTTTATGATTTGCCAACTGACCGTGAGTGGAGTGTTTTTGTCGGGGGAGCACGTTTGGAGGATGCGGTGACTAGTCGTCTGGGACAATTGGAGGGCACCGCCGAAGTGGGAACCAGTCAGCCGAATGAGTATGGTTTGTTTGATGTGCGCGGCAATGTCTGGGAATGGTGTGATGACTGGTATTCACAGACGATCTTAAAACGCTCACGCGAAGTGAAGTCTCCGAGCAACCCGTCATGGGTGGGAACTGAGCGCAAGGTTTTGCGCGGCGGATCGTGGAGTCGTTCATCCGGTTACGATCTGGCAAACGGCTACCGCTTGGCGGTGCGGCCATCGGAAACGGATCGTTACGATTCGGGCTTCCGGGTGGTGTTGAAGCGGAAGTGAGCTTAACGGAGAGCATTTGCTAGCTTTGGCTGATTCTCTAGTATGTATCATACGTGGCGTTTGATCTTTGAGCATTGCGCGTGTATAAATGATTTTTGATACCCTTTTGTTAACCCCGATGAATATGAAGATCCGAATCGCTACCGCCTTGCCGCTGACTGTTTTTTTACTGACGGCAAGTGTTTTGTTATCCCTGTCCTACGCTGCAGATGGGAAAAAGGCAGCCAAGGCTCATGCCACTGGCTATACAGACACTCCTTTTTTACCCGGAGGTAAGTGGCGGGTGCATGATGATAATCGTCCACGGCCGAAGGTGGTGACGGCAGGCAAAAAAGCGGGTGAGGCGCCCTCTGATGCCTTGGTATTGTTTGACGGCAGTGATTTGTCCCAATGGAAAAAACAAGACGGATCGGATGGTGAATGGATTGTGAAGGATGGATATATGGAGGTGCCTGCGAAAAAATCAGGCAAAGGTGGGTATTTGTTCACTAAAAAAGAATTCGGCGACATCCAGTTACACATTGAATGGCGCACTCCGGCTGAAGCGATCAGTAACTCGCAAGGACGCGGCAACAGCGGTATTTTGTTGATGGGTCAGTATGAGGTTCAGGTTTTGGATTCTTATGATAATAAGACCTATGCCGATGGGCAGGCGTCCTCCTTGTATGGCTGGAAGCCGCCCCTGGTGAATGCCTCACGTAAATCCGGGGAATGGCAAACTTACGATATCATTTTTGAAGCTCCCAAATTCGATGATGCAGGCAAGGTGCTCAAAAAAGCTTATGTGACGATTATTCATAACGGAGTGCTGACCCAGCACCGTCAGGCTTATCTGGGGTCGACAGGGCATAAGTCGGTGGCCAAGTATAAAAAACATCCGGCTAAGATGAGTTTTAAGCTTCAGGATCATGGCAACCCGATGCGTTACCGCAATGTTTGGGTGAGGGAATTGGATTTCAGCTCCAATGACTGAGTGCGGGATTAAGATAAAGGAGAGTTGCTTTCAGCTCGGTTAATATTGTGAAAAAAATAGGTATCATAGCGATCGTTGGCATTGTTCTCCTGGTTGGCGGGTTTTTTGTGGCCCGGCATTTGGCGATAGGTTTTTTGACTCCGGAGTTTTTGGTTCAGAAAATTGAAGAGCAGTGGAATTGCCGCGCAGAGGTGTCTGGTTTGAAGGTCAGGCTGTTGGGTAAAAAGAGTGGTTTGGAATTGTTTGGGGTGCGTTTGGCTACGCGTGATGAGTTTGCTGAGAAGGGAACGCCGTTGGCAGAGCGTCCACCGATGGAGAAGGTGGAGGTGAGTGTTGAACTGGCCAAGCTTGAGGTGGAGTTGGGCGACTTGCTCAAGAGGCGTATCAGTATTCGGCAGTTATTGATCAAGGATGTGACGATCAATACCAGGATCCGCAAAAACGGCAGGCCTTCGGTTCAGGATTTGTTTGAATCTCCGAGGCAAACGAAGATCGAAAGCGGAGAAGTCAAAACAGCAGACAAGGCAAAAGAAACAAAGCCTGCAGCGGTGAAATCCGAGGGTGGCGAGGGAGTGGTGGTTCAGGTTAACAAGGGTAAAGAAGGTTTTTCGGCAAAGGATATGGGGATCTCTACTTTTGCCGACAGCGTGGAAATGCAGAACGGAAGCATCAATGCGACGATTGAGAGTGGCAGCTCTTTGCTGAGCCTGTCCAATATGCAGTTGAAGTTGAGTCAAATTGAAGTGGATCCAAGTGATTTGCTCAAGCACAACCATGCGGCGTTTTCTTTTAGCGGAGATTTGGTGGTGGAGGATGGTGAAAAAAAGGTTAAGCAGATCAGTGTGTCGCTCGCGGGTGACGGCGAAGTGCGCCCGTTTGATCCCTCCAGTGGTAAGATCGATCCGAGTTGGGTGAGCAATTTGACTATCAAAAAGGGTTCGACAATCAACACTTTCCCGATGGTGGACAAACTCAAGGAACTGTTGTCAGGGGTGGACACAGCGGGCGTGGACCTTTCAGATCTTCAAGTGGGAGGTGTGCTTACCAAGGATGCGAGCACAAGGCTCAAAGGACATGCCGGTAAGTTTCTGTTGGAAAAAAATCTGGCCTTGCCCTTGCCGGACACGGATTTTGTTTTTGCCCGTGGCTGTTGGTTGGATGCGGGAGCTAATCAGCATTATTTGAAAGGTTCGGTGATGGCTTCCGATGCCTTGACCGCCAAGCTGACCAAGAAGGTTGATTCTTATCTTAAAAAGAAGGCCAAGAATTTCTACTCTGATAGTTTGAAGGATTTGGTGTTGCAGCCTGCGATGAGAGATGGACGCATTGCTTTTGATTTTGTTTCGAAGGGGGATCTGGGCAAACCTAAAGTGGATATCATCACGCCTTTTGGCAATCTGACTGAGTTGATTGATCAAGGCAAGCAGACCATCGAAAGTCTGAAGGATGTGGGCAAGAGCTTGCTTAAGGGTTTGTTTGGTAAGTGAGAAGAGGAGCAGAATCGGAGTTCTGCTCTACAAGGGGGTGGGTTTGTTGGGATATTAGTAAGTCTTCAAGTTCTAACCACTGATTTTCACTGATAGGCACTGATGTCTAGCGGGAAGTTGGAGGAAAATACCCCGGGGAAGAAGTGAAGAGCTGTTTGATCAAGCTTTATTCGATGGCGGTTTTTTATTCTCAGGAAAATCAGTGTTCATCAGTGATATCAGTGGTTTGTAGATATTTTAAACACCCATTTGAATATGAGGGTTGATGTTTGTTTGGTAAGTGAGAAGAGGAGCAGAATCGGAGTTCTGCTCTACAAGGGGGTGGGGGGATGAGAGTTGTTTATGGTGAGGTTTGAGCTTGCCGACTGCGCTTGGAGGAGGCATAGGTTCTGTTGATGAAAATTTTCAAGACTACCGCCACCCTTGCGATCATGACTTGTTGTCAGTTGGGGCAAACGATCTGGGCTGGGCCGGATAATAAACACTCAGCTTTGCCATCGGAGTTTGCCGAGTTCATTGAGCCGGAATTCCCCTATTTCTCATCTACCTTTGATGCGCGGGATTTGGGCAAAGAATGGCCGGCGAATAATTTGACGCCGCGAGCGATTATTTTGGATCTGGGACAGGGGGTGCATGCGGCTTTTGATACGGATTTGTTGCGCTTCGCGCTGATCTGGAAAGAGAGTAAGGACGGTGAATGGTTGACGATGAATAGCATGTCGGCAGGTTCCTATCGCGTGCCGAGCAAAAAGGCTCCTCCCGGGACGAAGACTTTGCCGCAACCGATCGGGACACCGCTGTTGGCGAATGGGATTTATCCAGGTTGGTCGATAGGGGAAGGGGAGCCTAAGCTGAAAGATCCGCGTAGCATGGCTCCAGCTTTAGACCAAACGGGAGGTGAAGATAGTGAGAATATGCAGCGAGTAGCTTTGGGGCCTTTACCGGTGGAAATGGGACGGTGGGGCGGGGTGCGTTTGATCAAAGGTGGGGTGATTTTGGAGTATGAAATTGGTGGAGTGAAAATAAAAGAGCGGGTCGCGGCAAGTGCAGATGGCAAAGGGCTGGTTTACGAGTGGGTGGTGGCGCCGCACACGGAACCTTTCAAGCGGGTGTTGGGATTGAAAGAGGGTAAGACGATTTTTCATACGATCAAAGAGTCGGATAAAGAGGTGACGGTTACCCATCTAGTGGCTTTTGGTGAAGCGGTCCCTGCGATGACGTCCCTGCCGAAAGTGGAAAAATGGAGCGATCCTAGCTGGAAAAAAGCGGTGGTGGTGAAGGGGGTGATGAGCGATGCAAAAGACGCTTACGTGATTGATAAGATTCCTTTGCCGGTGCCCAATCCATGGAAACGTAATGTTCGCATTGGAGCTTTGGATTTCTTTTCCGACGGTCGTCTGGCGGTGGTTGGTTTTGATGGGGACGTGTGGTTGGCGACGGGAGTGACGGGGGATATGAAAGAGGTGAAATGGAAGCGTCATGCTTCCGGATTGCACGAACCGAAGGGGCTGCAGATTGTGGACGATGTGATTTATGTGGCCGACCGCAATGGTATCGTGCGTTTGCACGATGAGGATGGCGACGGGCAGGTGGATTTTTATGAAAACTTTTCCAATGTGGTGGCGCAGTCAGCTGAGACCCGGGAGTTTGCCATGGACATGGCGAAAAAACCGGGCGGGGGTTTTATTCTCGCCAAAGGTGGTCAGGCGGTTGCGACCAATGTGAAATTTAACGGTTCGGTAGTCGAGGTCGCCAAGGACGGGCGTTCGTATAAAGTGATCGGTCGGGGTCTGCGCCAGCCTTATATCGGTTGTGACATGCAGACGGGCAGAGTGACCGCGAGTGATCAGCAGGGCAACTGGGTTCCTGCCACGCCGATTCAGGTGATTGAAAAAGCGAACCACTATGGTTATCTACCAGTGGCGTTAAAAAAACCGGTGCATCCGAAAAAGATCACCGAGCCTGCAGTGTGGATTCCCCATTTTGTCAATCAGTCCGGAGCGAGTCAGGTGACGCCACGCAACGCGAAGATGGGGCCGCTGAACGATTCGTTGGTTCACATCGGTTATAGTCGTCCGGAGTTGTTCAAGGTATATATCGATGACCAACCTGGCGGGCCGCGTCAGGGAGCGGTGAGTTCGGTATTGAGCGGTTTTTCGTCGGCGACGATGAAAGGCACGATTGATCCTGTTGATGGGCAATTGTTCATCTGTGGGTTCAAGATTTGGGGAACAGTTGCAGGAGATGTCAGCGGTGTGCATCGTGTGCGTTATACGGGGGCGCCGAGTTATGTGCCGTTGGATGTGAGATCGTGTGACAAAGGGGTGTTGTTGCGTTTCGGGGTTGAGTTGGAAAAAGACATTGCGACGAGTCTTTTCTCTTACACCGTGGATCGTTGGAATTACCATCGAACTAAAGATTACGGCTCTGGCAATTACAAATTGGATGACGAACCCGGGCAGGAAGGTCTACCAGTGGCTAATGCTTATTTGTCCGAGGACCGCAAAGCGGTGTTTTTGGCGATTCCGGATATGAAGGTGGTGCAGTCGATGGGGGTGACTTATCGCATGGCGGTGAAGACGGATTTGCCGGTGATCAGAAGCACTTACCTCACGGTTCATGGTTTGAAAAAAATGGATCTCAAAAAAGAAGGTTTTGGTGATCTGAAACCTGACATGACTTTGAAAAAAGGAGCGGGTATGACGATGAAAACTCCGGATCCCTCAATTGAAGAAGGGAAGAAAATTTACCAGATGTTTGGTTGCATGGCGTGTCACACCGTCGATGGATCGGCGGCGAAAATGGTCGCCGAAGGGCAGGTGGTCGGGCCAACCTGGAAGGGGTTGTGGGGCATTCGGCGGGAGTTTGCCGATGGTTCGGTTTTGAAGAGAGTGGACGGTGCTTATATTAAAGAATCGATCCTCGATCCGGGTCGTCATCTGGTGAAGGGCTTTGATGAAAAAGGGGAGGGCATGCCGCCTTATCTCGGAGTGTTGAAGGATTACCAGATTGAATCGATTATTATGTATATTGAATCCCTGGGGGCTAAGAAGGGGAAGAAGAAAAAGTAGTGGCAAGATCGGAGCTTTGTAGTTGAGGGGCAGATGCTTAGTTATGAGTGAAGTTTTACTTGAGAAAACAGCCAAGCCGGAGCGCTTGTTGTCTTTGGATTTTTTCCGTGGGGCGGTGATGTTTTTGTTGATTGGTGAATCGGCACACATTTTCTTTTTTGTGATCAACCCAGAGGCGGAGGGGACTTTTTGGCATTCGTTGGGGATGCAGTTTCATCATCATCCTTGGAATGGCTTGCGGATGTGGGATTTGATTCAGCCTGCTTTTATGTTCATCGTCGGTGTGTCGATGCCGATGTCCTTTCGTAGCCGGACCTTGCGCGGGGACAGTTATGCGCTGATTCGCAAACATGCCATTCAGCGAGCGGGTCTGTTACTGTTATTGGGATGGGCCTTGTATTGTATCGGACCCGGGCATATCACCTGGCGTTTTCATAATGTGTTGTCGCAGCTTTCGGTGACTTATCTCATTACCTTTTTTCTGCTTAAGTATTCGTTACGGACTCAGTTGATTGCCTCACTGGTAATTCTGGCTGTGACTGAACTGCTTTACCGAGCAGCGGGGATTTCTGGTTTTGATCAAGCTTTTGTGGCAGACAAAAACTTCGGAGCGTATGTGGATATGCTTATTGCAGGGGAGCTCAACGGTGGCCATTGGGTGGTCTTCAATGCGCTGCCGACGACGGCGCACACCATTTGGGGGGCGATGGTGGGAGTTTTGCTGATGAGCGACCGGTCTAAAATGGAAAAGCTTAGGATTCTAGTCGTCGCAGGTTTGATCGGGGTGGGTTTGGGCTATTTGATGGACCCGATGACTCCGATTATCAAGCGCATCGCCACTTCATCGTTTGTAGTTGTCAGTGGTGGCTGGACGCTGTTGGCTTTTGCTCTTTCGTATTGGATCATCGATGTGTTGAATATGAAAAAGGGAGTGTTGTTTTTCACTGTGGTGGGGATGAACCCATTGTTCATCTACCTCTTTGCCCACATCGGCGGGGCTGGTTTGGTGCGTAAGGTGATCAAGCCTTTTTCCGGGGCGGTGTTTGATCACATTGAGTTTATTCCTACGGAGGCTGCCACCAATTTGATCGTGTGGTTTGCCCTGTGGTATATGTGTTACTGGATGTATAAGAAAAAAATCTTCATCCGGATTTAGGAGGGATGGCGGAAGTTTGAAATGAGCTAGAGAGAGATGTGGGACGCAACGGTATTGAGTTCTGTGTGTGGTATCTTGAAGATACCAGAGGTGAGGGCTTGCGTGGAATTGATTTGGCGATATTTTTTAGAGTTGCCGTTATATAGCGGCGGTAGAACCAAACACTCCATCATCCCCCATGAACCGTTTATTATTGTCTGCGACGATCTGTAGTCTTTTTTTTTCTAATGTGGTGGCTTCGCTCGCCGCTGAGACCTCGACCATTGTTACTTTCGGGGATTCGGTTACGGCGCAGCGAGGCAGTTTGGAGGTTTATTCGAATTTGCTTGCGGATGAGATTTCTTTTGAGGGAAAGAATGTGAAAGTGGTCAATGCGGGGATCGGGGGGCATACCAGTAAAATGGGTAAAGCTCGTTTCGCGAAGGATGTATTGGATTTGAAACCGGATGTGGTGGTGATCATGTTTGGCATTAATGACGCGGCGGTTGATGTGTGGAAAAAAACTCCGGCAACAAAGCCCCGGGTGTCTTTGAAAAACTACCGCAGTAATCTCGAAGGCATGATTCGAGTGCTGAAAAAACAAGGTGTGCGGGTGGTATTGATGACTTCGAATCCGATTCACTGGGCACCAAAGACCCGCGAATTGTATGGCAAGCCCCCTTACCAACCGGATGAGGTTGACGGTTTTAATGTGCTGTTGCGTGACTACGTGGCCGCGGTGCGGGAGATCGCTAAAAAAGAGAATGTCGAATTGGTGGATGTGTTTGCCGCTTTCGAGGCTTATGACGCGCAGCCCAAACACACAGCAGGATCGTTGACGCCTGATGGCATGCACCCGGGAAGTGTGGGGCACCGTATCATTGTCGATTTGTTGATCAAACAATTGGCTACCGGAGATAAACGTTTTGCCCGGAAACCGTTCACGGTCTGGCATCGCAGCGGTGATCGGGTAACGATGCACCCGCGCTCGATCAATATCACTCACGACACGGATCACTTGGCGGTGCTTGGGCCTGCTCTGGTCAAACTTGATGACGGGGCGGTGATGTCAGTGTATTCCACGCCGACGAGTTATGCGGGCAAGCCCGGTGAATGTTTTATTGCAGGACGTATCACTCGTGATGGAGGAAAGAGCTGGGAGGCGGAGCAGGAGATCACCCGTTTGCCACAGGGACGCTCGGCGCACCCCACCGCGTTTCGTGCTGGTGATGGTGTTTTGCATGTGTTTTTTCTGGCCTATCAACAGCACGCCTGGGATCGAAAAACTGAGAATCCTACTGAAAATACTCGTAGTGATCTTTATACGGTGCGCAGCAGTGATGGTGGTAAAAGCTGGACCGATCCGCAAATGGTGTTCAAGGGTTATACGGGGAGCACCAACGGTGCGGCGGAAACGAGTGACGGCAATATTGTGGTGCCTTTTTCCCATTATGTAGCCAATCCTGGGCGGCTGGTATCACGCACCACCGTGTCGAGTGATGGGGGGAAGACTTGGAAGCTCAGTAATAAAATCGACATCGGCGGAGCTGGTGATCATGCGGGAGCGGTTGAACCTTGTGTGATCGAGTTGAACGACAAACGTTTGTGGATGTTGATTCGCACGGCGCGTGGATTTTTCTGGGAATCATACTCTAGTGATGGTGGACTCACTTGGTCAAAAGCGGAGCCGACCAAGATCAAGAGCAGTCACTCACCGGGACATCTCATTCGCATGACGGATGGAAGGTTGGCTTTGACCTGGAATCCGAATCGGCGCAGTGAGTTGCATCTTGCTTTCTCCAGTGATGAAGGCAAGAGCTGGGGAGAGTCTACGATCATTGCCCGAGGGTATGCGACCTATTCGTATATCATGGAGAATGAACCGGGTGAATTGTGGATCGGTTTCATCGATGCCAGTGAGGGCTGGGGCAATGCGCCACGGGCGCGGCATTTGAAGATTGCGGTGAAGGATGTGGAGCGGTAGGGGGGGTGTTGAACCGATCCAGTCTACTGGGGAGACAGCTGGAGGATACTACCCGAAAGCAATATCGAACAAACTCCTTCGTTAAGACTTCGGCGGTCGAGAGGAGTTTTGAACGAGAAAGTTAAGGAATCCTTAGTCAAGGTTGGCTGAAGAAGATCTTCAAGTTCTTGGTCTGGCGGGCGGCTGCGACAAAGTCGGCTTTGCCGTCACCATTGAGGTCGGCGGCTTTGATGTCTTCGACGGCAAGTTGTTCGCTTAAAATTTTGGTTTCGCGCCATTTCCCCCCATTCTCATCGAGGGGAGTGAACAGTTTGATGCCGGGAGTTCCCTTGGGATGAAAGGCTCGCCAGCCGATGACGATTTGGTCGGAGCCGGTGCCGAGGTAATCGGCGACGGCGATGGCGTGGCCGTCGATCAGAGCATCGTCGAGCACGGACAATTTGTCCCACAGGCCCTTGTCGTCGTCGGGTTGAACATAGACAGAAGAACGGACGCCGTGCATGGGCTCGATGGTGACGATGAAACGTTTGCCGTTGGGCAGGCGGCCGTCACGGATTTCTCCGGCGAAATCCCTGGTCAGCTGACGTGAGATCCATTTTCCATTTTTGCGGTCAAAGTGCCAGATGCCTTCTTTGCTGGCGGTGATCAGTTCGTCTTCCGGATCGTCGTCCCAGTTGACGGGGTGGAAGTTGTGCGAGAGGTGGGTGAAATCACCGATGACTTGGGTTTTCCATTCACTTTTGACATCGGCTGGTTTGAAATACTCGAGCATTTTCAAACCCGGGCCGACGCCCTCCACGCTGCCGCGTCCACGCAGGGGTTTGACTGCCAGGGTGAACTGACCATCAGCCCCTTTGATCCAGTGCATGCGGTGGGTGTTGGGTTCGTTGTAGAGTTTCACCGGAGTCCACAGTTGGGTCCGGTCAGCGGGCGGGATGAGATAAAACACTGCGCCGTCTTTTTGTGTTTCGCGGAAATTCCATTGACCTCCGGTGGCGATTTCACATTTGCCGTCGCCGTCGATGTCGCGAGCGGTGATGCAAACATTGTCGCGCTCGGTCAGGTCTTTGGCGATGATGTGTTTTTTCCAAGTGGGGTTTTGATACCACTGGATGGTTTTTTTGTCGGCCAACACGATGTCGGTTTTACCGTCACCATCCACATCGGTCAATTGCAGGCCGTAACCGATCTCGATCTGGTCGATTTCGACTTCGCGCCATTTGAACTCGGGTGGCTCGGCGGAGTTGAGGCTGATGGAGAGGGTGAATGAGAGCAACAGGATGGGGAACAGGGATTTTTTCATGAGATGGAGTTGTCTGTGAATAGAACAGAGTTTGGGTCTTTGCTCAAAAGATGTTTGCAAGAAATAGCATGAGGGGTACAAATTTGCGGTGCAATTGTACCTGTCACTTATAAAGTGATCGAATCAGTTTATCATGCCGCGTTTTCCCTTGTCATCCGATTCTGCAATCAACCGTGTTTCGGCGGTGCTGCTGTTTGTGGCGACAGCGTTCCTGTTGTTTGTCTGGCAATCGCCTGAACCGTGGAAGGGGGAGGCGCTCAAAAAAGTGGCCAAACGGCTGGAGGTGGACAGGGACGAAGTGCCGTGGCAGGCGTTTTTTGACTTTGAAGCCCTGGGTGGTCAGAACCTGGGTGTCGAGGTGTATCGTCAGATTGGTTTGTGGCAGGGAGCGTTGATTGTCGGGGTGGTTTTGCTCTTTTGTGCTTTGACGGTGTCCTGGTGGCTGCCCTTGACTCGGCGGCGTCCAAAAAAGGGAGCGCTGTTGCCGGCGCTTCTGGGGGTGAACGGTGGGGTTTTTCAAGTGGGAAGGTTGGGCTGGATCAGTTTGGGGATTATCTTGCTGGTGGCGGCCTTTTTGCGGGTGCCGCATCTGGATCGTAGTTTGTATTTTGATGAGCAGGACAACTTGAGGAGAAATTTTCACGGTTATTTGGAAATCAGGCCGGACGGAGAGCAAGTCTGGCAAGGGGCGGGCTGGAGTGAGGCCTTGTGGGAAAACAGGCTGGGCAACAATCCGGTGATGCTGAGTGTTTTGGCCCAGGCGAGTTTGAGGACTTGGCGAGCATTCACGGGAGTGGATCGCCAGCGTTTCAGTGTGGTGGCTTTGCGTATACCGGTGTTGTTGGCGGGCCTGGCATCGATTGTCAGCTTGTGGTTTTTACTTCAGCTGTGGGGTTTGCGAACGGGAGCATTGATTGCGGCTGCGCTGGCGGCGATTCATCCGATGCATATCGATTACAGTCTGCAGGCGCGTGGTTACGCCTTGGTCTTATTATTTGTTCCGCTGGCGGTGGCCTTTGCCTGGCTGGCGTTACGTGACAATCGCTGGCGCAATTGGTTGGGGCTGGCTTTCAGTGTCTTTTTCTGCCTCTGGTCTTATGCGGGTTCGGTTTATTTTGCTCTGGCGCTCAATGTGGGGCTGTTGGGCTTTTTGCTGTGGAGATGGTGGCGATCGAAGGATGCCGGGCTGCTTGGCCCGATCTCACGGCTGATGGTGGTGAATGCGGTGACGGGTCTGCTTTATGTGTTTTTGATTTTCCCGCATTTGCCCCAAGTCAGTTATCATTTTCGTCAAATATTCGAGATGATTTCATTGAGATCCATCTGGTTTTTCTATGCCTGGTCGCATTACAGCACTGGGACTAATTTTCCTTCAGGGCAGGATATTTCTGATTCGCGCACGGATGTGGCAACTTTGCAGGAGGTGCTGTTCCAGCGCTTTGCGACGGCGGAGCCTGTTCTGGCAGGTATGCAATGGTTATTGATTCCCGCTTTGATGGCAGTGGGGGTGTTCTGGTTGTGGAGGCGTTCGAAAAATCAGGGTTTGTCACCTGCTGCGATGGTGCTGGGTTTTGCGCTGCTGTCTCCGGCGATTGCTCTGATTCACCAACATTTCACCTCGCTGTATTTCTATTATTGGTATCTCAGCTACTCATTGCCGTTGATTATCGCAGCGGTGGCGATTGGTCTGCATGCACTGGTGGATCCTTTGATTCAAAAAAAGTCAGTGAAGTATTATCTGTTTAGTATCACTGTATTAATTAGCTTTTTTACGCTTTTTTCATGGCAGACGGGTTCGTGGTCAGGACGCCCTGGACGCATTGCGCGGGCAGCGGATTGGCCGATTAACGAGAAGGGCATCGCTGCGGTGGAGTTCCGACGTGGACGCAGTCTCTGGATCGCGACTAAGGACGGGCAATCGATCCGTATGCGCGATGTGTATGAAGCGGAAAGTCGGCAGCGGGCGGGGAGGTAGGGGGAGGTTGTGGAAACGTAATGGTATTGCGTGGGATTGAGCGATACGCGGATTGGAGGGGGCCGCTAACCATCTTTATTTTAGCGTCCAAATTTTGAGTTCATCCAGGATGATTTCGGCGTCAGCGGGGAGGTGGATTTTGGACTTGGGGTTTTTATTGTTCATCGTTTGCATGGTCCAAGGTTCGCCTTCATATACAGCGGATTCTTTGCCGTCGAGGTCCATGCTCATTTTGCCCTGGCTGGCGTCCCATAGAATGGTGACGACGTGCCATTCACCTGGTGGCATATCACGCACCTTGATGCCCATGTGGTGCTGTGCGCCTTTGGCATCGACTAGGTTGAAGAGCAGCCTACCGTCGGCACTTTTGCCAAAATAGAGCAAACCGCTATTGGGTTTAGCTCGCAGAATGACATGGCTTTTTTTGTCGCCACCTTGCCACAAAGGATTGAAGTGGGTTTCAAGCCGTCCGCGATTGAGGTCGATGTTGCCTTCTGCCAAATATTCCAAGTCGAGGCCGTCGCTTATTTTGAGAGCTTGGCCCATGGGGCTTTTTTGAAAGGTGGCGGAGCCTTTGACCGTTTGGGTGGTTTTGGCAACGGAGATGGCTGGAGTGAGTTGGTTTTTGAAATCCAAGTGAAACAATAAACGGTCGTCAGCTGATGTGGTCAGAGTCGATTGAGTTTTTTTAGCCACGGGAGTTTTTTTCTTGCTGGGGGAACTCTGTTTAGTTTTGGAAAAATCACCAGAAGTTGCGGTTTTCACTTTGACCTCGATGAAGTCGGAGCTCTTTTTCAACGCTTCTTTGCTGTGAGGAAGCAAGCGAAAACCCCGGTATGAGGCGGCGGGGACATTTAGGCTCACGCCTTTTTGCAAGGCGGATGCGGGCATGGAGGTTTTGCCGTCGAGGGTGAAGCGTTGACGGTTATCTTCGTCGATCAGCAGCCATTCGCCATCTCCGGGATTCATTTTCAGGTGAAGGGTCGCATCATTCTTGCGGTTCCAGTTGCAGGCCACTAATAGGAAGTTATCGCCTTTGTTATCGGCATAAGCGCGGCTCACGATGTCCTTGTCCGAAGAGGCTGCCAAGCTGATGTTTTTTGGGTCAGCCTGTCCTTTGAAGAAGAAATTCTGGTGTTTGCCGATGAAATTCATGGCCCGGTTGTAGATCACAAAATCGCTGGCATCCATCGAGCGTCCGGGAAAAATGGCGTTGCCCTTGCTGCCGATTAAAACCGAGCTGATCAGTTGCAGCTTGCTGATATCCTGACCATAAGAGATGTGGCTACCGGGCATTGCCAGATTCTGACAGCCGAGGAATTCTGCTTCGGGCACGCGTGCCATCCACTTCTTCATCCCCGTGACAGAAACACGCATGTTGGTGTTCATCGGGTCGCAGTAGGTCACGTAGCGGGCGTATTTTTTGTAATCGATCTGTTCCGAAGGGTCGAAGCGGTTAGAGCGACCTTCGGTGATGATGGTTTCGATCTTTGGATTGATGGCATGACAAAAATCGACCCAATGTTTGATCACCAGAGCCAGTTGGTCCTGACGGAATTCGATCCACTTCTGATGGTATTTCTCTTTGATGATTTTTTCTGTCAGCTCGATGTCATCTTTGATCTTGGCGGTTTTCCTGAATTCGGCGATCGACCATTCGTCCGCCGGTAAACTGGAGAAGCTTTGAGGTCTTGGTTCGAAATCCCACAGTACCGCATCGCTGTGAGCTAAGACTTTTTCCATCTCGCCACCATCGGCCTTGGTGAACCACGCAGGGCCTTGTTCGAGGCATTGTTTGAGTTGTTGCTGAACTTTGTGATAACTGCCGCCGCGTTGTGCGATGACGTAGAAGCCGCGTTTTTTCATTTCCTTGATCGGCTCAGGGTCTTTGCTGAATAATAAAAGTGTGTTGAAGCCGGCCTTGCGCTGCATCTTTGCGAATTCATCGTAGTGACCTGGTCGAAACAGTGGGCCGGAAGCCAGGTAGAATTTGAAATCATCGGGAGACACCTGCGCGGGTTTTTCCAGTTCGTCGTAGATGTGCAAGCGTGCTTCAGCGCGGCTGATGGGTTTGCCCTGGTAGTTGAGGGTGATACGTAGGAGCGGGGGCTCGGTTGCAGTGTGGTTTTCATCGAAGCGATACCACAAGGTTTCTTCGAGACCGTAGGCGGCTTTAAAGCAGCGGGCGCTTATTTTTTTGGGATCCAGTTGGCGCTCAATTTTTTTGTAAGACTTGCCTTCGAATGTGGTTTTGCTGATCGTGAGTCCATTTTTTTCTGGATCCAGAATTTGTATGAAATTGGGAACCAGAATGGTATAGGAAAAACCCTCGGCCTGATATTTTTTCTGGTCGTCTTCTATCGCGGCGACATATAGAGGCAGAAAATTGTCCTGCCCCTTGAGCGCAAAAACGACGCCAGGCTTGACCATGTTGCCATGAGTGAAAACTGCGCGTGGCAGATCAAAACGTTTGCGGTAGATGTTGTCGGTTTTTCCCGCTGTTGTGATGAGGGGGGGCAGGGGTTCACCTGCAGCGGTTTGATCGGCTTCAGGAGCCTGCTGATCCTGGCAAGAGGATAAAATCAGCGCCGATGTTAGCAATAGCCATTGGCTGTTTTTAAAGATGGATGCGAAGGAGAATATTTTCATAGGTGAAGTGACCAAGCATGGTGTGACCTTCGCTCGCGGAAAATGTTCACTTCTCTTTCTGTGTCCCTGGAACCCTCAAGTTCGTTTTGTTCTCTCATAACGAAGGCGTCCACTCATAGCGACGTTTTCGCAGGGAGCCTCTTTTGTGGTGGGGGTCATTTTCAGGGACATCGACTTCATTCAAAAAGGTGGCACCTAGTTTTTCGATGGTTCGAATGCTTGCTGCATTGTCGGGATCTGCGGTGATGAGTAAGGATGCTCTGCGAGTGGCGATCCAGGGAGCTGCAGCCAAGCAGGCCTGGTAGGCGTAACTGTGTCCGCGATGTTCTTCGGTGATTTCATAACCGATGTGACCTGCGGCTAATTTTATGTGTTCGGTGTCACCAACCCGGAAGCTCAAATGCCCGACTTTGTTTGAGTTCAAATCGAGTATCTGGAAGTGGTAAGCGGGGACGATGCCGCGTTCTGGATTGCCTACGCTGAGTTGGAAAAACTCCAGAATCACGCCGCCGAAGCGTAGCGTTTCGGGGACGGGAGGAACTTGGCTCATTTCAAGGGGATGGGCTTATTTTTTCAATTCAGCTAACATCTCGAGCAGTTCTTTCACAATGAGTTCTGATGAGTTTTCACGCACTTTACAGGTGCCGAGCCAGGTTTCATATCCGCCGAGCTGGTGTTGTTTGGGAGTGGGCAGATAACCATAACGACCGTTGCCCAGACCAATCACCATGGTGGTGCCGAAGGGGCTGCGTTTTTTTAATTCGAGACCGATCTCGACCAGGGTTTCGAAAGGGATGACGACGGCTGAAAAGTCACCGATGCGAATGGCTTGCAGCGGCAGGATGATCTCACCACCTTCCAGCATCGCCATCGTATTGCGCGCATAGTTGATTGCTCCGACGGGCAGCTTGCCTTGCTCTTTTTTGTCACTGATGGCGAGGATCGCCTTGGCTCGTTCGATTTGTTCTGCTCTGGGTTCGCGCAGTTGCAGGGTGATGTTGCGTTGCACCATGCAGAGTCGGGGATTTTTCTGCCAGCTATCGATTTTTTTCCATGCGCGCCAGGCCGCGTCGGCGGTTTTGCTGGCGACGATACGGATTTGTTCGCCCTTTTCACGCGGTGGGCGGTTGATCAGAAAGGGCAGATTGTTGATGTCACCGGAGGCTCCGTTGCTCATGATGGCGACAAAATCCTCTTCACTGCGCAAGCGGGAAGGCATCAGGCGGGCGAACTCGCCGTAGTAGTCAGCGGACACTTGTTTTTTCGGTAATCCGCCGACGTAGTGCAGAGAGTAGTTGGCGTAGAGGGCGCGGGATTTGCGTCCGCGCGCGTCCATGACAGAGAGGATGGTGACATCCGGATCGGTCGGGCCGGCGGGTCGATCGAGGGTATCCGCGCTGTAACCGGGGTTCATTTTTACTTGGTCCATTTCACCCCAGGGATTGGGGGGCATTTTTCCAGCTTTGAGAAACCAGCGGCGATTGCGCACTTCGCTGGGGACTGGTGAACTGGCCCAGCCGATTGAGGCAGGTTTCAGATTGGCGTGAGCTTTGACGATAGCTTCGCTCACTCCTTTGAGAAAAACTTCGACGTAATCGAGTTGGGCGGGGGACCCTTTTTTCACACCGTTGAAGGGAGTGGTGTGAGAATGGGTCGCTGAGATCATGATGTTCTCAGCTTTGATGTCACATTGTTCAGTGACCCGACTGCGGATTTTGTCACAGGTTTCCGGGCCGACGCTGAGGGCGTCCACGGTGACCATCGCCAGAGTGATCTGACCGTCGGAGAGCACCAGGGCACGGGCGTGCAGCGGATCACGGGCTTTTTCTGCGATCTGACTGTAGATGCGTAGCGGCCAGGTGCGCGGGGTGATGTCGGCAGTGGCGGCTCCAGCGAGTAGGGCAGGCGGATCATCAGTAGCTAGACTGCTGGTGGTGGGGATGAGCAGTGAGAAAATACAGGCGAGCAGGTGGGGGAGGTAGCGCGGGATCATGGGAGGAATTTAGCGGGGGCGGGGAAGGAGGGCAAGTGTTGAGTGGGGATTCGGGTATCTAACCAATATTTTAACCACTGATCGGCACTGATATGTTTATGTTCACAACCAAATTATTTTTTCCTATCAGTGCTGATCTGTGAAAAATTGACTTCGCCTATCTACACTACGCTCCGGTTGTGGGTTAATTCTTCAATTTCAAAAAATGTCGAGCAGTGTGATTTTTATTGATCTTGTTCGCGACGACGATTTTTCCATTTGGCGTATTTGGTTCCGAGTTTGCGGCCGAAATTGGTGGAAGCTTGATCTTGGTAGGATTCGCCATCAATCACAGTGAGTTTGCAATCAGCGCAACGGTAGGCGGCGGCTTCTTGATTGCTTGGTAGAACAAGTTCATCCTTGTGACCTTTGAAGAACCATAAATGTTGGTGAGATAATCCAAACAACATAAAACCACCCAAGGTGCCGTGAACGGCGGCTTCACCTTTTGCCATGTCATTTTTACAGCGAGGGCATTTCATGGGGAGTATTTAGAAATAGCAGGGTTGCGGTGTTGATCGGTGGTTTGGTTGGAAATCTTTGGATCTTCAGCGTTGCCAACGGAAGCATCCCGTAGGCAGAATGGTTTTTTCTCTGCCGACAGTTCTTTTTCCAATGCGGTGATGAGCAGTGAACGAAAGGTTACTTTTTTATTGGAGGTGTGGAATTTGATCTGCTCCATCAAAGTATCGGGAAGGTCTATCGTTGTCCTCATGCATAAAAGGATGACAGGAGATAGGTTTTAATGCAAATAGGAATGAAGCATTGGGGGAGCTGGCTGATTTACTGCGGAGCTCGGTTTCAATACCCCGCCTCTGCAAAGCAGATCCTGAGTTTAAATGAAGAGGTTTGCTGCGGAGAGTTTCAGGAGGTTATTGACTGTTGAGGGGAAATGCGAGGCGAGCCTTGCGTAAGTCAGTCATGGTGGGGAAATCGGCTTTGGCGCCATGGAAGTGGATGTGATCCTTTTTGCGGTTAGAAGGTGAAATCACTTTAATGATCATGTTATAGGATTTAACTTCTGGTTCAGGTGGGGACTCGATCGTTGTATGCCATGGTGAGATTTTTATAGATATCTGTCGTGTTCTCCAATGATTACCAGGTTGGCTGCCCCCCTCCCAATTCTTGAGTGAAATATTCTCGCTGTGCAATAGGTCTCCATTTAACTTTCGGTATGTTATTTGTAAGATGACGCTTCGCCAGGGTTGTGTTGTGATGAATTTAGAGTCTTCATTTTCAGGAACCTCTATGTGTGCCCACTGTGGAAAAATAGGGATCGGCAATTCGCGAACGTGAATCACGGTTTTATGCTGACTCCCTAGAGAAACCACTGGGAAAATCACCGAATGACCTGGTATGGAGGGGTAAATAGAAAATCGATTTTGATGGTATGTGTAAGTGACGTCTCCCTTTTGTAACGTGCTTGCGCATGCCGACAATAAAAAAAGAGGTAGCAGTAAAAGGCGAAAGGTCATTGCCGAAAACAAAATGAGTGGGATATCGCTTAAGTGAATACTAATGAGGTCATCACCGTTGTGTTCTCATTCTTAGATGACTCTTAAATAGCAGCGATGAGGGAGATTGTATGATTGTTTCGCGGGACTCGGCGGGCGAATTTCTGGCTGTCGGTCAGTTGTCGTTATTCGCAACATCCATTGGATGGTGAACAACAGGGTGATTATGTATCTGCCAAAAAATTTAATTTCGAATTTTCAGGGGGAATGCCGCATGACTCCTTTGCTAGGCAATCAGTCTGTTTGGAGGTCAGTAAAAAGTTCGTGCCGTCGAACTCCAAGCCGAATTTCCCAATGGTTTTGGACTGGTATTCCACTTCAATTTCTGAATCCTCGATCCCTAGTTTTTTTTCTGAAAGTTCAATGATGCTCAGAAGCTTGTGGGGAGCTAAGCGGTGATCGTAGTCATTGGCAGTCCAAAGCTGAAAACTGACAAATTCTTCATTGCGAACCGTGCCTCCACAATCGATGAAGTTTTTGCTTATCCTGCCGACTTCGGTGACATGGAAATGCCTTGGAACTGATTCTCCGCCCGGTAACTGAAAAGAAATTTGTTCCACCTGGTGGAGCGATTTTTTTACTTCTGATAGTTTCATTGCGCTACATTTGTTACGGTCAATGGAAATCTGGAAGGATGGTTGCTGTGCTTTTCCTCTAGCTAAAGTGCGGATAAACTTAGTTCATAGGGGCGGAACAGATTGCAAACCTGTATCACATTTTACAGCATCACCTTTTTGCCATCATTCTTGGCGGATTCGTAGATCGCGCAGATCAGGGCGACGGCTTTGCGGGCTTCGTGGCCGTCGATGCGAGGGGGCTGACCATTGCTGATTGCTTGCACAACGTCTTCGAAGTTGAGCTGGTGACCGGTGAAATTGATCGCGGTGGGATCGTTGGCGCCAAGTCCGTCGGCGACTTCGGATCCTTGCAGCATGGTCTTTTTGATCTGTGCGTCTTCAGGTTTTTCTTCGGCGAAATCCCAACAGCGGAATTGTTCGTCGGCGAGGAATACGGAGCCTTTTTCGCCGCAGATATCCACTTCGGCGGGGTGACCGGTCGATGACCAGCAGGAGGTGGATCCCTGGATCACGCCACGAGCGCCGTTTTTGAATTCGAGGATGGCGACGGCGGTGTCTTCGACTTCGATGCCTGTATGGGTGAGGCAAGCGACGGTGGCGCAAACGGATTTGACGTCTCCAGCGAGATAGATGAGCTGGTCGATGAGGTGGATGGACTGGTTCATCAGCGCACCTCCGCCATCGAGTTCCCAGGTTCCGCGCCAGGCGCCGGAATCGTAATAAGCCTGGTCGCGATACCATTTGGTATAGGCGTCGCACATCGTGAGTTGGCCAAAACGTTGTTCATCGACGGCTTTTTTGAAGACGTCCATGGCGGGGTGAAAACGGCGGTTGAAGATGCCGGCGAGGGTCACGCCGGCTTCGTCGCAGGCGGCGATCATCTGGTCGATGCGCTCAGGTGTGACTTCGAGGGGCTTTTCGCAGATGATGTGTTTGCCGGCTTTGGCAGCGGCGATGGCGGGCTCGAGGTGCGCTCCGCTAGGGGTCGCGATGGTGACGATTTCGAGTTCAGGGTCGGCGAGGAACTCGGCGAGGTCACTGTAGTTTTTGCAGCCGAACTCGTCGGCGAGCGCCTGGTTTTTTTCCGGACTGCGTCCGTAGATGCTGTGCAGTTCGCCGCCAGTCATGGCTTCGATGGCCTTGGCGTGGAATTTTGCGATCATGCCGGAGCCGATAATGCCGAATTTCATAGGTGTCATGGGTATGGATTAGGTTACGTGAGTTTTGCGCTGCACT
>JASFYY010000152.1:0-8877 GCA_045046875.1 Verrucomicrobiota bacterium | reverse complement strand
TTGGGGCTTAAGCCCCAAGGAATTGGTAAGGAAACTAGCTTCAGAAACTATGGTGAACACTGAACTGCATTTGGTTTTTGCTCCAGTCAGGAGTGGTGTGATGCATGATGCCGAGTTGCACCTTGAACTGTTTATTAATCGCATATCCAAGGGCAGCGTAGGCCCAGTTGCGGTCAAAAAATCCCACGGACTTGCCTTTGCCAATGTTGCTTTGGCCATTGAAAAACACTTCATTGTAAAAGGCCAGATAGACCGTGCCACTTTCGATGGAGCTGTTGTTGAGAGGAATGTTTAGAAAGAGATTGTAGCGGTAGCGGGTGCGGAAATTTTGATTACCGATGAAGCGCTGTTCAAAGCGAAAACGGTGGGTGAAATAAAAGCGGTTGCCTATTTTTTTCGGGATCAGGGCTTCCTGGTAGATTCGATGCTCCCAGGAAGTCGAATCATCATTACCAAAAACTCCGGACAAAAAATCGGCATAACCCATGGTGAGTTTGATATCCGTCTCGGCCAGGGTGTAAGTGAGTCCGCCGCGTAAAATACGCTGTTCGAAGTCATTAATGGCATTCCAACTGCGGTATTGAAAGTCTCCCTGGAATCCCCAGGGAGAGTCCTTGATGCTGGTATTCCAGAAATACATGTACCAGGTTCCGAGTTGATCTTCGTCCACTTGGCTGAAGAGTTTTGCGGGAGTGATGAAGGTGAATAGGATAGTGGCAAGAAGGCAATATTTTTTCAGTGATGCTTCAAGCTGAAATTTGGGTCGAATTATTTTTGTAGAGTGCATATTTTGTAAAAAGAGTGGTTTTGTGTTGGGTGAGTAGCTGGTGCATTTGTTGCCACCCAGGGGTGGGTATGCAGCGCTTGTGGCTTGTCGCAAAGACGAGCGGGCTTGAAAAGGGCACGTCAGATGGCAAGAAGCCAAGCGTGTCGATTAACAGGCGTGGGTGCCAAGGTAGCTATCCCTGGATCCGCAGTGGTGAAACTTCAGCAGGAGGGCAGTTTCGGATTACAGTACAAGATGTAATAGGGGGAGCGATCCGTAGTGTGAGGGAGAGCTTGGACTCGAAGCAGTTGTGCCTCGCGATTGAAAGACAGTGCTGTTTGCTCACTGGAATTCACCAGCGAGGGAGGCAGGTCATTCCCTCCGTCTCCCGATTTCAGGTGGCGGTCTGCGGATGAATTCGAATGGCCGATTTCGAGTTCTTTCAAATCGTTGCAGCACTCCTCTATCTCAGCCTGAGGTGAAAAGAGTTGAGAGCCGCCATCGATCAAACAAGAGCCTGCCAGGATCAGGATGAGAAAAATCCAGCGATGTGATTTCAACCATTTCATTCGACGAAATTTCCTAGAGCTGTCTCTGCTTTGTGTTGAGTTTTCATTCATTCTCACTTGCGAAAAATTGAAAAACTTCAGACAACCCGTTCAAGCTCTTAGCGGTGCTTGGGGTGTATTTCAAATTATTTTGTCATTTTACAAGTGGGTAAGCCCCTCTCGGAATGGCGCGAATCGGCTAGACTGATTAACGGTAAATCGGTTTACAGGGGGGCTGTTATCCTTTACCCATGCCGTTTAGCTTTCACTAAAACACGATGAAAACAAAAGGGCGTTACAGATCATTCAAAAGCATTGGCCTGATCATTTTGCTGTCGAGCTGTGTGGTCATGGTTCGGGCACAGAAGGTGGTATCGGTGAAGGTGGTCAAGCCCGAGCGCGAGACTTTGACTCTCTCGATCACCCAACCGGCGACGCTGCACCCTTATTATGAAGCGAATCTGGCTTCGAGGATTACCGGTTATGTGGAGTCGGTGGCTGTTGATATCGGCGATGCGGTCAAAAAGGGGGATACGTTGGCAGTGATCGATGCCCCGGAGATGGTCAAACAGTATGAGCGCAAGTTGGCCGAGGTGGAATTTCTCAAATTCAAGCAAGAGCAATTGAAAGCCGGAGTGGCGGTGGCAGTGGCGCAGGCCAAAGCGGATGCCCTGGAGTTTGAGCGGGTCAAGCGTCTGGCGGGGACCGGAGCGGTCACGCAGAAAGCCAAGGATGAATCCGAACGCCGGATGGAAAGCTCGAAGGCTGGGTTGGCGGTGGTCGAGGCTGAGGTGAAAAGTGCGGCAGCTTCGGTGGTGGTGGCGCAGAAGGAAACCGAGGAGATCAAAGCGATGATGGATTTTGCTATACTGAAGGCCCCTTTTGAAGGAGTGGTGACGATGCGTGCGGTTGATCCAGGGGATCTGGTCAAAGCTGCGGATGCTTCGTCATCGCGCAAGTCACTATTTCAAATTGCCAAACTTGATCGTTTGCGGGTGCGTGTGGCGATTCCGGAGCGCTCGGCGGTGTGGGTGGACGTGGGGGATGAGGCTGCGTTCTCCTGTCGTGCGGTGAAGGAAATTTTGAAAGGCGAAGTGGCGCGCTTCTCTCGCTCAATCGATACCCAGACCGGTTCGATGCGGGTGGAGATCGATTTGGACAATTCCAAGGGCAAGTTGTTGCCGGGCATGTTCGGGGAAGCGACGATTCAGCTTGAGAAAATCGAGCAGGCACTGGTCTTGCCGGCGCAATCGGTGCGTTTCGACGAGAGCGGCATTGTGGCCACGGTCTATGTGATCGAGAATGGCAAGGTCAAGGTAAGGGCGGTGAAAACGGGAGTCGATGATGGTTTGCGGATTCAAATCGTGGAAGGCTTGACGGGCAGTGAACAAGTGGCCGTCGGACAAATTGGCCGGCTTGCTGAAGGCTCTGCGGTAAAAGTGATTTTCGTTGAGAGTGGTTCAAATAAATAAACAACTACTGCTCATGCCACTTGTCCGTTTCGCCATTCGCAATCCTTATGCCGTGCTCGCCATGGTGCTGGCATTGTCCTTTCTCGGATTGACCGTCTATCCGAGAATTTCCGCCGATATCCTGCCTGACTTCAGGAAGCCGGTGATCGTGAGCTTTTTTTCCTATCCCGGTTTGCCTACTCTGGAGATGGAGAAGTCGGTGACTTCGCGGGTGGAGCGGGCTTTGACTCTGGCCAGTAATCGTGAACGCATCGAATCGCGGACCATGCCGGGGGCGGCGATGTTGAAAATCACCTTCGAGGCGGGCACGGATTCTTCGGCAGCGATGAATGATATTTTCAACTATGAGCTCAGTGACATGTTTCACTTGCCGCCGGGCATTGAGTTTCCGTTCACTCTGAGTAGCGAGCCTGCCAATATGCCGGTTATGCTGGGGGCGATTTCCGGGGAAGGGCTCAGTGAATCGGAGCTTTATACGATTGGATACTACGCAGTTAGAAATAAAATGGGTGGTTTGAAAGGGGTGCAGATCCCACATCCCTTTGGTGGAAAATTCCGTCAGATCATGACCTATGTCGACCCGATGAAATTGGCGGCTTACAATTTGACCTTCACTGACGTGGTCGAAGCCTTGAAGCGCTCGAACATCGTTCTGGCCGGTGGCACGATGGAGATCGGTGATACTAATTATCAGATTCACCCGATCAATACGCTCAAGGATGTCGAAGAAAT
Organism: Verrucomicrobiota bacterium; assembly: GCA_045046875.1. Classification (GTDB taxonomy): domain Bacteria; phylum Verrucomicrobiota; class Verrucomicrobiia; order Verrucomicrobiales; family DEV007; genus JAADHD01. The sequence goes on along the minus strand of JASFYY010000152.1, from coordinate 5,359 downwards.
CGATAACGTGGTGGTCACCGTGCGTGATGGCCAGCCAGTGTTTATCAAGGATCTTGGCCACACCGAGGATGACGCTGCCATTCAGTATAACATCGTCAGGGTGAACGGGAAGCGTTCGGTTTATGTGCCGTTGTTGCGTGAACCCGGTCAGAATACGATTCAGGTGGTTGATCGGATCAGGAAAGGTATTGCCGAGGAGATTCCGAAAATGAAACAGCGCGGGGATATTCCCGAAGCCACCCGGGTGGATCTGGTCAGTGATCAATCGACTTATATTCGCCAGGCTATTGGCAATCTGCAGATGCAGGTTTTGCTCGGAGCTTTGTTGGTTGTCATCATTGTGATTCTATTTCTGCGCCGCTTGCGTCCTGCGCTGGCGATTTTGTTGATGTTACCATTGGCCTTGTTAACTGGATTGCTGGGTTTTTTCTTCACTGGGGAAACTATCAACGTCATGACTCTTGGAGGTCTGGCACTTGCGGTCGGCACGGTGGTTGATGCCGGTATTGTGGTAGTTGAAAACATCATTCGTCATCGTGCGATGGGGAAAGATCCGGTGACTGCGGCGGAGCAGGGCACGTCCGAAGTGGCCGCGCCGGTGTTTGCAGGGACGATCACTACTTTGGTGATTTTTATTCCGGTTATTTTTCTTAATGGCATGGTTAAGTTTCTTTTTCTGCCATTGGCGTTGGCTGCGGCTATCACGATTGCGGCATCTTATGTCATTGCGATGACGGTGGGGCCTGCTTTTTGCGCCAGGTTCCTCGGCAAGCTTGATGAGGATTCGGGAAAACAGCCAAATGAGAGTGATGATAAAAAGGAGGCCAAGGGGGGCTATGAAAAATTGCTGACGGTGGCCATGCGTGGGGGAGTGTTCACGGTTGCGGCGATCGGGGGTGTCACGCTTGCTCTTTTTCTTCTTTTCCCGGCCTTGGGCACGGAGTTGTTTCCCGAAGTGGATGCGGGAACTTTTGAGGTTCGTATCAAAACGGTGCCTGGCACTCGTTTGGGAAAAACCGAGGAGCTGGTAGCCCGTCTGGAGAACTCGATCACGGAGACCATTGGTGAAGACCAGGTTCAGTCGATCATTTCCAATATCGGTTTGCCGGTGGGGAAGGCGGCGGGTTTCTCGACTATTCTCAGTTCTAATTCAGGCACGGATACCGCTTACATCATTGTTAATCTTCACAGCAAGGGGCGCAAGCGTTCGACCGCGTCCTACGTCAGTGAGTTGCGTAAAAAGTGGAAGACAAATTTCCGCGATGAGAAATTTCTTTTTGTCACTGGCGGCATTATCAATGCGGCCCTTAATGAAGGTTCGCCTTCGCCGATCGATATCGAAATCAAAACCGGCAAGCTGTCCACTGGTCGTGAGGCGGCCGAAATTATCGAAGCTGCCATGCAGGATATTCCGGGTGCGGTTGATGTTCAGATTGCCCAGATGCTTGATTACCCGCAACTCGATATCAAGGTGGATCGCACACGGGCGGCTTTTTACGGATTGTCACAGGATGAAATCGCTAAGAATGTGCTGACCGCTTACGGATCGAGCACGGGTTACACTTCGATGATTTGGGTTGGCGCTGATGGTAAGGATTTTTTCATGGGAGTGCAGCTCGGCGATAACCGTGCTGATAGCCTCGATGAATTGCGCAACCTGCCGTTGAGGATTCAGACCGATGAGGGATCAACAACGATTCCCTTGTCCAATGTGGCTGAAATCAAACGGGTTAATATCCCGGGTGAAATCGCTCATGCCGATATCTCGCGGGTGAACAATGTTTACATCAATGTCGAAGGGCGTGATCTGGGCTCGGTCGTCGATGATGTGGAAAAACGACTCGCCGAACTCGATTTGCCGAAGGGGGTGACGGTATCAACCCAGGGGCCGGTCAAGACCATGCGTGAAGGCGCGGCCAATCTGGCTTATGGATTGCTGGTGGCGGTGGTATTGGTTTTTCTGATTCTGATGGCTCAGTTCAAGTCCTTTGTTGATCCGTTGATCATCATGCTGGCGGTGCCGCTGGCCCTTGCGGGAGTGGTGCTGATTTTGTTCATCACTGGCACAACTTTGAATATCCAGTCTTTCATGGGCTCGTTGCTGTTGATCGGGGTGGTGGTCAATAACAGTATTTTGTTGGTCGAATTTGCCAATATCAAATTGCGCGAGGGGCATAGCCCCTTTGATGCGGCTTTTGCGGCGGCGCGGATTCGGGTGCGGCCTATTTTGATGACCTCGGCCACACTGCTGGCTTCCATGGCTCCTTTTGCTTTTGCTCTATTGCCGGGTAATGAAGCGATGATTCCCTTGGCGCGTGCGGTGATCGGTGGCATGCTGGTATCGACGGTGTTGACGCTCTTTTTGGTGCCTTGTGTTTTTGCCCTGGTTAAACGTAAATTGGTGGAGGTGAGTGTGTGATTTGGGTTGGGTAGAGCAATTGAAATTTTGATAATGAAAAAATCCTTTTTAATCCTTTTGGCCGCCGTGTTTTTTATCGGCTCACTTTTGGCTGGCGAGGATGATCCATATCGGATCGACCTTGCCGCTGCTTTGAAACTTGCGGATGCAGATAATAATCGGATCGCGTTGGCCAGGGAGCGGATCAAACAAGCCGAAGCCGAACTGAGTTTGGCTAAGATTTTAATCCTGCCCGACATTTCTGCTGGCGCGAGTTACAACCGCCACGACGGGCCTTTGCAATCGAGCAGTGGTGATATTTTGGATGTCAAACGCAGTGCGGGTTATGCTGGCTTGGGATCCGGGGCGGTAGGAGCAGGTGATATGCAGGTTTCGGGAATCGGATTGAACGTCGATCTGGGCGAGGCTTTTTACGCTCCCCTGGTGGCTCGTCAGAATTTACTGGCGGTTAAAGCTGAAAGTGACGCAGTTAAAAACCAGACTTTATTGATGGTGGCGGGGGCTTATTTTGAATTGGTCAGGGCTCAGGGTAATCTTGAGGTTGCTTTGGAGGCGCATAAAAATGCCAGTGAGCTCGCTAAGACCACCAAGAGTTTTGCTGATAGCGGTCAGGGGCTGACTTCCGACAGCGAACGCAGTGGAGTGGAAGCTTTGATTCGCCAGCGCGGCATCGCCGTGGCACGTGAGGTGCTGGCGGTGCGCTCGGTGGAGTTGGCACGGTTGCTGCGTTTGACGGTGGGCACCCAGTTGAGGGCGACGTCGAGCCCGGAGGCGCGCGTGCAATGGGTTGATGCCTCGCGCAGCGCCGAAGAGTTGATCGCAGAAGCTCTGGTCAATCGTCCGGAGTTGAGGGCGGGCGCGGCCCAGCTCAAGGGGGCTGAACAGAGTTTGAACCGGACTAAGTTGGCTCCGTTGTTTCCCAAGATCACTGTTGGGGCGAGTTACGGAGAATTTGCAGGCGGCCGTGGATCGACGATTAGCAGTGCGGGTAACCGGACGGATCTCAGTGTGGGGGTTTATTGGACTCTGGATGGTTCGGGGTTTGGGCAGCATGCCCGGGTGAAAGGAAAAAAATCGCTGCGGGAGCAGGCAAGGTTGTTGCGTTTGGATCTTGAGGACGGGGTTGCTGCTGATGTGTTTAATGCGCTCGCCGCGGTGCAGAATAGGAAGTCGCAAATTGCGGCCGTTGCCGGAGCCGTTAATAAAGCCCGGCGCTCTTACGAACTGAACCGGACGCGGGTTTTTGAGAATCAAGGTTTGCCAATCGAAACCCTACAGGCGATCCAATCGCTGGCGACGGCACAAGCGATGCATCGTGATGCGGTGATTGATTATAACCTTGCGCAGTTCCAGTTGTACACTGCGTTGGGGCAACCGGGGGAGTAGGTAATAGGAGGGGTGCTATGAATGAACAAAAAACCCTTTTGGACACGATAGTGGAGATGTTGGCGTTTCACGTGACGTGGACACCTTACCAGTTATCGGCAATTATATTTTGGACGCTGGTGTTCCATTTTGCTGCGTTTTTGAAATGGCGATCATTCAATGAAGGATTGGTGATCGTGATCAGTGCTTGCTATTTGGTGGTCAACCAGGTGTGTTGGTTTTATTATTTTTTCAGTGTCAGTTGGGCGCTGGGTGAGGGTTTCTCTGGCTTTGAAGCGTTTTCTTTTTTGCCCTACTATTCATTGGCTTTCGGTGCGCTTGCGCTTTTGGCATTGCTTGGCAATGCCGTAATTATTTCAAGAAAACGCAGGGAGTATGGTTGGCGCCGTTGGGTGGCTGCTTTGCTGGCTTGTTTGCTGTTGATAGTGGTGGTATTGGTTTCAGCAGCAACCCCGATCACTTTCAGGCGCGATTTTGAGTTGGAAATGAAAAAGGAGGGTAATCTCGAGCGGCAGTGATATCCTTGTTTCTCACGGTTGACCCGTTGAGCTGCGGGGTGTTAACTTGAGTTGATGAAAAACTCCTATTACGTTTGTTTGTTATTGCCTCTTTTGCTGGTGTCTTGTGCTACGGTTGAAAGGGATGTCCGCATCTCTGTTCGCGATGCGGAAAGCAAGAGCGCAGTTGATAATGGAACATTGATCTTTGACCGGCCGAGTTTTTCGTCGTGGTATTTTTCATTGGATCCAGTCAGGTCACAAAAATTTAAAATTAATGATCAAGGCACGGCATCGATTGATGACTTGAAGGATGTGGTGTGGTCGATGAAAGCTGATGTGAGTGGTTATGATCCGGCCGTTTCGGTGTTTTCACTGCCCGAGGTCAAGCAGCTAGGGCCGGAAAATTGGCGCAAGATGGCGGTGGAGCAAAAAATGCAGCCAGAATCCCCAGGGAAACAACTTGAATACCGAATTGAAATTGCTGGTGATGAATAGAGCTTCTGTTTTTTGATGATAGTGGGAATCCTATCGTTTATCATCCGGCGGAAACTGCGGTGAGGAGGATCGGTGCGGCAGCTGTTCCGTTTTTGCTTGAACGTATCAAGGTCGAAACAGACCTGGTGAAGGTGAGTCAAACCTGCATGGTGTTGAAGTTGATTCTTTTAGGTGAGCCGTATCGGTATTTTTCTCTTGTTAGTCCGTTCCTCTCCAGTTTTGATACTGAGAAAAGGCGAATCGTTAGAGCGACTGCGGTGGTTATTTGGTAGTAGGTTTTATGAACGGGAGGGTATTTTGAAATTTGGGTTTGGTGCTTATTGGGGGAATGCTCGGCTATTTCACCAATTCCTAGGGCGAATTGCCCTAGGCTAGCATAGCGTCGGCCCTTGGACCTGTAAATCGCGCATTAGCGGGGGGTAAGACAAAATAGTTAAGCTGTTGACCGTTATGAGTTTCACCCTTGCAGGGCTGGAAGAATTGGATTTTTTACCCAGCGCTTCGCACTGGGCTATATCATTGAGCACCGTTGGTGCAAAAGAGATGAAAGCAAACTGTC
>JASFYY010000151.1:0-15744 GCA_045046875.1 Verrucomicrobiota bacterium | reverse complement strand
TGGCGAGATCGCTGATTTGATTGGGCAACTTGCGGGCATTGCCCGTGCGTATGACACGGATTTGAAGTCTGTGGTTAAGTTGAATTTGTATTTGGGCAAGGCGGATCATAATAAATTACTGGAGGCGATCACAAAAAAAATCAGCGCAACGTGGCCTGCAGGTCGTCAGCCAGCCTTGACGATTATACCGGGCAAGCTGATTGGAGGTGGAGTGCTTGCTGGCGATGCGGTGATTTTGTCAGCTAAAAAAGGCGGGCCGATTGATCGCTTTGAAAGGGATGCGGCGATGATGCCTTCGGATCGTGATATCATTTACATTTCCGGGAGAGCTGCCAAGGGGGAGTTGGGCGAAGCTACAGCGGGGACGATGAAGCAGTTGTTTGAGGTGTTGAAAGGTATGGGCAGCAAGCGGGAGAATGTCATACAAGTGAAAGCCTTTATTCGGCCGATGGAAAAATGGGAAAAAGTGGAGCAGGAAATCGAAACGAGTTTTGCCGGGGCACCGCTTCCTCCGGTGGTTTACGTGGAGTGGTCGTCATCGTCAGTGGCTACGGAGATCGAAATTATTGCTGCGGCTGAGGGCAAGACAGCGAGCAAAGATGGTGTTTCTTATTTCACCCCGGCAGGTGAAAAAGCGTCACCGGTGTACAGCAAGGCGGCCCGAATACACGCCGATGAAGTTATTTATATCGGGGGAATAGTGGGGGCGGTGGCTGCTCCTGCCAAAGCGCAGGTGAAGTCGCTTTATTCGGGGCTGGAGTTGATCTCGAAACAAGCGGGTAGCAGTTTGCGTCATTTTGTCAAAGCGACTTATTATGTTTCCGACAGTGAAGTTTCAGCAGCGCTCAACCAGTTGCGTCCGGAATATTATGATCCTGAACGTCCGCCTGCCGCTTCGAAGGTGGCGATACCGGCGTTGTTGGAAAAAAAACGAGGTTTGTTGATTGATATGGTGGCGGTGCCGCAGGAGTGAAGGTGGATTTTTTAATAAATCAAACTATTCAGCGGGTGAGCGAGCGGTGGTTTTTTTGAAATTGGATTGGGTGGTGAAAGCGACAAACCAGGAGATAAAGGCGGCTTCCAAAATCCAGAAGGTGTAGAGAGCTTTGCCGGTCAAGCCGGGTATTTCATTGAAAAAAGCCAGGCCGAATAGTTTGCCCAGCGCAACCATCAAACCCACACTGGCCATGCGTTTGTCTGCTTGATAAACATAAGCATCGATCCACTCGACAAAACGCGCCGTATCCTCCCAGGGCCAGTAGGCCCCGCTGGCATCCAGGCCGGAAGTTTTCAGCTCAACGATATTGCTTGATTGCAGGAATAAATAGAACCACGGCCAACAGGATAACATGTAGAGCAGGCCGAGTAGGAAGCCGAGCAGGTAAACGGTTTTATTATTCTTGAGGTGAATAAAGTTGAAAGCTTTGGCCGCGAAATAGGCAGGCGCCAGCGAATTTATCATCAATAGCAGGATGCCCAGGTCGATAAAATAAGTGCCGACCAGCATGGCTACCCCTCCCAGCGCCGGGGTGAGGAGGATTAAGAAAAATCCTGCGACAAAAATATTAAGCAAGGGCAAGGCCTGCTTTTGAATGTTAATGCTGTCGCTGTGGGAGTCCTTCATGTTGGCGGAGCGGGGGTGCAGATACCGTTCGGCTGATTCAACCGGGATACCAGATTTTTCTTTCATCACCCTCGTCGCGTTGGTAATCCCAGGAGCTGTCGATGAGTCGGGTCAAATCGTAGTCGGGGCTCCAGTCGAGGCGGAGGCGAGCTTTGCTGTTGTCGAGCCAGGTGGAATAAAAAGGTGTTTTTACGCCGACGCAGTCCAGTTGACGGGTGGCTTTGAGGTAATCCGCAGCTAGCTGGTAGTTGACGGGTTCGTCCATTGAGATGTTGAACAGTTGTTGGCGGGCTGCCGGATGTTCGAGCGCACTGAGGATGGCAGAGACGAGATCTTCGGCGTGGACAAAGTTACGAGTCACCGCGATTCCATCCGGGTCGAGCATGACAGGGATGGTGGAGTTTTGTTGATGAGTTGCGGCTTCTTCTTTTGAAACAAGGTCACACCAGCGCGGTCCGCCGAATACGTCTTCGCCGAATGAGAGGGAGAGCTTGAAATCATCCTTTTCCATAATCCATGGAGCGCGCAGACAGCAGCCGTCAAAGTCGTATTGATGGTAATACTGTTCGATCATGGTTTCTTCGAGAGCTTTGGACAGGGCGTAACATCCAGGGTAAGCTTTCAGGGGGAACTCTTCGGTGATCGGGCGGTCGTAGTTGTAGAAAAAATGTCCCACCGACGCATCACCGCTGATGTGGACAAAACGTTCGAAAGTGGGGCTGATACGGGATTCCTCCAATAACCAGAACAGGCCTTTGATGCTGACATCCATGACGGTTTCCGGCACCTCCTTGCAGGTGGCGAGGTGCACGACGTGAGTGATGCCATCGAGAGCTTGTTTGACCACTTTCCGTTCCGAGATGGATCCTTTCACCATGTCGAGGCGGTCGTGGGTTTCCACTTCGCGGTTGTTGCACAGTGCGCGTGCGGAGGCGTGGGCAAAACGCTCATCGTTGAACAGTTGTCGGAGAAAAACCTGACCTACTTTGCCGGTGGCACCGGTGACTAAAATTTTCATGACGACTAATGAATCATAGATTTCGTCGATGACACGGATAAAGTTGGTGTCCAAGCGGGAATCGGTTATTAATGGCTTGCCGTGAATTCCCCAAGTGATCAGAAAATATCGTGGCCGCACTTTTTTGGCCTCGTTGGCGGTGCGGTGGGCATTGCTTTTGCACCAATTTTTGCGGTGCTGGGGGCGAGGATCGGAAACCTGGGTCTGATAGAGGTGGCTTTTTGGCGTTTGTTTTTTGGGACGTTGGCGATTGGCCTGGTGTTTTTTTTCAGTGATCGAACTGGAGACAAAAGCGGTGAAACACGGTGGGGAGCCTGGATGTGGTTTCCTGGTTTGATTTTTGCGGGGGATTTTGCCGCCTGGCATTGGTCTTTCGAGCATACTTCGGTGGCCAATTCCACTCTGCTGGCCAATGTCGCCATTGTATTTATCACGATTTTTTCGTGGTTGGTGTGGAAGGAAAAGATCAGCCGCGCCTTTTTAGTGGGAGCTTTGGTTGCGGCAGGAGGAGTGGTGTTATTGGTTGCCAGTTCAGCAGTTAGGGAGACGCCACCAGTGGATGGTGATCCGGTTTTCGGAGATTTTCTTGCTTTGGTGACAGCTTGTTTTTACGGCACGTATTTATTGTTGATCAAATATTTCCGCCGTTGGCATTCGGCTCCACGTTTGCTGTTCTGGGCCAGTGCGGTGGCGGCGGCATTGATGCTGCCGGTGGCCTTGATTCACCAGGGCCCGATTTTTCCTGATACTTTGGCTGGTTGGTGGCCTTTAGTTGCTTTGGGGGTGATTTCGCATGCGGGCGGGCAGGGTTTGATCGCTTACGGATTAAAAGGCGTGCCGGCTAGTCTGGGGGCGATGACTTTGTTGGTGCAACCGGTGTGCACAGCTGGACTGGGGGTATGGATTCTCGGTCAGGACTTGATCCCGATGCAGGTGTTAGGAGGCGGGGTGGTTTTGTTGGGTTTGGCTTTGGCTATTCGCTCAAAGGTTTGATTGATTTGCGGCGTGGATGAGGGAACGTGCATTTACGTTTAGAATACCCCCCTATGAAAAACTCACTGATTTTTGCTGCTGCATGGTTGCTTTTATTGTTGTCTGCGGAAAAAAGCCGGGCCGCCGACTTGTCGTTGGATCATTTGCCCAAAAACGGTATCTGCGCGGTGATCGGAGATGGTCAGCTCAAGCCGTGGATGATCGATCTGGCCAAAACGGGTGATGTGGTGATTCACTACATCGCTCCGGATGAGGCGGCCGTTCAAGTCATCGCCAAAGCGGCAGACGAAGCAGGCGTGGGCGGCAAGTTGTTGGTCGAAGCGATTGGCATCAAACCTTTCCCCTACCGCGAGAATTTGCTCAACGGGCTGGTGATGGAACGCAGTGGTGATTTTAACCGGGACGCTGCACTGAAAGCGGTTGCGCCGGGCGGTAAACTTTGTGCTTTGACGGATGGTAAATGGAAGATCACTACTCGTAAACGGCCACAGGGCATGGATATCTGGACGCACAATTACCGTAATGCCGGCGGTAACTCGGGCGCATCAACGGATGAGTTGGTCAAGTTTCCCCTGGGACTGAAATGGAATGACGACCTGCCTTTCAACTTAAAAACAAATCAGGAAAATTCTCATGCCTGGACCAATACGCGAGCGATCGCAGTGGTGGATGGGCGGATCTACTACGTCACTAATTGTGCTCGGGAAAATCTGAAACGCACCGCTAACGAGATGGCGGCATCGAAGGAAACCCAGGATATGTATCTGATCGCGCGGGATGCGTGGAACGGAACCCAACTGTGGCGGAAAAAACTGGGGCCGATTTTTTACGGCGGTCTGTTTTACACCGCTCGTGCGCCGATGGTGGCAATGAAGGGCAAGGTCTATGCGGTGAACAAGGATCAGGAGCTGTTGGAATTGGATGGGGCGACGGGCAAGGTGTTGCGGACTTTTGAGACGACCTTCATGACATCCCACTTGATGCTGATGGATGGGGTGATGGTGGCGGCGACTTGGAAAGGCGGAGATGATGTCGGTGCCAAAACCGGGATTGACCGGCGGCCACTGGACATGGCGGTTACCGAAGGCACGCTGGAGGCTTTTGATCTGGCCAGTGGTAAAAAGATTTGGCAGAAACCTGGTTTGGTGACCTCTCTGCGTGGAGCCGACGGGCGGGTTTATCTGGTGGACCGCAATGGGGCGGACGAATATGAACTTGCCAAGACCTTGAAGAAAAAACGACGCGGGCAGCAAGATCAAAAAGTGGACGGTCGCGGGGTGCAAAAGGTGATCGCGCTGGACTTAAAAAGTGGCGAGATTCTGTGGGAAGCGGGGGCTTTGGCCTTGGGCGCAAAGAGCGTGGACCACCTGGCGGTGGGGGTGGCGGGTTTGGGTGGTTTAGCGGTGAGCAAAAACACCTATGCCATTACCCAGTCGGATCAAAGCAGTGGGCGCGAGGCGATTTGGCTGGATGGTGCGACGGGGAAAGAAGTGATGCGTAAGGGCGGGGTGGGATTTCCGGTATTACAAGGTGGTTATGTTCATCTTGGAGGCACCGCATATGATGCCAAAACTGGGGGAAAGGCGGATGGGGTCAAGGGGATCAATGTGGGGGCGACGGTGTGCACTCCTCAAGTTTATGTTAATGGCATCATCACTGCCAATCGTTCGAACAAATATAAAGTGGAAGGCCAGATCAAGACTTTTGGCGCAGCGCGTGGTTCGTGCATGTTTGCTGCGATTCCGGCCAACGGGGCTTTTTACACCGCGCAGACGTATTGCCTGTGCGCGCCCGGCACGGTGCCGGGTTTCATTTCTTTCGGCCCGATCGGAAGCGAACCGAGCAGTGACGAAATGAAGTCAGGGTCTCGTTTGAAAAAAGGCCCGGCGTATGGTCAGCAAACTTCTTCAGGCACGGATGGATGGTTCACCTTCATGGGCAATGCCAAGCGCAGCAACGCCAACGGGGCGACCCAGGTGCCGGGTGGTAAGCTGGGGATCGAGTGGGAGAAAGAGATCGCGACGGCGATGACGGATAGCAATATTGAGGGCAGTTGGAAGGATTCGCTGGCAGGCTTGATGACGGCTCCAGTAGCTTCCGGCGGCCATGTGTTTGCGGCTGATCTTAATCGACGCAAAATGGTGATGCTGGGAGGTGCGGATGGCGCGGTGATTTGGGAATATTACGTCGGAGGCCGGGTGACCACGCCGCCGACGATTTATGGAGACCTTTGCCTGTTTGGGGCGAATGACGGTTATGTCTATGCACTGGATATCACCGAGGGCAAATTGGCGTGGAAATTGCGCATGGGACCGGAGGATCGGCGCATGGTTTCTTATGCTCAGTTGGAATCCCCGTGGGCGGTTTTTTCGAGTGTGCTGGTGGATGAGGATGGCATCGCATACGCCTCAGCCGGACGATCAACGGGTGCGGAGAGCGGGATCGTGGTAAGGGCGTTCAAACCAAAAACGGGGGAGCTGCTGTGGTCGCAGGTGATTGCTTATCAAAAAGGTTTTCGTGGTGACCATACCAATGACGTGATGTATCTGGCAGGTGATCACTTGTATTTGATGAAATCGATTCTTGACCGCAAGACCGGGGAATTGGTGGAAAATGCTTACAACGATTATGTGGTTAAAGTTCGCCAATGGCGAAGGGATCAGCGCGAAGCTGTGGCGCAAGGCAAGCCGGTTCCACCCCAGCCAAAAGCACCCGAGCAACAGCGAATGGTGAATCAGGGCATCGAAGGGCTGGCCAATCCCAATTGGACGAAGTTGGGTAATCGTCGTCGAGTGACGACCACCCTCGAAGGGGTGAAGGGAAATATTCTGGCTTGGGATGATCAGTTGATCGTTAATCCTGGGCATGCCGCTGACAGGAAGAACTCCAAGCCGCTATGGAACTCGGCTGGCCCGGACGAACAGGTCACTGCCATTGCGGTGGGCAAAAATGCGGTGGTTTTTGGCGGGGGTTATTATCCGGAGGACGGCACGTCGCAGGGTTATGTGCGCATTGTCGATCGCAGCAGTGGCAAGGTTACCAGTTCCCATCGTTTCCCTGCGCCCTTGGTTTACCAGGGTTTGGCGATCGAGGGTGGCAAGGTTTATGCGACCTTTGAGAACGGCAAGTTGGTTTGTCTCGGTGGAGAGTGATCGAATTTGGATTGAGCGAATAGATCTGGCTGATGTCAGATAATAAAATATTATGAAAGTAGCAGGTAGATTAAAAGGAGCGGGTTTTGTATTTTTGGCATGGGTGCTGTTGGTTCCACTGGCCGGGGCTCAGCAGGATGCGGCGGGTAAAACAGATAGAAGTGCTTGGAAAATAGGCATCGCCAAAGCCAATGTCACGCCGGATAAGTTTATTTTCATGGCAGGTTACGGGGGGCGCAAAACTCCGGCGGATGGTAAACTGACTAATCTCTGGGGCAAAGCTCTGGCGATGCAGGATGCGAAGGGCAAACGCTCGGTGGTGATCACTCTGGACCTGGTGGGGATTGATAAAGAAACTTCGGATAGGGTGTGCAAAACACTGAAAGAAAAACACGGGCTGGAAAGAAGTCAGATTGCGATCTGCACTTCGCACACCCATACCGGGCCGGTGGTGAACCGTTGTTTGGGACCTTTGCACTATTGGAACTTGGATGAAAAACAGCGAGGCATGATCGAGGAATACGCGGGAGTGCTGCATGACAAAGTGGTGGATGCGGCGGGCAAAGCGTTGGCGGATCTGAAACCGGCGACGGTTCAGTGGGGAAATGGAAAGGCGGTGTTTGCGGTCAATCGACGGGAGAATAAACCTTATTCCAAAGTGCCTGAGTGGCGGGAGAAAGGCCTATTGAAGGGGCCGGTTGATCATGATGTGCCGGTGCTGAGTGTGAGGGATCCTGAGTCGGGAAAAGTGCGGGCAGTGTTGTTTGGATACGCCTGCCATTCGACTTGTCTGAGCGTGATGCAGTGGAGTGGTGATTACCCCGGATTTGCGCAGATTGAATTGGAAAAAAGGTATCCGGGGGCGACGGCTTTGTTCTGGGCGGGGTGTGGAGCGGACCAGAATCCACTGCCGCGTAAAACGGTGGAGTTGGCGATGGACTACGGCGCGGATCTGGCCAAAGCGGTGGCGGATGTGGTGCAGTCACCGATGTCGGTGCTTGAGGCGAGTTTGCAAACGGACTATCTAGAGGTGCCCGCGAAGCTGGCTCATTTACCGAGCAAAGCGGAGCTGGAGGAGTTGTTAAAATCGAAAAATATTTATGATGTGGCCTCGGCAAAACTCTATTTGAGCGAGATTGAGAAAAATGGATCGCTGATCAAGACTTACCCCTACCCGGTCGAAGTGTGGAAGCTGGGAAATGAAATTGATTTTGTATTTCTGGGAGGTGAAGTGGTGGTGGACTATGCCTTGCGCTTGAAGCGGGAAATGAGCGGTCAGAGAACCTGGGTGGCAGCCTACTCGAATGACGTGATGGCCTATATTCCGAGTTTGCGGGTGTTGAAAGAAGGGGGATACGAAGGCGGCGGATCGAATAAATATTACGGCCTGCCAGGTCTGTGGGACGAGAGCATGGAGGATCAGGTGATCAAGGCGGTGAAGGAGATGGCGGCAGGGAAGTGAATTTGGGAGTTGGGAATATCGCAAATATCCTTCGCTCAGGCTTCCACTTACGCGAAAGCTTCCTCCTATGCCAAGGCTTTGGCGCGATAAGCCGACGGTCGAGAGGCGTTAAGAAAATAGAGGAGAGCTGGATAGAAATCAGCCTGCACACTTGAATGACAGAACCGGAGTTCTGTTTTACCAGCGTGTCAGGCTATTGTTTTTCCAAGCTAACGATCGAACTGTTCGTCGAAGACGATGTCCGAGGTGGCGAAGTCGATGTCTTTGCAGAATTCGCAGGACTCGGCGGCACCGTGTTCGCGATCCATGCCGCCGTCTTCCCATTCGACAGACAGAGGTCCAGCGTATTTGACGTCGTTGAGCGCGCGGATGATTTTTTCGAAGTTGATGTCACCACGGCCTACTGATTTGAAGTCCCAGTAGCGTTTGTGGTTGTGGAAGTCCACATGACCACCAAACACACCGGCATCGGTGGGGTGTTCGGACCAACTGACGTCTTTCATGTGCACGTGGTTGATGCGGTCGGCAAAACGGTAGATGAACTCGACATAATCAACACCTTGATAACCGAAGTGGCTGGGGTCGTAGTTGAATCCAAAAGCCGGGTGGTTGCCGATGGCGGACAGGGCGCGCTCAGCGGAGGCGATGTCGAAGGCGATCTCAGTGGGGTGCACTTCGAGGCCAAATTTGATGCCGTTGTTTTGGAACTCGTCCATGATCGGACCAAAGCGTTCCGCGAAGTCGTCGTAACCTTTGTCGATTTGCCCGGGCAGGTTGGGTGGGAAGGAGTAGAGTAGATGCCAGATGGAGGAACCGGTGAAACCGTTGACAACTTTCACGCCCAGTTCTTTTGCGGCGCGGGCAGTTTTTTTCAGTTCTTCGGCAGCGCGTTGACGCACGCCTTCGGGATCACCGTCACCGTAGATGTAATCGGGTAGAATTTGGGCGTGGCGTTCGTCGATGTTGTCACAAACTGCCTGACCAACGAGGTGGGCAGAAATGGCGTAACATTTCATGTCGTGTTTGGCCAGTAAATCACGTTTGCCCTGACAGTAATCGGCGTCGGCTTTATCGATTTCAAAATGGTCGCCCCAGCAGCCGAATTCCACTCCGTCATAACCAAAGGATTTGGCTTTTTCGATGATGGTTTCGCAGGGAAGGTCGGCCCATTGGCCGGTGAAGAGTGTTACAGGTCTTGCCATGGTTTTATGTGGTTGGTTGTTAGTGCCGCCCTTGCAGGGCTTTTGAGATTTTTGGAAGTATACCCAGGGCGATGCCCTGGGCTGTTATAGGGTCGCCCCGGTGGGGCTATGAGGTGTGGATATCAGATGGTAGGATTAAGATGTGAGTGGATATCAGTCGGGGGAGATTGTGACCTGTGGATATCGCGCAAGAGTGATTGTGTGGTTAAGTGGGGATCTGAAGGAGGGTGAGAATGGGGCGGTGGACAGTGATATTTAAGCCCAAGGGGCTGGCGATAGGATAGCCCAGGGCATCGCCCTGGGTATAGTATTGGAAAATATTCAGCCCTGAAAGGGCGGCACTAATTTGATCGAGGTTGTAATTAAAAGTGGATATGTCGCGATATTTAAAATTCAGGGAATTTGATCCATTTTTCATCTGACTGCGAGCTTTCGACGGCAGTCTGGATGAAAGCCAGGCCGATGATGCCGTCGGTGACATCGGGGAAGTCGTAACCTTCGGCGGGCGGCTCGGTGCCTTCGATGCGGTCGTTGATCGCTCCAGCGATCGCCAGATAGATATTGGCAAAAGCTTCGATGAAGCCCTCCGGGTGAGCAAAAGGCGTGCGGCTGTTGGCCTGGGCGGCTGCACCGAGGTAACCATTGCCACGGCGGTAGATTTTTCTCGGAGCCTGGGAGTATTTGACGATCAATTCATTGGGATCCTCCTGATGCCATTCGAGCGAGGCTTTGGTGCCGTAAACACGAATGTTAAGATTGTTCTCGTCTCCAGCGGAAATCTGCGAGGCGTAAAGGAGTCCCTTGGCGCCGCCTTTGTAACGCACCAACAAATTGCCGTCGTCGTCGAGCACCCGGCCGGGAATGAAAGTAGTGAGGTCGGCGCAAAGTTCGTCGATCTCCAGTCCGGTGATGTAGTGACCGAGGTTCTCGGCGTGAGTGCCGATGTCGCCCATGCAGTTGGAAATGCCATTGATCTTGGGATCGGCACGCCAGTTGGCGATCTGGCTGTCGGCGGTGCCTTCCATATCGCCAGCAGCATAACCTTGCGGGTATTCGGTGACGATTTTTACGATGCGACCGAGTTCGCCGTCCTGAACCATGCGACGGGCTTCTTTGACCATCGGGTATCCGGTGTAGTTATGGGTGAGGCCGAAAATCAGGCCGGTTTCATCGACCAGGTCACGCAGTTCGAGGGCTGACTCGAGGGTGGTGGTCATTGGTTTGTCGCAGATGACGTGGATGCCCGCTTTGAGAAAAGTCTCGGCTACCGGAAAGTGCAGATTGTTCTGCACCACGATGCTGACGAAATCGATGCGCTGATCTGCAGGCAGGGCAGCTTCTTTTTCTGCCATCTCCTGATAGCTGGCATACACTCTCGACGGATCGAGAAAATAATCCTCTCCCGAGATGCGCGACTTTTCCGGATCAGAGGAAAAACATCCGGCGACCAGTTCGATTTTGCCATCAAGATTGGCCGCCATGCGGTGGACTTGCCCGATGAAACCACCACGGCCGCCTCCGACCATGCCCATGCGTATTTTTCTTTTCATGAATTTAAGCTAGAAGTTAGGAGTGAGAAGGTAGAATTTTTTAACAGCTGACGGGGGCTCCGGTTTTGGCGCTTTCGTAGAGGGCGTCGATGATTTTCATCAGTGACAGAGCCTGGTCGGGAGTGTTGAGCGGTTCTTCTTTGCCTTCGATCGCGAGGATGAAGTTGGTGGCAGAGCGGATGCGACCCATGTCTTCACATTCTTCGGTGACCACCGAACGGTTGACCGAGTTGCCATGTTCCTGCACATAGAGTTCGCAGGAGTCGATAGCGGTTTCGTCGAGTCCGTCGCGAGCGAAGAGGCGTTCGATTTTGCCGCCGGCTCCGGTTCCTTGGAACACCACGGAGACTTCCTCGCGCTTGACCATTTCTGCCCAGGAGATCTGGATGCTGAGGGTTTGCCCCGTTTTGAAAGTGATGAATCCGTGAGCGGCCGCTTCAACGTCGGTGGTGCCGTCTTCGACGTCAGGCAATCCCCAAGGGCCTTTGAAACCTTTGTCGGTGATGAAGTTATCAAAAGTCTGGCCGAGCACATGAGCTGGTTCCGGGTTGCCCATGAAAAACAACGCGAGGTCGAGCATGTGTAGCAGGTCGATCATCGGGCCACCGCCAGAGAGGGCTTTGGTGGTGAACCATCCGCCAAAACCGGGGATACCGGTGCGGCGACACCACTTGGCCTGTGCCGAGTTGATGGTGCCGATGGTGCCGTCCTTGAGATAACCCATCATCGCGTAGGATTCGGGGCGGGCGCGGTTGTTGAAGTTGAACATCAGGCGCTTGCCGGATTTTTGTGCAACAGCAATCATTTCCTCTGCTTCGGTGGCGTTGAGCGCAGGGGGTTTTTCGCAGAAGACGTGTTTGCCGGCTTCGAGAGCCTGGATGGAAATAGGGGCGTGAAATTTATTGGGAACGATGATGCTGACCGCATCCAGTTCCGGCAGGGCGAGCATTTCCGCGACATCGCCGAAGACTTGGGGGATGTCGTTGGCATCAGCGACTGCCTGGGCGGCGTCTTTGTTCATGTCGGCGATGGCGATGATTTCCGCGCCTGCATTTTTGAAGCCGTCAATGTGATAACTGACCATGCCGCCAGCGCCGATGATTCCTACTTTAGTTGCCATGTGTTGATAAAATTGAAGTTTGAGTTGAGCGAGAATTTAAAAAGAAAGAAATTATCGGAGATAGAGGCAAAAAAGGCAAATGGAGAATTGTTTTGCCCGGATTATGAGCCGATTCACCAAGGAACTGAGCCGATTGGCTTGTGTGAGGTGGCGCGATCCCGTACCCCTCATAAGCTGAGAGGTGATTTTCACTAAATACGCTGAATGCCAAATTGAACAAAGAGCGACTCGTTGCTGACTAGGGCGATACATTCTGCGCGGGCTTGCGCGATAAGCATGCGATCAAACGGATCTCGATGCTGTCTTGGAAATGAGCCTGCGTATTGAGCATGTTTTACAGTGATTGAGAGCAGATCGAAATTTTGTTCTCTGACGATTTCAATAAACCGTCCAGCAACTTCGACTGCGCCAGGGAGTTTTCCTATGCGAACCTTAGTTGTTATTTCCCAAGCGGACGCAGCGTTGATGAATATTCAAGGGGACTTGGTTCATCGTTACGCATGCTTATTTTACTACAGATGTGTGGTGGCAGGGGATCGGGGATGATTACAAAGCACCCGAATCAATTTATCCCACTAAAATGGAATGTCATCACCCGTATCAGGCTGCCCATACCCAGCTGGTGGCTCGCTTATAGTCTGATCTATATTTCCTCCGCTTTCTTCGCTAGGGCTAGTGCCTGTAGAACCTCCACTTCGTTCGATCTTCCAGGCATTCAAATTCACGTAAAATCTGCTATTGTATTCGTTGCCACGAATATCAAAATTCACCTTAACGGCATCTCCTTTGTTCAGACCATCGAGCAGGGATGTTTTGTCTTTCAAGCACTCAAACTTGAGCATTTGAGGGAATTTTCCATCCTGTACCTCAACAACGAATTCTCTTTTGGTGAATCCGCTGTCGAATGTCTGAATCTCATTGATTAAGTGAACTGTTCCTTCGATTTCAAATCCGTTCGCCATGATAAATTAGTAGATTAGGTGTGAATGAGAGGTGATTGCTTTTCTCTGTCTTTTCTGCTCGATTGCCCCCTCTTAACGACTATTAGGTAATCAAAGGGCAAGGGGGGAGAAAAAGCAAATACTTAGCAGGCATAATGGAGAGTGGGTGTTTTTAGGGGCAGGTAAAGATTGAGAAAAGCAGGAGGCTCTAGTGGGTTAAAAAAGATGATAAAATGAATCGCAAGAATCTTTTGTTAGTTTCAATTTGTCTAAAACAGCGATTGTGCTCATGGAAGACAAATTGCCGCTTGCAATGGGAGTTGGGAATTAATTGGTGGAGGCGGTGACCGTGCTTGCAGATAGGAACTTCTACAGTGAGGTAGAGCCATCCCCCTATATGGCGGCGGAGTAAGCGATGTTTAGTGATACATTTTGGGAGGAAATTGTAAAAACCTTATGCGACTCATCTTTTCGGATTTCGGGCGCTTGGGGAACTTGCAATCGTTTTGTTGTGATGGTTCACTTAATCTATGTTCAAATTCCTTACTTTTGTCCTATGCTTATTTACCATTTGCGCTGCCCCTTTGGCGCACGCCCAAGCCGGTTTTCGCGCGGGAACCGCTGCGGTTGATATTTCCCCGACTGCGTTTCCGATGCAGCTACGCTCGGGGAAATCTAATTACGTGCATGATCCATTGCATGTCCGGGCGCTTGCTTTTGAAAACGGGGAGGGACGGGTTGTCATTGCTTTGATGGACGCTATTGGAGTGGCTCGTGAAGTGGCGGACGAAGCCAAAGCGTTAGCGGCGAAAAAAACCGGGTGGAAGCCGGAGCAAATGCTGATCAGTGGAACCCACACCCACACCGCACCCAAAGGCGACGACAGTTCACCGGAGCGAAAGGCCTACAAAAAACTGCGTCTCGAGGGATTAAGTCAGGCTTTGATCGAAGCGATCGAGTCGCTTGAGCCCGCCATGGTGGCTTCCGCTGCTGATGAAGAGCCGAGTGAAGTTTTTAATCGTCGCTGGTTTTTGCAACCTGGCACCATGGTTCGGAATCCGCTGGGGGGGTATGACCAGGTGCGCACCAATACCGGGCTGAATCTATTGAAACCTGCGGGGCCGACGGATCCTGAGGTATGTGTGGTTGATGTGCGCACCCGCCGTGGACGTGCGCTTGGATTGATAGCCAACTACTCACTGCACTATGTGGGGGGTATTCCAAAGGTGAAGGAAGAGGGGGGACGATTGGTGGGAATGGCGTCAGCCGATTATTACGGAGAGTTCGCCCGGATCATGCCCTTTCGTTATGGTGGGGTGAAGCGGTCGGAGAAGTTTGTGGCGATGATAAGCAATGGAACCAGCGGGGATATCAATAACTATGATTTTTATGGCAAACGGCCGCGGCGCGCTCCTTTTGAGCAGGTTCGAATCGTTGCGGGCAAAACCGCTGACGCGGCTTGGCGGGCGGTGAAAAAAATCGAGAGCTATGATAAAAACCCTAAGGTGGCGATGCTTCAGCGGGAGGTGATTTTGAAATACCGCACCCCCACCAGTGAGCAGTTGAATAAAGCCATCGAGTTGATGAAGCTTACACGTAAAGAACGTGATGCCATTAACAAGCGTACCAGCTCTGTGGCGAGTCAGACTATTGCCTACGCCAGCCCAGAAAAAGAGCGGACAGAAAGCGTGATCATACAAGCGGTGCGTATTGGGGATCAGGCCATTGTTTCGATGCCATTTGAAGTGCTGGTAGAAATAGGATTGGAGCTCAAGGAGAAGAGCCCCTTTGCTCACACATTCACCATCGAACTGGCGAATGGCAGTTACGGTTATTTGCCTGCACCCAAGCAGCACAAGCTCGGGGGCTATGAAACCTGGTTAGGAACCTCCAGATTTGAAGAGGACAGCTCAGTCATCCTCGTCGATAATTTATTGGCAATGTTAGGCGAGTTGAAAGAGCTGTGAACGTGGGTTGCGAGAATTATCTCCTAACCGGTTTAGATCTGTATATTTCTTGAAGCTAGTCCTCGCGAAGACAATAGCTGATGCTAGGGCATATAGATATTTTAGGTTAACCGGAAAATTCACGCCATTGCTCAATGATATTTGGTAAGCCTCGCTCTTTTATTTTATTTTTTGATAGGTAAGTGCTTACATGTCCCGAACGGCATAAGACATGTATAGTTTGCTTGCCTTCAACATCAGTTCTAAGGCAATATCCATCAGTGAGTAAATCTTTGCCAATAGACATCCAGTCGCGCACATCTTCATACGATTCCACATCGATTGCTGCAGCAAGTTGCGGTACCAACTCTCTACAACGGAGAATCATAATATGAGTGACGGCATCATGACGGACACGGTATGATTGATCTTGTAGCGCCGCGCGCAATACTTCCATTTTTATTTGCTCAGGCGTCCCCCCTGCCAAGCACCACATTGCCCCGATACGAACACCAGCCTTCTTTGAGTTGAACAACTTCATGATTTCATCACAAGCCTCAGGGTATTTGGTTCCAAGTTTTCTCAGATGGCGTACAGCTATTGAATCAGGATCATAATTTATAGATAGTTTTAAGGGTGAGTTTTAAGGGAGCTTCCCCAAGCAAAATAAAGGTTGTTTTTGAGGCGGGAGCTGATAGGATGGGGAATCACAAGCGGAAAGGAAATCGATTATGAG
>JASFYY010000150.1:0-5897 GCA_045046875.1 Verrucomicrobiota bacterium | reverse complement strand
GGTGGTAAGGGTAACGACAATGATGATATTGGTGGTTCTGTGCCATTGCAGGATCCGGATGAAGGGATTGATCCTTTGTTAACCGAAGAGCAAGAGCTTGCTCCGAAAGTGCTGCCGGTGTGGATGGAAAAAAGTTTAGAATCTCAGCAGGATCAGGAAATTTCCATCGTGACTGAGGGTGAAGATGAAGCTGAGCAGGAGGTAGATTCTGATTCTGATTGGGATTTGAATCTGGGGGAAAGCGGAGGTGAAGATCCCGGGTCTGGAGAAATTCCGGTTCCATCTTGGATGAAAGACTCCGAGCAAGATGAGGAAGGGGATGATGG
This sequence comes from Verrucomicrobiota bacterium, assembly GCA_045046875.1. Classification (GTDB taxonomy): domain Bacteria; phylum Verrucomicrobiota; class Verrucomicrobiia; order Verrucomicrobiales; family DEV007; genus JAADHD01. Next base: position 5,571 of record JASFYY010000150.1, on the reverse strand, counting down.
TGAAAGAGATGGTGAAAAATCTGACGCTGGCGATTTAGCAGAAGAGTTGGAAAAAGAGGCAGAACAAGAGGGGCCATCTCAACCTGCTCTGATTCCATCGGGGTTGAAAAGTTCTGGCGACGATGAGCAGGACGAAACAGAAAAAGAGGAAGAGGGCGAAGATGCTGAGTCTGAAGAGCCGGTGGAGGCTGAAGAGGGAGAAGAATCTGATGATGACGATTTAGTAGAAGAGTTGGAACAAGAGGAGAAATCCCAAGCGGTTCCGATTCCGTCGTGGATGAAAGGTTCTGATGATGATGCGCAGGGCGAAGATGGAAAAGAGGATGAAGAGGCAAAGGACGGCGATGGCCCGTCTTGGGCGAAGGGAGGAAATCCGTGGGATGCCTTGGGCTTAAGCGAGAAAAAAGAGGAGGATGATTCTTTGGATGCTGGTGAAAGCGAGGGCGGTGATCAGGCTGTTCAAGATGATGAAGAGAAGGATGGGGCAGAGCACGAGCCAGCCCTTCAGCTTGGTGGCGACGCTGATGAAGCAAATAACCAAGAGGGTGAAGTTGGGAAGCGGGATGAGCAGCTAGACTCTGACGACGCTGAACCCGGGACTGATGAAGAAACTTCGCAGCAGGAGGAAAAAGAGTCGCGCATGGGATTGATCATGGCTGCGGTGATTATTTTGGTGGTGGGTGGTGGAGCGTTGGCACTGATCCTGAATCCGGATTTGATCGGGGGTAAGTCCTCGCCGAAAACAAGCAAGGACAAACAGGTTGTCGAGAAACCCATCGAGGCGGATGAGGCGGCAGAAAAGGAGAAGGCTGATAAGCTGGCAGCTGCGAAGCTGAAAGAGAAAGCGGCGAAACAAGCTGCGGAAGCCAAAGCAGAGGCTGACAAAAAGACTGAAGAAGACAAGGGCATGAAGGTGGCTGGGGATGAGCCCAAGGCGGTTGAGCGACCTCAAGGACAGCAAGTTAAGAAGGTCGAAATAGAACAAGAGAAAGCAAAAAGCGACTCGAAGCCGCAACCCAAAATGGCGACGGCACGTCCGGATATTCATGACGAGGTGGCGCTGCGGGTTCATCAGGAAGGGGAGCGGGCGATCCGTCGGTTTTATCGCACACCCAGTGTTGAAGAGCGTTCCGCATTTGTCCTGCAACCGGATAGGGCGCTGCCCTCGATGCGGGTCTTTTACGGCAAAACAGAAAAACTGCCGACGCTGCGTTATGTTGAATTCAGAGGTAAAGTGAAGGACCCGACCAGCGGTTACCGTTTTGGGATTTTTGATGTTCACGAAAAAGAGAATGAAAAATCACATCGCTGGTGTGTGGTGGAAATCGAGCCGGGACAATATGCCTTGGACTGGGGGCTTTACGAACAGTTGGAGTCCTCGACCTTGGTCGCGTATTTGGCAAAGGTGCAGGACGCACCGAAGAAGTTCCGCTTTTTGATGAAACTAGGCGATGTGGTTTCTGTGATGGACAGCCCGTGGAATGAAGAGGCGATCAAGGTGTATCTCAAGTTGCCGGCAGCTGGTGGTGCGGGTGGCGAGGTAATATTAGTCAAAAAATCTGCAGCGGAAAAATTTGGCATGCTTGAGGAACTGGCTAATGGCCGAATGAAAATAGGCCAGGTCGAATTGAACTGGGTGCCTGGCGACAAGGATCCGGGCAGCAAAGTTCCTACCATCACCGAGTTGGAAGGCTGGGGAGCGTGGAAAAAAATCAAAATGCGGGGTTTGAAATAACCGGCATTAGTGACAGGCGGGCCATGTATAAAAACACTTTTTACAGCGTTTTCGATTTTGCTACAGCAGACAGTGGTCAACCGCGCGCGGGGGAGTACCGCACGCCTTTTGAACTCGATCGTGACCGGATTATTCACACCTCGTCTTTCCGTCGCCTGCAGAGCAAGACCCAGGTGTTTTTGTCCGGGGAATATGATTTTTACCGCACCCGCCTGACTCACTCGATTGAGGTGGCCCAGATCGGCCGCTCGATTTGTGCCCGCTTGCAGCGCACCAGTGATCTGTTGGGTGCGGACTTTTATATCGATGCCGATTTGGTGGAGGCCGCTTGTCTGGCTCATGATATTGGGCACCCACCCTTTGGTCATACCGGTGAGCGCACCCTGCACCGTTTGATGCGCCCATACGGTGGTTTTGAGGGTAATGCCCAGACCCTGCGCATTCTGACCCAAACCATTTTTTCTCACCGCCAGAGCGGGATGAACCCCTCGCGGGCTTTGATGGATGGAGTGCTGAAGTATAAAACCTTGTTTTCAGCGGATGAGGAAGTGGATAATCACTTTCTCTATAATGGACAAAAGCAGGATTTGGATTTTGTTTTTGATCGGCGTGATTTTCCCGAGCACCTGTCACCGGGTAAAAAACGCAATGCTTTCCACTCGATTGAATGTCAGATCATGGATTGGGCTGACGATACCGCCTATTCGCTTAATGATTTGGTGGATGGGATTAATGCGGGTTTTATCACCTTGAAAAAACTGGAGAGGTGGGCTGAGTCAGAGAATCTGGAGCAGGTGGAAGCTGAGCATATTGATGCTTTGGCTAAGGCGATTCGCGAGGAGAAAGCCGAGGTTTTGATGGGGCAGAAAATAGCTCAATTCATCGAGGCAGCGTCTTTGCAGCGAGATGAAAATTTCATGAGTGCATCGACTTGTCGTTATCAATACGCCCTGCACATCGACCCGCTGATGGCGGCGGAATCGAAGCTGTATAAAAGGCTGGCGATGAAGGTGGTGTTCAAGTCAAACCAATTGCAGCAACTCGATAAAAAAGCCGACTTCATTGTGCGGCGTTTGTTTGCGATGCTGGCGGAATATTATATCGTTGAGGAAAAACCCGGTAAAAACCATTTCCGTTTGTTGTCAGAGCGAGACGAAACTGCGATATTTTCCCAGGCGAATGAGAGCGGTCGCGCTCGATTGGTGTGTGACGTGATTGCACGCATGACGGATGGCCGGGCTGCGCGAATGTATCAACGCCTGTTTGATCCCGGATTTGGCTCGATCGTCGATTTGGATTAATGCGGGCAGATTTCCAACCCTTTAGCAGTTACAGATGAAAACCTTTATTTACGGCTTAGTATTATTGATAGTTGGCTTAACTTCGTTGGTTGCGGATGAGCCAAGTGGGGGCAATTTGTTGCAAAACCCGAGTTTTGATTTTCAGGCGTTCAGTCCTCACCGCGATGGCCGGCCGGGGAGCTTTAAGTCAGGCAACGTCGCTTTTTGGAATACGGACGCGTGGGGGGATATCGAGGTGATGAGGGAATCCCATGTGGATAAAAAGGTGAGTCCTTCTTTTTCGACTCACAATCTGGTGCAGATACAGCCGGGTAAAAAGCTGTGGCAATTTTTCACTTTGCCCGAAGCTGCTTTGGCGCATGGCGATTTTTTGAGCTTGTCAGTGCAGGGTCATCAGTCGCAGGCCAAGGCTCTGCAGGTGCGCTTGCAGTTGATGAAGTTGGACAGCGAAGATGGCAGCTGGAGTCCGGTTGATTTTGGTGGCAGTGATAAGCGGGTGTTTCCGCGCCACTCGCGCGGGGAGTTGGTGGTGGCCAAGTCCTGGCAGGCGGATTCGGATCAGTCGGGCAGGGTGGATCTGGTGATCAAGGCAGCGCAAATCATAGGCAAATTCCAGAGTGAGAATAAATCGAGTACGGCGGATATCAATACGATCGGGATACGGGTTGAGTTGGCCAACGTGTCCAAGGGCGCGGCGGTTTGGGCTTATGCGCCGAATTTGCAGGCGGGCAAAAATGTGAGTTCGGCTTTGGTGGCTTCAGCGCGTCCGATGGTGGCGGGTTACCGCCAGATTCCGCGCACGATGCAGAAGTTGTGGAAGGGGCAGCCGATCCATATCGTCGTGATGGGTTCGAGCATCGATCGTGGCAGTGCCAATCCGAAGATGATGCCTTATGACGAGGATCCGCAGTCGGCGAAGTTCAAACAGCCGCTGTCCACTGACCGCGAATTTGACGGGGAATTGGTAGGGCGCCCGGAGCTGAGCCCTTATTTTGGCTGGTGGCAGCATTATTACGATTATGCCGGGAGATTGAAGCTCGAGCTGATGCGCAAATTTAATCTGCCGGCGAATATGATCTGCCTGAATTTCATGGCCTGTGATGGCTCCAGTGTGGGTGAGGCTCATTCGGGTTTGGCGGACTACTGTTCGCTGTCCATCCCGCCTGGTGAAAACGATAACGGACATAAATCAGGAGCAAGTTGGCAGCAACTTTATCCTGAACTGTTCGCCCGTCCGCAAGGAGTGGAGCCGGATCTCATTATATTTGGTAGCGGAGCCAATGAAAAAACCGATAGCCCGGATGAAGTGGCGGTGTTCGAAGGCTCGATTCGCTGGATTCAATCGCATTATCCCGGCGCAGAGTTTTTGTTTTGCCAGTTTCAGAACCTGGGAGCTTACACTCCGAACCCGGTTGATATGCAGGCGCTGGGTCTGCGTTATCAGATTCCGAGTTTTGATTACGGCAAGGTCGGTGATGATGTGACCCGTTGGTGCAATCGTTTTGCCCTGGTTCCAGCCGATGGGCACCCGCAGGCGGCGGCGCACTATTTGTGGTTCAAGCAAATGGAGAAAGCTTTTGAGTGCTGGAGTCCGGTCGAGGCGGGTCAGGCGCAGTTGCTGCTGCCGGAACGGGTGCATGCCAATACTTATGGCTGGGAGGGTGAGATGGTGACCTTTGCAGAAAAGGACCCGCGCTTGGTTCAGAAAAACATGGTTATGTTCGAGGACATGGCGATCAATTGCTGGGGGGATTTTGAACAGGAAGACGCCAAAGCCAAACGCGCTTATGCCAAGGTTTATATCGATGGTGAACACGTGGGCGATGGGCGCCTTACCCCCAAGCGTAATGTGCGCAATTCCACTTTTCGTTATGGGCGAACCAAGTTAGGTGACCGTCATATTCTGGAGCTAGTGGGTAAAGATGCGCGTTTGACCGCAGTGGATATGAAAATTTGCCCGCAACGGCGTTTCATCGGGGTGGGCAGCGCTCTGTGGGATCATCGCAGCGGCGGGAAAAAAGTGCCGTTTAAAGTGGAACCTTTTGAATCAAAGTGGGGTGCAGCTTACGGGGATCAGCAGATCAAGTTGCAGCCCGGACAGGTGCTTGAGATGGATGCTTTGTTGACCGATCTGTCGGTGGCTTATGTGGATCAGGTGGACGGTGGCAAGCTGCGGGTTTCGGTGGATGGGAAGAGGCGTTTGGAGCAGTTGAGCAATGTGCCTTTTATCGATCAACAGAAACGCAAACATTATATGGAGAACCGCAAAGGGATTTCACAATTTGCTTACGGCTGGCATCGCCTGCGCATCGAGGCAGTGGACAAACCGGTAGTGGTGCTGGGGGTTTTCACTTACGACTCGAGAAGCAACCGTGCTACTGAGCGTCGTTTGAGCGGGCAGGTGGCGGGTGGTGAAAGCATCACCTTTTCGCCGCCGTTCAAAGCGCGGCCGGAGGTGATCGTGCATGGGCAGGGGGTGAGGGTTGAACTGAAAAATATCAGCAATGAGCGGGTTACTTTTAGTGGCAAAGGGCG
>JASFYY010000149.1:0-64795 GCA_045046875.1 Verrucomicrobiota bacterium | reverse complement strand
TTTAAGTGGCGCGCCCTACAGGACTCGAACCTGTGACCTACGGATTAGAAATCCGTTGCTCTATCCAGCTGAGCTAAGGGCGCCTTGATGGCTTCTACTGTGACCACTGCGTTGCATTTCGCAAGGAAATAGATTGGTCACTGTATAAGCGCACACGGAAAAAATCCATGCAATATCTCGAAGAGAGTGGACTCTAGGCACGGAATGGGAGCAATCAAGGCACAGTATTTTTTTTCTTACGCGATCATGGGCAGTTTGGTGCCTTTGATGTCGGTGTATTTGAGAACTGACAAGGGTTTTTCCGCCTTTGATGTGGGGCTGTCGGGGGCGCTGATGAGTGTGGCGATGGTGGTTTCTCCGGCTTTGATCACACTGTTGGCGGACAAACGGATCGATACACGCCGCATTCTGGCGGTGGCCTTTACAGTGACGTCGGTGGTTTTGACTGCGATTTTTTTTTCGTCACCGGTGTGGTTGACTTTGCTTTTGTTTCTTTTTTACGGGATGGGATTTGTGGCGATGTTGCCTCTGCAAGATGGTTTTTATTTCTCCTATGCGGAACAGTGCCGGTTACAGGCCAAGCCGGTATCGTCCTATCCGCTGGTGCGGGTGTGGGGTACTACGGGTTTCATTGTGCCGAGTATATTGCTTTATGGTTTGATCGAATTTCTCGATTGCCCGACATCGGTGATTGTATTGTGTGCGGTGGCTTTTTGCCTGTTGAGCATGGCCAATAGTTTCCGCCTGCCTAAAGTGAAAGTGGACGAAATTAGTGGGGAAGATGGTAAAGACGGGCAGGATGAAGAGGGGGCAGGAGGGAAAAGGAAAGGGCTTCCTACCGTGGCAGCCCTGAAGGTTTTGGTATCGCCGGAAGCGAGGTTTTTATCTCTGGGTTTGATATTGGCCTTTGCCGCTTCAACGGCCTATTACGGTTATATCTCGTTGTATTATTCCGAGGTGATAGGGATCAAGTCGTCGCAAATAGGTTTGTATTTGAGTATCGGGGTGGTGTTGGAAATCGGTTTTACCCTGATGATGCCGAGGCTGCAACGCTTGATTCGCTTGAAGGGGATTCTGGTGGCGGGTTTGTTTTTTATGGCTCTGAGGATGTTGTTGCTGGCGGTCTATCCAGATATTCGCGTGGTATTGATCACTCAAGTGGGGCATGGCATTGAGGCGTTGGCTCTGTATGTGGTGCCGGTGATGTTTTTCAACCGGTTGGCAGGCAATGAGTTTCGCAATTCAATTCAAGGCGTTTACACGATGATGGTTGGAGGCTGTTCGCGGGTGATTGGTGGTTTGATTGCGGGTATGGTGGCTGAGCGGAGTTTAACGACCTTGTTTTACTATTCGGGATCTTTGGGGGTGGCGGCTTTGTTGGTGATCGTATTTTTGTTCCGTGGAATCAAGCGCACGGAAGATGAGGAGGTTTTGACGCGGCGGCATCCAGTGCAGCGATGAGGGAAGATGGTAGGAAGGTAGGCGTTAGGCTGTAGTCATGGAGCGGGAGAGGAAAATATTGCACATCGATATGGATTGCTTTTATGCGGCGATCGAGATGCGCGAGCGCCCGGAATTAGCGGGCAGGCCCCTGGCGGTGGGAGGACGGGATCGTGGAGTGTTGACGACTTGTAATTACGAAGCACGCAAGTTTGGATGTCACTCGGCGATGCCTACCTATCTGGCGCTGCGCAAATGTCCCCAACTGGTGGTGGTGCCGGTGAATTCTGAATTGTATCGTGAGACTTCACAGCTGATTCGGCGGGTGTTCGAGGAGTTTACGGATTTGGTGGAGCCTTTGTCATTGGACGAAGCGTATCTGGATGTGAGTCACTTGTATTCCGAGGGTGGGTCGGTGGCAGCGGAGGTGCGGGCAAGGATCAAGGAAGCGACCCGGTTGACGGCTTCGGCGGGCATCGCGCCGAATAAGTTTTTGGCCAAGATCGCCAGTGATTGGGAAAAGCCGGATGGTCAGTATGAGATTCACAAGGATGAGGTGGCGGTATTTATGCAGGATTTGCCGGTGGAAAAGATATGGGGAGTGGGCAAGCGCACGGCGGAAAAACTGCATCGGTTGGATTTGAAAACCTGTGGGGATTTGCAACAGCGCAGCTTGGTGGAATTGGATCAGCGGTTTGGGAAATTTGGTCAACAGTTGCACGAGCTCTGTCGCGGTATTGATAAGCGGGAGGTGAACCCGGATCGGGAGCGCAAATCGGTGAGCAATGAGCGGACTTTTTCCGAAGATGTAAAAGATGTCGAGCAGGGCGAACTGCGCTTGGTGGATTTGTTGGACGACTTGGCGGCGGACTACGAAAAGGGGCATCGTGAGCGCCATATTCGCGAGGGATTTGTGAAGTTGAAGTTTGATGATTTTAGTGTGACGACAGCACAACGAGCGATGAAGGTGGTGCAGCGGGAGGCCTTTTTTGAGTTGTTGCGTGAAGCCTGGCATCGTGGTGACGGCAAGGCGGTGCGCTTGATCGGCAGTGGGGTGCGTTTTGTGGCAAAAGAAAAAGAGGGTGAAAATGAGGCTCAGATGGAGTTGCTTTGAAGGGCAGGAGATAGGAGTAAGAAGTAAGGAGATAGAATGGGAAAACTAGAAAAAAGAAATGCGCGTGATCCGCAGGTTCGTGCTGAGGCGTGGATCGGTGATACGGTACTCGATTTGTATGCGAGGTCTTATATTTTGAAATTAAAAGGAGCGATGGATGGTGAAATGCTGGCGCGCATGACTTGCAATCAATTCCTTTCTGCTGTGGGTAATCCAACCGTGGTGGAGGCGGAGATCGGAGTGATTTATCAGAATCAGGGAATGGAAGCAGGTTTTGCTTGGATCGAAGAAAATTTGCTGCCATTGTTTCTCAAACAGGAAAGTAACCGTAAGGTGGGCAGGAGATGATCTGCCTTCTGTATTCTTGCTCCGGACTTTTAACTTCTGACTCCTCATGCTTAACTACATCTGGGCTACTTTGATAATCATCGGGATCTGCGTAGCGGGTTTGTTAGGGCGTTTTGGTGGTGAGGATGGAATTATCGACGGGGCTTTTGCGATGGCGCGGATCGGGGTGATGAATATCGCTCTGCCATTGGCGGCGATCATGATGATTTGGTTGGGAGTGATGCGTCTGGCGGAGAAATCGGGCATGATCGATCTGGTGGCGCGGGCGGTGCGTCCGGTGATGAAGTGGTTGTTCCCTGATGTGCCGGCGGATCATCCGGCGATGGGGGCGATGATCATGAACATGGCGGCCAATGTGCTGGGCCTGGGGAACTCGGCGACCCCGCTCGGCTTGAAGGCGATGCAGCATTTGGATGATTTGAATCCGAATAAAGGCACGGCGAGCAACGCGATGTGTACTTTTTTGGCGATTAATACCAGTTCGGTGACTTTGATTCCGGTAACGGCGATTGCCTTGCTGAGCAGTGCAGGGATTCCGGACCCTTATCAGATCATGGGCACGGTGATTGGGGCGACTTTGATCTCGACTTTGGTCGCCATCATTTCGGTGAAGTTATTTGAAAAGGTGCCGGTGTTTCGAGATAAGGGCGCTTCGGATGTTGCGGCGGGAGAAGATGGGGGAGGTGAGGGAAAGGATGGCGAGCAGGGTTTGAGAAAGATAGGCCTGTGGGGAGCGCTGATCTTGTGTGCGGTGTTGGTGGCGACGGGATTTTTTGTCTGCATCGCGGCGATGCCGGACTTTCATCAGGCGGTGATCGACAAGTTGCATTTGCAGGGAATCCTGGATCAGTTGGCCGCTGAAAAAGAGACGCTTGAGCATGCTGAAGTAGCGGGTGAAATGCCCGGATGGCGGCGCTGGATGTTCGCTTTTTCGCTGACGGCCATTCCTTTCATCTGGTTGTTTTTTATCGTCTATGCCTGGGTGCGCGGGGTGAAGGTTTACGAAGAATTTGTCGAAGGGGCGAAGGAGGGTTTTGGGGTGGCGGTGCGCATCATGCCGTTTTTAGTGACGATGCTGGTGGCTCTGGCTATTTTTCGAGATTCGGGAGCGCTGTTGGTTTTGCAGAACGTGCTGCGTCCGCTTTTGGATCTGGTGAGCTTTCCCGTTGAGTTGGTACCGATGGCCCTGATGCGTCCGCTCAGTGGCAGTGGAAGTCAGGGGGTGTTGGTGGAGATTTTGACCAATGAGGGCATTGGCGATACCCTGAAATACACAGCGGCGACGATGTTTGGTTCGACTGAGACGACTTTTTATGTGTTGGCGGTGTATTTTGGCAGTGTGGGGATTAGGCGAACCCGGCATGCCCTGGCAGCGGGATTGTGTGCTGATGCGGCGGGGATTATAGCGGCGGTGGTGATCTGTAAGTTGGTGTTCGGGTAGGGAGGGATTGAAGTTGCTTTAATCGCCCTGTAAATGCGTCTAGGTCGATATCAGCATTTTACAATACATTTAAAGTCGATTAATCTGTTATTCGCATTTATGTTTTTACTTAAAGTCGGATGAATATCACTGAATATCGCTCGGGCATTTGGCAGGACCAGTATCGGTATAAGAGCTTTTTTCCCTCTTTGGTTAATACGCAGTGGAGCTGGGATCTGCCAGAGCTTGATACGCTTCTTGCCGAAGCAAATCGCAGGCTGGGAGAGCTCAACGGTTTGTCCATTGTTGTTCCTGATCTCGATCGCTTTATCCAAATGCATGTGGTGAAAGAGGCTCAAAGTTCCAGTCGCATTGAGGGCACTGAAACTGGGATGGCAGAGGCATTACGGGAAGACCCAGCGGACATTGCACCTGAAAAGCGCGACGATTGGCAAGAGGTGAGAAACTATGTCGAAGCTATGAAACGGGCACTTGTTAAACTCAACTCTCTGCCACTTTGCAATCGTTTACTTTGCGATACGCATGGAATTTTGCTTCAGGGGACGCGCGGCGAAAAAAAATCGCCGGGAGAATTTCGGCGCAGTCAGAACTGGGTTGGTGGCGCTTCGATTCAGGATGCCGTGTTTATTCCTCCTCATCATGAAGATCTCCCCGTGTTGCTAGGTGACCTTGAAGCTTTCTGGCACAATGAGTCGATACATGTTCCGCATCTTATTCGGATTGCGATCAGCCACTACCAGTTTGAGACTATCCACCCATTTCTCGACGGCAACGGGCGAATTGGGCGTTTGCTGATCACTCTTTACCTCGTGGACAAGGGACTGCTGGATTACCCTTGCCTGTATCTTTCGTCGTATCTGGAAAAACATCGAAGTCATTATTACGACGCTTTAACTCAGGTTAGAAATACACATGACTTGACCCACTGGATCCGTTTTTTTCTTGTAGGTATCATCGAAACTTCCAAAAATGCGGTTGATACTTTCCGTAATATTTTCGAACTGCGTAATCGCACGACGGCTCTGTTGGAGACTTTTGGGCGTGCCACTCCGAACGCTACAAAATTTGTTAACTATCTCTATAGTAACCCGATTATCACCTCTGTAGAGATTGCGGGAAAGCTTGGGGTTAGTCAGACTACGGCGGATCGGCTTATTGCCTTGCTGATGAAAAACAAGGTGTTAGACGAGCTTACCGGGCAGCGAAGGAACCGGGTGTTTTTCTTTAAGGAGTATTACCAGCTTTTTTTAAAATGACGGGTGAAAAAATCAAGTAATAGAGATAGGGTGGTGATTGTTAAGACTGCATTTGGATGAAAGACATGATGGCCGATACAGTCGCTCTGCAAACACACTTCGGCTTTGGGCAGTTTCGTCCAGGGCAGGAAGCCGTGATTGGACAATTGTTGGCTGGGGTGAACACTCTGGCGATTTTTCCGACGGGGGGCGGCAAGTCGCTGTGTTATCAGTATCCGGCCGTGATTCGAGAAGATGGAGCTTTGACGGTGGTGATATCACCACTGATTGCTTTGATGCGGGATCAGGTGGATGCGCTGCTCGAGAAGGGTTTGGCGGCGGCGCGATTGGATTCTTCTTGTTCGCCGCAGGAGCGGGCGAGGGTGCTGCAGGCGGTCTGCGAACGGCAACTGGCTTTGTTGTATGTGTCGCCAGAGGGTTTGGCGGATGAAGAATTGTTGCAAGCTTTGCGTGGCGTGGAGGTGGCCTTGGTGGCGGTGGACGAGGCGCATTGTGTTTCGGAGTGGGGACATAGTTTTCGCCCGGCTTATTTGCGCCTGCCTAAAATAGTGGGAAAATTAAAACCAGCAGCAGTGCTGGCTTTGACGGCGACCGCGACCACCCAGGTGGCGAGAGAGGTGCGCAAGGTTTTTGGGATTAAAAAAGCTGACGAAGTGCGCACGCCTTTTCACCGGGAAAATCTTCAATATCGGATTCATCCAGTGGGTGGCGGGCAACGTGATGGCCGTTTGTTTGAATTGTTGCAGCAGAACGGTCGCTTGCCAGCAGTGGTCTATGCAACGCGGCGCGAGGATGTGGAAAACATTGCGGCTTTTCTCTGCGAACAGGGATTGCAAACCCGGTCCTATCATGCAGGAATGAATGCCGAGGGACGGGCGGAGGTGCAGGATGGTTTCATGAATCACGAATTCCCGGTTATTTGTGCGACCATCGCTTTTGGAATGGGTGTGGATATGCCGGATATCCGTTCGGTGGTGCATTATCATGCTCCCAAATCCCCGGAGGGCTGGATGCAGGAAAGTGGCCGGGCCGGGCGGGATGGGGAGGTGGCGTATTGTGAACTGCTGGCTTGTGAAGATGATCGGCGGGTGCTGGAGAATTTTGTGCAAGCGAATAGACCTTCAGCCAGAGTGATCGAGAGCGTGTTACGGGCGATTTTTTCTCAGGGCTCAACAGCGGTGGTTTCGCGCTACGATTTGCAAACGATGCACGATCTGCCGGAGGCGGTGGTGGATATTTTACTGGCACGGCTTGAGATCGCCGGATTTTTGAAACTGAAGAGTCGTTCGTGGAAACGTGGGAGGGTTCGCCCTTTGTTTGACGCTGAAGATATTCTGTCCGCCTATGTTGGGAAAAAACGCAAAGCGATTGTGACTTTATTTGAGCTGAAGGGTAATCTGGATTTGTTGGAATTAGCTGGTCAGCTTGAGATGAAAATCGAGGTTTTGAATGATCTGTTGGAAGATCTGGAATTGGGGGGCGATATTGGCTTACGGCGCACACATCGTTTGCATCTTTACCGGATCGTAAGAGCACCGCAATCCGTCCCTGATCTGGCGGAGGAATTATATGTTACTTTTAAGAAACATACCGAGCGCGATCTTGAACGCATCAATGCGGTGTTCCACACGGCGACGACACGGGCTTGTATCACTTCGGCTTTGTTGAAACACTTTGGAGAAAAATTGGAGCAGCCATGCGGAACTTGTTCGAGTTGCATCGGGGGAAAACGGTTGCGCAACTTGCCGAGATCGGAAATAGAGGAGGTGAGCTTGGAAGAGATCGAGAAAATTCAGGCGCTGGTGGCCACTCGTCATGCGGCGTTAGCATCCCCGCAGCGCTTGGCGAGGTTTTTGTGTGGTATTAACAGCCCGGCGATGAATCGCTGGAGATTGTATTTCAAGGATGATTGGGGTTTGTTGAGAAGATTGCCGTATGAGGAGGTGCTGTCGATTGCTGAGGCGCAGGTGATGTGAGGGGGGATTTGAACCACGAAAGATACGAAAAACACGAAAGTGAGGAAGGGGAGTAACAGGGGTGGAGCAGTAAATATTGTTGGGGAACAGATGAGGTTGTTCGAAGGGTGAAAAATCCTGAGCTAAGACCATCGTTTTTTTGATGAGATAATGGAAATATATCGTAATACGTCTTCAATGGAGCACGGCAGCAGTGAGGGTTGAGCAGGTTGATGGTTATAGGGGCTGGGATCGAAGGAAATAGTTAATGAGTTTCTCTGCCATTGACCAAATGTCGTGGAGTTTGGTAGGATGGTGGTCGAATAATGTGGCAAAGAAGTAATCAATTGTTTAAAGGATTTACGTTCACTGAGTTTTTGGTCGTCATGGTCATTGTTACGGCTTTGGCTTATTTTACTTATGAGCCATGTTCATTGCAAAGCGCACGTTTAACCAGAAGAGTGAATGATGTGAGGCAAATAGCACTGGCGGTTGAGGCTTATGCCAATGATAAGGGCTCAAAATTTCCTGAGAAATGGTCTCAGCTGATGCCAAATTATATTCACAAGGATGAAGGCCAGCTTTTTTTGAAAGAAATAAATCGGAAGCCTGAGCTAAAGTCGGCTTCTCCTGGAACGGTCGATGCGGAGTCGATCTATTGCTTAGCGGAGTGTCAGGGAGGGATGTGGATTGTGTATGAGCAGCCTGGATCCTGGGAGGAGGGTTGGGTGGCGTGGGGTTGGATTTCTTCTGTAGATGGGAAATGGGTTGGAAGAGAGACTGGCAGGGGAGACAGTGACACTTTTAGAACCTTGCTTAATCAAATTATTAAAACCCAGGTTATAGGCGCTCATCATTCGGATTAGCAGAAGCGAGAGGATGGATTTTTCAAGAACATATAGTAATATTAAATATCGCACGGCGCTAAACAGAAAAGGGATTGCATTTTAATTAAGCTAGGGGGATTCCTATAATAATGAATAATTTCTGCTTATAGCAAAATTGACCCTTGTAGCTGGGCATGATAGTTTGGTTGTTAAATGATTTTAGACGTTATTATCGGTTTGTTTATGTCGCTTTTCAGTGTTCTCACTGAGGGGGTGCCGTTGGTTGTTGTGCCTGTTGCAAATTTGTTCATTGTGTTGCTCAATTTGGTTTTCGGTGGTGTTGAATTGGTTTTGGGTTTATTCATCGAAGGTTTTAGCATGGGGCGAATCGAAAAGAAGCAGCGTAAACCTAAATCGCCGGCTTTTGCTGTCGGCGGCTTTGTTGCGTTACTTCTTATTGTGGGCATGCTTGCGTGGGTTCTTTATGCGCCGAAGGTTCTGAATCAAAATATCACCCTGCTCGCGGAGGATGGGCATGGTCTGCCTTTTGCCGCATTGATTATCCATACGAAGGATGGTGATCGGCATGAAAGAACCGACAATGCTGGAAACATTGAGGTCTCTCGTTTTGGGACTTCAGCCATTACGGTGAAAGACCCTCGTTATGCAGTGCGAACATGGAAAAAATCTGAAATTGAATCAGAGCTAGTTGTTGGTAGAACGATATTGGGAGCGGGATTGGATTCTCTTGCTGATAAGTTGCTCAAGGCTGCAAAAAAATAGCAAAACAAGCATTTGGACAGCGGCTGTGATGATCGATCAAACTGACACGGAATTATGAAGCCGAAATATCGGATAGATCCACCTAGAGAGATTGCTGAGGCTTTGTCTGTTTATCGTGAGCATTGCAAGTTTTTCCCTTTTGCGAATCGCTCTTTCAGCGGGTGCGCGGATGATCTCGATAATCTGGGGTATTGTGAATACGAGACCGGATTTCCAGATTCTGATTATTCAAAAGCATCTTTGGTGTGGGCGAATGTTATGGTTATTGCAGGGTGTGCTCATTGGGGCAGAACCGTAGAAGATGAGGTTGTTTTGTTAGCACCTGATTGTGATGAATCATGGTCACGCTGGATTTTTTATCCGCAACCATTGTTTCGCTTAGTGCTCAGCAATGAATATATTCAATTCCAGTCGATTGAAATCGTCACGCAACTTTTTATGCTTCATGCTCTTTCAGCCGGTAGCGGATTGTCAGAATTGAAGCCTCTGATCAAAATTATCCGACATTTACGGAAAGATGACGAAGGTTCTATCTTCGAAGGAGTCGCATCTATGAGCAGAGTGCTTGATCGTCTTAGCAAGCCTGAAGCAGAGGGAGAGGTGAGGAGCGAGTAGGGTATGGCGTTTTTTTCTCTGATGTTGACTCTGGCCTGTGAATCTGACAGAGTTTGGCATCGGTATGAATTTTGGTGATCACAAATCCTGGCAGGCTTATCAGGAATCATTATCAATGCCATTAAGATTTGACGCAAAAGCCACTGTTGATGAACGGAATCATGCTTTTGATGTTTTGAGAAAAGCCAAAGTTTATTTTAGTAAGCAGCATTTTGCAAGCCTTCCACCAGATATCAGTGCTGAATTGGAGAGAGGGACGCATCCCAGTCAATCGCACGAAAGGTATGAAATGGCAGTGCCTATATTTGAGCAATTTCGCTCGATGCTGGAAGAGAGTTGTAAGATTCCCATCACTGAAATGGGCTTATATCAATATCGTGATAAGCAGATCATTTTATCTGTTAGATTTGACTCTGAAAAACCCTGGGCAGAGATTGATGAGGAGATCCCCGCTTTTTATTTTGGTTTTTGGGTGAAGCGCGCTCGTCAATCAGAATATGATGTTCTGAATGGTGGAGAGAAGGGTGACGACACAAAAAAAGAGTATGGAGAAGATTTTGTGCCGAGGGTAAAACCTGCTTATTATAAAATCGCGCGTGACAAACTCTTTCTGCTCAGCTGTTTCATCTTATTGCTTTTTTTTATTTACAAAAGTTTTCTGGTGGAAACGTTTAGTGAAGAATTTTGGGGGTTCGGATTATTTTCTATTTTTTTGATGGTGGTGATTTGGGGGATACTCGATCAAACCCGCTGCCCAAATTGCAAAAAGTATTTTTCTTCAAAAAAATCGCGAGTAGAAATCCAAAAGTATTTTTTTAAGACTAAAGGATGGTTCAAGGACGAATATTCTAGAGCTGTTGAGGACTATAAAATCTGCCGTTTTTGTGGGCATAAATGGGTAGAAGAATACAATGAGGATAATGTATCCGGGAATTGAAAATTGTGCTATGAAACCAGCAGCAAAATCGCTTATCATAATACTGGGTCCGTCTATTGGGATCTTTTGGCTTGTCATTTATTCATTGAAAACTTCCACCGAATTAGACTGGGGCACTGTGCTTATTCTTGGATTAGTGGTTTCATATTTCGGGCAGATTATCCTTGTAATGACTTTCCTCGGTCTTATGGCGAGCTATGCGACATTTTTTTGTCGAGGTCTTTGTCCCCATTGCGGGACGAAAAATTTGCGGGCAGAACAGGCGTGTTGTGATTCTATTGATGGTGATTTTTTCTTCATGTTGTCAAAATGTGATCAATGCCAATGGCAGTTTCGTGAATACACTGGAGAAGAGCAAATCTCCATTCCACCTGATGATGAGAGGTATTGGGCTGATTATGAATTCGGAGAAAAAAGAAGCTGAAATGGAATTCACTCAAAACAGATTCGATAAGCATCCTGATTTCAGAAAATCACGGATGGAATTGGTATCGAACTTCCGGAGAACGGTTTTTATCAGCCGTTTACAAGAATAGTCGCTTACTATTAGGGGGAATAACGATCTTAACACCTGCGGTGACGATCAGACATAATGAAATTTGCAATGCGGCCGTTTAGAAAAAAGTTAAAATATGTTAATTTGGATGACCTTACCGGGACTTCTGTTTGCATAGCCATCGCCACACCAAAATTCGATGCGATGGTGGAGTTTTTTGAGCAAATTGCTGTTGAGGTGAAAGATTCAAAACATGATCAATTTTGCCCGTTATTTAGCAATCAGCGTGGCGCCACCTTAAGATTTCCCGAGTTGATTGTTAATCTAGAGGAGAATACGGAGTTGGAGTCCGCTCCCTATTTATCTCTCTTGATAGCGGGAGGTTACCCGGAGAAAAAACTGAGGGGCATTGCAGAGAAAATCGGGCAGTATAAGGCGGAGGATGGTTTATACGGTCGCTATTACACATTTACGACACCCGACGGCGGAACTGTAAGGATTGAATCATCAGGATGACTAGCAAGCGCCACCAGAAATCTATCAGCAAAGCACTCGACGCATGTGATTTGCTTGTAAATGGCATAATTGACGAGCTTTGCAGAACTTCCCCCAAGGCTGACAGGTGGGTTGTATTTTCAGCTACAGGAGGTCAGTAAGAAGTGGGATTAGGCGTTGATTCGGGTAGGCTCCGGCGATTGGAAGAAGCGTATGAAAGCTTTCTCAAATCAGGGGGGCAGACGGGGAAGATACGAAAATTTGTGATACACACGATGAATTGTGAACTGCTTTGGTTGGATTATAGAAAGGCACAGATGAATTATTAGAGGAGCTTGAAGAGTCGGAGAAGGGTGAGTTGGAATACTGACAGCCAAAAACGGTAGGAGACATCATTTTTAATAACTGGGATTGAGCGAGATTTTATTGATCTCCTGTCACTGTGATTATAGATTTATTCGGATCCAATTTTTGATCGATGTGGCGTTATATTATCAGTTATGTGGCAGTGGCGCTTTTGTCATCAGCATTGTTGGTGGTATTAGTTCCAAAAGTAGGATTTATCGAAGACCTTGCCATGATGGGTTTTGGTATTGTGGCAATTTTCCTATTGGGAAATGAAGTGTTTCTCCACGCCTTGTTGCCGACAAAAGAAGAAACCGGAGGAATTGACAAGCTACTGAAAAGATCTCCTCAATGGGAGTGGTATTTGATTTTCACTGGAGCCGTGGCAGGACTCATTGGGGTGATGGCTTTCTTTATCGTAGCTAGAAGGATAGATTCGATTCTCCCTGCGATCATTCCAATCGCGGCCTTTGCTATTCCATTCATTCTCCTTCAGTATGTCATACCTAGAATGATGAATGTAAAGTTGCTCGGTTCTATCCCAACTCTGGAATTAATGGAGTTGTGGGGATACGATGAGAAAGTATCGTTCATCGGCCAGGACGATGACGCTTGGCTTGCTGAGGAGGCCAGCATCCCCGTGTTGAAGGAATTTGTGCTGCGAGATGATATTTTGTCCAGTAAACGACGGGAAATCATATCTGCATTGACGCTACGAGTCATGAGTTATCATGATGAAGATCTGGGGGGGGATGAAGAAACGTTAAAATCTATTATTGATGATTTGGATGAGTTTTTTAAAAACAATCGTGAGCTGATCCTTAGGAATACAGACGGGCTTGCTCTGGATTGTGATGCGTATTTGCATTGGCTTTTAGGGGATCCATATGTCACGGAGGACTTGCCTAATTGGGTAGGGGAAAGATTTGGCAAGGGTTTACTCGGAAAAACCGGCAGATAAAAATGGAAGTTCGCGAACTCAAGGAATTGATGTCAGGTAGTGATGAGGACTGCCTTTGGGTGACTCTTGGCTTCGCCTCGGAATTGGAGTCTTGCGATGTGTTGCATATTGTCTGCGATAAAAAAACGGATGATCAAGACCGGAGCTATGGTATGGAAGGGATTTATCTGGAACGATCTGATCAATCCCTGGGTGGGTACCGAGGTGCTGATAAAATCGAAATTAAAGAGTCAGAGGTTTTGCTCGAGTTGAACGATGAAGGTCAAAAACAATTGGGCTTCAATGGAGCCGTGTTATTTTTTTATGGGAAAGAAACCGAAGGGGCTGAGGGTGCTTTGAGAGTGTTTTCAGAGATGCCAAAATATGAATGCGGTGGTGTGATTAAAATGATTGATCAACCTTGGGAAAAAGCCCAAAATTGATATCTGCAATTATAAAGCCCGAGTTTCATTTTTATGAAGGGCACTTTTATGAGGAAAAAATTCGTTGCATCTCGCTGGGTGATTGGACTAAAATAAGCGGTGGGTATGGATCACGTTGCAATAGCAAAATTTGAAGAGAGGCTTTTTGTCTTTGGTAAGGAGCATTTTAGCGAATTGATCGAATCTGATTTTGAAGATTTGAAGCATTGTCAAAGCAGTTTTACTGAGACTGTTATTTCATACTTTCAAAATCACAGCAAAGATGAGCAACGGTAATTAGCAGAGATAATCGCAAAAATTATATAGTGCCCATCATTGATCTGTTTCCGCGTGTGCCAGTGGGGCAAAAAAATCCAGTAAGGGTGGAATGGGCGAAAAAAAATAGGTATTACAGACGAAGAAAGGCAGATGTTGAAGGGAATTAATGGTTTGTTGTTCAAAGCTTTGCCTTCGCCTCCTTACACAACGATTCGGACAGATAGGCAGGGGTTGCTAGATTATATTGAAACCAAATCAAAGGAATCCGGGCTTCATGTAAGACATCGAGAACGGAGCTGGTTGATGATTACTCAGGACTTCAGAGGATGGGAGGTTGTCACTTCCATTACTACGGACCAGCGTTACTATAATTGCGAGTATGAGCATTCAATTTATTGGAAAGATGATGAGACTTTGTTCGATAACGACTTTTCTATGCAGAATTGGCTGGGCTTGCATAATGGGCAAGCTTTTTGGTGTAAGGATGGTATTTCAACTGAAGAACTAGGTGAAGGGGTCTGGCGAACAGTTAATTATTTCCTGATGCATGGTGAATCTATATTGTCAGGATTGACTCCGAAGAAGGGTTCTAGCTAAGAGTGATAGCTATAAACGTTTAATGAAAATAGCTTTTCTTACAAAGTATAAATTAGCCAGTGTGATGGGATTGCTCGCATCACTTTATCTATTTATGGACGCAGGGCATGAATACATAATGTCTGAAGTTAGCGAGGGCTCTTCATTGTTTGGAAGCATTTCCGGGGTTAGGCTGACGGGGGGAGAAGTTGTGTTCGTTCAGGTGGCGGCAGCTTTTATTTTTGCGGGATTGAGTATTTATATTCCGTGGCGGCTTGAGCAAAACTCAAATAAAAAAATACAAGAAGCTTTGGAATGGGCTGAAAAGTATTATGGCGAGAAAGTGGACAGAGAGAAGGGGGTAGCCGCTAAATTTATTGAAATACTAAGCGAACAGGTTGGAGCTTCTGTGGCGGTGTGTGAGCCTCGGACTAGATTCATGGAGGATTTGGATATGACAGATCTTGAGCCTGTAGAAGTTGTTATGGCGGTTGAGGAAGAGTTTGGACTAGAGCCGATAAAATCAGAGGAAGCTGAAGAGATGTTTGTCATCGATGATTTGATTCAGTACATCGTGCGGCATGTTGAATGCGATCGGCGGGCGACTGGGGAGGGTAAACCAAAGTGATAACGCCTAAGGAAGCCTTGGATTTACTCCAGTCATATTATGACTCGAATAATGAAGCTGATAAGAGGCTGCACGATTGCGGTTGTTTTCATTCATCTGACAGTAATGATTGGTATTACAATAATGCAAAGCTCAGGTTTTCGCATCGAGACATAAAGCTGTATGTCTCTGTGGAAATGGGGTTGGAGAATGATGAGATTTCAGAAGTGTCACTGGATTTCGTGGAAAGTGTTCTAGGGGGGGATTTAAAATTATCTAAAAGCCAGCAAGAATGGTTTTACGAGTGTTTGCTTGATTCAGGAATAGATGAAACGAATGACATTGGTTACGGTTTTGAGAGAACTGAAATAAAAAAATCAAAAGATTAAAATCCATTTCTGATAATGTTGTCCTTGTTGAAGCCGCTGCAAATTGGCAAACCGTTGGGAAATATCTTGTTTGCCGAAAGGGCCATTGGAGCATTTGCTACATTCATGATGGTTTTGGAAGGCTCTCTTCATCAAATTCTACTAATATAGCCATCGTAGATAATCACTGAATCGTATTGATCCCAGGCCACACGGGTGAATACGGATAAGGTAAGGCGAAAGAGGGGGCGTGGGTTCGTAGAAGTCAGGCCTTCGTTCGGGTTTCGGCGCTTGAGGTGAAACGTTGATAAACGCGAAGGCGGGAGAAAACGGATTGCCAATCCATTCCACATGGAATGATCATTGGTGAATTGTATTTTCTCGTTGTGGGGAGGGGCTTGGCTCAGGGTTCTAATCCACGATTGGCTCGGTTGTTGTCGTCGGCCTTGGCTTTTTTGATCGCTTCGCGCTGTTG
This sequence comes from Verrucomicrobiota bacterium, assembly GCA_045046875.1. Taxonomy (GTDB): domain Bacteria; phylum Verrucomicrobiota; class Verrucomicrobiia; order Verrucomicrobiales; family DEV007; genus JAADHD01. The sequence continues at coordinate 49,076 of JASFYY010000149.1, read as the reverse complement.
CTCGTTGTAGAAATCGGTGCTGAGGGTTTTGCGTTTTTTGCCGGATAATTTCTCCAGCATGCCGAGTAGGGTGTCGACGATTTGTGGTTCGGCTTCGGGCACCATGCCGGCAGTGCGGGAGGGCCAGGTGGTGTAACCTCCGAGGTAGTGTTGTCCCGGTGGAGGGATGTATCCAGCGGCTCCGTTAGCGAGCTCCATGTTGAAGGTGGTCTTGAAGGGGCTTTGCGCTTTGAGTTTCAGGCCGGTGATGCCATAGACTTCGTGTGGCAGGGTGGTGATGGCCAGGTCACCAATGCGGATGGTCTGCAGGATGAGCTCTTCTTTGGGGTTTTTAACAAACCAGGCCGCTTGTTCGGCGTAAACTTCAGGGCGATCCTTGGGGCGGCGGTCGCCGCGCTTGGCATTGACTTGCCTGGCCCAGGCGGTGCGTTTTTTGCTGGGCAGTCGGCGACCGAGAGTGAGGGTGCTTTGCGCCATGTCCAGTTTTGGATCGTTGGTCGGGTAGTCGATTTTTTGGAAAGCATCAAAAGCGATGGTCGCAAGTTCAGTGGTGTATTTATCGATGCCATAGTTTTCTTTTTTCGGCTGGGAATAATCCATCCAATGCAGGTCGCCGGAAGTGCCCTGTGACATCGCGGTGACAAAGGGTGCTTGGTCGGAGTCAGAGCTGGAGCGGGAACTGGCTGAGGCGATTTTTCCCTCCATCAGGTCACAGAAACGGCCGTAGTAGTCGGCGGAAAAACCTCCGCCAACACCGAAGTAGTGCATGGAGTAGTTTGCCAGAAGAGCAATTTGACGTTTGCCGTCTGCGGATTGGATGCTGAGAAGTGACAGTCCGCTGTCGACGGGGCCAGCTTCGCCGATGTAGTCTGGATTCTGATAGCCGGGATGCATCATGGCGCGCACGGTTTTTTCGCCAAATGGATCGTTGGCATATTTATCCGGATGTTTCAACCAGCGACGGCAGTGAGTGTGATCCGGCGCGTCAACTACGGTTACCCCGACGCGGGCGGGTTCGAGCTTGGCATGGGCGAGAGCGATTCCTTCGGCTATCTTTCCGGGCAGGAATTTTTCATAATTAGGATCACTGCTAGTACCGAGGCAGAGGTTCATTACGCTGGGTGCGCTGTGGGTGTGAGTGGAGGCAATGAGAATACGATTAAGGGGGATGCCGGTTTTTTTGTTGGCTAGCTCTTTAGCTAGATTGCATATGTCTCGAGGGATCATGCAGGAATCGACCACGGCGATGGCTATAGTGGTATCTCCGGATTTTAGAACGAAGTTACGTGAGTGTAATTTGTCGAGAACCTTGTCATAAGTTCGTTGGGTAAAACCACCGTTGCGGATAGCGGGCAGTTGACGGGGGCTGATGTCGATGGAGTGGGCGCCGGCTGACAGGCTGTGGGATTGACTGAAGCCAGATGAGGGCCCTAGGCAGAGCATGGAAATTATAAGGGGAATGAGCTGTAAACCTAAGGAAACAAGGGCTCGGGGAGTGTGTGAGGGGTGAGGTTTCATGGGGGGGAACACGCTGTATGGCATTGTTAAAGAGGGGGAATATTATCATAAAAAACAATCGAGGCAAGTTATGCGCAGGGAATAACAGCATTCGGGTGGTGGGAGTGAAGATTCTGACGTGATAGTAATGCACGGGAATAACTAATCTGTGAAAACGCAGGTTTCTGTTTCCTAACCCCCAAACAAGAAAGGATCATCTATGAACATTCTAAAAATAATCGATCAACGTAAAAACTGGTGGAAAATATTCGTTATTATTTTTGCGGTCAGTATCTGCGTTGTCGGTTACATCGGCTATAAGACATACGAGTATGCGCCGCCCAGGTCTAATTTTGTAGACAGTAAAGGTGCTATTATATTTACAGCTGAAGAGATTCAAGAGGGTCAGAAGGTTTTCCTCAGTAGGGGCTTGATGGATTATGGCAGTTACCTGGGAGATGGAGGAATGAGAGGGCCGGATTTCACTGGGGAGGCGCTTAACAATACCGCCAAGTGGATGAATGAATATTATGAAAGGGATTGGCAGGCGAGGGAACCGGATGCCGAGGTGAGAGAAACTATTGTTCGTGCTTTGGTGCAGAAGGAGATCAAGAAAAACACCTATGTGGCGGACTACTACACCAAACAGGGGGACGAGCAGAGTAAGTTTGAGCCTGGTGCTATTGTGATGACGGACGGGCAGGTTTATGCAGCCAAAAAGATGTTAACTTATTACACCCAGATGTTTGGACGCGGCGGGGATCTGGTGGGGCAAGAGACCTTTAATCCTCCGAATTATATCACCGATGAACAGGATATTAGAGAATTGACCGCTTTTTTCTATTGGGGCGGTTGGTTGTGTGGTGCTGCGCGACCAGGGTATGAATACAGTTATACCCAAAACTGGCCTTATGATCCTCTGGCGGGAAATTTGCCGCATGGAGGCTTGGTGCTATGGAGCATTATTGGGGTGATCATTGTGATCTGGTTTATCGGAACCATTTTTTACTACTACGGCAAATTGGATCCGGATGCGGAGTTTGAGCAGGAGAAGGGCAAGATGCCCCCTTTGGCTACCAGTGACTTTCTGGACAAATTTAAACCAACTCCCACACAAAGGGCGACTTATAAGTATTTTGCCGTGGCTTGTATATTGTTTGGGATTCAGGTGTTGGCAGGTTTGTTGACGGTGATGGATTTTGTTCACATTTTTGATAAAATGGGACTGCAGATCAATCATTTGCTGCCGGTCACGGTGACACGGGCCTGGCATGAGCAAATATCGGTGTTGTGGATTGCGGTGTGTTGGTTTGCTGCCACCATCTGGGTATTGCCTCTGATCTGCCGCCCTGAGCCTACGGGTCAACTCAAATGGGTGAATGCCCTGTTCTGGGTGTTGTTGGTGGTAGGGGTTGGTGGAGCGATTGGTATTCCACTTGGAATCGCCAGGGTTTTTGAAGGAGAAATGAACCGTTGGTTCGGCATCCAGGGGTGGGAGTTCATGACGATCGGGCGTTTTTATCAGTATCTGCTTTTTGTATCATTTGCTATGTGGTTAGTGATCGTCATGCGCGGGTTGTGGCCTGCCTTGAAACAAAAGCAGACTTGGTCATTACCAAACTGGATGGTGTATGCCATCGCAGGAATGATTTTCATGTTCACGGCTTCGTTTGTGGCATCGACGGATACAAGTTTTGTGATCGCCGATTTCTGGAGGTGGTGCACGATTCACATGTGGGTGGAGGCTTTTTTCGAAGTGTTCACCACGATCATTGTGGCCTACTTCTTATATCTGATGGGTTTTGTCAGTCATCGAATGGCGGCGCGAGTGGTGTATTTGGCGTGTTTGTTGTTCCTCGGCTCAGGTCTGATTGGTATCGCGCATAACTTCTATTGGAACGCCAAGTCGATTGAGACGATTGCTTTGGGTGGGGTGCTTTCAAGCCTGCAAGTGGCTCCCTTGGTATTGTTGACGGTATCAGCTTGGAGGTTCCGTAATATGCCGCAGAGCGCACTCGCTCAGTTGAAGAAGGATAAGGGAGTTAATGCAACTTTCGGACTGGGGACGGCGTTTTTGTTCCTTGTCGGGGTGAACTTCTGGAACTTCTTCGGTGCCGGGGTGCTTGGTTTTTCGGTGAATTTGCCTATTGTGAATTATTATCAGCATGGCAGCTACCTGACGGTGAACCATGCGCATGCCGCTTTGTTCGGAGTGTATGGAAACCTGGGCATCGCAGCCATGCTGTTTTGCGCTAGATGGAATGTGCATCCTGAGCGATGGAATGACAAAATGTTGCGCACTTCGTTTTGGTCTCTGAATTTAGGCCTCGCGTTGATGGTTGCGATGGACTTGTTCCCAGTGGGAGTCCATCAATTGATAGCCATCATGGATAAAGGTTATGCTTATGGGCGCTCGCAGGCCTTTCTTGAAGGAGATACTTTCCAGCTGTTCACGTGGATGCGTAGTGTCGGAGTGATCGTCTTTATTGTGGGCGGGGTGTTGCCATTGATTTGGTTCATGATCAGTCGTTGGTTTGATCTACGGGTCACCCAATCTCCGAAGGAGCAGTTTGTGGTGCCAAAATCCGTATTAGCCCTTGCGGGTGATGTGGATCCTTTTGCCGGAACCAGTGATTTGCTTGAAGTGGCCGCAGGTAGGCTCGAGGAAGAAGAGGAGGAGGAAGAAGAAGAGGAAGAGGAAGAAGAGTAGACAAACGTGAGGTAAGTGCCCCTGCCTAATTTTGGGCGGGGGATATATAAACGAATTATGAGCAAAAAACTAAGCCACAAATGGGTGCCGGTGATCACTGATTATTGCACTGGCTGCGGCAAGTGTGTAGAGGCTTGCCCTCACGCCTGCCTGAAACCTGTTTGGGATTTTGCAACGCTAGTGGCACCTGACACATGTCTTGGTGTGGGCGACTGCACTGTAGTTTGCGAAGATGATGCGATTCACATGAAATGGGTTAAAATGAAGGGTGATGTGGAGGTAGGGGAATGGTGTGATAATCCTCCGAAGCCGGTGAAAAAAGGATTGATGTCCATTGTTATGGGTATTTTTGGCAACTCGACAATGCAGGACGAGTATGCCTCTTCGCCGAAGCTAGGCAAGAATTCTGATTAGAAGCAGACTTGTTTCACAAATTTAGCTCTCCGGATACAAGGGGAGTAATGTGCTTATGAATTCTACCAAAATAATACAAGGAGGGATGGGCTTGGGCGTATCAGATTGGCGTCTGGCGCGTGCGGTTTCTTTATGCAAGCAGCTGGGGGTGGTGAGCGGAACAGCCTTGGATCTCATTTTTGTGAGGCGATTGCAGCAGGGAGATCCTGGTGGCGATATGAGGCGGGGGCTTGCCGCGTTTCCTGATTCTGAGATGGCTCAATCTATCCTTGATAAATATTATATCCCGGGAGGAAAGGGGCATGCGGAGCCTTATGCGAACAAGGCTATGGTGGGACATAAACTTAGCCGTTCTATTCAGGAGTTACTCGTGGTGGCGAATTTTGTGGAGGTGTTTTTAGCCAAGGAGGGGCATGATGGCTTGGTAGGTATTAATTTTTTGCATAAGATTCAGACCCCGATCATGCCTTCTCTTTATGGAGCGATTTTAGCAGGGGTGGATGTGGTGATTGTGGGGGCTGGAATCCCATTGCAGATTCCCACTATCATAGATAATCTTTGTCGTGGTGAAGCGGCTGAATTTGATTTGTATGTGCAAGGCGAGGAAGGAAGCGGAGGGCACAAGCTCTCTTTTGATCCTGCTGACGTGATGGGAGCTGCTTGTGAGGTAATGCCAAAGCCGCTATTTTTACCTATTGTGGCTTCAGCGACGCTGGCCATGGTGATGGTTAAAAAATGCAAAGGTCAGGTCGATGGTTTGATCATCGAAGGGCCAAGTGCGGGCGGGCACAATGCTCCGCCGCGGGGGAAAGCGGTGTTCAGTGAGGAAGGTGAACCTCTATATGGACGGCGGGATGAAGTGGATCTTGAGCAGATCCGTCGCTTGGGCTTGCCGTTTTGGTTGGCGGGTTCCTATGGCAAGCCGGAGGAACTTCAAAAGGCTATTGATGCAGGTGCATCGGGAGTCCAAGTGGGAACGATATTTGCTTTCTGTGAGGAGTCAGGTTTGCGTGCGGATATAAAAAGTGATGTGATCAAGAGTTGTCATCAGGGACGGGTGCAGATCAAGACGGATCCAATCGCTTCTCCGACGGGCTTCCCTTTTAAAGTGATATCTATTCCAGATACCCTTTCGGAGGAGGAGGATTATACCAGGCGTCACAGGATGTGCGATTTGGGTTATTTGCGGGAAGCTTACGAATTGCCGGACGGAGGTGTTGGTTGGAGGTGCCGGGCGGAAAATCCGGAACATTATGTCAAAAGTGGAGGCAAGTTGGAGGACAGTGTCGGAAAAAAATGTCTTTGCAATGGCTTGATGGCCAACATAGGTCTGGCTCAAATTAGGAGTGATGCGTATCAGGAGTTACCGCTGGTGACTTGCGGAGATGATTTGGAGGGGATTCAGCGCCTTTCGAGTTTGCAAGACCCTCTTTACACTTCGTCTGACGTGATCGATTTCCTTTTACCTATAAGTTAATTGTAACGGGCCTTAAGAGCAGTGATTGTGATTGAGCCGCAGCACTGGCTGGTGCTCAAAAGATTATTTAAGAAGGATCAAAATTTTATCACTTTATCACTTTATCTTGTTTTCTGAGTCTAGCTTTTTTAATAAGTCCTGACTTTTCTCAGAGAGTTGGTTGATGGGGTAAGGATAAATTTTTCCGTTTTTGAGGCGGAGCCATGCGGAGTCAGCTTCGATTTTTAGAAAAGTAGCAAGTATGGTTTTCCCCTGTTTATTGGTCCATTCTCGTTCCCGTGGAATGTGGAGGGTAGATTTGTCCTGGGATTTTTCTTCTTTGGGTAATTTCCCGCGTTTCCCCCGGGTGCCATTGATGGGAGCCCCTGCTATGATCCAGTTGCGGATTTTCAAGACCTCTTCTTCGGTGAGTTGCTTGCCTTTGTCTTCGGGCGGCATGGCTCCTTTGTCATAACGTGGGCGGGTGAGGGAATAATAAAGGTTGCTCATCTTTGGATTGCCGGGTTGGACAAGTTCGTCTTTTTCGAAGCGGCCATGAAACTTGGCCGGATCATCGAAGCGTAGACCACCCTTGGGTTTTTTGGCTTTGTCACTGTGGCATTTGAAGCACTTTTTTTTGAAGATAGGCATGATGTCCTTTTCATATTCAAGTGCCGAGGCAAGGCTGCTCGTTGATGCAAGCAAGACTAAGCTCAGTAGAATCTGAATGGTGTTCATAGCTGGCTATTTTCCAAGGAATTATTGTGCGGATGTTTTTTTCTGCTTTTAGTCATTGGAGGTATTCTTTAGAATTATGCCTACGACCTCGGTGTCAAAATCGGTATAGGTTCGGTAACTGCCTCGATACCAGAGTAACATTGACTGTTTCACATTCCACGTTGGGACAAGTGGGCGCAGATTATCGCCGGTTGAATTTTTGGTGATTGCTTTCCAGCTGAAATGGTTACCTTTGTCTTTGGTGATTCCGTGAAAAATTTCGTAATGGCGTTTGCCGTCGGTTTGGCTAATGAGCGGATCTCCCGTGACAGGGTCGGCATTTGTCGAAATGAAGACATGGTTCAAGTTGTCAGGATCGAGACAAATATTGCCGGTGTAGTCAAACTCGCGAGGATAGAGCCGGCTACCTGCATAGGCGATTTCCTGATTATGCCAGGCGTTGCCGTCCCACCATGCATAATGGTAGCGGAGATCATTGCCAAACTGTTCTACGGATTGCCCTTCCGAATTTTTCCGAACGGTGCAGACTGCATAAGGGCGTCCGTCAGGACTCAAATGTAAATCGCTCGTCCAACCGATGTTGTTGGAATTTCCCCGGAAAATGAGAGTGCCCTCACCTGGGTTTTTGAGCCCCTTTTTTAGGCTGCGAATTTTCGAGCCGTCGGATCTATGCAGGAATCCGTTGCGATAAAAAATGTGGTAAACGTTGTTGTTGAAATTTCGTGGATGGGCATCGGTGTAAAGGAGGTGGATAGTATTTTTACCATCAGAGGAATATTTTACGTAGGGGCGGTGTTTGAATGAGGAGGGGAAAGAGATAACGATATTTCCCGTTGCCCACGTTTGTCCCAAGTCATCGGAGAAGACGTAAGAAGGTTTGTTGGTTCCGTCAAGGCCTCGGAAAAAGTTGTAAACCCTGCCTGTTGTCTGGTTTTCTTCTTTTAGAAAATGTGGATTTGAATAGGTGATCTGTGATTTTTCCGATGGCGTAAATTCATTAATCGCCCCCCATTGGGTGAAATCGTCATTTTGGCTGATTCTGTAGTAAAACTTATTTTCCGGGCCGTGCTTTGAATAGATTGCCAGCAGTCTTCCGTCGGGTCGTAATAACAAGCCTGCTACGTTGTGATCATCTGCTTGCAAGCGGTGGTGAAGCTTTGTTCGGGTAATGGTTTTGGTTTTAAGATCAAACACAGTGAGATCAATGTCTCCACGTCGGGATTTGTCCTTCACCCCGCCCGCTACCGATCCGAATATCAGTTTGTTTTTATGAATCAGAGCTCGCTCATCCTGAAACCAGCACCACGCTCCGTCGTCATTCAATTGGATCAATCCTTGCGGGTCGTCAGCCAGCAGGTGGAGGGCGCTCGCAGCAATCAAGAAAAGGGTCAACAATATCTTTTTAGAAGTAATTATTAGGGGGGGAGTTGGAGTTGTATTGTGGGGAATAGGCGTAACAAGCACAGGCTTGCAGTCGAGGTGGAGAGTGTTTCAATCTTAGCGTTGTTATGGGTTTAATTACTTTCAGGCAGACTATGGTGTCTCTACTACTCGGATTTTGATATTTCCTGTGTTTAAATTGCGGTTTAATTCCCTTTGTCGAGCATCAGAATGCGGGCATTTGAAGCTGGGTTGGTTTTAGCATGGGGGTTCTAGCCGGTGAAGAGTCCGGATGTGGGGCTGTCTCCACCCGTTCGAACTGCTTGACGCTCTTTTGGCACTAAATTACTGTTGTGGTATGAAAAATCCCCTGACTTACATAGTGATTTTATTCGTTTCCTTAGCGATCACCTTTACCCATGCTAAGGACAAGAAGGAAGCTTCTTTAGCCGAGTTGGCAGGAACCTGGTCTGGACACCGTCTGGCGGGCGGTATGGATAAACCTAACGATGGACCTCAACTCACTATCACTATTTCAGGGAGCAAGGTGGATAGCAACAAGGCAGGCGGAGGTGATATTAGTTTGGACACATCAACGGAACCTTATCATTTGAATGGTATCAAGAGCGGGGGAAAGAAAATTTACGAAGGGATCGTCACGGTGAAAGATGGCACGCTTATATGGTGTGTTGGAGATCCTGGAAAACCCCGGCCTAGTAGTTTCGAAACCAAATCCGGGCAGTGGTGCATGGTTCTCAAAAAGGAATAAAAGCTTGTTAATGAATAGGCATTGAGTGCGTAGCTATTCAATTATTTGCAGGGGGCGGAGGAGGTCAGGCAATAGCTGGGAAAAGTGATTTTTTTTGGTGAGCGAGCAACTTTTTTAAAAACAGGGAGTTTCATTATTAGACATTAAATAACCAGGTTATGCTTTTACCCGCACAAAACGAATGGACGCAGCGAGAGGCTGCGCATCTCCTGAATCGAGCCGGCTTCGGTGGCTCGCCGAAGCAGTTTGTTGAATTTCATGCGCTGGGGCGGGAGCCGGCGGTGGACTTGCTTTTGAATCCTCCAGAGGGTCTGGATGCTTTTGAACCGCCGGAGTGGACACTTGAGAACGACGATGGGAAAGGTAAGGAAATTCGTCAGCAAATGAAGCAGCTGCGCAACAGTCGCAGCGAAATGAGCGCCGAGGAGTATGAGAAGAAGCAGAGGAAGTTTCGCCAGCGGGTGCGCAAGACCATGCGGGCGGCGGGCGGTGAGCTGCAGCAGTGGTGGTTCACCCGGATGCAAAAAACCAAGGCGCCCTTACAGGAGAAGATGACTTTTTTCTGGCACGACCATTTTCCCAGCAGTCTGCAGAAGGTTCGGGATCCCCGGCTGCTCTATCAGCAAAATGCGTTGTTCCGGGAATTTGCGACAGGAAATTTTAAAGAGCTGACTCAAAGGATCGCGATTAACCCTGCGATGATGCGCTACCTCGATACGCCACAGTCCAAAAAAGGCAAACCCAATGAAAACTTTGCCAGAGAGCTGCTGGAACTTTTTACTTTGGGGGAGGGGAACTACAGCGAACAGGATATCAAGGAGGGGGCGAGAGCTTTTACGGGTTACACTCTCGACCGCTGGTCGGGCAAGGTGAAGCATGTCAAAAAAACATGGGATGAAGGTGAGAAAACTTTCATGGGACAGACCGGTGCCTTTGAGGGCAAGGACATCATCAATATCCTTTTTGAACAAGAGGCCTGCGCCGGTTATGTGCCAACAAAACTTTGGCAGTACTTCGCTTACGAAAATCCTTCGCAGGAAATGAAGGATGTTTTGGCAGCGGATTTTTTAGCAGGAGGTTTCGAGGTGGCACCGTTGTTGCGTAAAATATTCCTTTCGCAAGAGTTTTATTCATCACAGGCAATCCGGACGCGGATCAAGAGTCCGGTGGAGTTTCTCGTCCAGATGTTGCGCCAACTCGAGATTGAGGAAGTCGTTCCCGAACGCTATTTGAGGCTGATACAGATTCAGTTGGGTCAACAACTGCTGATGCCGCCTAACGTGGCTGGCTGGGATTGGGGAAAGGCCTGGATCAATACCAATAGCCTGCTGACACGGTACAATGTGGCGGGCTTTGTGACCAAGGGGAGCGGTGGGAAATCGCCGATGATGGGTGGTGGACGTGGAAAGTCCAAGCGCAAGCGGAAACAGGGTGGAGCTTCATGGAAGGGGCCTGATTATAAAACTATTGCTCCTGCAAAACTGCGCCAGGATCCGTTGGAACTGGTAAAAGACCTAAGCAATCGTCTTTTTCAGGATGAACTCAAACCGCTCCAGCAGGAGATTTTTGAGGAATATGCCAAAGCCAAGGGGAGTGAGGGGTTCACTGATAGGGAGGTGGCCGAATTGCTTCACCTGATGATGAGCACCCCTTATTACCAACTCGGCTAGTTTTTTTTCAAAGGACTGATTATTTAATAGAAGGAGGCAGATATGAATAAGTTTTTAAAAACGCGGCGTGATTTTTTACGGACGTCAGCCATGGGGGCTTCGGCACTCGGAACCGTTCCGATGTTTTTGGGGCAGACTTTTGCAGAGCTGAATAAGGATGCGAGTGATTCAGAGGTGCAGTCTGAATCCGGCAAGGACGGTCGCATTCTGGTGGTATTGCAAATGGCAGGCGGGAATGACGGGCTGAATACGCTGGTTCCCTATACGGATGATGCGTATCACAAAGCTCGTCCGAAGATAGGAAAGTCGGCCAAGGATATTTTAAAATTGAATGATCAGGTAGGGTTGAACGATCAGCTACCGTTCATGCACAGTCTGCATGAGGAGGGGCAGCTGGCGGTGGTTCAGGGGGTGGGTTACCCTAATCCAAATCGCTCCCACTTTGTCTCGACTTCGGTGTGGGAAACCAGTGATATCAAGAACCGGTCGAACACCGGATGGTTGGGTCGTTACTTTGACAATGATTGCCCTGGCGCAGATCCGACGGTGGGGGTGAGCCTCAAAAAAACGCAGCCAGAGTCATTTGGTGCATTGAAAAATCCTGGCATTAGCTTGTCGACGCCGGAGCTCTATCGTTGGATTCATGGTGGCGGGGATGAGGATCTGGCAGAGGAATTTTTCGCCGATCTGAATTCACCGCATGAAGCGACGGGCAGCTCGATTGAGGAGCTTGGCAAGGCCGGCGGACTGGTGGGCGAAAGCAATATTGCTTTTCTGGAACGTGTCGCAATGAATGCTCGTGTCAGCTCCGAAAAAATCCTCAATCTTGCCTCGAAGTATAAGTCTAAGGTGTCGTATTCCGGCATCCCGATTTCACGCAGTCTGAATCTCGTCTCACGTATGATAGCGGGCGGGTTGCCGACCCGGGTGTATTATGTGAGCCATGGAGGTTTCGACACTCATCAGGGGCAGGAGGGGCGCCATGATCAACTGCTTTCGCAGCTCGATGATGCCTTGAAGTCGTTCTTCACAGATTTGAAGCAACAGGGAAACGATGAGCGGGTGACGCTGATGACTTTTTCCGAATTTGGTCGACGGGTAGGTGAGAATGCCAGTGCCGGAACAGACCATGGTAAAGGCTCGTGTCTCTTTGTTGCAGGCAAACCGGTGAAAGGTGGCCTTTACGGCGAGTATCCGAGTCTCACCGACTTAGACAAAGGGGATTTGAAATACAAGGTCGATTTTAGAAGTGTTTACACCACCGTCATCGATGACTGGATGGAGGGAAGCGCAAAGCCTGTGGTCGGTGGGGATTTTGAGAAGCTTGGATTTTTTGCATAGGCTTTCCTACGGAAATTTCATCCTGTTCAAAACGGGTTAAAATTCTTGCTGATTAAGCAGCAAGAATTTTAACGAAGTTTCGTCCTCGTGGTGTGTTTTCACCAGCATTCGAGTAGGCGGTTTCCCGTGGTAAAAACCGAAATAAGGGATGGGTTATGCCGCGTCTGGTTTTAAAGCGCGAGGAAACAAAATATTGTTCTCAAGGTGGATGTGGTGTTGTAACTCGGACTCCAGGTCTGCCAGTCCATGCCACAAGGCACGCCAAGTATTGCATGCGCCATCGGGCACTTGGTAGTTATTGGTCAATAGCCGCAGTCGTTGCAGCGCGTGGCTAGCGCTATCGTGCTCTTGTTCCATTACTTTGATCGGACAGTCGATCATGATCTTTTCACCTTGTAGAACCAAAGGAAAAAGGATCTGTTCTTCTTTCATCATGTGTTGTTCCAGTTCTGCTCTGAGGGCTGTCATGACACGGGCAAGTTCGGGCAACACCAGAGGCATTTTTTCGCCGTGGACTTGCTCTACCCTGAGAGCCATGGCTTCCAGTCGGGGAAGTTCTTCACGCAGGGGTTCATGGTAGGTGGCCAGAATGTGTTTGATCAGTTCCTCCAGAGATGCTTGATCCCAGCGGGTGGGTGAGTCGTCGGTTTTCTCCAGCTCCTGTTGGATTTCTGCTATGATGGCTTCGGGATTCAACCCTCGGCGCTCACATGCTTCATTAAGCGTTTTGCCTCCTTCGCAACAATAGCCGATTTGATAACGATCTAGAACCCGGGTTGCCAATGGGTAAAGGGTAGCGATTTCTGCAACGTGTGTTTGTATTTCAATATTCATTTGTCCGCTTGTTGTGTGATTAGCTTACCCTCTTTGGGGTGCGCCTTAAATAAGGATCTAGTATTTAACCACTTTGCTCTTCATGCTGATCACAAAAGAAATAACTTCTTCTACTTCCCGGTCAGGCACTTGCAGGGCTTCCATGGTGGCTCCGGCGTGTACCATGAATTTTGACCAATCGAGTTCAGTGATTTTAATATCATCCCTGTAATGGCCTGGCAGATAAGCAGGCCAACCTGCGCAAGAGCATAAGTATCTAATCAGTCCATTGGGCCCTTTCTTTCGGCTTTGGCTATTAGGGTTTTTCCAGAATCTTCCTAATTGAGAGTCATTCATTAAACGAGGAAGCAAGTTATTGGCAAACCTGGAAATTGCTTGATAGCCTCCAAGGCGTTGATAAAGGGATAGCTGATTCATGTGGATATTATTCGGTTGAAGGCTTGCTGAGAATTGTCTCAGTGGTGAGGACACTCTAGTTCAGGGGGAAGTGGTGGAGCTACCTAGATCTGGATATTTTATGTGTCGATCTTGTGGTTGTTTCGCATCGTATTGGCAAAGGGGAACTATCACCTGACTTCGAATTGGGGAAACATGGCGCTGATCGTCTCGATGGTGTCGGGACTAAGCGGGTTTTCTGGAATGGGTAGAGTGGTGGTCGGGCGAAAGTTCTGCAGGGCAAAATTTTTAACGCCCATTTGCTTTAGATTTTCGGCCAAAATGAAAAGGGAAATATCATCGATCAATCCGGGATGGACCGTGGTGCGGAACTCGTAGGGCAATCCGGATTCCAGTATCAGAAGAGCGCTTTGTTTTGCTTTTTCGCCGCTATGGGGTATCCCGGTTATTTTTTCATAAGAGTCAAAGGGAGCCTTGATATCAAGTGCAACCCAATCGAGATGGGGCAGCAATTCTGACAAGCGGTCAGGGTAGGGGCCTGCTGTGTGCAGGCCTACGGAGAAGTCCAGCTGTTTGATTTCCTGAATGGCTTGGAGTAAACAGGATTGTGAAGTTGGTTCTCCGCCGCTGAACACCACCCCATCGAGCAAGCCTTTGCGCTCTTGCATGAATGAGAGCACCTGATCCCATTGCAAATCCTCACTGCCGGTGCCCGGAAGTAAGTGGGGGTTATGACAGTAAGGGCAACGCCACGGGCATCCCTGGCAGAACACAACAGCTGCCAGGTGCCCGGGGAAATCAATCGTAGTCAGGGCGGTGAGCCCTCCGACTTTTAATACGGACATAACCTCCCCTTAACCTTTCCCTTAGAGATTTGGCTGGTCAGCAATGCCCCTTGCTGGCTTCTTCCTTGAAATGGACTCTTTCTGCATGTTCTCCCTTTTTTCCTTTATTGAACGCGGAAACAGGGCGGTGGTATCCCATCACCCGGGTCCAAATTTCACAGGGTTGGCGTTCTTCTTCAGTGAGTTCTATTTTTTCGGTGGTTTTCATTTTTTTAATGGTTTGTTTTTATTTAGAGGAGGATTCTGTTTCAGATGTTTTTCTTTTCTGTGTTAAAATTTGCTCATCGCACTTGGGGCAATATGCATGCTCTCCTGATAGGTAGCCGTGTTTCGGGCAGATGGAAAAAGTGGGAGTTATTGTGATGTAGGGCAGTCGGAAACGTTGCAGGGATCGCTGCACCAGTTTCCTGCATGCGTCGGCACTTGATATACGCTCGCTCATATAAAGATGTAAAACGGTGCCTCCGGTGTATTTGCACTGGAGTTCATCTTGACGCGTCAAGGCTTCGAAGGGGTCATCAGTGAACCCGACGGGAAGCTGGGAGGAATTGGTGTAATAAGGATTGTCGTCTGTTCCCGCTTGCAAAATTCCAGGAAATTTTTTCCTATCCTCCTTGGCAAAGCGGTAGGTCGTGCCTTCCGCGGGAGTTGCCTCCAGGTTATACATGTTGCCGGTCTGCTCCTGAAAGGTAACCATGTTAGCCCTGATATGGTCAAGCAATCGGCAGGCAAAAGCGTGCCCCCACTCACTGGTGATGTCATGCTCGTCATCGGTGAAGTTGCGAATCATTTCATTCACGCCGTTGATGCCAATAGTCGAAAAATGATTTCGCACGGTGCCAAGGTAGCGCTTGGTGTAGGGGAAAAGGCCAGCATCCATGTGGCGTTGTATTTCCTTGCGTTTGATTTCCAGACTGTTTTTTGCAAGCTCCATCAAGTAGTCCAATTTTTCAAAAAGTCCGCTTTCATCCCCTTTATAAACATGCCCCAGACGAGCGCAGGAAATAGTCACCACACCCAGGGAGCCGGTTTGCTCAGCGGAGCCGAAGAGTCCGTTGCCGCGTTTGAGTAATTCGGTGAGATCCAATTGCAAACGGCAACACATCGAGCGGATCATATTGGGCTTGAGCTCGGAGTTGATGAAGTTCTGGAAGTAGGGCAGACCGTACTTTGCCGTCATGTCAAAGAGCAGTTGCGCATTTTCACTCTCCCATGGGAAGTCCTCAGTGATGTTGTAAGTTGGGATAGGAAAGGTGAAGACCCTTCCTTTGGCGTCTCCCGCTGTCATGACTTCTATGTAAGCCTTGTTGATCATTTCCATCTCCGTCTGCAGTTCTCCATAGTTGAACGGCATAGCCTCTCCGCCGATGACAGGGATCTCGTTACGAAGGTCTTCCGGGCATACCCAGTCGAAGGTGATGTTGGTAAATGGAGTCTGGGTTCCCCAACGTGAAGGCACATTGAGGTTGTAGATGAGCTCTTGCATGCTCTGCTTCACCTGGGTGTAAGAGAGTGATTCGTTTCTGATATAGGGGGCTAGATAAGTGTCAAAGGAGCTGAAGGCTTGGGCGCCTGCCCATTCATTTTGCAGAGTGCCGAGGAAATTGACGATTTGTGCCACCGCACTGCTGAGGTGTTTGGGAGGGCCTGATTCAACTTTGCCGGGAACTCCATTGAGCCCCTCATTGAGCAGCGTGCGCAATGACCATCCGGCGCAGTATCCGGCCAGCATGTCGAGGTCGTGAATATGGAGGTCTCCCTCGCGGTGAGCCAAGCCGATTTCCGGAGGATAAACATGGCTGAGCCAGTAGTTGGCAATCACTTTCCCGGATACATTTAAAATCATGCCTCCTAGTGAATAGCCTTGATTAGCATTGGCGTTTACCCGCCAGTCGAGGCGATCCAGGTATTCGTTCACTGAGCTGGCTACGTCGACGACGGTTTTATGGTCTTGGCGCAGGGTCTTGTGTTGCTCTCGATAGACAATGTAGGCACGGGCAGTTTGAAAGTGATTGGCGGTGATGAGAACCTGCTCAACGATGTCTTGGATGTGTTCTATGTTTGGAGAGAGGTCTTTAAAACGATGCCCCAGGACCTTGATCACTTGACCAGAAAGCAGTCGGGCTTCGTCATGGGCAAATTCATCGGTGGCGGCTCCCGCTTGGGCAATGGCCAGGTAAATTTTCTCGGGATCAAAGCGAGCCTGTGACCCATTGCGTTTGATGATGGCAGAGGGCAGGGCGACTGTTTTTATCTGGTTTGGTTTTAATACGGCACTGTTCATTTTGATTCTTTTTTGTAGGTTGGACGTGAAACAAACAGCCCCGGAATTAGGCAGTGACCGGGATAGGAGTGAGGAAATCAGCGATTAGGTCGGTCTGGCAAAAATTGTTTTCGTTGACTGGCGATAAAAGCTAAAAAAACCGGCAGGTAATTAAGTTTAATTAATTATCTACTATATAGTGTGGTTCACTTGTTCCTGTAAGCACAATATATAGTGGTTCATGGATATTTTCATAAAAGAGGCGCAGCGTCAAGGCTTGCTGTGAAAATGCCGAAATGGGCGCAAAAAAGGACCTGATGCCAGCAATAAAAGAGAGGTTGCTGGTTTTTGGCGGGTCGAATTGCTTGGGAAAAACCGCGAGTCGCGAGGGCTAGCTCAGACCGCGTCTTATTTTGTAGAACAGAGTTTCAGGGTAAGCGGAAACGGTTTGTTTTTTCAGATAACGATCGATGTCCCGAGCTAACTCACCAGCACTTTGGTAACGTAAATCCGGATCAGCATTGAGAGCCTTGAGACAAATCGCATTGAGCGCGGCAGGAGTGCTACGATTGACTTTTATCGGAGCTATGATCTGACATTGTTTGACGATTTGCACCCAATTCGTCGGTGGAAGCGGATGGTCCCAGTTATGGGGAGAGGTGCCACAGAGGATTTCGTAGAGGATCGCCCCGAGCGAAAAAATGTCGCTTCTGGTATCGGCAGAACCGACACTTTGTTCTGGCGGCATGTATTCCGGGGTACCCGCAATGATGACATCTTTAGGAGACGCAGAGTCTGATTCGGGTTTGAGAGACATGGTCATTCCCCAGTCGATGATGTAAGGACGATCATCTTTGTTAAGTAGAACATTTCCCGGTTTGAGGTCACGATGCAGAATGCCTTCATTGTGGGCGTGGTTCAGGGCATCACTGATGTTGATGAGCGAGTGAAGAAGTTGTTCCAACAGTTCGCGTCGGGCATTTTTGTTGAGATACTCGGAAGGGCTGTGGTATTTGCCGATGGCTTGGGCGAGAGAGGGGCCGTCAATTAATTCCATCCCATAAATGGGGGCAGCTGCGCTGTTTTCCTGTGGCAGTGGGCGGAGGGTGGTGATGCCCTGATGGTTGAGCTTCTCACAGGCGCTATGCTCTTTAGCCAAGCTGTTAAGCGCATTATCGTTTTCAGCCTCTTTAATGGCGATGAATTTTTTATTGCGGCAATCATAGCTTTTCCAGATGTTTGCCATGGCACCGTGGCCGATTTTTTTCAATTTGATATATTGGCCGCGGTCTAAGGCTCTCGTCTGCAATCGGGTGATGATGTTTTTGCGTTGCGGAAAACGCTGTTGATATTCTTTGATCGAAGGGGTGTCCCCATGGGGGGATTGGTAGCGGGCGAGAAATTCATCTTCGACTAGGTCTACAGGAACCTGGCTTGAATCGCGCAGTGCTTCGAATGCCTCGCCGTATTCTGCAAAATAGGCTTCCAAGAGTTCGCCTTTTTGCTTTTGCCAAGTGATTCTCAAATGTTCTGCGATGAGATCTTGCAAGGTGTCGAGCTGTTGTTCTTCGGGAATGCAATCGAGGAAATCGCGCAGGTCTTTAATTTTGGGATTTTGTTCTTCTGCGAAAGCTTGACGCAGACGCAGCAGGCTGGCGGTCCATGCTTCGTAACGATCGGCATCCCGTTGTGCTTTTTCTTGAAATTTGGCGACTATGGAGACGAGCATGGAATCAGGTGGCAGGTAGTTTTTGTTCACTCCAAGCCAGTTGCATTTCCCGGGTGATGGCCTGGATGCAGCGCAACCCGGTTTCCAGTTGCTCGGAGACGTCCCGTTGGTCGAAGCCTTCGAGGCGTAGGGCGAGGATGGGTAGCGCGCGATGGTCGATAGCCTGCATTATTTTAAGCAGGCGATCCAACCATTCGGCAAGCGAACCTGTGGCTGGCGGAGGGGTGGTTGAGCCGTGCTCAGCAGTTGAGTTGCCCGGCCAGAGGGTGTCGTCAAGCAGGGTGGATAGTATGGATTCGACAGTGGGCCAGGATTTAAATTCACGCAGTTCAGTTTGACTGAGGGATGCGACAAAATTTTCCCAAATCGGATCGGCAAGGGCACGGCTGTCGATTTCAGAGTGCAAAAGAGTGTCAGCACTGTGGCGGATGGGATCAAGCAATTGCAGCAACAATGCGGTGATTTTTTCTATTGATGGAGGGGAGGCGTTCACTTTATGCTGCCGCTGGTTATGTGCGAGTCTGATGTGAATTTACAGGATGGGGGGGATTCGGCAATCGACAATAATTAAGCAAGCTTGCAATCGTTAGGGGTGAAGGGAAGGTTGCTGGGATGAAATTATCAAACAACTTGTTTTTATTGCCGTTGTTTTTCACTTTGGTCTCTGTGGTCTCAATGGCCTGTGGAGCTCCTTCTGCCACCAAGTCGTTGGTGACGGTAGTAGATCTGGAATTGGGCGAGGAAAAAAGGGTTACATTGTCTGATGGCAGTGAGGTGGCACTTATCTTGCGAGATCTTGAGGAATACAGGGATCCTATTCGTCAGGCAGTGAGGCGTGCCGCGGTAAGCCTGGAGGTAAACGGGGATTTGGTGGTTTTGCCATCGGGAATGTATAATCTTCCGCAAACGGTGAGCAAGGTGCAGGTTGACTGTTCGGCGACCAGTGGTTTGAATAAAAACGGCACTCCCTCATTCTGGGGACTCGCTAAAGCGGCACGTATTCGTTTGTGGCCGGCGGGTTCTCCGTTGATCGAGCCGGGTAGTTTTATCTATCCGGTCAAGCAGCGGTGGTTGGCTACCGGAACTTGGTATGACAATGAAACGGTGGATGGTGGAGCTTCGATTTTGCCCAAGATTTATTATCACAGTGGTCTTGATATTGGCGGGGCGGAGGCTTTGACGGAGGTGATCGCGGCGACCGATGGGCTGGTGGTGTCCACGGGCGGCAAAGTTCTCGAAGGGCATGAAAAAAAGGATGGCAATAGCCCTGTCGCCGAGCGTTATGATGTGGTTTATGTGTTGGATTCGCGCGGCTGGTATTATCGTTACAGTCATTTGCATGAAATTGCGGATACGATCAAACTGGGGGA
The DNA here is from genome assembly GCA_045046875.1 of Verrucomicrobiota bacterium. Lineage (GTDB taxonomy): Bacteria > Verrucomicrobiota > Verrucomicrobiia > Verrucomicrobiales > DEV007 > JAADHD01. Next base: position 29,664 of record JASFYY010000149.1, on the reverse strand, counting down.
TCGCATCAAGCAGGGAGATGCGATCGGTTTGCTTGGTAAAGAAGGCGGCAGTGGCGGCTGGACGCATTTGCATTTTGAAATCAAGGCACGTCAGCCTTCCGGGAAGTGGGGCACTCAGGCGGGGTATGCTTTTTTGCGGCAGGCTTATATTGCCCAATATCATCCCAAGTTGTTAGCTTGCGCGCGTCCTGGCATGCTGGTGATGCAGGGAGAAAGCACCACCTTGGACGGATCACATTCGTGGGCAGCGAATGGCAAGATCACTAAATATGAATGGGTTTTCAGTGAAGGAGAAAAGGCGGAAGGGGTAAAAGTGGATCGCCTTTATCCCCAGCCAGGATTTTATCACGAGGCATTGAAAATCACTGACTCTGAAGGCAATGTAGATTATGATTTTACGGTGATCAAGGTGGTTGCAAAAGAGCGGTCTGATAAATATCCGATAGGCATGCACGCTTCCTATTGGCCAACCTTGGGGATCAAGGCAGGAGATCCGGTTACTTTCAAGGTGCGTTCTTTTGGTGCCGCGGCGGATGATAAGAGTGATGAGCTGTGGGATTTTGGTGATGGATCGGAAAAAGTGAGCGTGCACTCGGATGGCAATCAGGTAAAACATGCCGAGGAGGGTTATGCGGTCACCCAGCATCGTTATAAAAAAGACGGGCACTATGTGGTGACGGTGATGCGCAAGTTTGCCAACGGGCAGAGCGCGAACTATCACCTGCAGGTGAGGGTGGGGAATAATGGTTAATGGTAGGGGCGGTTGCACCTACTACTAGCGGGGAGTCAGGTCGAGCAACTTGTGTTTTCGGCTATGTAACGCAAGTGTTCGTCGGTGGTTCCGCAGCAACCACCGAGGATGGGTAGGCGGTATTTTTGATTGAGCTGGATCATCCGGTCACCCCAGTCTTCGAGAGAATCCTGCTGCGTTTCGCTGGCTTTTTCGAGATCGCAGGTGTCGAGGGAGGAGGCGTTGGCTTGGAAGCCGATCAGTCGGGAGAAGACAAATTCGCTTTGTTGCTCGGGGCAGAGAAAGGCGGGGTAGGCGCAGTTGACCATGTACCCGAGCAGTGGCTGGTCGAGTTGGGAATCAATCAGGCGAATGGCTTCTTCAAGAGAGTGGCCGTCGAGCACTTGTCCCTGGCGATTGATGCAGAAGCTGACGATGGAAGGCGTCCCGGTGGCGGTCATCGCACGGGCCAGCCCCAGGGCTTCACTTACGGACGGCAGGGTTTGGGCGTCGAGAAAGTCCACTCCAGCTGCGCTCAGTTCCCGGGCTTGTTTTTGGTGGAAGGCTCCGGCTTCTTCGATGGAAAGAGCTTGTTCGGGGGAGTAACAATCGTTTTTTGGTCCGAGCAGTCCACCGACTTTGATCGGAGGACTTACGGTTTTTTTCAGCGCCTGGTCACGCAGCGTGAGCATGTAGTTAACTGCGTCGGTATTGATGGTGGATGGAACGTCGGCTTGTGTGATGCGATCTTGATCCAGTCGCCAGGTGGGGGCTGCCAGCAATAGGGGGAGTTGGTGGTGCCGGGCCAGGTCGATGTATTGGAAATAAAGAGCACTCATTTTTTGAGCGCCAACAGGATCGTAAATCAAGGGGGTATTAAAAAGTAATGGGTGCAGGGTCACGTCTTCCATGCGTCGCAGACGCTCGGCAATCGCTGCCTCGGCAAGAATGAGGGGGGATTCTTCGAGCAGCTTTTTCATGAGAGGAACGATTTGGTATGGACAGCTTGATAAGCTGCTGCCCATTATTCAGGGATAATTTCACCGGCGATGAGATCGTCGTAAGTCTGGCGTTGGCGGATCACGTGGGACTGGGCACCATCGACCAGGATTTCGGCGGGGAAGGGGCGTGAGTTGTAGTTGGACGCCATCACAAAACCGTAGGCTCCGGCACTGAGCACAGCGATCACGTCGCCCTCGGCCAGCTTGGGTAATTCGCGATCCTGGGCGAAAAAATCACCGCTTTCGCAGACCGGTCCAACGATGTCCACAGGGGCAGTGTCGGGTGACGAGGGTTCTTTGACCGGAACGATGTCGTGGTGACCTTGGTAGAGAGCCGGGCGGATGAGATCGTTCATGCCAGCGTCGATAATTTCGAAAGTTTTGCTACCACCCTTTTTTTCGTAAAGCACTTCGGTGAGCAATACCCCTGCATTGCCGGCGATCAGTCGACCGGGTTCGAGGAAGATGGTCAGGTCGAGTGGTTTGAGCAGAGGAAGCACGGCTTGGGCGTAGGCTTCGATGGTGATGGGGGTGCTTTTGCCCTCGTCGGAAGAATCCGGTGCCCACCAGGATTGGTCATGACTGCTGAGGGTGTCCTCGTAAACGATGCCAATGCCGCCGCCGATGGAGAAAAATTCGATGCCGTATTTGGCTTTCAGGTCTTTGACTAAAGGCGTGACTTTTTTGATTGCTTCGATAAAGGGATCAACGGAAGTCAGTTGGGATCCGATGTGCATCTGAACTCCACGCAGGGTGATGTTGGGAAGCTCGGCTGCCCGCGCGTAGGCGTCGGGAATGGATTCGAAATTGATGCCGAATTTATTGTCACTTTTGCCAGTGGAAATGTATTTGTGGGTTTTGGCATCGACGTTGGGGTTCACTCGCAGCGCGATAGGAGCTTTTTTCCCCATCTCTCCGGCGATTTGATTGAGTCGTCTCACTTCGGCTTCTGATTCGGCGTTAAAACAGCCGATACCTTGTTCCAGTGCGTATTCGATTTCGCTGCGGGTTTTGCCTACTCCGGCAAAGGTGCATTTTGCCGGGTCTCCACCTGCTTTGATGATACGAAAAAGTTCACCACCGGAAACGATGTCAAATCCAGCTCCGCGTTGGGCGAGCAGATTCAGCACGGCGAGGTTGGAATTGGCTTTGGTGGCATAACAGATCTGGTGATCCACGCCGTCGAGAGCTGAGTCGAGTCGAGTGAAGTGATCGACAATGGTTGCCTGGCTGTAAACGTAAAGCGGGGTGCCGTGCTGTTTGACCAGATCCTGGAGATCGACGTCTTCACAGTGCAGGCTGCCGGTGTTGTAACAAAAAGAGTGCATGAGGAGCAATTATTAGTGATTAATTATTAATTATCAATTGATAATTAGCGGTTGGGGTTGGCGATGAGTTCAGTATTGCCATCGGCATAAACGACGGTGATCGAGTCGATGTGAGCTGGGGCGATTTCCTGAATGACAACGACTTGGGTGGATGCGGCGGGCAATACCGGGCGCTGATGACTGACTATTTTGAAGGCGGCTTGCGGTTGAGGTGATTTTTTGAAGGAATAAACGCTGTCCAGGCAATCTTCGAGATCGAGGGCATTGATGTAGCGGCCTTGTAGATCGTCCCATTGTTTGGGATAAGCTCCGCGGTGGTCGCGGGCGTAGGACTCGGCAGCGAAGTAGAGCCGTGAGGCGTGGCGCATGCTTTGTTGTTGTTGGTATTGAGTCAGATAATGACCTGCCGGTTGATAAAAAAACAAGACCAGTAGCATTAATCCGGAAGTGGCGACCAGAGCGAGATAGCCCATTACGATTCCGGTCATGGCCAGGCCGTCTCCTGCGAGACGTCCGGAGGAATGGCGGATGCGGTTGAGCGCCACGTGACCGGAGATGACGGCGATGAGGGCAAAAAAAGCACCGACAAAAATGAGGATGGTAAAAAAAGCCATCAGACCGCAGAGCAGACTGAGGACTGCGGAGCGGGGAGTTTTGCGCGCTTGAGGGAGATGTTGCGCCGGGGCGGTTTGTAGAGATTGCGAAGGGACGTCTGCGAGAGGCGCGGTGGCACCTGGCACGGGAGGCAGGGGATTGCGATGGTAGTCTGGAGAGCTCACAGTATGGAATGAATCGGGGCGTTATACTGGCTATTGATGGGCAGAGAGGCAAGTGAATTCACGATTTACGTTGCAGTAGAGTTTGGAAGGATCCGCCGCTGCCGATGGGATCTATCACAAAGCGGTCGGCATCGAGGGATTGCCGCGGGGATTTTGTGTTTGCTGGAGCGGCATGGCGCTGGATGAATTGGCCCAGCGTTTCAAGTCGGATCGGTTGCAGATCTAAATCCTGTCCCCAATTTTCCAAGTCGGTGAAGTTTACGTCGGCGGTCAGATCCTGACGACCAAAGCGCTGGTAGATGGCGGGGCCGGTGAGATGTTGGTGTTGATAGTATGCTCTGAGGGTGCCAGCGGGCCGACGGTGGTATAGAGAACCTACTTGTTCTCCGTAGTCGATGGTCAGTAAGGATCCGTGTCGCAACTGGTCGGCCCAAGATTCCAGCCACTTGCGGGCGCTGGCGTGAAACTCCCTGCGCTCGCCGTTTTTGAGTTTGTCGGTTGATTCCTGTAAAATCGAGCAGGTTTTTTTTTGCTCGTTTGAGAGGCTTTTTGCGAGCGGGACGAAGACCTCCTGCAAACCCGTTTTTTGATCAAATCGCAAATGCAGTTCATTCCATTGTTGCTCATCTGCATCCCAGCGTATGGCGGTGACGGGAAAGGCATCGATCAATTCGTTGGAAAATACCAGGGCTTGTCCGTTGGCAGCTTCCAATGCGCTGTGGATGTTGTCATGCCATTGACAGCGTTTTTTTTGTCGCCGCAGTTTTTCTTGCTGGCGCGAGCGCAGCACAGGAGAGATCTCGACCAGATGGTAGCGAATGCGTCGTCGCTGCCACCAGCTCCACGATTGAAAAATTTCGTGAGCCAGAGATCCGTCACCACAGCCGATTTCGATAACGTGCAGGGTTTTGGCTTGTTGAAAAACGGGTGAAGCGTTGGCTTCTCCCATGACCCACGCAGCGATGGCTTGGGCGGGCAGTTTTGATAGTTCAGGGGTGGTGGTGAAGTCTCCACTGCGTCCGCCGAGGCTGCGGATCTGTGCGGTGTAATATCCAAATTGAGGATGGTAAAGCGCTTCTTGCATGAAACGCTCGAATGAGATGAGCCCGGTTTGATTATCAAACAGATCCGTGAGAAAAGAGGTGAGCGGATCCGGCAAGGTGAAACTAGGTATAAGGTGAGAAGTTAGGGGTTTTTCACGGTTCTTCCTTCGGCCAGCACTCCTATCCAATGGGTGCAGGGGTAAATTACGCAATTTTTACCGATCAGGCTGCCGGGGCTCAGGACCGAGTTGCAACCAATCTCTGACTGGTCGCCGATGATGGCAGCAAACTTTTTTAGACCGGTATTGATTTGTCCGCCTTCCGGTAAACGCACTTTAACTTCAACGCGATCCAGGCGTACGTTGGATAAAACCACGCCAGCCCCGAGGTGGGCTTTGTAACCGAGGATCGAGTCCCCGACATAGTTGAAGTGAGGCACAGCGCTTTGATCAAATAGCAGGCAGTTTTTAAATTCCGAGGAATTGCCCATCATCACGCCATCGCCGGCGATGACGTTTTCGCGTATATAAGCTCCACTGCGCACGGTGCAGTTGCTGCCGATTAGAGCCGGGCCATTGATGATGGCGTTGGCTTCCACCACCGTGCCGGGGCCGATGTAAACGTCGTTCCCGATGATCGCACGCGGGTGGATATCACCATTCAGGCGCTCACCGTTGAGTTTGGCGAGAGCTGATTGCAGATAGTCTGCGATGCGTGATATGGCGGTCCAAGCTGGCTCGCCTTCGACGAACAAGTCACTGTGTTCGCAGTGATCGAGGTCGAGGTATTGACTGGCAGCAAAGCTCGAATTCATTTCCTAAACCGTCAGGATTTCTTTTTCCTTGTGGTCGAAGTGGTCGTTGATCGCTTTGACGTATTTGTCGGTCAGCTTTTGCACCTCTTTTTCCATATCGTGGAAATTGTCTTCAGTGATATCGCCCGATTTCTGGCCGGATTTGAGTTTGTCCATGCCTTCGTGACGCGAGGCACGGACGCGGACGCGCCCCTGTTCGGCCATATCCTTGACGACTTTGACCAGGTTCTGACGTCGTTCATGGGAAAGCTCGGGAATTGGCAGGCGGATAATTTTGCCATCGACGGCAGGATTGATGCCGAGCTTTGATTCGGAGATCGCTTTTTCGATTTCCTGCAGGGTGCTGGGGTCAAAGGGATTGACCATGATCATGCGAGGATCGGGGGTCGAGATCATCGCCAACTGTTTGAGTTTCATCGATGAGCCGTAACTGGCCACATGCACATCAATGCCCTCGACCAGGCTGGGGTTGGCTTTACCAGTGCGCACGGTGGACATTTCATGCAGCACATAGTCGACGCCTTTTTGCATAGCGTCTTCGGTTACGAGTAGGATTTCATCAGCTTCCATGGTTTGATCAGGATTGGTTATAAATGGCAAAAAATAATTTATTGGGCGCTGTCGCCCTTTTAGTCTGCATATACTAATGACCCCAATGGCTCTCCGGTCAATGCGAGGCGGATGTTTTCCGGTTTTGTCATGTCAAAAATAATGACCGGTTTGTTGTTGTCGCGGCACAAGCTGAAGGCGGTGGAGTCCATCACTTGCAATCCCTGGGTCAAGGCTTCGGTGAAGGTGATTTTTTCGTAGCGCTTGGCGTCGGGGTGTTTGTTGGGGTCTTTGTCGTAGATGCCATCGACCTTGGTGGCTTTGAGGATGGCGTCGGCACCGATCTCATTCGCCCGCAGGGCGGCGGTGGTATCGGTGGAGAAAAAAGGATTGCCGGTACCGGCGGCGAAAATAACGATGCGACCGAGTTCCAGATGGCGGATCGCTTCGCGGCGGATAAAAGTCTCGGCGACGTTTTTCATTTCGATCGCGGATTGAACCCGGGTAGGGACGCCGAGAGCTTCGAGCATGCTTTGCAGGGCGAGCGCATTCATCACGGTCGCCAGCATGCCCATGTAGTCTGCAGTGGCACGTTCCATGCCACGGTTGCTGGCGCTGATGCCGCGCCAGAAGTTGCCACCTCCCACCACCAGAGCGATTTCGAGGCCGGTTTGTTGGGCGGCTTTGATTTGTTCGGCGATGGCCTCGACAATCTCCGGGGAAATATTATCCTGACTGCCCTCCTCTCGTAAGGCTTCACCACTCAGTTTCAGAACCACACGCTTGAACTGTCTTTGCATTATATAATCAGAATTTCCTTAGACAACAACATCACGCCACGGATGCAAAGATTAAAATGATAGAAAGGTTAAATTTTATTTTCAGGGAGCTCGGAAGGTACGGTTGGCAAGGTGATTTCGAAGCGGGTGATTTTTTCATCTGCCTGGCTTAATTTTAATTCACCCGAGTGTCCCCGGATAATCTCCAAAGCGAGACAGAGCCCCAGTCCAAAACCTTCGACGTCCCGGGTGCGGGCTTTGTCTCCTCGGTGAAAGCGTTGAAATACCTTTTCCCGGTCATCAACGGGAATTCCCGGGCCGGTATTTTCCACTGCAAAAAGGAGGAGGTCTGGTTTTTCCAAGGTTAAGATAATTCGTACGGTGCCCTCGGGGTGATTGTATTTGATCGCGTTGACAATAAGATTAAGCAAAGCTTGACGGATTAACACCGAGTCTCCTTTGATTTGGATTTGGGCTTCGATTTGGGAATCCAGAGTGAGGTTGGCTTCTTTTGTGAGAATACGAGCGTCTTCGGCAAGAGCTTCGACTTCTTCTGATAAATCGAATACTTCCATTTTTCGAATCAGTTGACCGATATCTGCTTGCGCGAGCAGCATGAGTTCCCTGGTGATGGCTTTAAGACGTTGAATTTCGTCACGGATCACAGTGAGGTTTTGCTCGTGTCTTGATTCTGCGTCGCATTCTTTCAAAGCGGATTCCACCTCGCCTTGCATAATGGCAATCGGGGTTTTGAGTTCATGGGAAACATCGGCACTGAAACGATTGGCGAGGAAAAAACTTTTTTCCAAACGTTCCATCATGGCGTTCAGAACACTGGTCAGCTCAGCTATTTCGGCATCGTTGCGAGGGTTTTCAGGGATCCTTGAATTGAGTTCTTCCGCAGAAATGAGGCGTGCCGTTTTTGTGATCAAACGAAGCGGACGCAGTGTGCGGTCGGCGACCAACCATCCGCCGATCCCTATCAGGCAAAGAGCAATGGGGATGGATATCAAATAGAGGGTGCCGAGTTGATTCAAGTCCGATTGAGCCCGACTGAGTTCGAGGCCCATCAGCACGGCGTAACCGCGCTGGCGATTAATCGCGAAGCGCCAGAGATCACCATTGATGCGGCTGGTTTCAAAATGAGTGATGGATTCGTTTTCTCCATGTGGAGGAGGTGCTTTGTCCGGGGGGAAGGGCGGATGGTGTCTGTTTTGTGAATCCTGGTGACCCAGACGCAGGCGCCTTCTCATTCTATGTTGGGGGGGGGGCGATGCGGCCATTTGTTCGGAGCGCGCAGGCAGTTCGTGGTCAGATTTTTGAAAAATAAGGGGAAGTTGTTTCACCCAGATTTGCTGGGAGGGCCCTTCAAAAAGCACGGTTTCATCAATTTCGTCTACCACTCTGATAAAACGCAGACCCTCTTCGATCTCATCGCCGAAACTGATCTGCAGATGATCGCGCAATTGAGCTTGGTCCATCCGTGGATGTAAGCCTCGCATGACCCGGCGAACTTTTTCCTCCAGTTGCAGGTCTATGCTGTGGCGATAAGTGTTCGCCGTTGAGATCCAGGAGAGCGCACCTAAACCGATGATCGTTACTCCGGATATCAGAGTGGACAGGACTACGAGTTTTGTACGGAGAGAGCGCATGCAGGATGGAGGAGGGCGGTTGCGTGGCTATTTTTTATCGCTGCGAATGCGGTAACCCATGCCGCGAACGGTTTCGATCAGCTTTACTTGAAATTGCTTGTCCACTTTTTTGCGAATGCGCTGAATGTAAACATCGACCAAATTGGTATCAGGATCAAAAGTGTAATTCCAGACGTGTTCGCAAATTTGCATTCGGCTCAGGACCCGTCCCGGAGACCGTAGTAGGAATTCGAGCAAGGAGAATTCCCTCATGGTGAGATTGATTTCTTCATTAGCCCGAACCACGGTATGAGCGACTAGGTTCATGCAAAGGTCGTCCACTTTTAGCAGGTGAGTGGCTTTTCCGCTAGATCGTCTCACCACGGTGTGCAGCCGGGCAATCAGTTCTTCTATATAAAAAGGTTTGGTCAAATAGTCGTCTGCACCCAGATTCAGACCTTCGAGCCTTTCATCCAATTCACTGCGGGCGGTCAATAAAATGACAGGAACCGAGTTGCCCTTTTTGCGGATATTTTTCAGAATGCTAAGCCCGTCCCGACCGGGCAGCATGATGTCGAGCACGATTGCGTCGTAGGGCTCGGTCAGGGCCAGTGCGTAACCATCGTCACCATTGTTTGCCGTATCCACGACAAAACCTTGCTCCTTGAGGCCTTTTTTGACAAAGGAGGCGATTCGTTCATGATCTTCGACTACCAGCACTTTCATAAGTCCCCCCGATTCGAGGGGACTTACAGATTGGTCGACAGGTGTCTTTTCTTCAAGTGAAATCAGATGATTCATCGTAGGAGAAAATAGGGCGGTTTATCTGCGACGGCGTTTGTCGTTGCCGCGATGAGAGGGAGGAGGGCCGTGTCCGGCACCCATTTTTGAATGAGTGGGTGGACGGCGGGTCACAAAAACATTAGTAGGAAGTTCGCGTCCGATCTTGGTATTGCGGTGAATGATTTTGGAGAGGGTTTGGCTTTCGAGTAATTTTTGCAATTTTTTGTTCAGATGGTTTTGATACCAAAAACGATCGCCGTCTCGAAGTCTGAGAAATTGATCCCGCAACACGGCGGAGTTGGTTTCTCCAACCAGGGCATCTGGCAAGTGCGGTTCGGCCAGTCCGCCGACCCAGGCGTCCACTTTTTCGATGTCTCCGTATATTGCTGCCAAGCGCTGCTGCAAACTGACGTCAGGTGTGATGTCAGAAAAGCTAATTGCGGCGGGCAATCCAAAATTGCGTCTCACTTCATTATAGCCGGGCAGACCGTGATCGCGTCCGCGCTGGATATTGAGTGCCGCAAGATCGAGGCCGCCTGCTCCGGGAGGACCAAAAAGGAAATTACGCACATCATTTACGACGAGCGTGTCGATCTCTTGAGCGGGTTGATGGGCGAGGCCTCGTAGGATTGGGTCGATGCCGCCTTCGTTGAGAATAGCATCGGGGTTGAAAAATGCCGAGGCCAGATCAAGATGGCCCTCGTCGATTTCTTCCAACCGCCTATCCAAACGCAGTATGCTGGCAGACAACATGCTGTGGCCAAAGCGATAGGATGCGCTAGCGAATACATTGGAGATGCCAGGGTTCACATCATCTCGATAGCCTTGATAAGGAGGTAGGGATTTTGGACCCAGTAGAAAGGGTAGGAATTCTCGGTAGGTGATGATTTGAATCTCCGCTCCGACAATGGATCGAGCCAGTTGGTAAATTTGATCACCATTCAAACTGGAATTGGCTTTGGCAATACTTTTTGCCCAGTAGTTGTGTTCGCGCATGAATAAAGTGTGCATGGCGGTGAGTCCGCTTTGTTCGTTGGCGCGAAAATCTCCAGCAAGGAAAAAGTCAGGGGCATCATCGGATGGGGCATTGGGCAGGCCGTTGACATTGAATGGCAACAAATTCCCTTTGCTGCTTTTCAATTGGCCACTGCCGTCAAGCTGTCGCAGTTCTTCAGCTCGTTCAGTATCCGATCCATACACATTAGAGGCATCGATGTAGGCGGTGATTTCGTTGAGTTGTTCGCGAACACCGTCTATGAGTTCGTTGTAGGACCGGTCTAAAGAAATCTCAACGGTGCCACTGCCTTGAGGGTCGAAATAAGGATCTCCTGAAGGCACTTTGATATTAAAAGGATCGCTGATATCGGAGATTGGGGTGAGAGTGATGTCGTGATCGAGGAATTGTCCCCATTGCCATAAGTAGTCGGAAGCTCCGTGGCGGTTAAAGATGGGGTATTCTTGAGCGCAAACCGCATTGCTGATAGCACGCGCGTTGGGGCGTTCGGCTCCCGAGGGGGCGTCGACCCCGTCGGCATAATCCACCGTGGTTTTACGCAGAAAAGGAATTTCGGTGGCCCCCCATTCAAGATGGGTGGAATTGTTGCCAGAGCCATCAATGGTTCGGAACTCTTCGGGAAACTCGACCGAACGGATACCCATTCGTATCGTTCCGGAAGGGCCGGTGACAGATTTGGAAGTTTCCGGCCCTCGTTTGTTCTTTTTGCGAAAATCGTTGGGCGACCCTTGATGCGGTTTTTCTTCAGCTTGACTGGAGAGGATAATACCGCTGAGTGTAACGATGATGAAAAGAAGCGCTTTGTAAGTTTTCCATGAGGAGTAACGATGCTGAATAGGTGGGTTGTGATTTTTCATACCAATCAAGATCTCATAGAAAGATAACAGTTTGATGAACGAAAAAATTACAAAGTTGTCATTTTTGCCAAAAGAACGCAGGATAGCTATAAATCTTGGTGAGCATAGAATATGGACCTGCAATTATTATTGTCAGAACAAACTGATTCGATAATTTTCGAATGCCTTTCAGGCAGTCATTCGTATGCTTTGAATACGCCGGAGAGCGATGAGGATATCAAGGGTTTGTTTGTTTTGCCGGGAATAGCTTATTTGAGTTTGGATGCGCCAGTGTGCCAGCTTGCGGATGCGAAAAACGATGTGGTTTATTATTCTCTGCTGCGTTTTTTGGGATTGGCGTTGAGTGCGAATCCGAACATAATTGAGCTGCTGTATATGCCGGACGATTGTGTGAGGAAAAGCACGCGACATTTTGAAAAGTTGCAGCAGCAGCGGGACTTGTTTATCACAAAAAAAGCTTACGACTCTCATGTGGGTTATGCTCAGGCGCAGATCAAAAAAGCACGCGGGCAGAACAAATGGATCAATAATCCCCAGCCGAAGCTGCGGCCTGAGCGTGGAGACTTTTGTTGGTTCATCGATATGCGTGATGAACAGTGTGCGGGTATGCCCATGCGGCCTCAGCCGCTTGCCAAGGTGGGCATCGAGCTTGCAGATTGTCACGCAACGGCTTTGGAGCATGCCGGCGGCATGTATCGCATATATCATTATGGTTCGCAGGCCAAAGGGGTGTTTAGAGGGGGGGCCGTGGTTTGCGAATCGATTCCGATCGATGATGAAAAAGCGCGCTTTGTTGGATTATTGAGCGACAATCAGGCGGCGTATGATCGGGCGGTTCGTGATCACCAGCATTATTGGGACTGGCGTGACCATCGTAATGAGAAACGTTGGCAGGCTCAGGAGGATGGCTTGATCGACTATGACAGCAAAAACATGATGCACACCTTTCGTTTGTTGCTGAGCGGGGAAGCTATTTTGCGCAACGGCGCGCCCTTGGTGCGCTTTGCGGGGGAGCAGCGACGGTTTCTCATGGATATCAGGAATGGGAAGTTCACTTATCAGGATTTGATTGAGCAGGCGGAAGAAAAAATAGTTGAGCTGGGAGGGCTTTGCGGGCAAAGCAACTTGCCTGAGGAGGCGGACAAGGCAAGGGCAGAGGCATTGTTAAAAGAAATCACCGAGGAATGGGAGGCGGAAAACATATGAAAGAGAAAATTGTAAAAGTTATTCACGACTTGGAGTCTGAGGCTGATATTCGTATTCTTCATGCGTGTGAAACAGGATCGCGTGCGTGGGGTTTTGCATCTCCAGACAGCGATTACGACATTCGGCTGATCTATACCCATCCAAAAAATTGGTATCTGGGCTTGAAGGAGAAAAAGGACTTTATAGATAGGTTTTTACCTGGCGACTTGGACTTGGTGGGCTGGGATCTGCGAAAAGCTCTGCGGCTTTTTTATGACTGTAATTTGTCTTTGAATGAGAGGTTGGGTAGTCCAGAAGTTTATTATTCAGTGGATGGTTTTGATCGGCAAGTTACAGCGATGGTGGCGCGTTTTTTTAATCCTCGAAAGGCTATGCATCACTATTTGAGCATGGCAAAAAAGGTGTATGCGCAAAATAACGACAAGGGGAGGATAGGTATCAAAAAGCTTTTTTACGTTGTGCGTCCACTTTTTTGCTGTTCATGGATCGAGAGGAATAACAGCATGCCTCCTACGGTCTTTCAGGATTTACTTGATGAGGGGCTTGCTCCTAACGACCTCATTGAGGCGATATGTGCGATTCGTAAACAGAAGGAAACAGCTATGGAGGGTCATGTTACAGAAATACCCCAGATCCTGCAGCAATGGATCGGCTCTGAGATAACACGATTTGAAAAGAGTTCGGAGAGCTTGAGCGGTAGTCAAAAGAAGAGTTGGCAGGATCTGGATCAGTTGTTTTTGGATTGGCTCTGATGACGCCATCAAGGAGCTTTTTAATAAAGTGATATGTCACGGGAGAGAGATACGGTAGGGGTAAGGTATGGATCAGGGAATCCAGTTGAATGAGAAGTGAAAAACAGATGAAAATAATATTTGAAACGAAATGGCTGCTTGTAGTGGTTTTGTTGTTATCGAGTGAGGGAAGAGCTGATGAAATAAACAAGGCGACAGATAAAAGTGATGTGGAGAGATTTGCAGAAGATATTACTGGGGTTATTTGGGATCTTCGTGGCACATCTTCTCTGAAGCGGATACGCTACGACGGAGGAGTTATCAGCGGTTTGAATAGACGCAATCAGGCGGGCCGACCATATGATACGGCGGTAGTTGATACTGGTGTTATTAGACTGAATTATAGCAGTTCTTATACCGGCTGGTATTTCTTCAGTGATGATCTCAAATGGGTGACCCCTGTTAAAGCATCTGGAGAGATTGCTTTTGAGTTGGTCGAGGGGGTGGAGCCAAAGCGTATTCGGAAGTTTCCGGAAGACATCAAGGCGGTGGTATGGGAATCGAAGCCAGATGAACGAGGGCTGAATCCCACGAAAATACGGTGGGATGGGAGCACATTGGAGTTTGGGGTGAAAAAAGGCAGCGAGTGGCAGATGGAGAAATTGTCTCCCGTGATCGCTAATAGGAGAGTGTTCGAATTGGTGATGTCTGACGCGTCAGTTATTTGGTTGGCGTTTTCGGCGTCGGGAAAGGAAGCTTGGTTTATCCAAGGGGTGCGCATATATGGAGGTCATGCGAAGACTGTCAAACGTAATGCTAGATTAAGCGCTGCTCAGACAGGGTTGTCAGTTTACCATGCTGATTTGGCAAATCACGCGGAGGATTTGAAATCGGCTGGTGAGGTGATGAGAATGGAAGGTGTGAAGCGGGAGTTGCTACGCTCATTGTCAAAAAAACCTGAGCTGGTAAAAAAAATCGAGCAAAGATTAAGATCGTTAGAATAAATACTAATCAATAACCCTTTTTATGAAACACCACTTTTACTCACCCCATTTGATCAGCGCCTTCATTTTCACCTTTGTGATGAGCTTGCATCAAGCGCTGGCGCTGGAGCCGACCGTATCATTGTCGCTTGAGAGTTTTGAATATCCTGATACGGCAGCATTGCAAAAAAACTGGCAAGCGATGCACAGTGGGGATCCGCTTGCGGAGGTGATGTCGGTGGAGGGGGGGAAGCGGGTTCGTTGGGCCGCTCCGTTCGCTGCAAAAAAGGAAAGTGCCCGGATCACCATGGACCGGAAGATAGATCTGGATCTGGCAGCTGCGACTTCGTTTGCGATGCAGATGAAGGGCGATGGAGAACAAGTGGATGTGAGAGTCAGTTTGTATTTTCATAGTGGCAAGGGTTGGTACAGCGGGGGAGCCTACCTGCGTAAACCGGGCTGGCGCACGTTGACTTTTAACAAGGAGGATTTTGCTAGTGAAGGAGCGCCGGCGGGTTGGGATCAGATTGACAGTGTTCGTTTATCGATCTGGCGTTCTGAAAAAAATCCCAAGGACGGTGTTTTTGATCTGGGCAAGCTGGAAGCTCTTTGGAATCAGGTCGCCATTGTATTGCCTGATGCAGAAAATCCGGAATTTAAAACATCGCAAGCCGTTGCTGAGCGTATCGCCCAGATGCTGCGAGAGAGCGGGGTGGGCAGTGATTTTATTAGTAAGAAATCTTTGGCTGCGGGAGCTTTGGGCGAACGACCGCTTGTTATTCTGCCGCATAATCCCCGGATGGGGGACGAGGCTCTGGCCGCACTCGAACAATTGGTTGAGAAGGGTGGAAAAATCTTTGCCTGTTACAGTCTGGATGCTGGGTTGGGCGAGATTCTGGGATTTAAAATAGCCGATTATTTTGCTCAAAAGAAGCCTGGTGATTTTGCCGCTTTACAATTTGAAAACAAAGAGGTGCCTGGTTTACCCGCCAAGGTGGGACAGGTTTCATGGAATATAAAAACGGCGGTGCCCAGTGGGCATCAGGCACGGGTGATTGGGCATTGGTTGGACGGTGATGACAAGGCGACGGGGAAGGCCGCTCTGTTGATCAGCGATCGTGGTGCCTTTTTCAGTCATGTTCTTCTCGCTGATGATTGGTCGAATAAAAAGGCGATGCTGTTGGCTTTATTGGGGAAATTGTATCCGCAGATTTGGCAAGAGGCGGCGAGTAATAGCTGGGTTTTGGCAGAAAAAACGGGGCACTGCCAGTCAGTTGCCGAGCTTGCTGAAGTGGTGAAAGGCAAGGCGGGAGAGAAGCTGTTTGTCCAAGCGCAAGGAGAGATGGCAAGGTCGAAAGAGTTGTTGGCAGGTAATCAGGGTTTTGTTGCGCTGCAAGCTGCCAAGCGTGCCCGCGCCTTGTTTGCGGATGCTTATCTGAGTTCACAACCTAGTAGGGAGGTGGAAGCGCGTGCGTTTTGGAATCATTCTGGCACCGGAGCCTATCCCGGAGATTGGCAGCGCACCACGGATGAAATGGCAACAGCGGGTTTGAATATGATCTTGCCCAATATGTTGTGGGGCGGGGTGGCGCATTACCCTTCCGATGTATTGCCCAGGTCAAAAACTTTTGAAAACTATGGGGATCAAATCAAGCAATGTGTCGAGGCTGCCCATAAAAGCGGTATCGAGGTTCATGTGTGGAAAGTGAATTATAATCTCGGCCATAATGTGTCTGAAGCGTATGTGAAAAAGCTGCGTGCGGCTGGCCGTTTGCAAGTGGATGTCGAGGGCGAGCCGGGAGATTGGCTCAATCCGGCGCATCCGGATAATTTCAAGATGGAGCTGGAGTCGATTTTGGAAGTGGTGCGTAACTATGATATCGACGGGTTTCACTTTGATTACATTCGCTACCCTAACTCTAGGAATGACTTCAGTGAATACAGCCGCAAAAAATTTGAAACGGATACCGGAAATAAGGTGAAAAACTGGCCGGCGGATTGTTATGACGGGGCGCTCAAGGAGGCTTATACGGATTGGCGTTGTGCGCAAATCACTAAATTGGTTAAAGCGGTGAGTGAGCAGGCACGAATCATTCGTCCGGGTATCAAAATATCGGCGGCGGTGTTTCGTGATTATCCCAGATGCCGTCAGTGGGTCGCCCAGGATTGGCCGCTATGGGCTAAAGAGGGTTATGTCGATTTCCTCTGCCCAATGGATTATACTGACAATGATGAAAAATATCTGGATTGGATCATTGCGCAGAAAGCCCTGTTGCCCAAAGGGTTTCCCTTGTATCCAGGCATAGGGGTTTCGTTGCGCGGTAAAACCCAGAGTGCGGACCGGGTGGTTGGTCAAATTGGGCTGAATCGTCAAGTGGGCACCGGAGGTTTCACGATATTCAATCTCGACGAAGGAACTTTACAAGATGTCGCCCGGGGGCTGTCGATGGGGGCGGGTAAGACTAAAGCAAAGCCTCCGCATGCTGTAAAAAAATAACAAGGGGATTACTTTTTGGGGAGAGGGGAGGCAGGGGTGGTCACTACCTATTTGAAATATTTTTTGGCATTGACGGGGGTAGCCTTCTTTTTTTGTTCGCTGCTTTTGCTTTTGGAGCTTGTAGTCTCAGGCTTGGCCTTTTTGCTCACTTGGTCGGGTTGTTTTTTGACTGCCGGCAGTGGGGCGTCGGCATCGATTATTTTGACCATGTCAGGATGCGTGAGTTTCATTTGAGGTTTCCCTTTGTAGGTTGAAACCACGCCGGTGACTGCGAGGTGTCTGCCTTGGTAGAGCTCAGCGGGCTCGCCTTTTTCAAAAGCGGTCAAATCACTTTTGAAGGTCACCAAATAAAAGTCGCTATTTTCAAAGTTGATGAAGTTGGTGCCGCTGCTGGTTTTTCTAACTTCGGTGACCTTGCCCCTCACAGTAATTCTTTGACCGGTCTTGGCTGTTATAGCCTGGCCATCAGCGGCTTCGAAAACGGGTGTTGGATCTTGCGAAAAACCTGGCTGGGGGATTAGATGAAAAAGGATAAAGGTCAGTAAAAAGGTTATTGCCTGCTTCATAAACTGATCATGTCAGATGCGGCCGAATTTGCCAGTTTAAAAGTTATTTTTTATTGGCGGGAATAATTCAATTTGGGATTAATTGAGATGGCCCTGGGAACAGTTATGGAGGGAGCTTTGGAGGGAATTAAGATCAAGGGAGGTTCCCTTAGCAAAAACATGCTTGTGCGTGCTGGAGATAGAATTGAGGGGCGGAAGGATTAGGGCCGCACCGGTGGTGCTAAAAATGAGGATGTATTTTACCCCGGACGTTGTCCAGGGCTGGCATAGGGCAGCCCTTTGGGCTTGGGTTGCAAGGAGGTTGGGAAAGCGGCAAAGGGTCAGACCTCATGCAATATTAAAGTTGTGGGCCGCAAATGGGCAGGTTTCACTTGAGCCCGTAAAAGGTCATGAGTCGGTAAAGGGTCAGACCTCGCTCCATATTTAAGTTGAGTGGGGGCGGGGAGATGGCGGGATTGATTAGCGGGGGTGCTTTGCATCGTCATCGATGAAGGCGTAGCGGCCTTGGCTGTTGCGCCACTGTATATTCCAGACTAATCCGGCGGCTACGTAGCAGGTGATTCCGACGGGAATGTTGAAGAGCCAATCAGGCATGTAGAAGCCGTCTCTGAATAAAAGATAAATTTCTACTGACCAGGAACCGCAAAAAAAGAGTAAAATGCAGGCTACAAAAGTCTCGTCCCAAGGAGAGCGGCGTTTGTAAGTGCGGTAAAAAACGGCTACGGCCCAAGGGGCGGTGAGGTAGGTGAAAAAGGGTTGGAACAGGGCGATGGTGTGGTCCCAGGAGTGTAAGTTGAGATAGTTAACGGGTAGCAGCAGGGCGAGGGTTCCAGCAATGTAGATGGCTATTTTGACGGGGGTGAAAATGAAACGCCAGTAGTCCGGGGTGAATAGCTGGTAACGAGTGTGATTTTTGATGATCAACAGGCCGACGGCTAGCATCAAGAGAGCGTAAACAAGCATGTAGGCTTGCAGGGCTAATGGAACTTGTTGCAACATCTGGAGCGGGATTAAAGCGACTACCGTTCAGCCATCGGTTTTGGTTTCGGCAATCAGGGAGGTGCGGGAGAGGGTGGCGTAGTGGCCGCCTTTTTTCACCAGTTCTTCGTGGCTGCCTTGTTCGATGACCTGGCCGCGATGCATGACGTAGATGCAGTCGGCATTGCGTACGGTGGAGAGGCGATGAGCGATGACAAAACTGGTGCGGTCGGTCATCAGGTTTTCCAGTGCGTCCTGAATGAGCTTTTCGGTTTCTGTATCGACACTCGCAGTGGCTTCGTCGAGCAGTAGAATGGGCGGGGCTTTCAGCACCACCCGGGCGATGGAGATACGTTGTTTTTCACCGACGGAGAGTTTGACACCGCGTTCGCCGACGTTGGTTTCGAGCCCTTCGGGCAGTCGTTCGACAAAATCACGCGCATTGGCGACATCAAGGGCGTGCCAGAGTTGTTCGTCACTACGGGTTTCGGGACAGGCGAGTTCCAAATTGTGGCGGATCGATCCGTTAAACAGGAAGGACTCCTGGGTCACGTAACCGATGGCAGCGCGTAGGGACGATTTTTTCACGTTGTGGATATCCAGGTCGTCGATGCTGATAGTACCGGAATCGTATTCGTAAAAACGGTTGAGCAGGTTGATGATGGTTGATTTCCCGGCGCCAGTGTGGCCTACCAAGGCGATAGTCTGTCCGGGTTTGGCTTCGATGGAAACATCTTTCAGGGTAGGTAAATCTTGGTTGTAGGAAAAGCCGACGGATTTCAGCATCACGTGTCCGCGCACGGGCAGGGGGAGTTCGATGCCTTCGTCGATACCGGGCTCTTCTTTGGCGTCGATGATTTCAAAAACCCGTTCTCCGGCAGCGCGCCCTTGTTGGATGATCTGGTTGAGTTGGTGCAGTCGGGTGATGGGATCGTAAAAGAGTGATAAGGAGACGAGAAACCCTGTTAGGGTTCCGATACTGCTTGGAGTGAAACCGTGAGCGTTGGTGATCATCCAGTAACCGCCGAAGCCGAGCACGAGCACATAACCGAGATTGCGACAGAGTTCCATGCCGGGACTGTAGATCGCCCAGATTTTCATTACACGTAGAGCCGCTCTTCGAACGAGGTCGCTGGATTGGTTGAAATTTTCCAGTTCAGACTTCTCTCGAGTGAAGGTTTTGATCTGCTGCATGCCGTCGAGGTTGTCGTGCAAGAGCGAGTTCATATCCGAGGTGGCGCTGCGCACCTGGCGGTAGCGTTGGGGGGCGGTCAGGGTGTAGATGAAAGCGCCAGCGATGAGTAAGGGCAGCGGGATCAGCGCGATGCCTGCTAGTGCCGGGCTTTGCCACGCCATCCAGAGGCCGAAGGCGATAATCTGGAGGATGGCGACAACACCTTGCTCGATGCCATCGATCAATACACGTTCCATGGCGGTGACATCCTCGGTGACACGAGTCATGACGTCTCCGGTGCGTTTGTTGTCGAACCAGCGCATTGGCAGGCGTTGCAACTTTTGGTAGAGATCGGAGCGGATGTCGTAGATCACTCGTTGCTCGAAAGTGTTGTTGATGACGATGCGTAGGGAGTTGAAGAGATTAGTGCCAGCAAAAGCCGCGAGGGCGATCATGGCTGCGGTGATCAGGTCGCTACTGTTCCCGTTGGGGATCACTTCGCCGACGATGTGTTTGGTCACTTGTGGGAAGACTAACATCAGTAGCGTCATCAATACGGCGCAGAACATTTGCGTCGAGCCGAGCAAGGGGTAGCGGCGCAAATAGGAAAAGACTCGAAAGGTGGTATTCATAGGCAGGTAAATAATGAAATATGGCAGATCTTGTGTAGTTTCCAGTAGGGAATCATTCTTTAGCTTTTGCTGAAATTTGTTTTTCTCAATGCTGCTGGGTCAATTGTTTGTCTGGAAGGGAAAAATGTCGCAAAAGAAAAAACGTTCTCTATTATTCAGACTGGCGACGATTTTCGTATTGCTAATAGGGTTGTTCGTCTTGTTTTGCAATTGGTGGGTGCTTCTTTCGACGCAATCGAGGGTATATGATTCAATCGATGAGGTGAAAATTAATACCATTGGTCTGGTATTGGGGACGTCCAAAAAAGTGGCTCCTGACAGTCCGAACCCACATTTTGAGAACCGCATGGCAGCGGCGGCGGAACTTTACCAAGAGGGCAAAGTGAGGGTTTTGCTGGTCAGTGGTGACGGTGCTTCCAAATATTATAATGAACCACGCGATATGACGGCCAAATTGGTTGGCTTGGGGGTGGAGCCACAGGCGATCCGTTCTGATAACTCCGGCTTGCGCACTTTGGATTCCATTATCCGGGCGGAAAAGGTTTACCAGTTGGAAAAAATCACAATCATCTCGGACGGCTTCCATGTATATCGAGCCTTGTTCATCGCCCGTCATGCGGGTTTGGATGCGATTGCCTTCAGTAGCACGCCGGTTGATTTGAAACATTCATTCAAAGCCCGCTTGAGAGAATATTTGGCCCGGGTGCTGGTGGTATTGGATCTTTATGTCTTCGATACCCAACCGGAAATATTGGGTGAGCCGGTAGCTTTGGTGGTATCGGAGCCCAAGCAGGAAGAGCTGAAAGGGAAACCGGGCAAAGCGCTGACAGAAAAACCAGCCTCTGTGGAAAAGGCTGGTTCTGGAACGGGGCAATGAGGTTTAGGACGCGCCTCCTAAGCTTATGAAAAGGTCGAGTATTGACGGAATTCTTCCAGGCGGGTTTCGAATTCCTCGGTGGAGAGCTCCTGTAGGCGGTGGGTGCTGAATGATTCGCAAGAGTAACCCGCGATGATGGTGCCGCGGGCGATGGCTCCGGTGAGGTGGTCGAAGTCGAGTTCGGATTTATTGAGCTGGCACAGGTACCCCGCCATGCTGCCGATGAATGAGTCGCCGGCTCCGGTTGGGTCGTGGAGGGTGAGCAGCGGGTAGGCTCCGCAGGTAAAAAAGCGGTTTTTTCCAAACAGCATGGCTCCGTGTTCGCCCTTTTTGATGATGACAAATTTGGGTCCCATTTCAAGCAAGCGGTGTCCGGCTTCGACCAGGTTACCGGTTTCGAGCAGCAGTTTGGCTTCGCCATCATTGAGCACTAACAGGTCGAGGCGAGGCAGGAGTTCCAATAGGCGTTCTCTGGCGACGGTGATCCACAAGTCCATGGTGTCAGCGATGACAAAATTGGGTTGGCTACCGAGCTGGTCGAGGACGGAGTGTTGGTTGTCGGGGCTGTCATTAGCGAGCAGCACAATGCGGGAATCCTGGGTGGACTCGGGTAGTTTGGGTTGGTATTCCTCCAACACGTTGAGCGCCACGTCGAGGGTTTCGCGGGTGTTCATGTCGTCGAAATACTCGCCACTCCAGCGGAAGGTTTCACCGTCAGAGAATTGCACCCCGTCGAGGTTGATGTCGCGGGATTTGAACAGGTCGATATGTCTTTCTGGAAAATCCGCACCGACGATACTGATCAAATTCACCGGGCTGAAAAAACTGGCCGCGATGGCGGCAAAGGATGCGGATCCTCCAAGCAGATTTTGATGTTCGTCGTGCGGGGTCTTGACGTGATCGATGGCGATGGAACCGGATATTAGTACACTCATGATAGTTGGATTAAGTTTTTGATTAGAGTAAAGATTTGAGCTGGCGGGTGTAAGCTCCGATATCAGCTGCTTGGAGAATGCCGGAAACCACAACGAGGCGCCGCGCGCCGGCTTCGAGCACTGCGGCAGCATTTTGTTGTTTGATGCCACCGATGCAGAAAACAGGCAAGTGCGGATTCTCTTGATGAACCCGGGCGATTTCCTTGGTGCCGATGGGTTGATAGTCGGGTTTGGTTGCGGTGCTGAACAGCGGTCCGAAGCCAATATAGTCAACATCCTGAGTAGCGGCGCCTTGAGCTTGTGCCACGCTGTGGGTTGAAAGGCCAAGCAGTATTTTTGATCCGAGCATTTCACGAACTTCTTTCACTGAAAGATCGTCCTGTCCCACATGGACACCTTCGGCTCCGATGTCGCGTGCGATTTCAGGGTAGTCGTTGATGATGAGGGGTACTCCGGCAGCCTCGCTTAGCGGGTGGATGGCGCGGGCAGTTTGGGTTATTTCATCCATCGACCAGTTTTTGGCACGCAGCTGCAGGATGTCAATTCCGCCGTCGAGCATTTTGGTCACAGTTTCACAGGCTTGTTCTCTTGGGGTGTAATCACCGTCGAGGATGCCGTATAGGAAACAGTCGCTGATCGCTTTCATTAGCCAGGAAGTATTTCGGCGCTGCTTTGCACTGTTTGGCGGGATATTAGGAATCCAATTCGGCGGCTGATGCTTCAGGTGGATCAGGTTGCGAGTTGATGAAATTTTCTACCCAACCGATATCATAGGTGCCGGCCTTGAAGTCGGGGTGGTTGAGGATCGAAGATTGGAAAGGGATGGTTGTCTTGATGCCTTCCACTAAAAATTCGTTCAAGGCACGGTTCATGCGGGCGATGGCGCCTGCACGGGAGGATGCGGTGACAATCAGTTTGGCGATCATCGAGTCGTAATAGGGTGGCACGCTGTATCCACTGTAAACATGGGTGTCTACCCGGACGCCGCGTCCGCCGGCGGCGTAGAAAAGCTCGATTTTTCCAGGGCTGGGAGCGAAGTTGTTGTAGGGATCTTCGGCGTTGATCCGGCATTCGATCGAGTGCCCTCTCACGACGCTGTTGCGAACGTGATCGGAGATGGGTTTACCTGCAGCGACATGGATTTGTTCCTTGATCAAGTCACATCCCCGGACCTCTTCGGTGATCGGATGCTCGACCTGAATCCGAGTATTCATTTCCATGAAGTAAAAATTTTCTTTATCATCGACCAGGTATTCGATGGTGCCGCAGTTTTCATAGCCAATCTCACGGGTGAGGTTGACCGAGGCCTCTGCCATGCGTTGGCGCAATTCTTCGCTGAGCAGGGGAGAAGGCGTTTCTTCGATGATTTTCTGGTTGCGTCGTTGCAGTGAGCAGTCACGCTCGCCGAGCTGTGCGGCATTGCCATGGCTGTCGCCGATGATTTGAAATTCGATGTGATGCGGGTTGAGAACCAGCTTTTCGATGTAGACATCATCTTCACCAAAACAAGCTTTGGACTCAGCTCTGGCTGCTTGATACATCGATGGCAACTCATCTTTATTTTGCGCGGGTCGCATGCCGCGACCTCCTCCACCTGCGGTGGCTTTGATCATAACCGGGTAACCCAGGTCCTCTGCCACTACAAGAGCTTCTTCCACGGTAGGGACGATGCCTGGGCTGCCCGGGGTCACAGGCACGCCGTGTTTGACCGCCATGGCTCGTGCCATGTTTTTGTCACCCATCATGGTGATCACTTCGGGCGAGGGTCCGATAAATTTTATATTGCAGCTTCCGCAAATTTCTGCGAAGCGTGCGTTTTCTGCTAGAAAGCCGTAGCCGGGATGAATAGCATCGGCGTTAGCTATCTCGGCGGCGCTCATGATGGCGTCAACTTTGAGGTAACTTTCGGCACTGGGGCCGGGTCCGATGCAGATGGCTTCGTCGGCCAGTTGCACATGCATCGAATCGCTGTCGGCTTCTGAATAAACAGCAACCGTGCTGATGCCCAATTCTTTACAGGCTCGAATCACCCTGAGGGCGATTTCTCCACGATTGGCTACAAGAATTTTTTGAAACATGGCTGGGATGGATCGAAGCGGCTGAATCTTGAATCGGCGAGTTGCCAACTAGGAGGTTTTTACCCGGAACAGGGGCTCGCCATATTGAACAGGGGTGCCGTTTTCGACCAGAACCTTGGTGACGGTACCTTGTATTTCGGCTTTGATTTCGTTCATCACCTTCATGGCTTCGATGATGCATACCGTGCTGTTTTCACCCACTTCGCTGCCGATGTCAGCAAAAGCGCCGGCTTCGGGGTCTGCTGCGCGGTAAAAAGTGCCCACCATTGGGGAGGGGATTTCAACCTCTCCAGCGGCGAGTGCATTGGGATCGGCTGCGGCTGGTTCTGTAGCAGCGACTGCGGTTGCGGGAGCCGCGGCAGCCACTGGGGCAGGTGCCATGGTGGACAGAGCCTGTTGCAGGGCTTCTAAATCGCCGCCTTTCTGCAATTTGATTTTGTCGCCGTCTCGCTCAAGGTGAAAATGAGTGAGCTCATTCTCGTTCATGAGCTCGATGATTTGTTTGATTTCTTTAATATCCACGGTTTCGACCTTGCGGAATTCAGTTAAATAATGAGTAGAGTATCTACAGTTAACGCCGCCATTATACAGGAAAACGGCACGCGATGGAAGCTAGTTCTGTCATCGCCTTCGTCAAGTCCCTATGCGTGCATTCTGCACAGCTATTTTATTTCGTCCAGATAGGCGAATACACGGTCGAAATCGGCTGTAGTATTGTAGAAATGGTGGCTAAAGCGGATGTAGCTCTGCCCTTGGCGGTCACTGCGAAGTGATACGGCGACATTTTTCTCTGCCAAATGGCGAAAACAACGCCGCATCCAGGCGGCATCCTGCTTGATGAAAGTGGTGATCCCTGTAGCTGACTGGCCTTCCGAGGGCGGCAAAATCAGGCAATTGCGCTGTTCCAGTCCGCTGACAAGATGCTCTTTAAGGGATAAAATGCGCTTGGCGATGTTTTCCACTCCGAGAGTATTGATCAAATCCATAGCGGCTTTCATTCCAAATATACCGGAAAAATTCAATACGCCCGGTTCGTAGCGACGTCCGCCGGCCTCGTATTCAATTTGTGTTTTGGCAACAAAATCAGGGCATTTCACGTTCCAAGCTCCGTGCAGGGTAGGTTTCAATGTGTCGAAATGTTTTTCTTTCACATAAAAAATACCGGCGGCGGCCGGGCCGAGCATCCATTTGTGGGAGTCGGCACAGAGAAAATCCACGTGTTCGATGGGAATAGGAAAGGCCCCGCAGGTCTGGATGGCGTCGAGGCAGAATAGAATGTCGTGCTGGTGAAGAAGGCGACCGATCGCATCGACATCGATCCTGTAACCGCTGAGGAAGTGGCAGGAGGCGAGCGAAACCAGTCGGGTTCGTGGAGTGATCGCGCGTTCTACCAGGTCGGGCGTGATCTCCCCGGATTGTCCGGGCTCGAGGTAAACGACCTTGACCCCTTGTTCTTGAAGGTGTTGCCAGGGGTAAACATTGGCGGGGTAGTCATCGAGATAACAGATCACTTCATCGCCAGTCTGCCAGTCCAAGCCGTTGGCGACCAGATTCAGTCCGAGGGAAGTCGGACCAAGCAGGGCGATCTCATTGGCAGATGTGCCGAGCAGTTGGGCGGCAGATTCACGGGCGGCATCCATTTCGCCCAGATGCACGGCGGTGAAATCGATATCTCCGGTGGCATAAGCGTGATTAAAATCGGACATCGCCTGTTCCACTACTTTAGGCAAAACCGTGATCGCGGCGTGGGCGAGAAAAATGCGTTCCCGGGTGACAGGGAAGTTTTGCTGACGGAAAGTTTCGTCACGATCTAATTGATCAAAGTAGTCCATGAGTGTTTAGCTTATTTTGGCTTTAGAGAATCCCTGGCCGGCAGAATGGGAGCGTTCAGGCCCGGCGCGCGTTTTCCCCTTCTTCGATCAACTGCCAGAAAACCTTCGACTGGCTCAAAGCTTCATCCTCAGACAACGGGAGATTGGTGCGAAAGAGAAAGTCTTGGAAGGTGTTTTTGTTGAGCACCCGATGAACCAGGATGCCCTCCTCGGTGGCTTCAAAATAGATGCGTACATCTTTAGCCCGGTATCTGAACAGGTTTTTGTGGTCACGCTGTAATAGCCCGAATTTCTCGCCGTCGGGATTTTCCAGATCATCAGGAGTGACCTGGAATTCATCCAGTAACTCCAGTTGGGTCAGGGTAGGCAGTTGAGATAACTCCGCTGCACTGATCTCATTAAAAATAACTTGAAACACAATGGAACTTTGGCGCGATTTAGAGGAAATCGCCAGTGTTTTTTGGCGCTGCATGCATATTCTTGAAGAGAATCAGCGGTGAAAGGAGGGCGGGTAGATGAAAAGTCACAGCCCCACCAGACTTGCGTCTGAGTGAGGCTGATATTTCCCCCCAAGGAAACTTGATGGGATTATTTCATGTTTTGGGCAAGAGAAGCAAGCAAAATTGCGATTATGTTTTTGCAACTTTATTAACAAATTCGCGATTAAGTAACAGGGGGAGTGAAAACTGAAAAAGCGGGGTTTTCTTGTTTGGATTTTTGAGCAAGCTGTGTTCTGATACACGGCCTATGGAGTTTTCTATCAGCGAAATTATTGTCTGGCTTGTGGTGGGTGCTTTGACGGGGCCGGTAGTGGGAATGTTGGTGAAGCGTAGCCGGGAAGGTTATGGTCGCTGGCGAAACTTGGGCATTGGTCTGGTGGGGGCGTTGATCGGAGGGGGGTTGTTCAAGCTATTTCGTATAGATCTCGGCTTGGGGACTTTTGCGGTCAGTCTGCAGGATTTGATCGCGGCTTTTCTGGGAGCTTTCCTTTTTCTTTTGATCATCGTGATCGTGCAGAAAAAAAGATAAGGAGTAATGAAGGATTTTTTTTTCCTAGTCTCTTATATTGTTAGGAAAAAATTGACATAGTTGGAGAATTTACTTATAGCTGGATGGCAACGAACTCTGGGGGTGAAAGGTGGGATTTTTTGTAGTTCAACTCGTTGTCTCCTGAACCAAATTCTTCTATGAAACGTATCTGTACTACTCTGGCGCTTGCTCTTTGCTCGACCCCTCTATTTGTTACTTCATCGCAAGCCGGAGAGGTGAGCGCTAAAGCGGTTGAAGAAGTCAGCCTCGATCCCGCCTGGACGGCTGGCAATGTGGGCAAGGGGGTGAAGTTCAATGGTGAGTTTGTCGAGGGGAACTTGTTCTTTTTGTATCCTTGGAATAATACCATTGGGGAAGGGGGCACCATGGATGGGTCGACCTTTTTTGTGGAATCTTACAATACATGGGCGAGTGGCGGTGAATTGGGAGCTTCTTTAGGTTTGGGTTATCGCCGTTTGTTCAGCAATCAAAGTGTCAGCGAGGCGATGAGCGTGACTGATCCCGGTTTGTTGGGTGAGGGGGTGTTTATCGGAGCCAATGCCTTCATCGATTATGCGAGCACGGGCAATGGTGGGAATTTTTGGCAGGCGGGTTTGGGTTTGGAGGCGGGATCGCGCTACATTGAATTTCGGGCAAATTACTACATTCCTTTAAGCGATGAAAATGTTATCAGCCGTCGCACCACGACTTCGAGCAGCACGTCGTCGAGCACGAGTGCATCATCCAGAGCCGTCAGGACGACTAAGACGACGACGACGACTCGCAGTGTGTTTGAAACGTATGAAGAAGCTTTGGAAGGTTGGGATGTAGAGCTGGCACTTCTGGTACCGGGTATCGACAAGTATATGGATCTGCAATTGATCGGTGGTTATTATGGCTTCACTGGTGACCGTAAGGCGACCTCTAATATCGAGGGCTGGCGTATAGGGGTTGAAGCCCGGCCAGTGCCCAACCTGGTGATAGGCACTACTTGGTTTGAAAGTGAGCAGCTTTATCGCGACAACTGGTTGGCTTCAGTGAGTATCGAGATTCCCTGGGGAAAGGGAGAGATGCGTAGCATGTTGGCTAGTGTATTCAAACCACGTCGCCGCCACTTGGCAGAGCGGATGTTTAAAATCGTGCGACGTAAAAACTCTGCGGTCACATCGAGTGGCGTGACCGAGGAGAATACTTCGAATAATACCTCGACATCAACTAGCACTACGAGCCGTAATCGTCCGCAACCAGCACCGCCTGCGCCTGCTCCTGTGGAGCCGGAGTTTCCTCCAGGTAATGAGCAGTAGAATACGTTTTAGATGATGCGAAATTTGATTTCAAAAACGCCGCTGAGTGATCAGCGGCGTTTTTTGTGTTTGTGATCAGCTCAATTTCCAGTCACCGACATAGGGAACTTCTTCCAATAAATTCTGAGCCTTTGCATCGCCGATGATTTGCTCCTTGTCGGCATCCCAGTTTAATTTGCGCCCTACAACTTGAGACAGGTAACCCAGGTGTCCCGGAGTGACCGAGCGATGCGCGGTTTCCGCCGGGGCGATGCATGTCTTGCGGGATTTGATGCCATCGACAAAATTGCGGTGGTGACCGGGTGAGAGGTAGGCTTTTTTTGAGCCGCTCTGGTAGTCCTTGCCGACCCACTCAGGCTCTGAGGCTTCCAGTTTGCCTCGGGTCACATAGATCCAGCTGCCGTTTTCACCGATCCACTTGATGCCGCCTTTATGAAATGAAGCGATGGATACATCGATGTCTTCAGGGTATTCGCAGCGGATCTCGTAGTCGACCGGGGTGTTGTAAACCTTTGTTGAGGGGAATTTCCAATTCACCGCTTCTACGCTGAGAGGTCCGCTTTTATCCAGTCCGAGCGCCCAGTGGTTGATGTCATTGTGGTGGCCGATGAAATCCATGATGTTGCCTCCACCGTAAGCGAGATTGCCCCGCCACCAGCGGTGATGTCTGGCACGCATGTAGGGCAGGACTGGGCTCGGGCCGCACCACATGGCGTAGTCGAGATGGGCGGGGGGCTGTTCTATTTCGGTACTGCCTTTGGCTTCCGGGTAACCGGTGGGCAGGCCGACTTCTACGGATTTGATTTTTCCAAGTGTTCCATTGATGATGAGTTCCACCGCCTGGTGAAATTCTTTGCTCGAGCGCTGTTGGGATCCGGTTTGGAAAATGGCTTTTTGCTTGGCGACTTCACGATAGACCGCCTGCCCTTCGGCAAAAAGATGAGTCACCGGTTTTTCGCAATAAACATCCTTGCCCGAGCGCAGAGCCTCGAGGGTGCATAGAGCGTGCCAGTGATCAGGAGTGGCCACCACGATCGCGTCGATGTCGTCGCGGGCGCACAACTCCCGGTAGTCGGAATAGGTGTCGCAGCTTTTAGCCGAGGCGGGGCTGTTCTGGGCATAATATTTTTCTACGGTCATTTTAGCCGGTTCGAGACCGTAAGCGCGTCCTTTGCGTCCGGTATTTTCCCGATAATGAAAAGTATCGACATCACAAAGGGCGACGATCTGGGTGTCTGGGAGTTTCATCATGCCCTCTAGATTAACAAAACCCCGGGCTCCCAGCCCCACGACCCCAACGGTGATTCTCTCATTGGCTGCGCTGCGTTTTTTATCTCCCAATACGGATGAGGGTAAGATCATCGGAGCAGCGGCACCTATGCCGATCATTCCTGCAGCTCCTTTTAAAAAATGGCGACGTGCTTGCAATGGGGATTGTTTTTCCGTTTTCATAATAAATGAATTAAGCAAAGCTTTGTCGTTGTGCAACGAAATAATTTCGTGTGGGGAGAGCTGAAGAGCGGGTCAGGGCTA
>JASFYY010000148.1:0-15315 GCA_045046875.1 Verrucomicrobiota bacterium | reverse complement strand
AAGCCGAAATCATCGGGAGAGCGCACCAGCCCTGAACCGAACATCAGCTGCCAGAGATGATTACTGATCACTCGTGCGGTTAAGGGGTTGTCGGGCGAAGTGAGCCATTGGGCAAGATCCACGCGAGTGAGATCTTGATTATTAGCCAGAGGCAAGATGGCTGGTAAAATACCAGGCTTCACTTTTTCGCCTTTGGCATCCCACACCCCTCGCACGAGCACATGACTGTCACGCTTTTTCTGACGTTCTGCCAGAACCATCACAGAGAGCTCCCTGTTATTCTTTTGAACTTCAGCCAATTGGCTCTGTGCGATTTTCAACTCGTTTAAAGTTGTTTGGTAAACAGGATCATCAATCAAAAACTGAGCCTGCAGGCGTTCGCGTAATTTTGCTGGAATCTTTTCCAGATCTGTAGGATTGCTCGCAGCGAGCTCTTCGAGTGGAGCCCTTTGCAAACTCTTTACAGTCTCACCACTCTGATCACTCACTGAAATACGAAAACGTCCGATATTGGCATTCCCTCCGGTAGAACGATGCAGAAGGACAAAAATCATCTTCTCATCAGCAGCGAGAACCAGAGGCTGCTCTAGCTCAAAAACAGCTTGGTGCTTTTTCTTGGAATCCCCGGATATCGTGGTCCATCCATTGCGAGGGTCGTCATCCAGCGTATCTTTAATCTTGCCGTATTGCCGTTTTTTGCTCTTACCCTCTGGTTCAAAATCTGCGACAGCTCCCTTGATATCAATTTCACGAACCTGGGACGCCCCTTTTTTCTGCACTAACAACTTCACATTAGTGAGGATGAATTCCCCGCTTTCCCCTCGCGAAAGCTTGCCGCCGGTGTGGGAAACATGGGGTAAAACTTCGAGTTTCCATCCAGTAATGCGATCGATCGATTTGGGTGCCAAGGCAACGATAGAATAATCGTCTTGTTTTGGCTTTGAACCCGTTGTCTGAATGATATTTTCTTTTTCTATTTGAAAGGAACTGCCCTCTGCCGAAGTGATTGATCGGGGTTCCAACGAATGCCAGGCTTGGTAATTTTCAGGCAATCCGTCCCACTTGTTTTTTAACCAGGGAGTAAACTTAGCGACTGCCTTTTTCCGCGCAGCCGCTTCCAGCGTTTTGCGCGTGGCCACGTGAGCCGCCATTTCTTCGACGGCACGTTGAGAGAAAGTCGAACGGTATTTAATATAAGGCTTGGCTTTATTACCAGCCCTGCCGTCTTCATCAATGCTGTTAAAAAAAGCAAACAGACTGTAATAATCTTTATGGGCGATGGGGTCAAATTTGTGAGAGTGACATTGGGTGCATCCTAGTGTGAGCCCTAACCAAACCGTGCCAGTGGTATTAACTCGGTCAATAACATAGTCGATACGGGACTCTTCAGGGTCACGCCCCCCTTCCCCGTTGGTCATGTGATTGCGATGAAAGCAAGTCGCAAGAATTTGATCAGGCGTGGCATTCGGGAGCAAGTCGCCAGCGAATTGCTCAAGGGTGAACTGATCAAAAGGCATATTGTTATTAAAAGCTTGAAGCACCCAGTCACGCCACGGCCAATTGCTGCGCTTAGCGTCAGATTGAAACCCGTCAGTATCGGAATAACGCGCCGCATCCAACCACCACATCGTAAGCCGCTCTCCGTGATGCGGGGATTGCAACAGTTGATCAAGCATCTTCTCCCAATTTTCAGAACTAGGGCTGTTCGCAAAATCAGCTACTTGAGCGGGACTTGGCGGCAGTCCGGTGAGATCAAAAGATAGCCGACGCAATTGAGTATGGGCGTGAGCAGGAGGCGACGACTTCAAACCTTCTGCTTTCAATTTTTGTTGCACAAAAGCATCAATAGGATGTTTGCTCAGTGTGGGCACGGCAGGACGCTGTGGTTTTTCGAAAGCCCAATGTTTGCCCCATTGAGCGCCCTCCAATATCCACTGCCGCAAAGTAGCGCGTTCTTTTTCACTCAAAGGTTTGCGGTGGGAATCGGGCGGCGGCATCAACTCATCCTGATCATCGCTGCTGATGCGCTGCCAGAATTCACTTGCCTCCAAATCACCTGGCACCAACATCCTCAAGCCCTCGCGGTCACGCTTCGCTTCATCTTCCTGATCGAGACGCAACTCGGCTTTGCGATGACTGTCATCCGGGCCGTGACAATGAAAACAGCGGTCTGATAACAAGGGCAAAACTTCACGACTGAAATTCACCTTTTTTTTCTCAGCCATCAGGTTGCTCGTGAGTAAAAAACACACAGATAACAAGCTCGTTGCCAGATATGAAGATTGGTGGAACCATCGCATCCAGCACAATCGGGGATTTTCAGAAAATTGTCTGGTAGCACTAAGCACTATTTTTGGTATGTTTTGACCATGATTCAAAGCAAGCGCCCCATGGTCAGTCAGCAGTCTTACTTCAAAGACAACCCCCTAGCCTGCTCTTTGATCGAATTATTCGATAGCCTGCCTGGAGTTATTTTTTACGCCAAAGATCTCAATAGCCGTTACACCGCCGCCAATAGAGCCATGCTCGAGGCAAAAAAACTCTCCCGTGCAGAAGACTTGTTAGGTCAAACGGATACCGATTTCCATCCCGCCGCCCTTGCCGATGCTTATCTCGCAGAAGACCGACAAGTGATAGAACAAGGTCTCCCGCTGAATGACCGCATCTGGTTTATCATCGACCAACACGGTCGCCCCGGTTGGTTCAGACAAAGCAAAATCCCCCTGAAAGATCTAAACGGCAAGGTGATAGGAATCGCTGCAGTGCGTTTTGCCATCAAAACACCGGAAGATCGAATGAAAAATTTCAAAGCCTTATCGCCAGTGATTCGTTTTTTTGAAAAACATCACAACGAGCCCATTTCAATGACTCAAATGGCTGCACTGGCAGGTCTGTCATCCACTCACTTCAATCGCAGCTTCGCCATGATATTTGCCATGACCCCCACCCGGTTTTTGCATTGCCTTAGAATAGAAAACGCACGCCAATTACTCACTCATAGCGAACTCAGTCTCGGAGAAATAACAGTCGAGGTAGGATACCACGATCAAAGCCACTTCACCCGCCATTTCAAAAAAATCACCGCCATGACCCCACGTGCCTATCGCCTGCGTTTCCGTGAGCGCTGAACAAAAAAGAAACCCTTCTCCCCTATTTATAAACCTTCGCTTTGCGATCTCCCCCACTCATCAAATAAGCCATCAAGTCAGCCAACTCTTTGGGATTCAGCATATTGATCAAACCCGGTGGCATTTGAGAGATTTCAGACTCCTTGATCGACACCACCTCACTGCGTTTGACCTTTTTACCTTCCGCTTTCACATCCGCGGAATACACCGTTAAAACATCCCCATCCTCAACCACCAAACCGGCAAGCGTCTCGCCATTTTTCAGAGTCACCACACTCGATCCATACTGATCCGAAATCACTTTGCTCGGATCAATCATCGCTTCGACCATGTAAGCCACATCAAACTTATTACGCACACTGGTCAAATCCGGCCCAATCGCCCCGCCCATGCCATCAAACCGATGGCATGCCGCACAGCCGATGGCGTGAAACAAATTACGCCCGCTTTCAAAATCACTCTTACGCAAATGCCCGCCACGGGTCGCCGCCACCGCCGTGCCTTGATCCCAAACTTTACCCGGCCCTTTAGCCGCTTTGATTTCAAAATCCGGCACCGGATTAAAATTCTCCCCGGTGATATCCGCCACCGCTTTGCGCTCGACATCACTGCAATTGCCCAAAGCTTCTTCACGAATATTTTCGAGAAAACCAGGGAAGCTGGCTCCACCTTGATAATTCTTCGCGATCTTATTGAGAAAAGTAAAATACTGCTTTCTCTGTTCAATCGTCCAACCGTGTCGCAGATTTCTCAACATGAAAGCATAATTCATCTCGCGCAATGGCGTTGGGTTTTCTAGCATCTTTCCGATCGTGCCACCATAGGAAGCATTACGTTTGATCAAGTCACCCCACTCCGGCACCTCAGGCTTGCCAGGATGATTGATCAAAGCCATCGCTTTGGCGGCCACTGTGGGCGCATCCAAATAAACCAATACCCGGATCAATTCTGTATTCACGTCACCGTCCTTGGCAGGCAACAAAGGCTCCAACTCGGCGATCAATTTCTGTCTTTCCGCTTCATCGGGTTTGCCCAAACGAATGAAAGTCAGCGCGTAAGCTCTCAACAATCCCAACAGTTGCCCTTTCTCCAAACCTGCCGGATCCAATTCAAGCAAGCTTTTTACCAACGGCGCTCGATCCGAAGCTTCTCCACTTCTCGCTAATGCCACCGCTCCAGTGATCTTGATCTGCGGATTTTTTTCACTGAGCACTTTGCCACGCCACTCACCCACTGGTTGGGATTCAATCGCCACCCTCGCGGCATTGCGAATGAAACGATCCTTGCTGCCTAGATGCGGCCAGGCTTCGTCCACTGCATAACCCACCTTTTT
The DNA here is from genome assembly GCA_045046875.1 of Verrucomicrobiota bacterium. Lineage (GTDB taxonomy): Bacteria > Verrucomicrobiota > Verrucomicrobiia > Verrucomicrobiales > DEV007 > JAADHD01. The sequence goes on along the minus strand of JASFYY010000148.1, from coordinate 10,854 downwards.
CCCATGATAGGCCTCCAGATTGCGACGCAAGGTTTGCGCCAGCGAACTGTGCGCATCGGGCTTACTACCAGAAGCCGCCGTAGATTCTTCTCCGCTGTAAGTCACCCGATACAAAGCCGACTGCGCCCCGCGCCCACCAATGGTAAAATACATCGCACCGTCATCTCCGATCACCGCATCGGTTACCGGCAAAGGTGCCCCGGCGACAAACACTTCCTTCTTTCCTTTATAACCGGCACCATCCGCTTTGAGATGTATGGCGTAGATCGTGCCAAACGTCCAGTCCAGACCAAAAATCGCGTCTTGATATTTTGCTGGGAACTTTGCTCCTGTTCCCGCGACCAAACCTGTCGGCGATCCCGGACCGATCTCCACTACTGGCGGCAAGCTGTCTTCATAATAATTTGGCCATTTTCCCGAACCACTGCGCCAACCGTAATCCGCACCACTGACCACCTGGTTAATCCGGGTCGGACGATACCAAGGCATGCCCATGTCCCACTCCATATCCGCATCGTAGGTAAACAGATCTCCGTTGCGATTCAGAGCAATGTCATATTCATTACGAAAACCAATCGTATAAACTTCGTAAGTTCTCTTTTCGGGATCATAACGTGTCACCCAACCGCCGGGTGCTTTGCGTCCCCGTGCATGCCCCCGAGCATCCCACTGACGTGGCAATAACAAATCCTCATCCCACGACTGCACCCGCGAGGTGTAATCCTCCATCAAGTTGGTGTGATTGCCCGAAATCACGTAAAGCTGCTTGCCGTCTTCAGTCAATTCCACCGCGTGGTTACCATGTTCGCCACCACCTTGCGCTCCAGGCTGCTGGTCAATTTTGTCAAGCTGGTCATCTCCGTTTGAATCCGTCAACTTGAACAGCCCCTTGCCACTCACGTGAACATAGAGTCCACCAAAGGCCCACTTCAATCCCATCGCTCCCGACAAATCGACCGGCACCTTTTCAACCGTAGCTTTGCTGCCGCCCGCACTCTGGGTCACCGTGATGCGATACAGCCCCTTGTCTTTCTGATCACTGGCATAAAAACGCCCCTTATCATCCTTGGCCAATACCACCCATGACCCTTGTTCTTCCTTGGGCACGGTGTAAACCAGCTCTGCTTTAAAGCCGGGCAACAAGGTCAGACTCTTCGCCGGCAAAGCCCCTTTGGAACTGGCGTTTCCCTTGCTCGATTTGTATCCGGGCACTCCCCATGGCCCCACTCCCAATTTGCCCATGGTCACCAGTCTCAAATCCCAGGCATGGTCATCAAATTTTTCCAAACGCCATTCTGATGCCTCTTTGTCCGCAGCTTTCCAAGAATCATCGCTCAAGACAGTGACCTTTTTCCCATCAGCCAGTTCCACCTCAAGCTTCAAAACAAAAGCAGCCGTTCCTCCCGCATTCTCAGCCTGGGCAGCGATCACATTTTTTCCAGATTTCAACAAGCCCGTCACATCCTTCTCTATCGGCTCAGGCCAATCAGGGCTGCTGCCCACTTCCTTGCCATTGACCCACAACTTCAACTTGTTGTCACAAGTCGCGTAAACTCTAGCACTCTTGACCTTCGCAGGTATCTCAAAACTCTTGCGCAAAAACAACTTCTGCCCATCCGTGCTTCTTTGTGTCCACACCCAGGTCGGTTTGCCCTGCTCCAACCACTGACCTTTTTTTTGCGCTATTAAACTCGGGGAAAAAGACAAAAAAAGAGCCAACAGCAATATTTGATAACAAAACAATTTAGTGGACAAGGGAAGCTTCATAAAAGTCGAGGGGATAAAATGTGCTGCAAACTACATCCATCTCCGCACCGTTCAACCCGTATATAATGCTTTGTTATCCACCTTTCCATCACTCGTTACACTGGCTTAATTTTTCACCAAGTGATCCACCGAGTTAAGGACGTCCGACTTCATATATTCCAGCAATTTCCTCACTCGACAACACTGCAGAGCAGATGACAAACTCATCAATCCGCCCATTCAAAGTTCTTATAGCAGAATGCTCACCCCGCGGCTTAGTCCAGTTACCCAGATCAGCTGATCCATCAAATCTTCGCGAAACACATGACGATCACGCGCCATGCTGCGACGAAACTTTAACACTTCAAATCGAGCGATCATCCGTGCCCAGTTCATGAACTTTTCATATTTCTGCACTTCTTAAAACTTGCAACCCTATTCCATGCGGAGTCTCTTATCCACACGATGAAAATGAAGTCAAATGTCTTAGCTATATTATTGCTAACAGCAACTCTGCAAGTGACAGCAGCACGGGACTTTCGCGAGCTAACCAATCTCGAAGGAAAAAAAATCAAAGCCGAACTGCTTGACCTGAACGATGGCAAAATCAAGATTCGGGCTAAGGGCAAGGTATTCGAAATACCCGCAGACAAACTATCCAAAGAGGATCAAACTTTCTTAACCGAATGGGATGCCAAACGAAAAGGATCTGAAGAAGACCTTTATTATTCCGAACAGATGTTTGCTGACGACTTTTCTGGAGATGACTTTGGCGAACGCTGGAAACACTTCAAAAGCGAAAGTGTGATTCAAGACGGAGTATTGATAGGCAAAACGATAGACATCAAAGACCATGTAGCTCTGGATTCCGTCAAGTTCGAAGGCAGAAGAGATCTGCAAGTTTCGCTGAAGTTCAAATTTATCGGACCTGACGCCAAGAGCTTTATTGTCAGATTTGCCGACACCGACTGCAAAGAAGTGCACGCTGGACACATTGTTTTTACCAGCATCGGACCCAAAAAAGGATCGATACTGGATGGCAAAACAGGAACTTTCAAAAAAGAAATTTTTGATAAAAAGAAATCAGGCGAAACATTGGACGAAACCACCCTAGAGATGCTGAAGACCAAGAAAAAAACCTTTGACCTGGATTTCGAAGGCAGCAAGGATCAATGGCACGATCTCGTGGTGCGCAGCAAAAACGATCTAGTAACGGTCATCATCGACGGCAAAGAAGTAGGCTCTTTCCAATCAGAAGGCTTAGCTCACGAAACCAAATCCACCGTGAGCCTGCTGACTTACGACAGCGGCATTCACTACGACGACCTCGAAATAAAATCAGCACCCAATTCCGTCATTGGGGAGGATTGAAGATATCTCAAATAGTCTAATCTAGGGCGCTTCGTTCAATAGTGAGAAGTGCACTATTGATCAAATGCAGTGCAGAGCCGAAACCATCGTCCGCATAATAAACTGTCCAGATTTCCTTTCCATCGCGCTCAACAAGTTTGGGCGATCCTACTATCCTCAGTAATTGAAATGACTTGGGGCGAAGGTTGTCAATTTCGACCGAATAGACTAAGGATGCTTGATCATCAGATGTTCCGAAAGCATCTCCGGGTTGATTTATTTCGACTAAAAGCTGGTATGGCATGGGTTTTTTGCTGTCAACAGGGAGTATGTAATCAGCTGGATCAAAAGAGCTGTTTAGGGTGGGTGCGGAAACAGCGTAAACTTCTGTTTCTGCATCTTTTTTGGCTTTTTCGTAAGCGCTCACCTTGTAGGACCAATAGGGCAACATTCCATCTCGATCTTTTTTGTCGGAAACCAGTAGTGTCTTGATATGATAGGAAGATTGATTTTCCAGCCAGATGGCAATATGCGGAGGATTCTCAAGATCAAAGGATTCCCCTGTTTTGATGGTGAGTGCCATCTTGTAGTGATCTGCCGGACTGTATTGATAAACCATTTCGCTTGCATTCATCTCAAACCGATCTTGAGGCGGTCCGATGTTGGGACTTAACCTTAAAAGAGCGGCGATCGGAGTTGGTTTGAAAATAAAAATGGCGATCAATCCAGCGATAAGGGAGAGGGCTAGCCAAAGGACTTTTTCCCGAAAGTAGTTCTTCAGTGGCGTTAGATTGTTTACTACATGAGAAATAATCAAAGCGATGAATACAAATCCCATCAGGGTATGCAACCCAGTTACTTTACTGGAAAACGGTCGAACAAACGCTAGCACGCCCGTGGTTCCCATAACAAAAAATGTCAGGGCTGTGAGAAGAGAGGTTAGACTGCGCCGCATACCATTAGATCTCACCAGGGATAATTGCACTGTGCTCGCGAAGTAAATTACGAATATCAGCGATTGGCACATTCAAAGGAGTGGCTCCTCTTTTTGCCGCCAGTGCCGCAGTTGCGCCTGCCGCTTGCCCCATAGCCATGCAGGAGGCTTGAACTCTCGCTGCCGAATTTGCCAGCCTATCACTCGACAGACAACGTCCCGCGACTATGATATTACGGCTATCTTTCGGAATCAGTGATCCCAGTGGAATGGTCGGAAATGTGTCTGGCGACAGAGGTTCGGGTTTCACTCCATGTTCATCATGCACGTCGATAGGATAGAAGGAATAACAAACGGCATCGTCAAACATTCGCCCGCTTTTGTAGTCGTTTACGGTGAGTGTAGTTTCACCAACAATCCGTGATGTCTCACGGATCCCGGTTTCCTGCATCATTTTTTCAATGGTGGCGTTCTCCCCGCCCGGCAGCTTACGAATGAACTTTAATAAACGCATCAGCGATTTCCGTCCAGCCAAATTTGCCTGGGTTTGGGTGCCGGCAGTGGCAGAATCTGCTCCGAAAATATGATTATTATTCTCGCCGCCGCCCATGAGAAATGAATGCATATTTCCATTCGCACAGTCACCTTTAATCAAACGACCGTCAGCGATAGCTTTTTGATATTCTTTTTGGATGGCAGCTTTGTTCAATTTTTTTCGATCAATCCCCCCGATCTTAAAAATCAAAGTTCCAGGCTGACGGATATCACTTCGGACTCGCTCAAAACCTGCCATACCAACAACTTCGGCTCCGCCAGTACAGTCGATGATCTGCTTGCATGCAATGGTGTATTGCACTCCTTGCCCCATGATATCGACCAGCCATCCATCATCGGAGCTACGAAGTTTATGAACGAATTGATAGTAAGCAAGAGAGACCCCGGCTTCGAGGCAGGCATCTTCCGCGAGCAAAGCGTAGAGTTGGCCGTTGAGAAACACCTGATGTTTCCAATGTTTGTCAGGAACTTGAGCAAAATCTGGCAATGTCTCGCCATTTAGTTTCACCGTTTCCGTTACTAATTCCCAGCCAATACCAGCAATGATCTGTTTACCCCAAGCATGGTAAAGCCCGGGGAAACTGACTCCTGCCGTTGTTGTTGTGCCTCCGAGTTGACTGTTACGTTCAACTACGATCGTGCTTGCTCCTGCACGTGCCGCCTGAATGGCCGCGACATGGCCAGCTGAGCCACCCCCGACAACGAGGACATCGGCTTTGATGACGTTTTCACCAGATCTCTCCTTCGCTGGTTCTGGCGTAACAGCAGCATCAACACGCGATACCAGTCCTGAAGATGCGATCACAGCTGTTCCTGCTACCGTCCTACCGAGGAAACTTCTGCGATCAAACTTGCTTGATTTCATAGAAACAGGTATCCGATAGCTTGGTATTTTCAACAGAATATTATATTGGGCTCTTCGTGGTTTCGCGTGATGTTCAAGATTGCATCGGGACTGGGTTGGGCAACTTGGCATTTCCCGCGCGACTGGACGAAAAATTTGTAATCCCATCACTACTCTCCCAAGCCGTTACTCAATCACTTCAATTCACCCCTGCTGAGAACTCGGTTAAATACCACTCCCCCATCAATGGGAATTCACTACCCATATTCAAGATATCCAAAACCCAACTCTATTGATAACTATCTATTTTTCAACTCATCAGAGCCAAGTTTAAAAACTGTGCCAAATGTGAACAGCGCGCCTGCTCTTATCACCCCAAAGATGCACTCACGCTGCCTTTTTCCGCCGATTGATAAATTTTTCAGAAACCTGTCATTAGATTCAGCAACGTAACTAAAACCCTTCAAGTCTTCTCACGGCTGATCTCGCCACTTCCACGCACGGCCTCCCTGCGTCCGGATTCCCCACCCGCATCTTCTACCACTGGAACCGCGCTTTCACCCGCCTCCCGCGCTGTTTTGATCTCAGACTTGATACCCGACTGCAGCAACCGTTCTGCCATGCCTTCCCGCTCACTGCACCAGGACTCTTCCCGCTCTTTATCACGCAGACGCTCATCCGCGGTCTGTGCTTCATGCCCACGAAGGCGAACCACCCTAGTGCGAATCAAATTCACCCCGCCTTGAGGCAGCGTGCTCAATTCCACTCCGTAATCCCCGTCATTGGGCTTGCGAACCACTATCTTGCCATCACGCACAAAAGCAGTCTCCATACCCGACCGCAACTCGTAGCCGACCGACTGAAGCGCGGTCAACACCTCACGCCGAGCCACAGCCGCCGCCGCCGCCGCATTCGCTTCTTCTATAGCCTCTTCAACTTCCACCGCCCGAATCCCATCCCCCTGCTCAAAGCGCTTTTCCCAATCAGCTAGATCAAGATAATCAGCGTGAACCGCCAGAGCCTGCAACCACTCCTCCACCTGTTGTTCACGCTTCGCCGACTCACGTGCCTGACGAACTTGTTCAGCCAAAGGGTAACGCAAGTCATCCAACAGCCGCGCCCGTTTCCCCTCATCAGCTTCCGCTTCGATCCGAGCCAGCGACGCTTGAATCTGTGCCACCTCATCAGCCGCAGATCCTTCCAGAAAATCCACTTCCGCCCGAATACGCTCGACCTCCAAACGCCAGCGCTGAGGATGCCGCTCAGGCAATTCCGCAGTGGCTACAGCCCCCCCCCCACTAACCTCAATTTGCGCAAGCCACTCACGGATGGCCGAGTTACCTTCATCCTCCTGCTGCGCCTCCATCAATTCCAAAGCCGCCTCATACAGACCTGCCTTCTGATTAATTCCCTTTGCCTCTTGAGCTGCTACCAAGCGCTGCCGCACATCCGCATCACCAGTTCGAGCCATCGCCCTCTTAATACCGGCATCAAGCGCATAAACAGCCGTCCTCGAACGCGAAACATTTTCAATCGCTGTTTCTTTCAATCGCAAAGTTTCACTCTTCACAAAAGTTATCTGGGCCGCACTTTGATCCCGAAGCGCTATCAAGTCAAAAACCGTAGCCTCCTGATCTGCCGCCGCCTGCCTAATTTTATCAGCCAAACCCACATCCACCCCCGAAGTCAGACCACTCTGCTCAGATATCTTCTGGTGAAACATCAAAGCCACATCAAGTCGCGCACAAAAAACCGCAATCCTACCACGCTCCACCTGCCGGGCTGCCACCACATCAATAATTTTCGGACCACTCATATTAAAAAATTAAACTCAAAATTAAAAAATCTTCATCCTACCTTATTCTCCACATCCTCATTCTCTTTCTTATCTTATCCGCGTTCATCCGCGAAATCCGCGGTAAAAATCATCCTTTCGTGGTTTTCGTGGTTAAAAACATAACCCCATCATCGCAACCCCTTCGCCGCCTTCAACAGCCGTTTTTTCTCACTCTCCAGATCATCCAACCAAGCCCGCGACGACAACCGGATCACCTGCGGGATCGTGCCCGCCATCGTATCCGGTCTCCAAATCTCTCTCGCTTGCGCCGAATCCAAATCCCGGTGCAAAGGAGGATCACATTCAATCGCCAGACCGTAACGCCCGTTTTTAGGATCAATCAGAGCAAGATCAAAATGAAACGCATCCCCGGGATCAAGCCCCGCTTCCGGCTCAAAGCCCTGCTCACGCAAAAACTTCACCACCTCGCGAACAAAAGCCCGCTGTTCGGGCGCCCGATCAAAAGCCGAACGGTCATGCGCTCGCTGCTGCCGTCCCCGTGCCCGGTTCAAAATCGCATCCGCATTTTTAAAATCTCCCTGCGACACCGTTTGCGCAAACGAAAGGTAGGCTTTTAAAACCTCCCGAGGACTCTCCCCCTCCCCCGGCAAACCCTCAGCCACATCTGCAATCGGCATCGAAGTGAAAATAATCATCTTCTCACGGCTGCGGGTAACCGCCACATTAAGACGCCTCTCGCCGCCTCGCTGACTAGCCGGGCCAAAATTGCGAATGAAACGCCCTTTGGCATCCGGACCAAAGGTGGTCGAAAATACAATCACATCACGCTCATCACCTTGCACGTTTTCCAGATTGCGGACAAAATAAGCATCCAATTGAGACCGCCCATTCTCACGTTCACAGTTCCTGCGAAATACTTCATCTGTTTCCATTCGCGCCTCGATTTCATCCTGAATCAACTCAGCCTGCTTCATATTAAAAGTCACAATGCCCACACTCGGCGGATCAGGCTGAGACCAATGTTCTGCCAGAAAATCAATAACAGCTTCCGCTTCACCCTGATTGGTCTGTTTTTCATACAAACCATTCACCTGCCGCAACTCAAGCGGTTGATGTTCCCTGATACGCCCGTCCGGGTGATGCACAGGAATACTCAGACGCCCTTCATAAAAAGCGTGATTCGAAAAAGCAATCAGATGTCGCCAACGCGAACGATAGTGAATGGACAGCAAACTGTTCGGCATTTCATCCTTAGCCAACTGCAACAAATCCGAACAATCCTTGACCTCTCTGCGAGTAGCCTTACGAGCGAGACGACGGCGGGTATCTTCATCGAGATCCGTATCAAGAAAAGCGCCGCTTTCAATCATCGCTTCATCAGGATCGTCCTCGTCGGCATCATCAAAGCTCGAGCGAAAAAAGTTGGTCGGAGGAAGCTGTTTTTCATCCCCACTGATCACCGCCCGCCGTGCTCGATAGAGAGCAGGCACCGCCAACTCAACCGGCATCTGCGATGCTTCATCAAAAATAACCACATCAAATAAGTTCTCCCGCAAAGGAAACACCCGCGACACCGTCTCTGGACTAGCCAACCACACTGGACGCAAATTAAACAAACCGCGCTCGATGCCCTGATCAAAAACCTCCCGCAAACGCCGTGCGTTGGCTCCGGTAAGTTTAAGGATTTCAAGCCAACGCGTGGCATTGGCTATGAAACTCATTTGCCACGGCCGCTTGAGTGTTTCCGCCGTGGACTGGCGCATCGATTTCACCGCCCGGCGCAAGGATTCCACCTTGGCTTCGAACTCGGAGGCATTCATCAACAACGCGGGATGCCTAGACTCAGCCAAGCCTTTCCAAGCCAACAAAGCTTCCCGCTTGATCGTATTTTCCAACAAATCGGCCATCCCCTCTCCAGCATGAGCCGCCACCTCTTCGCGATATTCTTCGAGCAATTGAAATAGTTCTTTCACCTTGTCCGGCAGGTCGCGATGCCTCGCCCTGAACTGAATATAATCCGCAACCTTGTCGATTTCTGAGCGCATGGCCTCCAATTCCTCAAGACCTTCCTCCGATTGTTGAATCTGCAAGCGCTTGTTTTCTACCCACTGACCATCAAACCATTGACTCAGTTCCTGCAACTTATCCAAACTCAGCTGCTGCGTCGCCGCATACTTGAGACTGATCTCGGCGGCTTCAATAAAATCCCCCACCGCAGTGGAACGGCCTTGACTGAGCACCTTTTCAAAAATCTCCGCCACCGGACAATTCAAACAATAAACAGCACTGGCTTCTGCCACCACTAGGCGCTTACGGAACCCCTTGGCTTGATCTGCAATTTGATTCGGAGAAAGTGACTCCCGCCCGCGGTTATCCTGACTTTCTCCCAAGCTCGATTCTACTTCACGCAACCTGACCAGCAAAGCGCGGCGTGTGATTTCCCAATCAATTTGCTGATGCAAAGCAGACAAAACATCGTCTCCATCCTGATCCGATTCATAATCGCTATGTTCGTCATAAAACTTCGCCAAGACCCGTTTGGCAAAAAAGAAACCCGGCCAGATCCGTTTGAAAAAACTCTGTGCGGCCGTCCGAACCCGCCGACTGGATTTCACCAAAACACGGAACGACTTCCCCTTCAACAACCCCAGGGGCGCGCCAAGGTCATGTTGCCGCGGGCTTGATCCTACAGCCAAAGCATCATGCTGCAACTGCTGCAAGTCTCCCTGCAAAATCGTCACCTGCCCTTTATCACCACGATCAAAAAGCGCCCTCCATCGGTAAATATCCCTCACCTGCTGATCTGACATTTCCAACAAGTCGAGACGATTACCTTCCAGCCACTCATTCATCTCCGCAGCATCGGCAATTAAGAAAATCTCATTCACCTCATCAGCAAAAACACCACGTGCCTGTTCCGCTGCGGCAAAACCCTGGAAATTCTCACGGAATTCCAACAGCGCCGCCGGATCAGGTGAGAAGTCAGCCAAACCCTCCCACGGGCTGGCGGAAAAATTCGACCGCAACCATAAAACCGCAAGCCCCTTCACCATTTCAGCTAAAGAATCCACTTCTTCATTAGAAATTTGCTCAAATGATTCACGTAATTGAAAAGCACTGATCCGTGATCCCTCTTGCGACTCGATCAAACGATCAACGATCTGTGCGTAAGTCAATCGACTCGGCTTCACTTCATTCTGAATAGCATCCGCACTGGCGCAAAGTTCAGCTTCGAGCTGGGCAATGCGCTTGGCAATTTCAGCGCGGGAGTCATCGCCATCATCCGAACGCCACAACGCGCTCGCTTCGGTCTGACTGCGCAGTGCCTTGATCAAGGGACGACGACTGCGCTTAGCATCTTCGATCATGAAAAAACGATCCCCCAACCCCTCTTCAGCCATCCGCCGTGCCACCACTTCCAGCGCCGCGTGTTTCTGACAAACCACCAGAACTTTTTCTCCCCGCCCGATGCAATCCGCAAGAATATTAACAATCGTCTGACTCTTGCCCGTTCCCGGCGGCCCTTGAATCGCCACCCCTTCATTATCCCGTGCATCCAGCACCGCACGTTGCTGACTCGGATCCGCCGGCAGAATAAAATAAGGATCTTCCTGCTCATCCTCACCC
>JASFYY010000147.1:0-13001 GCA_045046875.1 Verrucomicrobiota bacterium | reverse complement strand
TATCCGCGCCATCCGCGGTTAAAATCTTTTTCTTCACTCTCCAATCAATCCAACTCTCTTTTGCTCAACACAATCACCCCGATCGTCGAGATCAGCAGCAAAACACCCACCACTTGAACCGGAAAATAATACTGGGTGAACATCAACTTACCAATCTGCTCCACATCCGACTCCACACCCACTGGCAAATCCTGCATCACCCGCGAGCCCGCCGAGTAATCCCCCAGCACCCGCACCAACTGCACCACAAACACACAACCCACCAAAATACCACCCGCCACCGCGCTCCAGCCAAACTTACGCCGTTCCTCACTCGGTAGATCCATCAGCATGATGATGAACAAAAACAACACCATCACCGCACCGCCATAAACCAGAATCTGAATGATTCCCACCAGGTAAGCGTCCAGTTGAATAAACAAAGCCGCCAACCCGATGAAAGCTGCGATCAGGCAAAAAGCCGACGTCACCGGATTTTTATTCACAATCACCCCGAGAGCTCCAATGACCGTTAGGGCCGAAAATATGTAAAACAATAAGTCCAACATCACTTCAGCTTGTTCCATTTATTAACCAGTCCCTCGCGGACCCCGCCGATTTCGTACAACTTACTCTTGTCGTGCACCATCTCCTCGCGTGAGGTGCCGGTGATCGCATAATCCTTACGCAGGAAAATCGCCTGCTCTGGACAAACTTCCTGACAAAAACCGCAGTAAATGCAACGCGCCATGTCGATCTCAAATTTGCGCGGACGTTTTTCTACCTTTGCCCATTGGTCATCCGAGGGAATCTCCTCAGGTAAAATCGTGATCGCCCGTGGCGGGCAAATAAATTCACACAACTGACAAGCCACACAGCGCTCACGATCCTGCTCATCCGTCACCAGCGCCGGCGCACCACGGTAGTATTCCGGCAGGTTCTCATCCCACTTTTCCTCGGGATACTGCATCGTCACCGTGCCTTTGCCCAACAGCGCCCGCCAGAAATGACCCATAGTGATCCGCATACCCTTCACGATCGATGAGAGATAGATCTTCTCACCGAAAGTCAGTTTTGGACGTTTTACAACAATGGCCATGGTTCAAAAAACAGTGCTTATTTAAAATAGAGCAAAATCAAAGCGGTTAAAAATACATTCGCCAAGGCGATTTCAAAAAAGAACACCCAGCCCAGACGCATCAACTGATCATAACGGAAACGCGGCAAGGACCAACGCACCCAGATGAACAGCAGGATGAAACAGATCATCTTGATCAGGAAACAGAAAAAGTGAGCAATGCCCAACCACAAAGGTTTGTCGACCAAATCACTGCCAATGCCGAACGGCAACGACCAGCCTCCCAAAAACAACGTCACCGCCAGCCCCGAACCAATGATCATCGCCGCGTATTCTCCCAAAAAGAACAAAGCGAACTTCATCGAACTGTATTCGGTGTGGTAACCCGCCACCAGCTCCGTTTCGCACTCCGGCAAGTCAAAAGGCAAACGGTTGGTCTCCGCAAACATCGAAACAGTGAAAATAATGAAAGAGATCAAAACCGGGATCAGCAAAACCCACCCCTGCAAACTCAAACCTTCACCCCACAGCGGAAGCAACAGCCAACCATTGACATCCTGCCACTTCACGATCTCTGTCAAATTCAGCTCACCGAAAATCATCAGAATCGGCACAATCGACAGTCCCAGCGAGATCTCATAGGAAATCATCTGACTGGTCGAACGCACCCCGCCGAGGAAAGAGTATTTTGAGTTCGACGCCCAGCCCGCCAGCACGATGCCGTAAACACTGAGTGAGGCGATGGCAAAAATAAACAACGGTCCGACATTCAGATCCGCGATCACCAGCGGGATCTTATAACCCGCGATATTCAACTCACTGCCAAAAGGGATCACCGCACAAGTCATCAAGGCTGGCACCATCGTCAAAGCGGGAGCCAACCAGAAAAAACCCGTGCGCACATGCCCCGGAGTGAAATCCTCCTTGAAAATAAACTTCAAACCATCCGCAATCGGCTGCCCCAACCCAAACAAACCGAATTTAGTAAAAGGAATCCAATATGAAAGGAATCCCAGTCCCGTGCGGTTCGGCCCGACCCGGTTCTGGATCTTGGCCGCCACTCGCCGCTCCGCCCACACCGAGTAGGCAATCATCGGCAACAGCACCATGAACGTCAGAACGACGATCTTGATCAAGGTCACTGCTAAATTAATCCAATCCATGAACGGTTTTCAGTAAACAAAATAAACAATTGCAACCGAATCTGCCCGCCTAAAGCATCCTCTTTTTCTACTAGCGGATGCCTGATAACAGAGCAAATAGCGGAAATTTAAAAATCACGAGAAAACTCCCACGTTTCAAATTTGCAGGATTATCGACGCGATCAAAAACATCGGCAAGGTGAATTTGTGAAAAATTTCACAAAGTCCGTTTTATATGGGCTGGAAGCGGAAATTTGTTCCAATAGCGCCGCTCATCAAGGCTTCAAGACCACAATTTCGATATCGGGTAAAAATCGATAATGTTTGGCATCAGCTGTAACCAAAGAAAGTTGATGCTCACTCGCAGTAGCCGCTATGATCGCGTCCGCCGACCACATGCCATGACTGAATGGGAACTCGACGAGAACTACGCTTCCTCTTGTAAAAACGCCCAGGCTTCATCTTCTTCCTTACGGCTCCAATCCTTGCTCCACGACGACTCAGCTGCAGCAGCCAAATCAACATCAACATCATCCTCAACAAGCACCGTCAAAAAATAACCTTGGTCCTCTTCGCTATAGGCAAAGGCAGCACTGTTTCAATACGTCCTATCAGCACCAATCGTCGCTTCTATTGCTTTTAGAGTAACTCCATACGAACAAAATAGACTATTTTTGCATTTTTCCAGCAGATACAAGAGCACTAGGACCTTCAATAACTTAGGACCTGCCCCGGCCGTTTGCACTCTTACAATTATTCTCTTAACTTCGTAAGTTGTAACCATGCGCAAACAGAAAACCGCCAGACTTGATCGCTTTACCATCGAAAGATGTTCGGCAGAAGAGGCTGACAAAGCGTCTGGTTGGGAATATTGGCAACACCACAGCCCTTGTGAGCGGCTACGGGCTTTAGAGCAATTACGCAGCCTCATGATCAAACTGGATGACGATGGAAATTTACCCCGACTTCAAAGAGTTTTTACAGCTGTTGAACGAAGAGCGCATTGAGTATCTCGTCGGAGGCGGATATGCAGTTACTTTTCACGGTTACCCAAGATATACTGGAGACATCGATAGATGGATCCATCCCACGGAGACAAACGCTTCGCGGATGATGGTAGTGCTTGACCGGTTTGGTGCTGGATCAGTAGGTATTAAAAAAGAAGATTTCCTCGATACTAAGTTTGATGTGCTGAAAATGGGAAACGAACCTATTCGCATCGATATGATGATGAAAATGAAAGGACTGGAATTTGAACCGGCTTATTCGCAACGCGTAATCGAAAGCGTAGATGGACTTGAAATCAATTTCTTAAATTCAAACGACCTGATTCGTGCCAAAAAAGCAAGTAATCGGCCGAAAGACCAAAATGACATCGAACATTTGCCCTGTCCAGATCAGTAATTTTTGTGTTTCCGCTGTAAGAGCCACCGCAATGTGATGCCGAATGCTTCGGCAGCTATTCACGGATTAGAGCCGTCGCCAAGCCGGGACAGCCGGAAGGCAACCCCATGCCACTACCCCACAATCTCACCCTTAACGATGCGCTCTTTCTCGCGCTCCAGCATCGGCACCTTTTTACGGGTCTTCAACAGCGGCAAACCCTGATCACCCACCTTGCTCAAAGTCAGTCCTTTGAACTCCTTGATCTCTGCCGCCATTTCCTTAAACACATCGTTGGCAGAATAGATCCCGTTGCCACCACCAATCGCTAGAATCAAATCGCGGCAAATCTCCCACACCTCCATCGTCTGTCCCGGCCCCTGGTGAGCTTTGTTCAAACGCTGCAGCCGTCCGGTCACATTGATCATGGTGCCGTCTTTCTCAGCAAAAGCCGCACCCGGCAGAACCACATGCGAATCATCCGCCGTCGGATTGGCCAAGGGATAAGTCGTCAGTAAAAAGTCCAGCTTGCCCAACAGCTCACTGGAAAAACCGGCGTCGTCGATCAAGTTCTCCTGCAATACCACCAAAGCTTTGATCTTACCGGATTCGATACCTTGCTGAATGCTCTCCAACTCACCTCCCGGCTTTTTTAACCCCAGCACCAGTTTAGCACCGGCAGTATTAGGGTTTTTATCAGCGACGACCAGATAATCATCACCCTTGCCACTGCGGGTCACGATATCCACGTGCTCCGCATTCAAATCCGCAATCAAACGACGAGTCATGAACAACTCTTCATTGCTCATCCTACCCGAAGCGATCACCGCCACTTCCGAGGCATTAAATTTCAACAGTTCGTCCGCAGCAAAACGTATCGCCTTGCTCCAGTTCACCACCTGATGCGCTTCCTGCCCCTTTTCACGCATCATCGGATCGGTCAAACGAGCCTCGCTATTGAGATAGTGATAATTCATCCGCCCGTGGTCACACATCCAGGATGAGTTCACCTCGTTGTTATCACGCGGTGTCTGGCGGAAAACCGTGCCCTCGCGACTTCCAATCGTAGTATTACAACCGCGGCCGCAACTGGTGCAGATCGACGACGTTTCCTTCATGAACCAAGTGCGCATCTGGAAACGGAAATCATTCGAAGTCAGCGCGCCCACCGGACAGATATCGACGGTGTTCATCGAATAATCATTCGCCAACTCTTGGTTCGGATGAACCGCCAGCACCGTGTGGCTGCCACGATCAGTGAATCCCAATACCGGATCATCCACCGTCTCGGCACAAAAACGAATACAACGACTGCACATGATGCAGCGCTCGTCATCCAAACGGATGCGCGGGCCGATCTTGACATTCTTCGGCTTTTTATTCTTCTCATCGCGAAAGCGCGACTCCGCATGACCGTGCTCGGCGCTGTGTTCCTGCAAAGAACACTCCCCCGCCTGATCACAAATCGGACAATCCAGCGGATGATTCACCAGCAAAAATTCCATCACTCCCTCGCGGCAGGATTTGGTCAGCTCGCTCTCGGTGCGAATGCCCATATTCTCCGCCACGGTGTTCGCACAAGCGATCACCGGTCTCGGCATCCAGCCGATTTCCTGACGACCATCCTCGTCCAATACCGGCTCTGCTCCAGGAGCCAAACGCGGAGGCATGCCCATCTCGACCAAACACATCCGGCAGTTGCCCGGCGATGACAGCTTTGGGTGGTAACAATAATGCGGCACCTCGACCATTGCCTGACGACAAGCCTCGATCATCCGAGTGCCCTTGGGGAACTGATGCCATTTCCCATCGATCTGAACGTTTACCATCGGTACGTCCTGCTGTTTGTCGTCGCTCATCAGATAATCAGGTCGTCAAAGGTTTTAAATTTTTCGCCGCTTCCTGCGTTTCTTTGCTCACCGGCCCTTTGGCGTTTTTACCATCGGTATCGCCGATCAACTCATCGCGGAATTTCGCCACCATCGCTTCGGTCGGCCATGAACAGGCTTCACCAAAAGCACAAATCGTCTTGCCATCGATGTTGTAAGCCACCGATTCCAAAGTATCCACATCCTCGGGCGAAGCATTGCCACTGACAATACGATCAGTGATCTTTTTCATCCACGCCGAACCCTCACGGCAAGGTGTGCACTGCCCACAGGATTCGTGGGCATAGAAGGTATTCAAATTGTTCAACACCCAGGAAATCGCCCGGCTGTCATCGAGCACAATCACGCCACCCGAACCCGCCATCGAACCACAGGCCATCAGTGAGTCAAAATCCATCGGGATGTCATTAAGCCCAATCTTCATCTCTTTATCGCCCTGCTTCAGGGTAAAAGTTTCATCCGCACGTAAAATCTTCGACGAAGATCCACCAGGAATCACCGCTTTCAGCTTGCGCCCTTTTTTCATCCCCCCGCACATGTCGTTGATGAGCTCACCCATGGTGACCTTGCCCACCTGGATTTCATAATAACCCGGTCTCTGCACATCGCCGCTGACACACAAAATACGCGTCCCGGTATTGCGTGGCGTGCCCAACTTGCCGTAGGCGCCCGCCCCCATGTCGATGATGTGTTTCACATGGCACAACGACTCCACATTGTTCACGATCGTCGGACAGAGATACAAACCCATCGCCGCTGGGAAATACGGCGGTTTGATGCGTGGATAAGGACGTTTGCCCTCCAACGACTCGATCAAACCCGTCTCCTCCCCACAAATATAAGCTCCAGCCCCACGGTGCACATACACCTCCAGCTCAAAACCACTGCGCAGCACATTTTTGCCAATGTATTTTTTCTTACGCGCCTCCTCAATCGCTGCCTCCAGAATCTTCGCCCCCTCGGGAAATTCCTCGCGGATATAAATATAAGCCAAATGCGCGCCCACCGCGTAAGCCGAAATGATCAGCCCCTCGATCAGCTGATGTGGATCCTGATGAATAATATAACGATCCTTGAAGGTACCCGGCTCTGACTCATCCGCATTGCAGATCAGGTACACCGGTTTGGTATTGTTGGGAGGCACAAAACCCCACTTCACCCCCGTCGGAAATCCCGCCCCGCCACGACCTCGCAGACCGGCCGCTTTGACCTCGTCCTGCACCGCCTTCGGCTCCATCTTCAGCGCCTTGGCCAACTGCTTGTAACCGCCTTCTTTTTCGTAAGTCTTCAGCGACGTATCCCAGCCCTCGCGATCCACATTCTTGAAGATCATCCGGTGCTCTTTGGCGTGCGGTTCTTTACCCGCGATGTATTTCACCTTAGCCATCAATCGCACTTGTTAAGTATTTCTTCGAGCTTCTCCGCTCCGACCTGTTCATGAAAATCATCATTCACCATGCATACCGGCCCGGTGCCGCAGCCCGCCAGACACTCGGCGAACTCAATGCTGTATTTGCCATCCTCACTGACTGCAATCGGATCGTGATGCGATACCGCCGAGCGGTCAATCTTCGCTTTTTTACAAAACTCATCCATCAGCTCCGCAGAACCCGCCATCGCACAAGACAAAGTCCGGCACACCCGGATATGATGTTTGCCCACCTGCTTCTGACGAAAGCCTGGATAAAAAGTCACCACCTCCAGCACCCGAATCGGCTCCAACTCGAGCTTCTTGGCCACCCACTCCACCGCATCCTCGCTGATATAGCCAAAATGCTCCTGCACCAAATGCAACAGCGGCAACACCGCACTGCGTTTGGACTCCGGATAATGCGCGATGCGCTCATCCATCTCTTTCTCAAGATCCACTGGAACTTTCAATGCCATACTCTTTTCTAAATTCTAAATTGACTTCGCTACACTCCGTCTGTCTCGTCTTCGCCTCGGCTCTATCTCCTATTCCTAAACTTCTTCTCCTGAATTAGTGTTCATTTGTGTCCATTCGTGGTTCTCTTCGACTGCATGAATTCTGAATTCTAACTCCTGAATTCTTCTTACCTATCACACTCCCCCATCACAAAATCCAAACTGCCCAATATCACCACCGAGTCACTCATCATGTGTCCCGGCAAGATCTTCGGCAGGATACTCAAGTTACAAAAAGACGGGCTGCGGATTTTCATCCGGTAAGGCACTCCGCCACCTTTACTATTAATATAAAAACCAAGCTCGCCCTTAGGATTCTCAGCTCCAAAATAAACTTCTCCCGCCGGAGCATCGATGCCCTCGGTCACCAACATGAAATGGCGGATCAACTCCTCCATGCTCATCAACACCCGCTCCTTCTTCGGCAGCATATTTTTGGGATCCTCCACATTGATCGGCCCATCCGGCAAAGTATCCAGCACCTGATGAATGATGCGCACACTCTGACGCATCTCCTCCATGCGCACCGCATAACGATCGTAAGAATCGCCATGCTCACCCACCGGAATATCAAAATCGTAATTCTCGTAACCCAGGTAAGGGTTCGACTTACGCACATCGTGCTCCACCCCCGAACCACGCAGATTGGGTCCACTCAATCCGTAAGAAATCGCATCCTCTTTGGTGATCACCCCGACATCCTGCGTCCGGTCGATGAAAATCTTATTCCGTGACAACAAATCCTCCGTCTCCTGCAAAGTTTTCAGGAAACCTTCGCAAAATTTCCGCACCGCCGCCGGGAAATCCTCCGGTAAATCCCGAGTCATGCCACCGACGCGGGTGTAAGAAGTGGTAAAACGCGCACCGGTCAACTGCTCGCTCAAATCGTAAATATATTCACGCTCCTGGAAAGTATACAAAAACACCGACAGCGCCCCGACATCCATCGCGTAAGCGCCCAAGCCCAACAAGTGAGCCGAAATACGAGCCAGTTCGCAGCACAAAACGCGAATCGCCTGACCTCGTGGTGGCAATTCCCAATCCATCAGCTTTTCCACCGCCATCGCATAAGCCACATTGTTCGCCAAAGGAGCCAGGTAGTCCAAGCGATCGGTGTAAGGCACAAATTGATTATACTGCATGTTCTCGGCGATTTTTTCATCACCGCGATGCAAAAAGCCGATATCCGGCGTCGCTTTGGTCACCACTTCCCCGTCCAGCTCAAGGATCAGACGCAGCACCCCGTGTGTCGCTGGGTGCGAAGGCCCCATATTCAACACCAGCTTTTCACCGACGATATCCTCCGTCGTTTGCTGATAGGCCTCCACCTGCGCCGCCGCTTTAGCCGCCGCATCTGGTGCCTCAATTTCTTGAACTGTTTTTGCCATATCGGGAAACGATTTCTGTTCCGAGTTGTTCCAAGTCGCGGGATTATCGACGCAGACAAAAACATCGGCAAGATGAATTTGTGAAAAATTTCACAAAGTCCGTTTTATAAGGGCTGCAGGATGCTTTTTACGCGAAGCCAGCCTAGAAAAATCAGAATTGAAGGTCTATCTGACCTTCACCATGCCGCCGCGTCCACATTAACCACCCCGTTCTCCTCCCTTTTTTAACTTTCATCACGATTTATTTTGATCCAAGTGTATTTAAAAAATCAAACACAGGCAGTTATTGCCATCATTCTAATCTGATCATTTTTTTTCAATTACCACAAGCCTCTTCTCAAACCTGCGCAGCCGCCATAGCCGTCTGAATCATTGCCCCCAAATTCCAAATGAAATGCAAAATAATCGGCACCCACAAGGTGCCGGTTCTCAGTTTTGCTACTCCGAGGAACAGGCCTCCCAAAAAAACCACACTCATATCTATCAAATCATACTGAAGGTGGACGGCTGACCACACCAGCGAACAAATCACCACCGCGCCAACGCTTCCCATTCGTGTATGTTTGATACCCTCAAACACGAAGCCGCGAAAAAGAAATTCTTCTGCAAAAGGCGCACCAATCAATATCGCAAACCACAGAATAGGTAAAAAATCGCAACTCAGATAAGCATCCAGCATAAACTCGGGCACCACCGGCTTTTCAAAAACCTCAATGCGCAACCAGTCTATTGGCGTGAAAATCACAAAAAATAAAACCGTCCAGATCACGATAGAACGCAGCCGGGGACGATATAACTTTAGATAATCAACAATGCGGACACCTTTTTTCAACGCCACACATCCTATCACCAACAAGGTGCTGATCACTGCCGACACCGATGAGGCGATGCCAAAAAACAAACCGCTCTCTGCGAGTTCTTCCACATCCACATCCACATCGCCCTTAGCCGACAAGATGAACATAAACACCAGAAAGACCAGCGTTTGAACAACTAGATAAATAGCCATGATCGCAAACGTAAACCCAGTCGTTGCCCAGATATTCCACGGGCTTCCGGGTTCACCATTAGGCCTGGAATGGTTAGGAATGGGAGGGGGCGTGGAATTCATTTCATTCAATAGTCAGAAAATCTCAACTGTATGGGTAACGCAACATCTTTATCAAACCATAAACCATTCACATTTAGTGTTTGAGTGCAGGACAAAAAAGTTAGCCATTGCTTATTGAGAGCTACCTTATCACACATCGGCATCATTTCGCCCGTTGCCTCCGGCGATCTCCACTTTGTTTCGGTGCCGCTACACTGCTGCTCAGGGCTGACAATAAAACCGATTTAACCCCAGCGCTTCGCACTGGGCTCCCTCATTTTGTCCTTACAGGACAGTTGGCTTTCATCTCCTTTGCACCAACGGTGCTCAATGTTATAGCCCAGTGCGAAGCGCTGGGGTTAAAAATCCAATTCTCCCAGCCCTGCAAGGGCGAAACGCATAGCGGTCAGCAGCTTAACCATTTTGCCTTACCCTCTTAGTGTTTATTCGTGTCCATTGGTGGTTCCTTCTCCCCTAACGACGACCTATGATTTTCAACCGTTGGCGGAACCACATTTCCCGAAGCCTGAAATGACAACGCATCTGGATTTTTCCTATAGTGCTCCCGCACCGCCTTAGCCAACTCTAACTTCACCTCATCCGTCACCACCCCATCCTCAGGCAAGGCCTCAAGCAAGGCTTGCTGCAAACCTTGCTGTGGTGGTGCCACACTCTCCTTCCAACTCACCAGCAATTTTCGATCCACATGCGAAGGCAGTGACCCCATGATACCCAGATCATTCTGATCATGGACCAGCAGTCCCGAAGTGGTTCCCCGGTCGAGGGTCAGAACCTGGAACAAATACAACGTGTGGTAAGCCAACTGCTCCGAGCGATCAGCTTCATCAAAAACCGGATAGCCCTGCGACGCTTTCCTAAGGATCTCCAAATAACCATCGATCACCGCCTTGCCAAAAACCTCAGCCAACGCCCTGTCGGCAAGCGCATCATCACTGCGGTAGCTCTCCAGATAAAAATGGGCGACTCCACGGTGGCGATCCAATGCCGGGATGAAAAAATAACGATCCCCCTGAGCCGATGCCTCTTCATACTGTAAAGGGGCGGCTTGCTGCATGAGTTCAATAAACTCATCACGATAGGCTTCGTGCACCACTGAAGGATTCAAATCCGCCATGATACGCCAATAACCCGCCCCCTCTTTCATCTCGGTCCAACTGATATGGATATGCACCGACGGACAATGAGGGTTGCTCGGATGGATGATCGTCGATATGGCAGTCGCCGAAGCCAGCTTCTTTTCAGCAAGGTCCTCATAATGGATCTGCGACACATTCACCGAAGCCCGGTCAAAAAACACACCGTCCGACGCCGTATAACGATTGCCCCCACCGTGAGTCCCACCATCACGCAACCACTGCGTCAAAGCAAAATCCACCGCCACCCCGTTTCCACAGGACACTGCTTCCAGCCCCTTCACGAAGCGTGACTGCAAATCGGAAACCAGCTTCAAAGCATCGATGGCGCGAGGTGATATAGACATTACAGGAAGTTAGAGAATCCCAAGAGCGGTGCAAGAAATCATTGACCGAACAACTGCTACTGTTTGAACAAGCTACAGGACAATGTTAGCCTCACATTCATGAAAATGCTCTTAACCGCTTTAGTTCCTGTGTGCTTTTTTTGCATTTATTCAACTCCTTGCAAGGCAGCGGGTAGCCGCGATCAATTGCTTGGCAATGGACGATACCAGGAACTAATAACCGATGCTAACGCTCCTCGGGATGGACATTATGCCTTTGCTCGATTCTTCCTCCTTCCGGACTTTGAAACATATCGCACCGCACTCGCAGGACACAATAAGGGTGACCTCCTGGCCACCTTTATACTAATGCGTTGCCACATGGATGGAGCAGGTGTGCGACGTGACCAGAAGATACGCTGGGCGTGCAATGTTAAGCTTCGCAAAGCCTTGGAAAAACGACAACCACGCTCAGCCCTAGACTCGTATATGCTAAGCTATCTCAGTGAAGCAGACGAAAATGGAGCCATCTCCGTGAGCAGCTTCAAAGACAGTTCGGATGCCTATAAAATAGCTGGGAAATACGCCAGGGAACATCTCCGTGACAGTGCAAAGGCAGGTTTCGCCCAGGCCTTGGTAGAAGTGGGCGCCAAAGAGCAACAGAGCGCCCCGGAATCAGCTATCAAACATTACCGCGAAGCCGCCGAGATGGGACTCGCGAGCGGCATGAAGGATCTAGGATTCATGTTGGCTGTCGGTCAAGCGCCGCGTGGCAAAGATGCGGCTCAGGCAATGTCTTGGACTCGACGCGCGGCAAAAGGAGGGGACATCTACGCAATGGTTAACTTGGCAGCCTTTTACGAAAGACTTAAAGTCGAGGGCTCGTCCGAACAAGAAGCCCAAAAGTGGGTCGAGAATGCGGTGGCAACCGGACATAGTCTGGGATTTATGGAAAAAGGACTGGCTCTGCTCAACGGCCCTTATGGATACCCAATCAATCCCCCGACGGGTGTGGCACTATTGCAAAAGGCCGCAGCCACTGGACACTCATTTGCACTGGGACAACTGGCCTATTTTTACTCGGATGGAATTGGAGTGAAAAAAAACCACAAAATGTCACTACTCCTGGCCAAAGCCGCTTGGATTCAGGGCAATACGTCCTCGTTAAAAACCATCGCATGGTGCTACAAAAAAGATCCCCAACTGGCCAAGGACAAGGCTGCCGCAAACTACTGGAGCCTGTTAGCAACAGGAGGAGGCCTGGCTTTTGCGATGGGAAGGGACAAGCCCGGTAAAGAACTCGCCACTGAGCTGGCCAATCTTGACCCCTTCACCATCAAACTACCCAAAGAGACTGAGTAGATTCAGACCGGGAAAAACAAACCAGTGTCCACCGAAGTTCATCAGTGCTTCCAAAAAAATATCGGGCAACCTTTCTCCGACTGCCCCCGCTATGGGTGCAGAACAAAAAAGTTAGCCATTGCTTATTGAAAGCTACCTTATCACCCATCAACATCATGTCGCCCTTTTAGGGCTGACAATAAAAACGATTTAACCCCAGCGCTTCGCACTGGGCTATCACATTTTGTCCTTACAGGACAGTTTGCTTTCATCTCTTTTGCACCAACGGTGCTCAATGATATAGC
>JASFYY010000146.1:0-58569 GCA_045046875.1 Verrucomicrobiota bacterium | reverse complement strand
GCACACCCCAACATCAAACGCTTCCGCTGAACTCGAACCACTCCGCCGTCGCCGTGGGCAGTTACGGTGAGAGGTTCAGCCCGGGCTACCTGGGCAGCTGGATCAAGCGGGCGATGAGGAGCGTAGGCATCGAGCGGGAGGGGAATTGTCATTTGTTGCGCCACCCACGTGCTGGAGGAACGGGCGCACATAAGGTTTATCCAGCAGTTGCTCGGCTATGCCAGGGTCGGCACCGCCAGCATCTACTCGCAGGTGGGCATTCTACAGTTGAGGGAGGTTCAACGTGTGGAATGGATTGGCAATTTGCCTTCGGGCAGTTTCCTTTGGACGCTATGCTCAACCCTACGGGTTGCCTGTGTTGCTTTCGAATAGTTTTCTCCACATCTACACTACGTTCCGATTCGCTTCGCTACGGCTGTGTATTTCCCGCCTCACCAAGACCCACGCAATACCATTACGTCCCACATCCAATACTATCATCGCTTGAATTAATCCCGCGTTTAAAAATCACAAGTTTCATTTCAGGGAACTTCTGAGAAGCACTTTATGTCCGCTGAATAAGCTTGTGGGCGGGTGGGATCGTTGCATAGTGAATGATGAAATTATGCGTTTTGATTTTGTTGTTGTTTGGCATGTTGTTCACTGCTTCGGCAGAGGTGACACGGATTCAGATTGAGCAGCGACGAGCTTTTGCCGACGGGGCTCACTTTGGCAATACGGGGGCTTATGAGGCGATATCCGGTCGTCTGTTTTTTGCGGTGGATCCTGAAAATAAAGCGAACGAGCGTATCACTGATTTGGATTTGACAAATCGCAATGCCAATGGACGGGTGGAGTTTTGGGCAGACTTTTTTTTGTTGCAACCCATCGATCCGGCGAAGGGCAGTGGGCGTTTGTTATATGATGTGCATAACCGGGGTAACAAGCTGGCTTTATGGACTTTCAATGAAGGGCTGAGAAGTAATGACCCGCTGACGATGGAACATGCGGGCAACGGGTTTTTATTTCGTCAGGGTTATTCGTTGTTGTGGACCGGTTGGAACGGGGATGTGGCGGAGGATGGAACGGGAAGGCTGTTGGCAGGGCTGCCCTTGGCGCGGCAGAAGGACGGAAAGCCTTTGACGGGGCGTAATTATGTTGAATTCTCGGTGGACGAGAAAACTTACAGTCGGGCTTTTTTTGAAAGTCCCTGGGGGAGTCCCAAGGCCTACCCTTCGGCATCGTTGGATAATGCCGAGGCGACATTGAAGATGCGACCGGATCGAGCCACGGCGGCGGTAGAGGTGGCGCGTAAGGATTGGGCTTTTGCCGAGTTTAAAGAGGGGCGGGTGGTGGCTAATGCAACCAGCCTTTATCTGAAGGCTGGTTTTAAACCTGGCTGGATTTATGAGTTGGTTTATACCGCAAGGGATCCGCGGGTTTCGGGTTTGGGTTTGGCGGGACTGCGTGATGCGGTGGCGTTTTTCCGTTATGGAGGCTCTGGTAATCCAGCGATGGGAAGGCTGCAGCAAGCGTATATCTTTGGCATATCCCAGTCGGGTCGGCTGGGCCATCATTTTTTCTACGAGGGGCTGAATTTGGATGAAAAAGATCAAAAGGTCTTTGATGGGGCGATCCTGCATGTGGCAGGAGCGGGCAAGGGCTTGTTCAATTACCGTTTTGCGATGGCAACGGTGTATGGCACCTATCGACGAGCCAACTTATCACCGGCAGATTTTTTTCCTTTTGCGGCGACGCTGCAGACAGATCCGCTTAGCGGAAAAAAGGGGGAGTCCCTAGCTCGTCTGCGTAAGGGGCCAGGCATGCCTAGGATTTTCTTTGTGCAGACCGGCACTGAATACTGGTCGCGGGCGGCGTCGCTTTTGCATACGGATGTGGCAGGGGAGAAGGATATCAAACTTGATGAAAATGTGCGCATTTATTCGATCGCCGGGGCGCAGCATTTGGGTGGGGGAAAAACGGATAAAGGCATCTGTCAGTATCCGCGTAGTCCGCTGAGACATCGTGGGCCGGTGTTGCGAGCCCTGTTGGTGGCGATGGACGATTGGGTGAGTGAGGGTGAAGAACCGCCTGCCAGTTGTTATCCCCGTATCGATGATGGCACCTTGGTGGATTTGGTAACGTTTCGTAAGCAGTTTCCTAAGATTTCCGGGGTGATGACGCCGGAGGTTAGATACCAGCCTTTACGATTGGATCCGGGGCCGCGTTGGCACAGCGAGGGCATAGCCGATAAGGTTCCGGCAGAGGCGGGGGAAGTTTATCGCACCTTGGTTCCTGCGGTGGATGCCGATGGTAATGAATTGGCGGGCATTCGCTTGCCGGAGGTGCGAGTGCCATTGGCAACCTACATGGGGTGGAATTTGAGAGATGAAAAATATGGTGCAGGGGGTGTGTTGGCGGGTTTGCATGGAGGTTATCTGGCCTTGCCCCTGCGGCGGGTAGCGGGAGATCCTCGCCTACCGGTTCTTGAGCGTTATCCGACCCGCGAGAACTATTTGGGCAAATACACGGATGCGGTGTTGGACTTGCAGCAACAAGGTTATCTGTTGGATGAAGACGCGGTGCGCATGCTCAAGCAAGCTGCTGGGCAGGATCTTTGGGGGCAATAAAGGAGTGCGGACTTTTCAGTCCGCCGCGACCATCAAGTTTCAACCTTCAAATTTATCCAGCGGGCGGATGAGTTTTCCGGGCAGCGGGCGGACGCGGTCGAAGACGTTGGGGGCAAGGGTGGCAGCTTTTTGATAACCTTTGGCGAACATTTCCATCTTGGCGTCGAGGTTGTCGACGTAGTGCAGGGCGATGGCTTCCGGAGTTTTGGGGACGACCGGAGAGCCAAAGGCCATCTCACCGTGGTGGGCGGCGATCAGGTGCAGTAGGTGGAGTCTAACTTGTTCGTTGGGTGGGTCCAGGGTCAGCCATTGATCACTGACTCCGGAATCGAGCAAATCCCGCCACAGTTTGTTGATCAGTTCCATGCCCATGGGAATGTGGCCGATGAGTTCGCCGGTTTCACTGTAGGGCATGGTGAAACCTTTTGCCGCGTAGTGGTTTTCCCATAACTTGCCGCAATCGTGGAACAGCACGCCGGCGACCATCAGGTCAGGATTGAGTGCGGGGTAGGCTTCGCAGATTTTGAGCGCGGAGCGCATCATTTGCGCGACATGTTCGACCAGTCCACCGCGCCGGGCGTGATGGTAGTCACGTGCCGCACCGGTGCGGCGAAAGCGTTCGCCGAAGCGGTCGAGGAAACTTTGGCACAAGGCTTGCAAGCGCGGATCGCCGATGGCTGAGACCGAACTTTCGATGAACAGGTAATCTTGGTGCTGTTGTTGTTTGAGCTCGGCTGAGCCCGCTAGAACGACGTCGGTTTGTTCTTCGTTGAGAGGCACGAGAGTCCAGTTTTTGGCTTCGATGCTTTTGAACTCTTCGTTGTAGAACCACTCGGCATTGATTTCAAAAAAGTCGCCGTTTTTCAGTTGGCTGGATTGCTCGAAGGCGGCGGTGTCATTCCAAGCGCGTAGGGTGACCGAACCTTCCGCGTCGACAAATTTCAGTTCGTAGTAGGGACTGCCACTGCGGGCGGTTTTTGCAATGGCCAGTTCCAGTTGAGCCCAGATTAACCATTTTTCTGCGTTGGGGCCGACTCGCTGGCCTAGATCTTTGATCGAATCGATTTTTTGCTCGGATGACATGTCTTTTAGTTATCAGCTGAGGCGAGGAATTCCAAGGAAATTTAGGAGAGGGGAGTTGGGAACCACTAATGGACACGAAGAAACACGAATAAGAGGGGGATTTAACCACTGAGGGCACTGATGAGCACTGATTTTTTTAGGGGGGGGTGGGTGTGTGGGTGAGTGTTTGGGGGATTTTTATGTTGTTAGGGCTGGCGTGGACAGATTTGGAAATCTATCCTACGGGGGGATGAGGAGATTCTGAGAGAATTCAGGAGATAGGGGGGGGAAGTTGGGTATGGTGAGTGGGAGATGAATTTGAATCCTGACTACTGAATCCTACTTCCCCGTGCCTGACCATTTTCAATTATCCAGTGAGTTCGAACCCAAGGGGGATCAGGCGCAGGCGATTGCCAAGCTGAACAAATCCTTGTCGGCGGGCAACAAACACCAGACTTTGCTGGGGGTGACGGGTTCGGGCAAAACCTTTACTATGGCGAATGTGATCGCTGAGCAGAATCGGGCGACGCTAGTGATGTCGCATAATAAAACGCTGGCGGCGCAGTTGTATTCGGAATTTAAGAACTTTTTTCCCAACAATGCGGTGGAGTACTTTGTTTCTTATTTCGATTATTACCAGCCAGAGGCTTATTTGCCGCGCACGGATACCTATATCGAAAAGGATTCTTCGATCAATGAAGAGATCGAGCGTCACCGCCTGGCTTCGATGTCTTCGTTGCTGACGCGTAAGGATGTCATTGTGGTGGCTTCGGTGTCGTGTATTTATGGCTTGGGGTCGCCGGATGATTATAAGGACATGATGGTATCGCTCAGTATGGGAGCGGAACTGGATCGGGATGATTTTCTCAAGGATCTGGTGGCGATTCAATATGAGCGCAATGATATCGCTTTCACCCGGGGAAAATTTCGGGTGCGGGGGGATGTGGTTGAAGTGTATCCCGCTTACCTTGATGAGGAGGCGATTCGGATTGAGTTTTTTGGTGATGAAATCGAACGTATTTCTTCTTTTGATCCGCTCACCGGGCATGTGGCGGGTCAGTTGGAGGATTACACGTTTTACCCGGCCAAGCAGTTTGTGACTCCGGCGCACAAACTGCAGGGTGCGATCAAGTCGATTCGTTCGGAGATGAAGGAACGGGTTGAGTGGTTTGAGAGCAAGGACAGGTTGATCGAAGCGCAGCGGATCAGGATGCGCACGGATTACGACATCGAGATGATGACCGAGATGGGTTTTTGTACGGGTATTGAGAATTATTCGCGCCATTTGACGGGACGCCCTGAGGGCTCGAGGCCGGGGACCTTGATCGATTTTTTCCCCGATGATTTCCTCACGGTGATCGATGAATCCCATGCTTCGGTGCCTCAAATCGGCGGCATGTATGCGGGGGATCACTCACGCAAGTCGGTATTGGTGGATTTTGGTTTTCGCTTACCGAGCGCGATGGATAACCGTCCGCTGAAGTTTGCTGAATTCATGCCGCTGACCAATCAACTGGTGTATGTGTCGGCTACTCCCTCGCGATTTGAAATAGAAAATTCCCGGGTCGGCGGGCCGGAGTTCATTCCGTATAAAAACAGCAAAGCGCGTCAGGCGGAAGGGCCGGTGAAGTTACGTTTGCCGAGGATATCGAGCACGGACCAGCCCGCTGAGAAATTTGATGTCAGTAAAAAGGGCAGCGATTTGATTGTGGAGCAGATCATTCGCCCGACTGGTTTGCTCGATCCGAAGATCACCCTGCGCCCGCTGGGGGAGCAAATCGATGAGACGATTGAGTTGTGCCGGCAGAAAACCGAGTTGGATGAGCGGGTATTGGTCACCACGCTGACCAAACGAACGGCGGAGGATCTGACGGATTATTTGCGCCGGGTGGAGCTGCGGGTGCGTTATATTCATGCGGATATCGGAGCGATTGAGCGGGTTGAGATATTGCGCGCTTTGCGCGCGGGGGAGTTTGACATTTTGATTGGAATCAATTTGTTGCGGGAAGGTTTGGATCTGCCGGAGGTTTCGCTGGTCTGTATTCTGGATGCGGACAAAGAAGGGTATTTACGTTCGGAGACTTCGCTGGTGCAGACGGCGGGGCGTGCGGCGCGGCATGTGAATGGGGAGGTGGTTTTGTTTGCGGATTATGTGACCAAGTCGATCCAGGCTTTGCTGAATTTGACCGAGTACCGTCGAGGCAAGCAGATGGCGTATAACGAGAAACATGGCATCACTCCGAGATCGGTGAAAAGGGCGGTGCAAAAATCCCTCCATGTTTATTCCGAAGGGCAGCAAGCCGAAGCTTCGGGATTACGTGAAACGAATGAGGATTTTGATGTGCTCGAAGTGATCCGCGAGCTGGAGGGGGAGATGCAGGAAGCCTCGCAGAAACTTGAATTTGAACGCGCTGCTTTGTTGCGGGATCAGGTCAAGGAGTTGAAAATGCAGGCAGGCATTGAAGAAGCGGTGGATCCGGGCAAGAGCAAGACGACTTATCGCAAGCGTAAAAAATAACAGGTTGTCGTAAGCTTATTTTTTCAGGTTCAGCAAATAGCTCAGCAGGTCGCTCATTTGTTGCTGGTTGATGATTTGTTCCAAGCCTTCGGGCATCAGTGAGAGGCTGTTGCTGGTGATGTTTTTTATGTTCTGGCGAAGGAGGGTTTCCTGAATGCCTTCGGTGCGTTTCAGGGTGATGCTGGTGGGGGACTCAGTGACAATGAATCCTGAAACGGAGCGCCCGTCGTTGAGTTCGACGATGTATTGCCGGTAGTTGGCTTGCACTTCACGGTTGGGATCGAGAATATGGGTCATCAGATCGGCGGGGCTGCGATTCTGGATGGTGGCCAGGTTGGGGCCGACTTCGTTGCCGATTTTGCCGATTTGGTGGCAGGCGATACAGACTTGTTGGGCCACGGTTTCTCCGCGTTTGTTATCGCCTTTCAACTGGAGCGCGGGTTGATAAGCTGCGATGACTTTATCGCGCGCGCGCGGAACACTGCTGGCAAAAAGTTGTTGGGCTTGTTGGCGGATGGATTCATCCTTGTGTTTCATTAGAGCCGCACGACGCGCGGGGTCGATATGGTCTGCGGTGAGTTTTTTATTAGCGATGCTATCGAGCAAAGCAGGAATCCACGTCTTACGTCCGAGCAGGGCTTCGACCGCCTCTTTCTGAACCGCTGGAGAAAGGTCCGGTAAAGCGCTGGCGATGCGTTTGGCTGTTTGCGGAGAAGCATATCCGGTCAGGGTGTTCAGCGCGGCCAACTGCACCTTGGGCGATTGGCTGCGGTTGAGCATTGCGGCGAGCGCATCTTCAGCATCAGCGAAGTTGGCGTGGGCGAGGGTTTTGATAGCTTGCTGACGTTGGGCAGCGGAGGAAGACTTTTTGTCCAGGGTGGCTTTGGCTCTGGTGATCATAGTGGTCAGCAGCTTGGAGGCAGCAGCTGATTGCGCCAAATAGGGCGTGAGGCTGGAGCGGGAACGCACCAAGCCGTCGCCGAGGCCGAGAATCAGAATGCGTTGGATTTTGGGATCCTTCGCCGCAGGGCTGGTTTCTGCGGCTTTAAGAATGTGCATGATTTCGTCCTTTTGTTTGCGACTGCCGACCAGTTGGCTGAGTTCCCGTAGGAATAGTTGACCGCTTTTGCTGTTGATGAAACTGTCGTTATGGGTGAGCAGTTGTTCGATCATGCCCGCTGCGAGGTTGAGCGAAGAGCTCAGGATGGCGGTGCGCATCCAGTAGTCACCGGCATCCCGGCTGGCGATGCCAGCGAGTGCGGTGGCAGCCTGGGGATTACTGATTTCGCCGAGGCTGAAGGCGGCCTGGAAGCGCACCCGGGCATGCTCGTCCTGAGCCAGTTTGATTGTTTGTTGCTGTAGGGCTTTGTTATCTGCGAGCTGGGGTTCGGCTAGTTTCAAGGCGTGTTCGCGTACTCCGGCGGAGGGATCGCTGAGGCCAATAAGAAGCAGTTTTTCGTCGAGAGCATCGAGGCGTGCCAAAGAGTGAAGGGCGTGTAAGCGGGCGCGGTCGTAGGAGCTGTTTTTCACCAACTCGAGAAGTGGGGGGATGGCAGCTTTATCCTGGCGTTGGTAGATGAGTCGCTGTGCGGTATCACGCCACCAACCGTTGGGGTTTTCGAGCATTTTGACCAGTTCTGCAATGGAGGCCGATCCCAGCTTCGGTGGTGCGGGAGCTTTGAATCCTGCAGGGGCGAGGCGGTAGATGCGACCGTGTTTGTGGCCGTTCTGCAGATCAATGGCGGCGAGAATTTCCGGGGTCATCGAAGTGGGGGTTTCGATCACCTCGCGATACATGTCGGCGATATGTAAAGTGCCGTCGGGGGCATTGGTGAGGTTGGTGGGGCGGAACCAGTTGTCTTTGGATCGCACGATTTCGGTATTTTCATCGACGCGTTTGGAATCAAAGCTGACCCCGTTGGGGGTGAGCACACGGCGGTGGATCAGGTTGCTTTGCACCTCACCAAAAAAAATGTTGCCACGAAATTCCTCGGGGTAGGCGGCCCCTCGATAAATAGTGACTCCGGACACGGCGGTGAATACATCGTCAGCGACGTAAGATGGTGCCCATTTTCGGTCCAGCGAGCGACGGTATTTGGAACGGGCAACACGCCAGGGTTCCGGAGGGCTGGCACGGTAAACCCGGTCTCCTTGCCAGATGTTTTGTCTGACTTTGGAAACCGGCAGGTAGGGGTTTCTTGCCAGGTAGCGGGCAGGTAGAATGACATGCACTCCAGGTTTGGAGTTTTGGCACAGGAAGCGGTTGTTCCAATCATCGAAACTATTGCCAAATTGCTCGGAGCCGGAGAGTGCTTCGAATTTTTTGCTCACCGGATCAAAGCGGAAATCGCGGCCACGCAGGGAGACGGTTTTGGCATTGGGCTGATCGGCCGGACGCACCTCTCCACCCGAGCCGGAGCCCGCACCGTAGATCCAGTTGTCGAGTCCCCAGATCAGATTGTTGGCGGTGCCTTCTTCGGTGGTGAAACCAAAACCGGTGTAAATTTTTTGCCGCAGATCGGCGATACCATCCCCCGTGGTATCTTTTAGATACCAGAGATCCGGAGAGGCGACCACAAAGATTCCGCCCTTCCAAGATTGGATGCCGGTGGGCCAGGCGATGTCGTCAGCGAAGACCGTGCTTTTTTCGTAGTGCCCGTTGCCGTCGTCGTCGCGCAGCAGGCGGATACGGCCGTTGACCTCACCGCCCTTTTTGCCATCCCAGGGGAATTTCAAATATTCGGCGACAAATAGCAGGCCGTTTTCGTCATATTGGATGACGATGGGTTCCTGGATTTGCGGTTCGGAGGCGACCAGTTGCATTTCGAATCCGGCGATGGTTTCAAATTTTTTGATTGATTCGGCAGGAGCCGTTGCCGGCAGTTGAGGGATGAGGAGTTTTTCTGTGCGCTTGGTTTTTTTATCCGCAGCGGAGAGTGCGGCGCTTAACAGGCACAAGGTGGTAAAACTCGTGAAGGCGAGGTGGATGCGAGAGGGGGTTCTCATAGTGCTGGCAACTAAGGGCGTGTTTGAGATGGAGTCAATGATAAGAACGGGTCAGTGTAAATCTCCATAGCGTTTCATTTCAAAGCAAGTCTTCGGATATGCCCTTGATGAAAGTGGGTTGAGAGGCTTCATTCCTGAATGAGTATTTTTGATCGATTTTCATTGGCGGGGAAACATTTGTTTATCACCGGAGGCAGTCGTGGGCTGGGGCGGGAGATGGCCTTGGCGATTGCGGATGCAGGGGCGGACGTGATTTTATCCGGGCGCGACGGGGGAAGTCTGGAGGCAACCGCGAGTGAGATACGGGCTTTGGGGCGGGAGGCGGTGACGATAGAGGCTGATATGGGGGATCCTGAAAAATGTGAAGAGATTTGCCAATTGATTTTGGATGAACACGCACCGGTTGATATTTTGCTTAACAATGTGGGCGGGCGTTTGATTGATACCGCGACGGAAGATCTGCCGCTAAGTGAGTGGCAGAGGATCATCGATTTGAATCTGACCAGCACCTTTGTATGCACCAAGATGATTGGTGGCGCGATGTTGGATGGTGAAAAGCCGGGCAGGGTGATCAATACGGCTTCGATGTCGGGCATGATTGCCAATCGAGGTATTGGCGGACGTTGTTATGAAACTTCAAAAGCGGCGGTGATTGCATTCACCCGGGCAACGGCCGCAGACTGGGCTGCGCGTGGGGTGACGGTGAACGCGATTTGTCCCGGAGGATTCATGACCGCACCGAATCAACGGTGGTCAAAGGAGAATCCCGAAGTGATCGAGTCCTTTAATGCTCAGATTCCGATGGGTGAGTTTGGCCGGCCGGAAGATCTCGGACCCCTGGCAGTTTATCTGGCCAGCGATGCGTCTCGTTATATGACTGGAGCGGCGTTGCTGATCGATGGAGGTTATACGCTTTGGTGAGGGTCAATTCTTAATCATCCATTGAAAAAGACTTTCGCGGCGGTGTCACGGAGGATCCAGTTTTTGTCTTCGCTGCTGAGGGAGTCATCGAGTCGTTTTTTGATGAGGTCGATGGCGTCGGCGTAGTGGTGGCCCCGCACGACTTGGTAGGGGCAGTCGCTGGCCCACATGATGCGATTGGCTCCGAAGGTGTCGCGCAGGCGGAGGATCATTGGACCTAGATCCGTGTAGGGGGCGGCTTTTTTGCCGAAGGCGTAGAAGGCGGAGGCTTTCACATGAGTATTTTCAAAGTCAGCTAATCGGCACAGTTGATCGAGGTCGCTTTTTTCTATGGTGCCACTGGCTCCGATTCTAGAAAAATGATCAATGACGACAGGCGTTTTGGGGAACTCCTTGCACATCGCGGCGATGGCGGGCAGGGCTTCGGGGTTGGACAACGGACACATGGCGAGGCCGTTGTCGGCGGCATATTTCCACATCGTGCGCATACCGGGGGATTTCACCCAAGCTTCGACGGCTTCTTTTTTACCAGCACGAAGGCGGTACCCGCGAACGCCTTGCTGGGAGAGTGTCTGCATCGTTTTCTCGATATCGGGAGCGTCCTGATCGATGACTGCAACCCCGGAGAACACACCTGGATACTTTTTAATCATGTCGATCATGTAGGAGTTGTCGTATTTGTAAAAACTCATTTGGATCAATACGATGCGTGTGACTCCCACGGGTTGGCAATGGGTGAACAGTTGCTCTGGGGTGAAACTCGCCGGTTTCATATTCTCCTTTTTATAGGCTGAGTTGATCGGGTAGGATTTAGTGTCTGGAGTCCAGATATGTGAATGAGCATCGATCCATCCTGTTTTGAGGTCTGCAGCGGTAGCGGGTAATGCGCTTGTTATAGCTGCAGCGGAAGAGGTGGCGAGGAATTTTCTACGGGTAAGCATTGGAAGAAGGGTTCAGGATTCAGGGTTTAGAATGGAAAAACATAAGACCTATCCGCCTTCGCCCTGCGGGCTATGGCGCGACAGGCAGCTTCTTTAGGTGATGATCTCATTGACCACATGGCCTTCGATGTCGGTGAGGCGGTAGTCGCGGCCTTGGAAACGGAAGGTGAGTTTTTCGTGATCGAAACCGAGCTGATGAAGAATGGTGGCTTGCAGGTCGTGGACATGGACTTTGCCTTCAGTGATGGAGAATCCGAGTTCGTCGGTTTTGCCATGGATGAGGCCGGGCCTGAATCCGCCACCTGCGACCCACATGCTGAAAGCGTCGATGTGGTGATCCCGTCCGACCAGAGACTTGCGCACTTCGCCCATCGGGGTGCGGCCGAATTCTCCTCCCCAGATGACGATGGTGTCCTCAAGTAATCCACGATGTTTGAGGTCGGTGATCAAGGCTGCATTGGCGCGGTCAATTTGTAGGCACCGTTTCTCCAGGGGTGCACCAAGATTTTCGTTAGGGTTGCCGTGGTCATCCCAATCGGTGTGATAAAGTTGGATGAAGCGCACGCCGCGTTCGACCATACGGCGGGCGAGCAGGCAGTTGTTGGCGTAGGTGTTGGCCCCGGGCTGGGCACCATATCGTTCGAGCACAGCTTTGGGTTCTGATTTGATATCCATCAGTTCCGGGGCACTGGTCTGCATGCGGTAGGCCATTTCACCGGCAGCGATGCGGGTGGCGATTTCCGGATCACCGGTGCTTTCGAGACGCTTGCGGTTGAGCTCGCCGACGAGTTTGAAGAAGTCCTTCTGTGAGGTGGCATCGAAACCCGGTGGGCTGTTGAGATTGAGAATGGGGTCGCCGCTGCTGCGGAAGGGCACTCCCTGGTAGGAGGTCGGTAGGAATCCTGAAGACCACAGCGCGTTGCCTGCCCGTGGACCGCGTGGGCCGGATTGCAGCACCACAAAGCCGGGCAGATCCTGGGAGTCGGATCCCAAGCCGTATGTGACCCATGATCCCATGCTGGGACGCCCGGGAACCTGGAAGCCGGTGTTCATGAACAGTTTGGCCGGACCGTGATTAAAAACATCGGTGGTCATGCCATCGAGGAAACAGAGGTCATCTGCGATGCGGGCGGTGTGGGGCAGTAACTCGGAAATGGCTTTGCCGCATTGGCCGTGTCTTTTGAAAGTTCTTTGAGAGCCTAGCAGTTTGGCGCCTTTGCCGATGAAGGCGAAATTTTTCTCTTTGGGAAAAAATGAATCGGGGGCCACCTGGCCGTTGAGCTCCCTGAGCTTGGGTTTGTCGCTGAGCAGTTCAAATTGACTGGGGCCGCCTGCCATGAACAGAAAGATGACGTTTTTTGCCTTGGGTGCGAAGTCGGGGCGGTTAGCGTTCTGCGCGGCTTGGGCTGCGTGGGTTTTTCCCGATCCGAGAAGGTTGGCCAGTGCGATCGATCCCAAACCGAGTCCGGAATCCTGGAAAAAATGCCTGCGGGTGCGGGCGAGTATAAAGTCGCTCTGGGCTTCGTCCAGTCTGTTTTGTTCGGCGGCGTTCATGGTTTTCACACGTGAGTGAGAAATTCGTCGGTATTCAGCAGACAAAGGCAAACGAGGGATTGGAGAAAGAGTTTCATGGGGTTTTAGATTGGCCGCATTTTAAATTTAGCCGGATTCGGTCGGGATGCCAGATCTTTTGTGATGGGGAGGAGTCAAGCTGGCGTGTTCATTTTTAGCACTTGTTTGACAGTCTATCAAAACGATGATTAGATCGCACGCATGAGAGCCGTCTTATCTACCCCCTTTTTTCAGATAGTGACTTCCGCCCTCAGTCAAACGCCAGATTTGAAAAAGCAATTTTCTAGCGGTAAAATTCCACGACACTTGCTCCATGTCATTAGTTTGATTTTTGCACTGGCTGCCCACGGCCAGGAAAAACAAGCGCTTCCGACCACTATTGCAACGGGAACGGAATGGGAAACCCCCGTTTATTATTTAGATTCAGGAAAAGAGGGGCCAACGGTGTTGATCACCGGCGGTATTCATGGCAATGAATCAGCCGGAGCTTTTGCCGCGGATCAAATTAGGCATTGGCCCGTTACACAGGGAAAACTGATCGTAATCCCGCGGGTGAACCAACAAGCGCTCGATGCCGGAGAGCGCCGAATCCCGAATTCCGCACCTGAAATCTCGGATCTAAATCGAAACTTCCCAAAAACCGGTGAACCCAATGAAGCGCGAACGGAATTAGCGAAAATCGTGTGGGCGGTTGTGAAATCCCAGAAACCAGACTGGGTCATCGACCTGCACGAAGGGTTCGCGATCAATCGCCAAAATCCGAAGTCCGTGGGATCGTCTATTTTGTGCAGTCCGAACGAGGCTACGTTGCCGATTTTTGAGCACGCACTCGCTGTCGTGAACGCTTCGATTGATGATCCTGACGATCTTTTTGTGCTGAAATCCGATACAATGACCGCAAACGGCAGCCTCGTCCGCGCCTCGATGGAACGGCTTGGCGCGGTGGGGGCAATTTTAGAAACCACCTACAAAGGCGTCCCCCTCGCTGTTCGCATTCGCCAACACCGACTGATGGTGCATCGAATTTTGAGGAATCTCAAAATGATCGAAAACGCTCCTAGTGATCTTGTTTTCAAAAAGCCGGAGGATAAACTGAAATACATTGCGATTTATCAGGATGGCGGAGTCGGTGGTAATGGTTCACGTGAAATCCGCGAACGTCTGGAGAGCGAACCTGAAAAATACACAACCCGAATCGTTAGCGGAGCCGACATTCGCGAAGGAACGCTCGATGATTTCGACGCTGTAATTTTCCCTGGTGGAAGTGGGCGTAAGGAATCGGCATCGTTGCAGCAAGAGGGGCTCGAGAACGTGCGCGAATTCATTTCCGATGGCGGAGTGTATGTCGGCGTCTGCGCGGGTTGTTATTTAGCATGTGAAAATTTCTCGTGGAGTTTAAAGATTCTCGATGCGAAGACCTTGCCCGGAAAATGGAAGCGTGGCCGCGCGAGTCTTGATCTCGAATTTTCTGATGTCCTGCCCTTTTCAGAAATGGGCCTGAAATCCAACAAAGCCAAAGTCACCTACATCAACGGTCCCGTGATGGCTCCCGCCAATTCAGGCGCGATCCCTGATTTTGAAACCGTCGCTATTTTCAAAACTGAAACTGCTAAAAACGGATCCCCCAAAGGCATTCAGATCAATTCCCCCGCTATTTTGCGAGGCCAATTCGGTAAAGGGCGTGTGATTGGCATCAGTCCGCATCCCGAGCAAAGCGATGGGCTGCGGGACGTATTGCCGAGATTGTTGGAATGGGGTTTGGAAAACTGATTTTATTGTGAGATCCGCCGATGTCCCCAGTTGATGCGCTCCTAGTCATGACTTCTTGAAGGAATGGTTTCAAAAACAGAACAGGCTTGGCTCTTATTATCCTGAATTCGGGGAGGTCTTGCAAGGTGAGTGAAGCCTTTGATTTGCCTGCTCATTAGTCTTGACGGTAGAAATATCCCGTGTTCTAATCGCGAAAAATGAACCGGATTCACCGCTTCCTTTCCGTCAACTCCGGTTCGGTAATTGAAAGCTCCTTCGCTGAGTTTATGGCGGGCAAGAGGGCAGGGAGGCGGAAAATCAAATTTTTAGTAGTCAGTTATGCATCTATCCTTTCAACGCTTGTTATATTTATTAGTGCTGCTCAGTGTTTCCAGTAACATATATGCTGCTGGATTAGATGAGTATAACGATAAATATAAAGTTGCCGTCACGGATGCTCGCAGCAAATTCGAAAAGGAAAAAACAACGCTGTTCGACCAATACGCAAAAGCAGTGGAGCGATTACAAAAATCGTTTCAGCAGTCCGGTGATCTCAAAAATGCATTATTAGCGAAATCCGAAACGGAAAAAGCCCGCACCGATCGCGCTTTGGGGAGCGTAGCCTTTCCAGGTATTGACAGCCTTCGCCAGACCATGGTTGACCGACTTGCAACGATCGAGAAAAACGAAGTCGCCAGCCTCAATGGCCTTGGTAAAACACTGATCAGGGTGCTGGAGCCTCTTCGGAAATCACTGACTCAGGCCGGGGCACTCGAAGAAGCTATGGCAATAGACCAAAGGATGGAAGGCATCAAAAAATCCATGGACTTGTCGAATAATTCGCTCAGCGCCGGTAAACCAGTTCTCAGTAGCGAAGTGGTAGAGATTAAGGATTCTATACTGGGGCATGCTAAACCGGTCACCGGTGATCACAGACTTAAGGTGGGGAGATATAAGAATATTGGACGGACAGTGATCGGAGATCGTAATAATACGAAACTGAGCAGCGCCGAAAAGCGTGGTAAGATAAAAGTTGCTGCAGGAAGCGTTTTTGATGGAGGAGAAATCTATATGGACGTCGGCTTATTGGATCTGACTGACAGCCTGCTGCGGAAAGTCCAATTCACACAAAATCTTGGTGGTGAATTCATCGCCAAGGGTTGTTTGATTGACCAATCAACATTCGCTAAAGCGGGCGCTTGGGGCAACGCGCTTTCTTCACGATGGACCTACGACGATTGCGTGATATCCAAGTCGTTTTTCACGACTTGGAGAGCTCGACTTGTCGGAGTCAAAGCCAACCGGTGCACTTTTGAATCGGTTGATTTTGAGCCTTACGGTTACCTGGAAGACGCCGGTAAAGAATCGGTGAATCCCTGGTGGAAGTTTGAGCGCTGCCTGTTCCGGGATTGTGATATTCCAATTGGTATTCTGCTTGCAACAGAGGATTGTGTTTTCGAAAACTGCCGATTTACCCGGCAACAGTTTCCTATTGTAACAAGAACTTTAGCCACTCTCTATTACAAAGGGGGCGAACCCAAACTGCCTGCCGAGGAGGAGCATTATAAATTCAATCTGAAACCAGTCGAGGAACTAAATGGCAAAGTCGGCTCCTCTGTGAAATACGAGATCAAGGGTGGTAAGCTTGAATTTCTCCGATAATGAATGCCTTTTTGCACTAGTGGATGAGCCAGGATTTTGTTAGATCACGGCTTCCCGGCTTTGTGCATCTCCCCCCTTACGGAAGCCTCCAGATATGGCTTTCTTTGAAATTCACGGTCATACCTACTATCTTGATATAAAATCCAACATCATGGATCTGCACTTGCTGATCCAGCGGCAACCACAGTTGAGTCCCGCCGTTCACTTGAATTTCGACTTCGTTGTCGATTCGGATGATGCGCAGTCTGGTGGTGCCTGACTTATCTCCCGCATCCCATTTGCTGTGAAAATAAGGCCGGAACCATGCGGTCTGGCCTCCTCTGAGCATTAAGCGATGTTGGCTTCCTCTCGTTTTAAAAAATTGAGCTGACGCAAGCGGTTGCTTGCCTCCTTTGAGGTAATTGAGAGCGCTAAACTCAAGCATTGGTTGGAAACGATGATGCTCAGAGGTAGCATCGTTGGGCTTCGCTTCAAAAACAGTCTCCCAGACAAAATTCTGCAGTCCTCCGTCGATGGCATGAAAGGATGTGATGAAATGATTGGGAGTTATACTAATGATATCCGGACCCACCTGCCGGCGGGGGATGTCCACCTTTTTCCCAGACATAAAGTCGGTGATCAGTTTGCGTTTTTTGAAAACATCATCTTTAAGCTTATCCGGAATTTTCCTGGACGGACGCCCGGATGTCTTCCAATCCGTTCGCACAGTTCTCCAATGGCTGATGAATTCCGGCCAGCGCTCTTCGTCGAGACGACTGAGTTGAT
Source organism: Verrucomicrobiota bacterium (assembly GCA_045046875.1). Classification (GTDB taxonomy): domain Bacteria; phylum Verrucomicrobiota; class Verrucomicrobiia; order Verrucomicrobiales; family DEV007; genus JAADHD01. Next base: position 41,764 of record JASFYY010000146.1, on the reverse strand, counting down.
TGCCCGCTTCACGGTCAGCTTGCTCCAGAAGGTCCAATTGCCCGGCAGCGAGTGCGGCTCGGTAGAAAACCGTAAATATGGCGCGAGGAATTTCACCAGCATCATTTCCAGCTTGCTTGAGAATATGTCGGGCAAATTTCAGCGCATCGTTCAAGCGATTTTCCCGGAGCGCAATCAACACCCCGATGGCACTGGAAAACCCATCCGCTTGATAACCCTCCGCCACTGCCTGCTGCATCGCTGTTTCCGCCAGATCCGGATCTGTCTCGGCGGCCAACAAGGCGGTCAGGATAAATTTATCCCAACGCGGATTTCGTTTGCCAAACATCAGGTAATACTGATGAAAGATGAGATCACCTTCATATAAAATGCCGATTTTCCCCGACCCGATCTCCGCCGCTTGCTGCTTCCCTTCTGCATCCTCCCAAACAAGTTCACGGAGTTTTTTTTCGTGATGCCAATCCAAATGATCACACCATAACTCCTGCCCGTCCACTTTGATGATCCGGTCTCCGGGTTGAATTCCCAGGTTTTCCGCTACACTATCGGGGGCCACTGATTTGACGACATAAGCATAGGGGCTTCGCTCGCTATTTTTTATTTTTTCTAAATCCAGCCGGGCTCGGGTCAAGTGTGTCTGGTATTGATCGCTGTTCAGTCGTTCTTTAAACGGCAAGGGGCCTCCTCCTGACGGATGGTCTATTTCGGCGAAAGCGGCCAGAACCTTGTCAGCTTCTTCCTGTTTGCCTTCCGCCATGAGCTTGCGCATCATCACCTGCAGCTTTTTTTGGTAGTCCAGTTTTGCCTTAGCGAGCTGTTTTTTCAACGTAGCTTCTTCTTTTGCATAACTAAGTAAATAGATTTTTTGAAGCTTGGCCAATGAGGGGATTTCTGAAAATGTCGAGACAGGGGCCTGGTTCGCTGCGTGACGTGTCAACTCGTCACGCAGAGCTATCGCTTGGTTTAGGTTCCCAGATTGTTGGGACTTCTCCTGCAATTGGGTCAATGCTTGCCGATATTTCTGGCTCAGATCATTCAGAGAGCTTTTTAGTGTTTCAACATGCACCCGATTGATAAACTGCAGGTTTCTCAGAGAGGGGATTTTTTCCTGGGATTGTTTCTGCTGGGATAACAAAGGAGCAGCGATGAGGATCAGCCAGCACCCACTGATCCAGCCTATTTTGTGAGCTACTCCTATTCTGTTCATGAGAAGAAATTATCACCTGGAATAAATAGTTGAAAGCAAAACATTTGGCATCCCGCATGAACAGGCCTAAACTTTAAAATTCCCAATCCCAAATTACCGTGAAAAGGATTCTTCACCCAATTCTCATCTTCTCTTTGATGACCTCTTCGCTATGGGAGGCGCTGCATGGAAGGTTCCTCGTAAGATCAAGCAGGGATGGACGTATTTAAAAATCATGAGGAAAGCTATGAACCCAGGTAAATGTAATATGAAAATCATTTCAATAAAGGTGTCTATTCTCGCGGCGCTCCTTTTTTCCGGTCATTTGTTACCTAGCGATCTTATTGCTCAAGAGGAAGGAGGAATAGACCGCCCTGATATGGTCATCTTTCTCTCGGACGATCACACCTGGCGAGACTCATCGGTTTATGGCTCACCGGACATTGAAACACCGAATATGGCTCGATTGGCAAAGGCGGGAATGACTTTTCACAAAGCCTACGTTGCATCGCCCTCCTGCGCACCGAGCCGGGCAGCTCTTTTGACAGGACTTTATCCGGCCAACAATGGTGCAGAGCCGAATCACTCCCGTCCGCGGGCTGATATTAAAAAGCTACCAGCCTATCTTCAGGAGCTCGGATACGAAGTGGCTTCGTTTGGGAAAGTCGGTCACTATAGACAAACGGCGGAATATGGATTTGATGTGGCCCGGCATTTTAATTACCATGAAGATACCGCCATCCCGAAAGCTCTCGAATGGCTGAAAGCACGTGACAGCAAAAAACCTCTTTGCCTTTTTGTCGGGACGAACTGGCCGCACGTCCCCTGGCCGGAGGACATCGGAAAAATCGATCCTGCAAAATTAAAAATACCGCCGAATCACGTTAGGAATCCAACCACTCGAAAATGGCGGGCACGCTATACTGCGGCAATTCACAAAATGGATCACGAGTTGGGTGAGGTCTACGATCTCGCTCGGGAAAAACTCGGTAACGACACCTTTTTTCTCCATACCAGCGACCACGGAGCGCAGTGGCCTTTTGGGAAATGGAATCTCTACGACGACGGAATCCGGACGCCGATGATCGTTTCATGGCCTGGCCATATAAAGAGCGGAGCTCGCAGTGATGCCATGGTTTCGTGGATCGATATTCTGCCAACACTGGTGGATGTTGCCGGAGGAAAAAAACCGAAGCACACCGATGGTTATTCTTTTCTCCCCGTTCTGTTGGAGCAAACAAAGACCCACCGCGATGTTATTTTCACTACCCACAGCGGCGACGGGAACAACAATGTATATCCCATCCGTGCGGCTATGACACCTGACGGCTGGAAATATATCCGCAACCTTCATCCGGAATTTCGTTTCACCAGTCATGTGACAAAAAATCATGGCGATAATGGTTACTGGCAAAGTTGGGTGAATAAAGCCAAAACCGCGCCCGAAGCAAAACGTAAGGTGAAGCGATACCAACAGCGTCCTGCTGAAGAACTCTACTTCGTCACGGATGATCCCTACGAGCAAAACAATCTTGTCGGTGATCCGGCGCAAGCAGAACGTCTCGCAGGTTTACGTAAAAAAGTGGAGACGTGGATGAAGCAAACGAATGATCCCCAAGAGGTATTCGGCACTGCCAAGCGAATCGCCCAATCAGGGAAAGTAAACATCATCATCGTGTTTATCGACGATATGGGCTGGTCGGATCTTTCCTGTTTCGGAGGCAAAAGAGTAGAGACACAAAACATCGACCGCCTTGCTGCTGAAGGCATCAAATTCACAAATTTCTACGTCAACTCACCCATCTGCTCGCCATCACGGACCGCACTCACCACGGGTCAATATCCACAGCGATGGAAGATTGGCTCCTACCTTGCAAGGAGGAAGCTGAATCGTGAACGCGGCATGGCGCAATGGCTTGATCCCAAAGCTCCGGTCTTGGCTCGTGAACTTCGCCGCGCCGGATACGCAACTGGGCATTTTGGGAAATGGCATATGGGCGGGCAACGAGATGTGGGTAATGCACCATTGATCGCAGAGTACGGATTCGACCGCAGCTTGACCAATTTTGAAGGACTTGGCCCGCGTATCCTCCCTTTGAAAGACGCCTACGACGGCAAGCCGCCAAAAAAACATGATCTCGGATCAGCCGACCTCGGCAAAGGTCCGATTATCTGGAAAGACCGCTCCGTTATCACTGCTGAGTTTGTCAAAGAGGCGGTGAAATTCATCGATCACGCACAGGTTACAGAGCAACCCTTCTTTTTGAACCTGTGGCCTGACGATGTTCATGGCCCCTGGTTCCCGCCAGAAGTCCTGCGCGATACCACCGACGGAAGCAAACGCGAGCTCTATTATGCCGTGCTCAAAGCCATGGACCAGCAGTTAGCTTTCCTTTTCGACCGGGTTAGGAATGATGAAAAATTGAAAAACAATACCCTTATCCTGATCGCATCCGACAATGGTCACGAAGATGGAGCAGGTTCCTCGGATCCTCTCCGAGGTTCCAAGACCTGGCTCTATGAAGGCGGAGTCCGTTCACCCCTCATCGTCTGGGGTCCGGGCATCATTGAGAGTGCTGCAAGTGGTACAACAAATGACGAATCCATTTTCTGCGCATTGGATTTGAATCGATCTCTTTACGCATTAACCGGCACAGAACTTCCTCAAGGAGAAACCCTCGATGGAGAGAATCTGATTGATACGCTTCTTGGGAAAATAAAAACAAGCCGTAAGGCACCCATCTTCTGGCGACGCCCGCCTGATCGTCCCGGCAGCAAAGAGGAGGATAACCCCGATCTAGCTGTCCGTGAAGGAAAGTGGAAATTTCTCATAAACTACGATGGCAGAGATCCGCAACTCTACGATCTCGATGCGGACATTTCCGAAAGCAATAACCTGGCAGCAAAGAATCCCGAGATAGTGGAAAGATTAAAAAAATCCGTTTGGGAATGGAATGCCGAACTGCCTGTCGATGCGGGTGATCCGGCATTTCAAAAAGAGCGGAAATAGAAATCAAGCGATTACACCAATAGTGAATTCAGTTCAGAAAAACATAACAAAGAGCGAACGACCTTATCAATTGTGATCCTCCTGGGAAATCCCTCTCCGACAATCAATTGGATACTCGTCAACAACTGACAAACTGTGGAGCACAATCAAGAAACGATATCATCAAATAATTTTATGAAGCGCATTATTCTCTTTCTGCTCATGCTCATTGCTTGCCAGGTCCAGGCAGCTGAAAAGCCTCACATCATTTTCATGATGGCAGACGATCTCGGCTGGGGAGATGTTGGTTATCACGCTAGCAAAATTGCCACTCCGAATATCGACAAGCTGGCGAAACAAGGTGTTCGCTTGAATCAGTTTTATGTGCAGCCAGTGTGCTCCCCTACGCGCGGGGCGTTGATGACGGGGCGCTACCCGATGCGACTTGGCTTGCAATGTGGTGTTGTTCGCCCTTGGGCAAATCATGGCTTGCCACTGGATGAACTTACTTTGCCGGAGATGCTGGGAAAATCTGGATACAAAACTTCGCTTGTCGGGAAATGGCATCTCGGCCACCTTTCTCCCGATTTTCTTCCGACTCATCGTGGTTTTGATCAGCAATATGGACATTACAATGGTGCGCTCGATTACTTCACCCATATTCGCGATGGAGGGCATGATTGGCATCGGAATGACACCGCTAATTACGACGAAGGCTATTCGACTGATCTAATAGGAGAAGAAGCTGCTCGAATTATTGGCGAACATGACAAGTCTGATCCGCTTTTTCTTTACGTTCCCTTTAACGCGCCTCATACGCCTTTGCAGGCTCCTGAAGAATATATTGAGCGTTATACTGAATCCTTCAAAATTAAGAATCGCCGAATCTATGCGGCCATGGTCACCTGTATGGATGATGCAGTGGGAAAGATCATTGCTGCATTGCAGCAACATGATTTTCCTGCCGAAAACACCTTGATATTTTTCTGTTCGGACAACGGGGGAATCAAAAAACTGGGTTCCAATGGAAAACTTCGTGATGGTAAGAGCTCCCTCTACGAAGGCGGAGTCCGGGTTCCGGCAATTGCCGTTTGGAAAGGGAAATTGAAAGCGAATACGGATGTGGATGAGCCGCTTCATATCGTGGATATTTTCCCTACATTTGCGTATCTTGCCGGGGCAAAAGCAGATAACACAAAAGCTCTCGATGGAATAAATGCCTGGCCAACCATTGCCAAAGGCAAAGTGACTCCGCATGAATTCATCCTGCACAACGTATCGCCATTCGCTGGTGCGATCCGAATGGGTGACTGGAAATTGGTTCACAATGGACATGTCCGGGCCAATGTGACCAGTGCTGACAAAAAGGAGATTTGGGAGCTCTTCAACATCAAGAAGGACCTGTCCGAAACGAATGATGTTAGCAAAAAACGCCCTAAAGTTTTTGCAAGGTTGAAAGCGAAATTGGCCCAATTGGAAAGCGAAGCAGTCAAAGCAAACATTACCCCGAATCGGCCCCCGGCAGCGTTTGTCGTTCCAAAAATCTGGGGGCAAAGTGAATGAAGTTCACGATACATTAAGTCGTTTTGCTACTTTCCGCCAACTTCGCTTCGGTCAATGAGAATAGGGTAATTGAGAAAGCAGGCTTTAGCGAGTAGTCACTCGCGTATGATAAATTCGCCGGTGTTCATCAAAGTCCGAGCCAGGGTTGTCGATGAGGCGGTGGGGCTACAGGGTAATTGGCCTTTGCAGCCAAGGCGGTGATTGCCACATTCAGCAGCCAAAGGCGAACGAGGGATTGGAGGAAAAGTTTGCCTACTCATTGGCTCTTGACGGCAGAAATATCCCGTGTTCCAATCATAGGGAATGAATTGGATTCACCTTTTCTTTTCTCCCGCTAAGAATGATGTAATTGAAAAACTTCAGAGCCTATGGGATCAAAAGTTGATCTCGGAATCTGAGTTCCAAGCAAAGCGTGAATCTATTTTGGATAAACTCTAATGTCGTCTGATAGAAGGATGCAAATTTCAGCATCTTTCCTCTTTTTGTTGAAAAACTCCATCTCACCGAGACTTACACGAATTTTTAATGCTTTGGCTTAGGTTGTGCGAGTTGGTCGAATACCTTGATGATGAAGCCTCCGACGTTTTTTCTTTGTTGAGGTAGATCCAATCATCCACGTCTGCGACTGGTATGCGAAGATCTTGACCCATTTTGAGGTTCATGACAGTAGACGGCCGGTTATCGAGCTGTCCATGGACTTTCATGTCATCAATTGAATCGACGATTAACCACAGGAATTCGGCGTTGTCACCTTCGATAATCCGCCCCTTCACGGCGAACTCTGAGCCCGCCTTCTCACGGAAAGCATTAACAAAATTGTGTCAGCTCTTTTTCACAACGACAAAGTTGCCATCCTTTTCATCATGGCCGCGTTTGACCCCCAGTGCCTTATTGACTATTGTGCCGAGAGTATGCTCATTCAGATCGCTCGGCTCATGCAACAGCACTACCAGAGAAATTAGCCGTTCAGTTTTTTCGGTTTTAGCAGCGAGTTTGTCATCCGCAATGGACTTTGCATTACTGAACAAAGTGAAGCAGAATGCGGCAGCTATAAAGTGAAGTCCGCAGTGAATTTTGCGATAAGGGGAAATAATCACGATGTGCTAGAATCGAAAATTAGTGGCGTCCTCTGAGGAGGCTGAAGGCGGAGGAATATGAATCGCCCCCGCCACCTCTGTTAACCAAACATCCTTCTCCAATCTCATGGCGGAAAGGGAGCAGGAGAAAGGCTCGGATGAATCGTGTGTTCATGATTCAGGGTAGATTTGCGCAAAGACCGTCGGAAATCCTCTATTTGAGCGCTTAGCAGGCTTGACGGTAGAAAAATACCGTGTTTGTGTTTGGTATATGAATGGAAATGGCTCCCTTCTTCCTCTTAACCCCCTACAAACCCTCTCGTGACACACGTTCTTGAAGCATCATTGCCCAACGCCGATTCCATGCGTAGGCAACTGCTCACAGATGGCTATATCAACGACCCTGAAGCAGAAATCACCGCGTTGACAGGAGGGGTATCGAGTGACATCTATCGAGTCAACGATGGTGAACGCGTATTTGTCATAAAGCGGGCGTTGGAAAAATTACGCGTAAAGGATGATTGGTATGCCGACATATCCCGCAACCGTTTTGAACTTGCCTATCTGCAATGCGTTGCCGGTTTTCTACCCGATGCGGTGCCAGATGTTCTATTTTCAAATGCAGAACGTGGCTATTTTGCCATGGAATTTCTTGGTGAGGATTTTTCCAACTGGAAAGAACTTCTATTAGCCGGCGTTTGTGAAATCCACCACGCATCAATTGCCGGGAAAATGCTGGCTACCATTCATCGGCAAACCTGGGGTGATAAAAAAGTCCAGGCTAATTTTGAAAGTAAGGAGAATTTCCATCAACTGCGCATAGAACCCTACCTTCTTACTACGGCGGAACGACACCCCGAGCTCTCCACTTGCATTCGTGCAGAGGCACAGCGCCTGCATCAAACGCAGCTCTGCCTCGTGCATGGAGACTACAGTCCGAAAAACTTAATGCTCTCCAGCGGACACTTCGTTATACTCGACTGTGAGGTCGCTTGGTTTGGTGACCCGGTTTTTGATATCGCCTTTCTGCTCAATCACCTGTTGCTTAAATCCCTCCACCTCGACAAAAACCGGACTTCGTGCATCGAACTGACCCATGCCGCATGGATGGCCTACTGTGACGAACTGGGGGAAACTCTCATCAGTTCTGCAGTGGCACCTTTTCTGCATATTCTCCTTCCCATGCTTATGCTCGCTCGCGTTGATGGCAAATCACCCGTAGAATACTTGGCTGATGAGCAAAAAAAACAAACCCTGCGTAAGTTTGCTTATCAGGTATTGAGAGAAACTCCGAAAGATGTCACTGAATTGTTCGACAAGTGGCAAAAAAATCTGGAACAGCCCTAACTATTTGATCAACCTGAAGAATAGCTATTCCATTAATGTGATTCATGGTTCAGTTGCCCGCTTCTATGAAAATAAAAAGAATTTCAGCTATTCAGATTTTTGATTCCCGTGGTTATCCCACAATCGAAACGGAAATCGAGCTTGAGAACGGCGTGTGCGCAAGCGGCATCGTGCCTTCCGGAGCCTCTACCGGGCAATACGAAGCTTTGGAACTGCGTGACGGTGATCCCGTTCAATGGCGTGGAAAGTCTGTTTTTAAGGCTATTGGCCACGTTGAAGGTGAAATATCGGAGTTTGTGTGTGGGCGTGACATCGATGACCAACAAGGGCTCGACGAAGCTATGATTGCCCTCGATGGAACAGATAATAAAACACGTCTGGGTGCGAATGCGATTCTCTCAGTATCGATGGCTGCCGCAAACGCCGCCGCCAAAGCAAAAGGTGAAGCTCTCTACACCACCCTCGGCTCAGGTAAGGGCACATTGCTCCCACTACCGGAAATCCAGATCATTGGAGGTGGTGCCCATGCCAACTGGCGCACCGATATACAGGATTTCATGATCATTGCCAAGGCTGCAAAAACCTACCGAGAGGCACTGGAAATCACTTTCAACATTTATCATGCAGCGGGGGACATCCTTCATGAACAAGGTCGTCGTTTTGGACTCGCCGACGAAGGGGGATACTGGCCCGAATTAACCAGCAATGAAGAAGCTTTCGAACTTATTATAAGCGCAATTGAGCGCGCCGGCTACACCCCGGGTGTGGACGCCTCACTTTCACTCGACATCGCTGCCAGTGATCTCTACGATCACAGCACCCATAGCTACTGCTTCCCTTCGGAAAACCGGAGTTTCACTTCAGATGAATTTTCCGATCTCATAATCGACTGGTGTCAACGCTACCCTGTGATCTCCATTGAGGATCCAGCAGCCGACACCGACTGGGATGCCTGGATAAAAATTAAAACCGCTATCGGTCGGAAAGTGCAAATTATTGGTGATGATCTGTTCACCACTAATCTTGGACGTATCCGCAAAGGCATTGAAAAAAATGCTGCTAACGCCGTTCTGATTAAACTCAATCAGATCGGAACGGTCTCCGAAACTCTCGACGCTATCCGCCTGACTCAAGATGCGGGATGGTTGCCGGTCGTCTCCGCACGCTCCGGTGAAACCGAAGACACTTTCATTGCTCACCTGGCGGTTGCCACCAATGCCGGACAGCTTAAAGTCGGCTCCTTCGCACGCAGCGAACGCATGGCGAAGTGGAATGAAGTGCTGCGTATCGAGCGGCATCTTGGTGATCGATCCCAGTTCAAGGGTGCAGAAATTTACCAAACTATTCACTCGGAGAAATAATGACTCCAGAAAATCCGGTTAATTTTTGTCAGACTCCCATTCGGTTTATGATCCGACTTCTTTCATTTGCTTTGTTCCTCTTAATCAGGGTCACTCGCGGGTGATAAATTCGTCGGTGTTCATCAGTGCCCGGGCCACGGATGTCCATGAGGCAGCGGTGGCGGAGTCGTATCCGGCAGGGGTGTTGCTGGGAGCAATCATTTCAGCTGCTTGTTTATTTTTTGTAAAATGGGCGACTTGATTTTGTTGAAAGCTTGTTACTTTTTTGAGTTCATTGCCTGAAGGTTGTCTGGAATAACAGAGCACATAAGCTCGACGTACCCGCCTTTGTCGGGATTTGGCGTCATTGCCGGGGATTTCTGTCATGATGCGACGGGCTAGGCCTTGGCACATCTCAAAAAGTGCGGCGTCATTGGCCAGGGTGAGTGATTGAAGCGGGGTATTAGACCGGGAGCGCTGGGTGCAGACAGCTTGGAAATCGGGGGAGTCGAAGGTGGTCAGCATAGGGTAGGGGGCGCTGCGGTAGAATTGGGTGTAGAGCGCGCGACGGTAGCGGTTGTCATTAGTTTCGGCTTTCCAGCTTTTTTTGTTCTGGGTGAAAGCGTAAACGCCATCGGGTTGCGGAGGGCGGACGCTGGGGCCGCCGATGGTGGCGGTCAGTAGCCCGCTGGCTGATAATGAGGCGTCACGGATGATCTCGGCATCGAAGCGGATCCGATTTTGGCGGGACAGTAGGATGTTGTGCGCATCGATCCCGTTCAGCTCAGGGCGAGCGTGTGAGGATTGGCGGTAGGTGGCGGAGGTGACGATCAATTGGTGCAGTTTGCGCATCGACCAGCCGTTGCGGATGAATTGTCCGGCCAGCCAATCGAGCAAGGCGGGGTGGGTAGGGTAGGAGCCTTGGGTGCCAAAATCATTTTCGGTAGCAACCAAGCCATGACCGAAGTAGCGCATCCAAACACGGTTCACCGTTACTCTTGGAGTTAGTGGGTTGTCGGGGCTGACCAGCCAATGAGCGAGGTCGAGACGAGTGGCTTGCTGAGAGCCGGCAATTGTCAGGGTGTTAAGGATTTTTGGGACGCCGGCTTTGAGTGGGCCTGTTTTTTTATCCGGCAGGAGAAAGTTGCCACGGGTGAGAAGGTAGGTGCTGCGCGGCTGTTTGAGTTCACGGGTGATCATCATTCTGGCCGCAGGACCCATTCCCAGTTGGCCTTTGAGGTGCTCTATTTTTGCCAGTGCGGCTTTGCGTTCGGTATCGGCAGCGGCGAAGGCTTCGTTGGCGAGTTTCTTTTGGGTTTTATTTCTTTTTTCGGGTGCGGTACGCAGAGTGACCAGCACTTGTTCGTCTTTGATCGATGCCGGAGCACTGGTGCTGCCGTCGATGGCAAAACGGCCGATATTATAATGATCGTTTTTATCATGGCGCAGAATGATTCGGAGATCATATCTGTTAGGCATCAAAGGGTGGGCAAAAACAAAGTCGGCTTCGTGTTCGGCATTCATTCTGGCTCCGCGAGCAGAACCTTTGCCGATATTGATCGCCCAGCCGGTTTCGGGATTGTTATCGATGGTTCCAGTGACGGCAAAACCAGGTTGTGAGTGATCGGCCTGGGCGTGTTTGATGAGAATACGTTGGTTGCCTTGCCAGACTTCGAAAGCGGTGAGTACAAAATTGCCGTTGGCGGCGAGGCCGGGCCCTGTTTTGGGCAGGATGGTATTAGGCAGAACGCGCAGACGTATAGCGGAAAGTACTTCAGCGGGTTTCAGGCTGATTTCATAAACTTCCCGGGGGGCCCCTTTGCTTGCGAGCAAGGAGCCGTCATCGAGTTTTCTCAAGGGGGCGCCTCCGTGAGCTTTGAAGGAACGGGCTGCCAGAGGTTTCCATTGGGCGGTGGAATGGGATTGGCTTTCACGGATGAGGTTTTTCTCCCAAGTGGTCTGGCGTAAAGTTTTGGCACGATCGAGGGCAGCGAGTTCGCTGCGTGCGTTTTTGAGTTGCTGCGTGATGATTGGATCAAATTCGTCGATGAACAGTTCTCGCTGATTCACTTCGAGCGTCGGGCCGGTATTGTTGACATCTTCGGTGCTGTTAAAAAAGGCGAACAGTTGGTAAAATTCTTTTTGGCTGATTGGGTCGAACTTGTGATTGTGGCATTGCGCGCATCCTACTGTGAGTCCCAACCATACGGCACTGGTGGTATTGACCCGGTCGATGACTTCCTCAATGCGGAACTGTTCGTCGTCGGTTCCGCCCTCTTGATTGATCAGGGTGTTGCGGTGAAAGCCGGTGGCGACGAGCTGCGATTTGCTGGGCTTAGGTAATAGGTCGCCGGCGATCTGCTCGATAGTGAACTGATCAAAGGGTAGATCGTCACCCACTGCGCGGATCACCCAGTCACGGTAGGGCCACATCAGACGGTCCCCATCGACGGTGTAACCATTGGAGTCAGCGTAGCGTGCCTGGTCGAGCCAGTGACGCCCCCAGCGTTCGCCGTAGTGGGGGCTATTGAGCAGGGCGTCGACCAGTTGCAGGTAAGTGCCGTCTGGATTGTCGGCATAACTGTCGCGAAATTTTTTGACCAATTCGGGAGGTGGCAAGAGGCCAAGCAAATCGACGTAAAGACGGCGCACCAAGGTGGATGGGTCTGCCTCGGGAGCAAGGGCAAAACCTTTTTTCTCCAGCTTGGCCAGGATGAAAAGGTCGATAGGGTTTTTGATCGTGTTTGCAGCGTTGACTTGTGGCGGCACTTCGCCGGCAAGTGGAAGGAAGGCCCAGTGAGCTTGATACTCAGCGCCATCGGCGATCCATTGTTTGAGTAGATTTTTTTCTTTGTCAGTCAGGTCTTTGTTTGCCTTTAGCGGAGGCATGATTTCATCCTTGTCCTGATGGAAAATCCGCGAGATGAGCTCGGATTTTTGCGGCTGTCCGGCAACGATGGCGGCATGATCCCCAAGATCGGCGGTTGAGCCTGCCGCGGTATCGAGCCGCAAATCTGCTTCGCGTGCTTCTTCGTCGGGGCCGTGGCAATGAAAACATTTATCCGATAGGATCGGTAAAATGTCGCGGTTGAATTGGATTTCAGTTGGTGCGGAAAAACAGGGAATGGATCCAGTCAGGCAAAACCCAAAGCCGAATGTCAGAAAGACGGTCAGCCTTGGTATGGCTTTTATTCTGTTAAAAGGGCGCGGATTCATTTTTTTCTTAATCTTTCGCGGGGAAGCAGTTGAGAGCTGTTCCTGTTTAGAGTGCCTTCAAGGTAGCCGATTTTCACCAGAATTGCATCTGTCTTGCGTAAAGTAGCGAGGAAAGTATCATTTTTGCCTTTGTTATTCTTAAAATGATCACTTTCTTTTGAGAGGGTTTCTTTTAAGGATAATTATTTTTGGTAACAGTTATTATGCTTTTCATCTATCGTCCCCGCCGTTCATGTGTCTCACTACTCTGGTAAATCTACAGGGTTAATTTAAGCGAGGTATGGTTAGAATTTCTCACGGATTCTATTTTAGATCCGACACAGGGAGTAGGGCAATTTAAGCAGAGAAAATCACAATATCCAAGTGGTGGGATATATTAGAGCCATTAATCTGGTTTAACCCCAAGTGGAAACTTTCTAATAATTGGAGCAGAAGTTTCCTCGCCTAAAACGAGAATGGCGGATCTTCCCAGTAAGATATCTCATTAAGAACGCATCGGTCTACGACAGGGCTGATTTAAAAATAGCCGTTTACCCCCATGCTTTCCTCTTCCCCCCCCCAGCCCCCTGATAACAGGGCAAGGAAAAAAACCGATCGAAGAATATGAAAAAACGAACAAAACACTATTCGTGGATACTCGCCATGATTTCACTTGGCCTTTTTACTGCCAGTCTGGCACAGGGGGCTGCACCGAAGAAAAAAACAGAGAAAAAAATCGATCCGATTCTCGGGAAAGCCCAAAAAGTGGAAAAATCTACCAAGGAAGTAGAGCGATCGCGTGAGATGGCTCGTTCCGCAACGCGTGAAATTGCGCGTTCAGAACGGAATCGTGCCGAGGATGATCTGCAAAAATGGCAAATAGTGAAGAAGGCTCTCAAGCAGGCCATTGCCGAAAAGCAACCCGAAACCCGTTTGGCCATATTGCGAAAGGCGGAGAAAGATCGTGAGAAAACGAGGTGGGATACGGCGGGGCGTTTGATCGCTGATACGATTACAGCAAATGAAAAATCGAATGAGTTGTTTGGCTCGGAGATCGATCTTCGCGACAAAATGGCGGCAACCCGTATGGTTGAACTGAGGCTTTTAGAGAACAACGCGAAAATTTCAGCAAAAGGCACTGTCGATCTGACACTGCAGGAGAATAAGGAGAAAGAAGCAAAGGCCCAGGCTAAGATTGCCGATGCTCTGCAAAGACAAATCTATGCCTTGGAGGCGATCAGGGAAATGGAAATTCGCGAGTGGGCGGCCATCCGCAAAGACACGGCTGAGGAACTCGTCGAACAGAGTGGTGAGGCTGCTCGGATTGCAAAAAAAATTGCCGCCGTGGACAGTGATCCGGCACACAAAAAACAATTGCAGCAATTCATCAAGCAACAGGAGAAACAAAAGGCTGATGCTGACAAGATTGTTGCCAATGCGATAAAGGCGATTGACGGCGCAGCTGCCAAAGTTTACCCCCTGCGCGTTGCCGCGATGGGTGGCTTGAAGCCTTTGGCTCCGAATAAATGGGACTACGCCAAGGCGCGCCATCTGCTGGTAAGAGCTGGGTTTGGAGGCACTCCCCAGGAAGTTGAGAAGCTCCGTGCCATGGGACTTTACAAGGCGGTTGATTATTTGGTGGAGTACTACCGTCAACCTTCGAATGGGCCTTCACTTGATCTTACCCCTAAACTCATGGTTGATCCACTGAAAGGTAAGATGAGAATTCGTGGCACAGGTAACCGCGCGGTTGGACTGGATCCCCGATCCGTGGAAGCCAATCAGCGTACCCAGATCCGCCGCTGGTGGCTGCAGCGCATGGTTGAATCCAATCGTCCGCTACAGGAAAAACTGGCACTCTTCTGGCACGGCCACTTTGCCAGTCAGGACAGTGTGGTACAGAACAGCTACACCATGCTTGGTCAAAACCAGTTCTTCCGCAAACAGGCCGCAGGGAATTTTGGTGCCTTGCTCTACGGCATTGTCCATGACCCGGCAATGATCCGCTATCTGGACAATAACAAGAACGCCAAAGGCAAGCCCAACGAGAACCTAGCCCGTGAAATCATGGAACTGTTTTCGATGGGAGTTGATCAGGGATACACACAGAAAGATATCGTCGAGGCTGCCCGTGCGCTGACCGGTTACAATTATGACAATGCCACCGGTACCTACCGCTTTCTCTACAACCAACATGATACCACTGATAAAACCATTTTTGGCAAAAAGGGGCCGTGGACAGGTGACGATCTGGTGAGGTTGATTTTGGAGAAACCGGAAACCGCACGCTTCATTTCTCATAAGCTGTGGGAATATTTCGCCTATGAAGATCCGAGCAAAACCACGACTGAAAGACTAGCCGCTGTGCTCAGAGAGCGTAAGTATGCATTGGAACCCATGCTGAAAAACCTTTTTCTCTCAGAGGAATTTTACAGTAGCCGCGCCATGGGCAAGCAGATCAAAAGTCCGGTAGAACTGATGGTAGGATTGCTACGGGATCTGGGAGCAAAACCACTCTCCAGCCCTCAGTTAATCGGAACCCCCTTGCCAAAATCAGACGGTATGCGCATCGTTGTGGAACAACCGCTCACCAACTACGAAGCGCTCGACACGGCGCTGCAGGAAATGGGCATGCAACTGTTGGAACCGCCAGATGTGAAAGGCTGGCGTTACGGTCGTCCGTGGATCAGCTCACAGCGAATGTTTGTCCGTTACAATGCGGTCGCGAGCTTGATCGACGCAGTTGGCAAAGAGGGGGTCGACGTAGTGGCGCTGCTTCAGGGTGGGGGTTGTAAAAACGCATCCGAAGCGGTGGACTATCTGGCCAAGTCTTTTTTGACCTTGCCTCTGGATGCAGAAAAACGCAAAAGCTTGATCACTCATCTTGGCAAATTGCCACCCTGTGGAGAATGGTCAAAGAAGCGTAATAAAGTTAACCAGAAACTCCGCTCAATGTTAATGCTGATGCTATGTGTGCCGGAGCACCAGATTTCATAACCCGACGAGAAACCTACTTCACCAAACCGAAAAAATAATCCATTATGAAAATCCCCAATATTGCAACTCGGCGTGAGTTTTTGAATCGCGGTTTAGGAATCGTAGGAGTCGGCGCTACTCTGCCGAATTTCGTCCTGCGCACGGCCATGGCTGGACCACCAGTTGGTTCGGACGATCGCATCGTTGTATCCCTGCTCCTGACTGGTGGCCCCGATGGTTTGGCAGTCGTGCCACCTTATGCAAACGATGAGTATTACAAGTTGCGCAAGGTATTGGGTATTCCGGCCAAGGATGTGCTCAAACTCAACGACGAAGTAGGTTTGCACCCGAGCCTGAAACGCTTCAAAAAAATGCATGACGAGGGCTCACTCGCCGTGGTACTTGGAACTGGTTATCCGGGTTTTAACCTCAGTCATTTCAGGGGGCGTGAGGTCTGGGAAGCAGGTGAAAAAGGCGTTCGAACCGGTAAACCGGGCGCCACTGGCTGGTTGGGACGTTTTGTGGATTACTCCTGCAAAGACACCTCCCCAACGCGAAATATCGCCGTTGGTCCCGGTGGTCTACCATTGGGACTCACTGGGATGGAACATCCCGGCATAGGCTTTGTGAACCCTGACTCATTTCGCTTCAACGGCAGCCATAATGATCGCGAGAAGATGCTCTATGCCAAGCTTAACCAGATGCAGAAGGGAATGAAAAAGGATCCCAAGATGGATCTCCAGTTTGTCACTCAAACGGCAGTCAATGCAAACTCCGCCAGTGGAAAGCTTGGCGAATTGGCCAGCAACTATAAAACACCGATTGAGTATCCGGACACTCAATTCGGCAACTCGGTGAAGACCATTGCCGCTTTTATCAATGGCGGACTCGATGCACGCGCCTTTTATGCTGCGCAGGGAATAGCCGTTTTTGGTGGTTACGATACTCACGCCGACCAACCACGCCGACTTTCACAGTTGCTGGACGAACTCGACAACACCGTGGGGGCTTTTTACGAAGACCTCGCCCGCGGAGGAAATGCGGATCGAGTACTAACATACACTTACAGTGAGTTCGGTCGCCGCGCCGCAGAGAACTACAGCGGAGGGACCGATCACGGCCAGGCTCAACCGATGTTTATCATGGGGCCCGGCGTAAAGGCCGGCGTCCATGGCACGCAACCGAGCCTCACCGACCTTGACAAAACCGGCAATCTGAAATCCTCAGTGGATTTCCGCAATGTTTATGCCGGCATCCTGGAGAAATGGTTGAAAATACCTGCTGAGAAAATATTGAGCAAAAAATTCCCGCAAGTGGACATCATTGCCTGATGAAAAATATCAAAAGGCAGGTTGAATTACCCTCCTCTTTTTCAAAATACAGCATCTAATTAGCCCCATGCCTTCCGCTGAAGGCATGGGGCTAATTCTATTTAGGACAAGCCTGTTTTCACTTTCTTCAGCAAAGCTGCAAATCATTCTGTCCCAATTTGCTTCCATTTTTGAAGCTGTCAGCATTCACAGCATATTACAGGACGATTTCCAGGCATTGACGCTGCGATTCTTGACTCTTATGTTTTGGATTTCTAATCCGCCCGCTTCCATTTTACAACAATCATGAGAACCGCCTCCCCCATTCAACTCATCGTTTTTCTTTTGCTCACCTCGTTTAGCAATCTTCACGCCGCCGACACAACAAGAAAACTCAACGTGCTTTTCATAGCCGCCGATGATCTACGTCCGCAACTCAACTGCTACGGGCACAGCGAGATGATCACGCCGAACATTGACGCACTGGCTGCCCGCGGCATGGTATTCGAACGCGCTTATTGCCAGGCGGCGGTCTGTCGTGCCAGTCGGGCTTCTCTGCTCACCGGCCTTCGGCCGGACAGCACCGAGATCTGGTCGAACGGATCCCGCCACAAACATTTTCGCGATCACCTGACTGACGTCGTCACCCTTCCCGAACAATTTAAAAATCACGGTTATCGTTCCCAGGCTTTTGGTAAACTTTATCACGGAGCTTTCGCTGTGCGTAATAAATGGAACGATCCCAAGTCATGGTCTGATCCTGCCTGGTTAAACGAACCGCGTTATTATTATTCCGAAGAGGGCGTTCGGGTTGCCCGTGGAGTCTTTGCCAGAAAAACAAAAGCCAAAGGTGACAAAATCGATGACTGGGTAAATCACTTTGTGCTCGGCCTGTCCCACGAAGCCCCGGATGTAGATGATGATGTTCTGCAGGACGGGCAAATTGCGCTCCAAGGCATTGCCGCTCTCCGCAAGCTCAAGGACGAATCCTTTTTCCTCGCTCTGGGATTTCTCAAACCACATCTGCCTTTCATTGCACCAAAAAAATACTGGGATATGTATCCACCGGAAAAGGTCCGGGTGGCGACGAACCGTAAAGCTCCTAAAGATGCCCCGAAATTTGCATCTACTAATTGGGGGCACCCCCGGACTTACACAGATTTTCCAGGCAAGGGGGAACCTTCCGATGAACTTGTTCTCGAACTCACTCGTGGTTACGCTGCATGTGTCACCTATGTCGATGCCCAGGTCGGCCGTGTTCTAGACGAACTTGATCGCCTGGGGCTCCGTGATAGTACGATCGTTGTTCTTTGGGGTGACCACGGCTGGCATCTCGGAGAAAATCACATTTGGGGCAAAGCCACCAACTTCGAGCTCTCAGCCCACGCACCCCTCATTGTGAGTGATCCCCGGATGAAAGCCGCTGGCCGGAAAACCCCGGCTCTGGTGGAGTTTGTCGATATTTATCCGACGCTGTGTGAACTCGCCGACCTGCCGCTACCTGATTTCCTTGAAGGAACCAGTTTTGCTCCCTTGCTCGACAAGCCTACTCAAGAATGGAAGAGCGCGGCCTTCAGCCAATACCCCAATCAATCCCACATGGGACGCTCAATTCGCACCGACCGCTACCGCTTCACTCGTTGGACCAAAGCAGGAAAACCTGAGATGGTCGGAGGGCTGGAACTTTACGATCACAAAACTGATCCTCAGGAGAACGTTAACATCGCCAACTTGCCGGAAAACGCAGAGCTGGTAAAAAAGCTGACGGAAAAACTAAGCTCAGGCTGGCGGGCAGCTTTGCCCCCTAAGAGCGAGTGATTTAAGCTGGATTACGAATCACTCTCACGGGTGCTGGGCATCTACTTAACAATTACAATAAACACTTTTGGAAATGGGTATTTTTAAAAACTGAAATATTCCTTTAGAGGTCAACCTCCAAAATGGTCAACTCCTGAAATGATCAAGTGGTTAAGCCATGATAAAATTGGTGTGGAACTTGCGACAGCTGTAGCTAAAGAGCTTAAAAATGGCAAGCAGCTTTATTTATGCTCATCCTGATTACTGTGGACATGGCTTGGTATATAAAAGCGAAAAATACGGCATTGTTTCTGTTCAAGATGGTTGCATCGACTATGCTTTTGTCATTATCGATTTTGATAGTCCCGATGAATTTATTGCCTATTTAAGCAAGCAATGTGATTTTTCTTTAGCTGGGGCTCAATCCTCAGTTCCAGAACTTCATGTCACCGATTTATTTTCACTCAACAATCAAAGATTAAGAAAAAAAAGATTAATTGAATTTTGCCAATTCAGATAAATAACAATAAGTCATTTTTTGATCCCTTTCAATCCAAGTTCGGTAACGAAACTTCACTCGCCGAGGCTACGGCGGGCAAGAGGGCAGGGTGGGTGCCCCCCGCTATCAGTAACGCTCCTTGTCTTGTGCATCAAAAATCGCGCCGCGTTTCAGATCGTATACAGAGTTGTCGACAAGCCCTGAAATCAGCTAAACCGTTACAGTTGATTTATTTAGGAGTAGAAGCTAAAAAGAGTCGGTGCTCGACAAGCAAGGCGTTCAGCGTTGCAGCATCATTAGCTTGGGCTGCCTGTCGCAGCTGATAAACCACTTCAGGTGCAGGGATGCGGCCAGGAAAAGAAATAGCTCCAGTGGAACTGACCATTATTGGTGCAGGTTGGAGAGAGGCGTTATCCCCATGCTGCATTCCCAATTTTCCGATGAAGGCCATCGAAATTATGGTAGTTATGGCTACAAGAGTAAATAGTAGTTTAAACATGCAAACAAATATCAATTGCTACTAAAGCTTTGTGTTTATAAGGCAATGAGTTGTTAACTTTTTAAGCAGTTGGTGGAATAAAAGCAATTAAAAAATAATGTTTTTTAAATAAAACTAGAAATTAAGGGGTTTTTGTGTGCCACCGGTGCAGCCTTGAGGGCTCATACTATTTCAATAGTCATATCAGCGGAAGCAAAAAACTTGAACTGATATTCCCTTTGAGGTGCTTGAAAATGTTCGCCCGAAGCTGGAAATTGAAGCTACAAAATACAAAAGAATAAGACTTCCAGCCTAGCCGCCAGCACGAAAAGCGAGATGGATGGCGATTTGCTCAGGCGGAGCTTCATTTTTTCTTTTTGCGATGGGAGGCCGCAGCGAGCTGTTGCTCGGTGGGTTTGCCTTCCAGATAACCGATGGATACAAAAAAGGCGTCGGTTTTACGCAGGGTATCGAGGAAGATCTCACTGCCGCCTTTGCCTTCGTTAAAAAAGCCGTGGGGTTGATCCTGGTAGAGATGTAGTTCGGATTTGATGCCAAGCTCTTGCATTTTGGATTTGAATTTTTCTGCGGTGGCTACCGGGATCAGGTTGTCCTTGGTACCGAGAAAAACAATGGTTGGTGGAGAGTTTTTATCGAGATTGTGCAGCGGAGATATTTCCTTCCAGTAGTCCTTGACCCGACTGTTGCCGTATCCTTGTGGTCCGTTGTCATAGACTGGATTGTAGAGTGCCAGGGCATTGGCTTTTGAACTGATCGTCGAGTCACCGGCGTCATCATCGAGTCCTTTGACGATGCCCGTGGCAGCGGCGACGTGTCCGCCTGCCGATCCTCCTCCGGCTGCAATTCGTTTCGGGTCGATGCCGAGTCGGGTGGCATGTTCACGCACCCAGCGCAGTGCCGATTTTCCGTCGGCGACACATTCCCTAGGGGTGGTTTTCTGCCGGCTGGCGACGCGGTAATCGGCAAGGATGGCGACCATGCCGCGTGAGGCGAGATAAGCGGCGTGTTGCTTGAATTGCCCGGTGCTGCCTCCGTTCCATCCACCGCCAAAGAAAAAGACGACGGCGGCGCGTTGGTCTTTAGCCGGGTCGTGGCCTTGAGGATTAAAAATGTAGAGGTAGAGATCATCGCCGGAGGCGTGTTTATAAATCTCGGCAGTGGCGCCCGGGTAATTGGCTTTAGTGGTTTTGGCGAAGGCCGGTAAAGTGGTGGCCAGCAAACAAAGACAGAAAAGGGAATTAAGAAGGTGTTTCATGATTTATAGACTTAAAGTGTTGGAAGTTTAGACCTGTTCACCCGGGATGCCATATTTTTCGCTTGGCAGTGGGCAGGTAAGCTCATTCGCTCACCCACCTTTATTGAGCCGTTTTGGTGACTTTGATCTGCAATAGCCAGTCATGGTGGTCGGGGCTAGTAAAATGCAGATCAGTTTCTACGATGGTTTTGCTTTCTCCATTGCGAGGGTTGGTCCAGTAGGCTTGCCACTGTTTGGGCAGTTGTTCGTTTTTGAGCTGAATGTTTCCGCCTTCGGGTAGATAGAGGACTGTCCACGATTGGTCTTTTGTTTGGGCGGCGGCGACAAAATCCTGCGGCTGTTGCTGTCCGGGTTGATTGACTAAAAGCGAGGGCAGGGGGCGAAGTTGTGTCCACGGACCGCTTTCAAAAAATTGACGCAGCAAGCTCATGTTTTTGATGCCTTCGGTTTCCAGCCCGGTGGACCAAGCATCTGCTTTGCCGGCGGCAACGTGGCCTTCGATATCATCGAGCTGGTTGTTCCATGGCCAGATGACGTGGTGACCATAGCTGACTCCGGCGGGAGCGGTGACCAGCATCGACCAATAGGCAGCGCGTCGCACATGCTGTGGGCTGTGGGGAATCATGCTGGGAGGTCCCGGGATGAGTTCATAATTGGGTTCGAGATTGATGATCGGGCGGAGCGGTTGTCGATTCCAGTTTTGAGCCACTGGTCCGCTGGTTAACCATTGCAGGCTCTTTGCGTGATCACCATGACTGGATTGGTAACCGATGAAGTCGAGCCAAGCTTCGCTGCCAAAATTGGGAACAACCCAATTGCCGCCCGAAGGGTGCAGGGTGCGCAGACGCCTCATCGGGTCGTCGTTTTTTCTTCCGGTGAAAACTTCGCGGCCGATGTGCTTCCAGCGCTCGACGTTTTGATAGCGGCCGTCACCGCCAAGGAACCAAACTACATTGTAGGCACCCCAACGAGCAACTAGATATCGTGCCAGGCGAATGGCGTCTACTTCTGGCAGGGCGCGTCCGGGATCGGTAGCGTTTAAGGCCCAGAGCAGAACGGGTACAGCGATCAGTCCCTGTCGATTGATTTCGGCAATCCTTTGATCCATGACTTGCAGGTAATCGGTGTTCACCGAGATGTCCTTTTCGCCCAGGTAAACGGGAGCGGGCAAGGTTTTGCTGCCGCCGCGCCACTGGGTGCCGACAAACTGTATTGCGGTGAAACCCTGTTTTTTTCGCGTGAGCAGATAACGTTTCCAGTCATCGTTCTTAGCCCGCAATACGCCATTCCACGCAGTGTCGGCCAGCCAGAAAAAGGGGCTGTCGTCGGGCTTGGCCAGATAGGTTTGAGTGGAGGATATTTTAACCGGGCCGGATAGGAGGCCGGTATTTTTTTCTCCGTCACGGCATTCGAAGCTTCCTGCTTTGTTGTGCAGACCGGTGTCACTGGCAGGGTGGCAGGAAGATTTCCAAGTCCACTTGCCGGGTTGATTGGGAGAGAAGCGGGCGCGCCAAGTATCGTCTCCATCCCAGAAGGCGTTGACGCTTGATAGTTTTCCCGAGGGTGAAGTGAAGTTTATTTTCAGCTCAACTTCGCGGAAGGGATGCGGGTATTCGGCACTGCTGTGAAATTCGATTTCCTTAACTTGCCAGAGCTCAAGGGCGGGGGAATCACTGGCAGTCATGGACGATAGGGTTCCCGTGAGAATCAAGATACAGAATATCGAGCTATACGATAAAAAATATGTAATCTCTGATTTCACTGATGGAGAGAAGAATTCAAGGGGAGGCACTCACTTGGCGTTGAGCTGGGTTGCAGAGTTTTGAAGGAAGGCGAGCAGATCGCGCAGCTCGCTGTCGGTCAGGGTCAGGGGCAGACCTCCGGGCATGAAGGACATGGGTAAGTCCTGAATGGATTTCACTTCGTCGCGTTTGAAGGTGTAGTTGAGGCCGCGGGCGTCGCGGATTTGTTCATTGACGTAGGAGCGCAGGCGGATGCCGGTATAAACGCTACCGTCATTCAGGGTTATCATTCGTGGTAGGAATTGGGGGGCGATGTCTTTATTAGGATTGAGGATGGCTTCCAGCAGCCAGGCGCGATCGCCGAGATCGCCGACATTACTCAGATCGGGGCCGACCACATTACCGCGCCCGCCATAACGGTGACAGTTGGAGCAGAGGGCGACTTTGCTGTGATTGAAAATACGTTGTCCAGATTGCAGGTCGGCGGGGGTTTTGAGCGCATCGAGCCGTTTCAACCAGGCAGCGGTATCGGTCAGCGCGGGGCGACCGGCCATCAGTGAAGCCGGGTCAAGCAGGGCGGCAAACAGAGGAGCTGAGTCGGGGTATTTGTTGGAGAGTATCTTCAGTTGTTCGGTTTGCCCGGGATTGAGCGGAGTTGAACGCAAAGAGCGCAAGGCGGATTCACGAAGTTTTTCATTTGTATTTCCGGCCAGACTGATCAGCCGTTCAGTATGTTGATCGGCAACTGATGCGAGTCCGCTGATGGCTTCGCAGCGCAGTTGAATATCCAATTTTTCGTTGTCGGCGGTTTTTGCTAGCAGCTTTTGTCCCGCTTCGGGGTTTCCGGCCAAGGTTCGTAGGGCTTCCAGAGAGAGTTGTGAATCGTTTACCCCGAGTAATTCTTCTAGAACTTCGAGGGTGAGCCCTTTGGGGAATTTCACTGGCGGTGTCTCGCCGTTTTTAGGCGCGTTTTTTTGACGGGAAGGCAGCAGGCGCAGAGCGTAGGCGCGGATGGTGGGGGAGCTGGATTTATCAAGCACGCGGCTCAACAGGGTTTCCGGATCGCGCACGCCGATGTCAGATTTGCCGAGCAGGGTATTGCGGGCGGCGAGTGCGGCTTCGAACACGTCATAGTCCAGTTCGTTGCGTTTGAGAATCTGATCGACCTGAGGCAGGTAGTCCTTGAGTTCTTCATCGGCGATCCAGCGCAGGGTTTCGAATTGCACCGCGGGGTTTTTATCGGCCAGCAGGGCTGGTATCCAGGCTTCCGGCGATGATTTGGCGAGTTTCAGTGCGATGACGGCTTGCACGCGGTCTGGTGCATCCAGCTTTTGGATTTGTTCAAGTTTCCAAGTGGCGGAGCTGTTTTTCAGAGCTGAAAGGGCAGCGCTGACGATGAAAGGATCTTTATGATGACTGAGTTCGAAGAGTTTGTCCTGACTGAAACCCTGCTTGCCGTCGCGCAGTTGGGCAGCGAGTTGGGCGGCTTCATTTTTATTTTCGAGTTCCATAGGTCCGATCCATTTGGCGGCTTTGAGGTCGATCTCCATTCTCCACAAACGGCCGTAACCGTGAACCGGGTAACGTCCGTCCACCCAGTCGGTGAGATACCAAGTTAGTTTATTGCTATCGCTTTGACTCTTATCCCGGGCAATGCAGGCGGGGCGGAAATAACGCGAACCGTGGGCGAGGGTGATTTGCTTGGCGGTGTAAGAGGCGCCTTTGGGGCTGAGTGGAAAAAAATCGATACGGTGATCGCCCCACGAGGGGACCAAAAGACCGCGACCCAGAGTGGCGATGCCGCAAGGGGCTTCGCCGGAGGGATGGATCATCGGCAGAGTGCCGCGACCTTCGCCGTTCCATGAAACAAAAGGGTGATGGGCTTCATGTCCATACTGGCGGCGGAATCCGTAGTCGCCGTCCTGGACGATATGCAGCACCTTGCAGGGCGGGTGCTCACCGGGGTCGTTTTCGGCGGCAAAAATCTCGCCATCCTGGCGCACTACGATACCAAAAGGGTTCCACAGACCTTCGGCGACTTGACGCAGATCACTGCCATCGGCTTTGCAGCGGAACACTCCGCCGCGGGCGGCTCCTTTGATGGCTTTGCCATCGTGAGCTGTCAGGGTCCAGGCTTTGGCGAAGTTTTCTCCCAGGCCAAACACCAGGTCTCCGTTGGTAGGATCCCAGGCGATGCCCGAGACCGCATTGTGCGGGTAATCGGCCTCCGATTCGAGTGTGATCAGGGTTTCTTCCAGATCGCCCTTGCCGTCACCGTTGCTGTCTTTGATGCGCAGGATCCGATCGCGTTCGGAGAGGTAAACCCAGCCGTCGGCACCAAATTCGAGATCCATGGTTAGGTCGGTTTTGTCATAAAAAAGATGACGTTTGCCGTTTTTATCAAAGATCAGGATCTGGTCATGAGCGGGGCCTTGGTATCCCCGGGGTGGCATGTGGGTATTGCTGGAGATGACCCAGACCCGTCCCTTGGAATCGACATCGAGCCCGATCGGAGTGACGATGTCCGGCTGCTGCGCGATCATGGTGAGGGTGACACCGGGTTGTAGGGTTTTGACTTCAGCCTGGTGGTCGTCGGCTGCCGTACTGGGGAGAGAGCTGGAGGCTAGCAGGCAGAGGGTGGTGAGGGTGGTTAGTTTTTTTGTCATGATTTGAATGGTGGCAAAATTTAATAAAAGGGAAGTTTATCGGATGTGCTGGCTTTGGCCGGTTTCAGCGGCGCGGTAAGCACCATAAACCGTTTTCAGAACTTGCAAACTATCATTGGCCGTCAAGGGCGCTTCACCTTTTCTTATAGCGGCACGCACGCACGCAGCGACAAAGGGGGAATAACCTTGCGGGCCATCGGGTGGCAGGTATTCGATGATATCGGGTTTGTCACCCTTGCTGCTGTACCAGCGTAGCGGGGCTTTGCCTGCACCTCCGTGACGATTGATTTCCAGCCAGCCGTCCGAGCCCCAGATTTTGATGTGGGAATGGTAACCTTTGTCCAGATAAAAACCGGAGGTCACGGTGCCAAAACTGCCGTTGTCAAACTTGATCGCCAGCGCGGCAGAGTCCTCGACGTCGAGCGGTTGACCGCCAACGTTACCGGCGAATCCCGCCACATCGGTGATTTTGGACTGGGTCAGATACATCGCCAGATCCAACCAATGGATGCCCAGCCAGATTAGGTGGCCGCCGCCGCCGCGGTCTTTTTGGGCATACCACTTTTTGTGATAGCTTTTTGATTTTAATCGCGTCTGGTCGGCGATCAGGTGAAGCTCCATGCCGTAGATTTTCCCGATTAAGCCCTCTCCAATGATGCGTTTGGCTTCCTGGCTTTCCGGGTTGAGTCGGTTGGCCAGGGCGAGCATCAGCAGTAGTTTTTTGTCATTGGCTTTTTTGGTCAGCTTGGCGAACTCTTCCGCACTCAAGCACGCGGGTTTTTCCGCCATCACGTGACAACCGGCGTCGAGGGCTAGATTGATGGCTGGTGGCGCGATGGCAGCCTCCAGACTGACCAGGGCCATTACCGCTTGCTCTTTTTCCAGCATCTCGGCTGGATCGGTATAGGTAGCGGTCAGTTTGTCACCGAGGTGTTTGCGTGCGAGTTCGATGGTCTTGCCGCTGGGGTCGGAGAGCACGACGGAGTCGACGTCCTCGGCTTGGGCCAGAGCTGGAAAATAGGCGCTGAGGTGGGCACCTTCGGCGTTGGTGATGACGGCGATCACAGTTTTTCCAGTGTTTTGAGCGTAGGCTGTCTGAGAGGCGATGAGGCTGCCGGCGAGAGCTTGGGTGAAGGATCTTCTTTTCATGGGTGGGGTTGATTTTTTGTTAAATGTTGGGGAAAGGCTTCGTTCAACAGATCCACTACGTAAATGTAAATGCCAAGTTCTTCTGAATCGTGTGAACCTGCGATGTTGAGAGTTTCAATGTGGTTGCGGTTGATGAAATGAAGTAGATCTTCGGCGCTTTCGTAACCGGTGCCGCAAATATGATGGCAGGGTTTTTCGTGTTTACGGGCGAAGTCCACTGTTTTTCTGGTGAAAGAATCGAGATTCTCCTCAAGCGTAAAAACCAAAGTGCCATCACTGTCGCGCACGTTCCACTCTTTGGCCTGGGAATAGATAGGCAGGGTGCTTTCTTTCAGTTCAGCGTAACGTTCATCGAGCACTCCGTCATGCATGTGGCGCCAACGAGGGCACCATCCTCCGTAAGGGAGTTGATGGGAAATAGCCCAGTCCAGTGCTGCTCTAGCCGCACCGGGTTGACCGCCGGAGATGATTTTTTTCAGCATGATAGTGAATGAAGCTCGTTTCTCCCATCGTGATGTCCAGAGAGATTTTTGTAAGGTTTTATGCGGATGAATCGTTTTAAAGAATGGCAGGTAAACAAGGAGAGGGGTGAGAGGGGGGGGAATCAAATTGATGCAGGTGAGTTAAAAAAAGAAAGAGTAGTAAACCGTTAGAAAAAATGAAAACAAGGGAAATGGATGGGGATTCTGTGAGAGGGCTTCAAAATACTTGCTTAAAAGCGCAAATACGCATATATGTGTTAAGTGGCTTCAACTTTATATTTTATATTACATCAAATTTTACGACCTCTAGTGCCTCGCTCGACACATTCTGCAAGTGAAACCAAAAGCCATTTGCAGAGTTTGTATCAAAAAATATTTTGTGCCCGAATTGTCACAATTGATCAGTGGCTAGTTTCGGGTAGGCGAACTAAATAGGAGCCGTCAATGATTTTGACGAACGGAAAAACTGTAACCAACGAATAAAATGTTAAAAGTAAAAATCAGGCAGGCTGGATGGATTCTCTCTACATGTGTGGCCATTACCCTTTTGGTCAATCACACTGTTTTTGCAGGGGAAGATAGCACTAAGGCGGTAGCAGAAGAAGCTGTTGTTTCAGACAGCAATTGGAGTTATCTCAATTTATGGGATTATACAACTTTGTATTCAAACAAAGAGGATTCTTTTATTCAGGAGGTCAAAATCATTGGTAGGTATCATGGCCAATATTATTATGATTCTTCAAACCATGGGCATTCAGCGGGTTGGGAAAATCGTCGTTTTCGTCCTGGTTTCGCAGTGAAATTTTGGAATAAATTTAAGTTCCAAGGTGAAATTAATCTGGCAGATGTGAGAAATCTGGATGGCCCGTTTTTTAAAAGTTGGGACAACCTTTATTTGCAGTGGGAGCCCACTAAGAAGCTTCGATTCAAATTTGGTCGCCAAAAATCAGATACGACACAAGAGCGGTATACCTCTTCCAAGTATATTATAACAGCGGAACGATCCCTGTTGGTCAATCAATTGACTTCGGATAAAATTTTGGGCGCGTCGGCGCGTTATAAATTTACTGATAAACTTTCACTGCAAAGTGGAATTTATTCGTCACCACTCGATAACAAGCTCAATAGTTATAAAGGAAGCGGAGGTGTGGCAGCTTTGATGAAACTTGGTTATAAAGTGAATGAGAATACTCAAGCCTACCTAGATTATTGGTATGCAGATCGTCAAGGTGGTGCAAGAGAGATAAAGGATTATAAACATGTTTTTTCTTTGAATACGACCAATATATGGGATGATTTTGGCTTAAATACGGACCTTATTTATGGAGTTGGAACTGGACTGAGGGAAGGAGAAGAGGTGTTCGGTTTGACTTTGATGCCATGGTACAACATCACTGATAAGTTGCAGGGAGTATTTAGGTATCAATTAGGAAATTCTAATTCTGTGAACGGAATTTCTTTGGCCAAGCGATACGACCGCTTAGCGGTTACCGATGGTGGAGGGACTAGAGGGGACTTGTATAATGCAATCTATCTCGGATTGAACTATAAAATCAACGGAGACAAGCTGAAGTTGATGGCAGGCGCAGAGTATTCGCACTTGACCGGTGGCAAGGATGATTTTTCCGGAGTGACCCCTTGGGTGGGGGTTCGGACTTTCTGGTAGTTGCCCTCTGAGCTATGCCTAAACATTGGTAATGTGGAGCGGGGTCTTTCCGAAAGGGAAGGCCCCGCTTTTTTTAAGCGCTTCAGCTTTTGGAGAAAAACTCCACTTCCCCGGAAGCAACGTCATAGATGGCTCCAACGATTTCAATTTGTCCTTCGCTTTCAAGTTCGGCTAAAATGGGGCTTTCCGCTCGGATTCGATCAATCGAAAACTTCACATTCTGAATGGCGACGCTTTCGATTTCGGCTTCGCTCATTGGATTTTCGCTGGTTCTGATGAAGTCAACAGCAGGCCTGACTTTACTGAGCAGAGTTGTGATATGGCCCAGTTCAACGTTATTGCAGGCGGCGTTGACGGCACCGCATTTGGTGTGCCCCAGGACAACCACAATTTTTGAGCCGGCGACTTTGCAAGCGAATTCCATCGAGCCGAGCACATCCTCATTAACGATGTTGCCGGCGACCCGGACACTGAATACGTCTCCGATCCCCTGGTCAAACACGAGTTCTGCCGGCACCCTAGAGTCGATGCAGGATAAGATGACGGCAAAGGGGTATTGCCCTTTACTGGTGGCGAGAACTTGTTCTTGTAGGTTGCGTTGAACTTTCAGGTTCTGGACAAAACGTTGATTTCCTTCCTCCAGGATTCTGTGGGCATCTTTTGGAGTTAGGTTTTTTTGGGTTTCCTGGGTTTGTGTTCTCATGGTTGATTATTTGTTATCGTTGGCCAATCTGAAATGTTGAATCGGGCTGTCTTGTTTGTGGTCGTAGAGATCAATGATGACTACTTCGATGTTGCGGTTTTTGGAGCTGATCACAAAGTCTTCAATGATCTCGACCACGTCGTAGTGGATGAACTTGGTGTTACTGGCATCGATTTCCACTGAAGTGCCGTTGGGAATCTGTTCCAGTGTTTTGAGAATGGATGCTTTGTTCAGGAAGGTAACATCTTCGGAGAGCACGATGCGGAGATTCTCTTTGCCTTTCAGGTTTTCTTTTTGCATTTTGAAGGGCACGCTGAAGTTGTTTTTCAGAATGACAAATATGGCAATCGCCATGCCCATGGCGATGCCCGTGAGTAGGTCGGTGAAGACGATGCCTATCACAGTGATGGTGAAAGGAATGAATTGCTCGAGCCCGTCTTGATACATTTTTTTGAAGAGGGCGGGTTTGGCGAGTTTGTAACCCACGACTAATAGAATGGCAGCCAGAACTCCAAGAGGTATGAGGTTCAAAACTTTGGGGATGGCAAGCACGCTGATCAGCAACAAGATGCCGTGGGTGATGGCCGAGGCTTTGGTTTTGCCGCCGGACTGATGGTTGGCCGAGCTTCTGACGATGACCTGGGTCAGGGGCAGTCCACCTACAAAACCAGCGATGATGTTGCCGACTCCCTGGGCTTTCAGTTCGCGGTTGGTCGGGGTGATCCTTTTTAATTTGTCTAGTTTGTCCGAGGCTTCGACACAAAGCAGGGTTTCAAGGCTGGCAACGACGGCGATCACAATCCCGGTGGTGTAAACGGCCGGGTTGGACAGTGCGCTGAAATCGGGCAGGGCGAAGTTACCGATAAAGCTGTTGAAACTATCAGGGACAGGCACTTTTACCAGGTGATCGACGCTGATCGCAAGATTGGAGCTGGTGGCAAAAACTTTGTTTAAAATAATGCCTACGATGACCACCACAAGAGGGCCTTGAACCAGCTTGGTGAATTTTAATTTTTTGAAAAAAGCGGTTTCCCAGAGAATGAGAAGGATCAACGAGGTCACGGATACGATGAGAACTCCAGGGCTGATAAATTGCAGCATATGTGACAATTCTTCGAGAGTATTGTGGCCGTCCCTCTGTTGGAAAGCGAAGTCACCTTCGGAAACTTTGTCGTAACCCAGGGCATGGGGGATTTGTTTCAGAAAAATAATGACTCCGATTCCGGCCAGCATGCCGTGGATCACCGAAGATGGAAAAAAGTAGGCAATGATGCCGGCTTTCGCAAAACCCATGATCAATTGGATGATGCCGGCGATGATCACGGCGACGAGGAATATCTCAAAGGCGCCCAGTTCGGTGATCGCGTTCAGCACAATTACGGCTAGACCTGCTGCTGGACCACTCACTCCCAGAGGCGATCCACTGAGAGCGCCAACGATCAGCCCTCCTATAATACCGCTGATCAGTCCGGCAAACAGAGGTGCTCCTGATGCCAGTGCAATGCCCAGGCATAAAGGCAGAGCGACTAAAAAAACCACCAAGCCAGCGGGAAGATCATCTTTTAAGTGTTTCAGTGGGCTTAAATTGTTGTCAGAATTCATCGTTTTTGTTTAGTGGGGGTTCAGTGCGGGAGACTGGATTTTATTGACTGAAGAGATTCTACGTTTGGATATTATATTGACAAATTGAAAATAACAGCGTTTATCCATAGATTAAACCTAATCGTTATGGACTGGCTCAATTATCATCATCTTTATTATTTCTGGGTGGCGGCGAAGGAGGGAAGCATTGGTAAAGCCAGTCAGATGTTGAATTTATCGCAACCGACGGTGAGTACGCAGATCAAGGCCTTGGAGACCAATTTGGAAGAATCTTTGTTTGTGAGGGGGCGTGGTGGGCTGACTTTGACGGATTCTGGCCGTCTGGCTTTTGATTATGCGGATGAAATTTTCACTTTAGGCAAGGAGCTCAGGGAAAGTTTGAAGGGGATTGGTTCGGATCGCCCGGCTCGATTGAGGGTGGGGATATCGGACGTATTGCCAAAATTGGTTTCTCATCGTCTGCTGGCACCCGCCTTGAAGATGGACAAGCCGGTTCGTTTAATTTGTGAGGAGGGGAAAACGGAGGAATTGCTGACCGATCTGTCTATTCACCGTTTGGATTTGGTTATTGCAGATGCTCCGATTGGGGGGGCGGTCAGAATCAAGGCTTTTAATCATTTTCTTGGATCGAGTGGGGTGACTTTTTTTGGCACAAAAGATTTGGCGCGTCGTTATCGGCAAGGTTTTCCGGGTTCCATTTCAGACGCGCCGTTGTTGGTGCCGTCAGAGGGAACGCTTTTACGACGATCCATTGACCGTTGGATGTCAGCGAAGGGGTATATCCCCCTGATTCGCGCTGAGTTTCACGACAGTGCCTTGTTGAAAGAGTTCGGCAGTGATGGCGCGGGTTTGTTTGTCGGGCCGACGATCATCGAGGATGAGATTTGCAGGGAATACAATGTTGAAAAAGTGGGGCGGACGGATGAAATATTGGAGTCTTTTTACGCGATCACAGTGGAGCGCAAGCTGCACCACCCAATCGCCTTGGCTATCACCCGGACAGCACGGGAAAAGCTGTTTGGTGGGGAGGGCGCGGTCAAACAGGCAAAAAAGAGATGAGATCAAGCGAGGGGGGAGCAGATCTGCTGTGTGTTTGCGAAGTAGTTATCACAAATAAGAATTGGTTATTTGTGATGATTTATGATAGAGGCTGGTTGCCTTGACATGAACAAATCGAATAGTGGTGAGAAGATGAGTGAAAAGAGCGTAAGAACGATAAAAACCAGACAAGGTGGATGCATTGTGCGGGCTTCTCTGTGTTGGCTTTTGTTGCTGGGGAATGTGGTTTTTGCGGGCTCGGAAACTGCCAATACGGTTGAGGCGATGACTGGGGATGCCGCGATTTCGGATCAATCCTGGTCTTATCTGAACCTGTGGGATCACACCGTTTGGTATGACAATGAGGAGAGCCCTCTTCTGCAGAAGGTTACTTTTATAGGTCGTTTTCATGGTCAAGGCTATTACGTCGACTCGGATCGTGGCAGTGCCACCGGTTGGGAGGAAAGACGTATTCGACCTGGATTCAAGATTGCCTTTCTTAGTCAATTTACTTTTGTGCTAGAGGCGAATATTCGAGGGGCGGATGATCTTCACGGAGAGTATCTCAAGGGGTGGGACAACTTCTATATCGACTGGAAGCCAAACAAGGATTTAAAATTCCGGGTAGGGCGCCAGAAGTCCAATACCTCCCGGGAACGATTTACCTCTTCGAGATTCGTATTGCCTTTTAACCGTTCACGTTTGGTTCTGCAGTCGACTGTAGACAAGATTATGGGCGCGTCAGTGTTTTATAATATTACAGACAAAGTGACTATTCAGACCGGTATTTTTTCAGATTTACTCGATGGGAAGTTTCGGGAGTTTGAAAACAGTGGCAGTGTCGCGGCCCTGTTGAAGTTGGGTTATAAAGTGAATGAGAACACCCAGGCCTACCTGGACTACTGGTGGTCGGATCCAAAAATTGGATCTCGGGAGATGCGTCCTTATGAGCATGTGGTGTCGCTGAATTCAAAAAGCAAATGGGACGGTTATGGCTTGATCACAGATATGCTCTATACCGTGGGAGCGGCTGAAAGAGAGGGGCAGAGCGCTTTTGGGATCGTATTCATGCCGTGGGTTGAGCTCACTCCTAAACTCCGGGGAGTATTTCGTTATCAATTAGCCGCATCGAATTCGGACACGGGAATAGCTCTGCAAAAGCGATATGAAACTGAGGCGATAACGGACGGCGGAGGAAAAGAGGGGCGAATCTACAATGCGTTTTACACGGGACTGGATTACCGGCTTAATGGCGAACGCTTGAAAGTGATGATTGGATCGGAGTATTCCAACATGAGTGGAGGCACGGATGGTTTTTCCGGGTGGACTCATTTTGCCGGAGTTAGAACCTGGTGGTAGGAAATTAATTTTTTTGCTAGACTAGCGATTAGAGGTGGCTGAAAGATAGCCATGGCAAAACATTTCATTCTTCTTGTGGTCTTGCTAGTTTGCTCGACCGCACAAAAAGGGCAGGGGCAAGTCGATGGTGGTCAACTCGGCTCGTGGTATATGTATTTCTGGGATGCTCCGATCAAAGATTCCCAATGGGGATTTCAAGGGGACTTTCAGCATCGCAGTTGGGGCGTTTCCCAGGATCTCGAACAGCGTTTGTTGCGTGGGGGGATCACCTATCGGCCGGTCGACACAAATCTGAAGTTCACTTTAGGGTCGGCTTATGTGTTAAGTGGTGATTTCGGCGAAAGTGATTCGAACAGTGAGGAGTGGCGGATTTATCAAGAGTTGCTTTCCCCACAAAAACTAGGCAGCCGCTTTCATTTTAATCATCGTTTTCGTTTTGAGCAACGATTTGTGGAGAATCAGGATTTCAGAACACGCCTTAGATATAATATATTTTTGAACATCCCGTTGAACATGAAGGAGATTGATGAGGGAGCTGTTTATCTGGCTTTTTACAATGAGTTGTTCCTCAATATGCAGAAAAACATTGGCAATGGGAAAAGTGTGGATCTTTTTGACCGCAACCGCGTATATGGAGGTTTAGGTTATGCCGTTAAGAAAAACTTTAGAGTGCAGTTAGCCTACATGCAGCAAACCACCAGTGATTGGAACAAGGGGCAGTTGCAGTTTAGTATTCACCATAAATTTTAACCCAATCCGGTTCTAATGCGTTTTTTAATAGCTGTCGTTTTGTTAGTTGTATCTTGTGGTCCGGCCGAAAAGGTTAAATCCGAGCATTATTATTTTAAAAAAACAGTTCACCACCCCGATGCTCACTGGAGTTACGAAGGGGCTACGGGGCCTGAATACTGGGGCAAGTTGAGTGCCAGTTATAGTTTGGCGGATGCTGGGAAAAAGCAATCTCCTGTGAATATCGATACCCGTAAGGTGGTGGAAGACAAACTGCCGGAGCTCATTTTTCGCTACCACAGCGAAGAGCGGCCGGACTTCATTAATAATGGCCATACTTTGCAACATCAGCAGGAGGAGGATGGCAGTGAGATTGAAGTTGCAGGCAAGCATTACAAGTTGGAGCAGTTTCATCTTCATTCACCTAGTGAACACACTGTAGACGGAAAATATTTCCCGGTTGAGCTGCACATGGTGCATAAAGCGGAAGATGGAGAAGTTGCCGTTCTCGCTATTTTCTATAAAGCCGGCGAGTCGTCACAAGCTTTGAAGTATGTGGCGCACGCAAAATTACCGGAGAAAGAGGGGGATAAAACGGTGATGAAACAAGGCATTCATTTGAGAGATTTGGTGCCTGCCCAGCCGGATTATTATACTTATTCAGGATCCTTCACCACCCCGCCCTGTACCGAGGGGGTGAAGTGGTTCATTCTCAAACAAGAGCTTGAGGCAGATGGGAAACTGCTAGACAAACTCGCGGAAATTCTCAAACACAACAATCGGCCCGTTCAGGATATCGATGGGAGAGAGGTGCATGGGGTTGGTGATTAGTTAAGGGATGCGTGGCTTTCCTACGAGGAGCGGAAGGCAAAGTCGTGGTAGTCGCTTTTGTGCTGTCCTAAAAACAGGCGTGAATAGATCCGGTAAACGACCAAACCATCCAAGACCAGGCAGAGGATCAACATGATCACCAGCGGGAATTGGTTTTCGTAAATGTGACCCAACATCAAGTCTTCACCAATGAAGGTGGGGGTGATGGGGAATCCTGATATGCCTAGGCAGGCTAACACAAAAACAAACGCGAGCCTGGGGAATTCATAGCAGTGGCCATGGAATTGATCGAGGCTTATATTTTTCCCTTTTGATTTGAGTCTGTAAATGACAAGCAGACCAACGATGCCTGAAACGAAAATGCCGCTCAGGAAAATATGAACCTGGGAGAAGTCGAACTCTTCGTTGAAGCCAAATGACAGCGAGAGGAATAATTGGCTTAGAATTATAAGTAACCATGCGTTTAAAACTGATTTACGTTTTACGAAGACTTTGAGGATTAATGAGAAGCTCAATACCGCAAAGATTTCCGGAATGTATTTTATTATTTGAACGGGAACCATTTCTTTATTGTAAACTCCGGCAAGTCCTAAAAAAAAGAGGGGGAAATAAATCGCAAAAACAATTTTAGGGGAAATGAAATTGATCAAGTTGCCCAGTTTTTTCAGTGGATTCCACAAGAAATTATACATGAAAGTATCGAGATTAAACTCTTTGATACTGAGAATATACACTGACAATTTCAAGCGATCCCAGAACGAATCTTTGAGCTGGGCAGCAGGCGGGGAAAAATTAAAAAACTGGTTATGGATCTTGTAACTCAAGATGGATGGGGAAATAAGCAGTTGGTGGGTGCGCAGCATGGCATTGCCCACCAGGTGGATCATGGCCAGCCAGTACAAACCGAATGATACTTCGATGAACATGAGGCCTATTTGAACCAACGAGGCATAGGCAATCTGTGTTTTAATAGTGGATTGAACTTTGGCGGTGAACCCTGACAAGACCACGGTTATCAGACCAATGCCTCCGATGATAAAATGGAACCAGTAGTTGCCTACCCATAAGGGCGATATCCGGATCAAAAGGAAAACCCCGATATGCGCCGAGAGGGATCCATAAAAAATAGAACTGGAAGTTGTGGGGCCCTCCATGGCGCGAGGCAACCATGATGAAAAAGGGAACTGGGCGGATTTGACCATGGCGGCCAGTAAGAACAGTCCGGGGATCAAATATTGATAGAACGATTCATTATTTATATGATGATGGGAGCTTTCCAGTCCGTGAAGATCCCGGAAATTGATACTGTAGCCAAAATAATGATGGCTCAACCAGATCCCTAAAAGGATCGACACATCAGCTACTCGATAGAGGGAGACCACCTTCAGGGCATTTTTTACCGGCAGATAGCGGTCGCGGTAAAATCCGATCAGGAAAAAAGAAGTAACACCGAGGATTTCCCACCCCAGGAAAATGGTCTCCAGATTACCCGCCATCAATACCAGCAACAGACCGAAGTAGAAAAATTTGATGTTATTAAAAAACCGCTTAAAACCTTTTTCCCGATGCATGTAATTCTTGCTGAACATGACAATGATGCCGGTTAAGAAAGTTGCGGTTAATAAATAGACCAGACTGTAGCCATCGATCAAAAAGCTGATCGAAAAGTCAGCCTTTCCAGTGTGGTACAAAACCGGGCCTTCCACAAAAATGGGCTGGAAGCCATTCCAAACCCAGATGATGGCCACGACAACCAGAATCACGTAATCAATCGCTACACCTGTTATAGATGTGGTGAAGATGGCTTTTTCATTGTCATTGGGAAACAGATAACTGATGACCAATGACAAAAAGGGAACGAGCAGCAATGCATATAATAAATAACTTATGTTCATGGTATGCTATTTTGAATAAACGTAGGTTGGGATGTTTTCCTCGGTGGCATCGAGGATGTGGTTGGTTTTCATCTCCGGCCTTTCTTTGATCACCCGGTTGATGTCATCGGTGAGTAAGACTTCTTTCAGAGGAGTGTATTTTTCGAAGTTGCCATTGCGGAATAAATACAGATTGCCGTCTTCAGGAGAAATGGCGATCAGATGAATCCATCCTTTATCAAACCAGTCATAAATGGCGGCGGAGGATTTGATAATCCTGAGAACGACTTCAGGCCGGTGTTCTATCATCATCAGCAAGCGAACCGGGTCATGATTCTCGATCATTTGCAATGGCAGGCCTGTCCGAATGTCGCCATCACTGCTATTGGTCACGCCAATGAGGCCAGTTACATTGTGAGGCAGTTTTGTTCCTGCTCCCATTTTTTCAATGTCCATTCTTGAAAAGTAATACTCCAGGTTGATGCCTCCACAAACCCCGGGCAGTGGCCCAAGAACCTGGGCTAATACTTCCCCTTCGGGATCAGTGCTGCAATCATAAGATTGTAAAAATGCGCGGCGATCCAGAAACAGTCCTTTGATTTTATCTCTCGAACCAATGTGGCACAGGGCATTGGTGCCGTGCCCTAATTCCGGGCGCGGTTCAAAATAGGAGACGGATCGCTGTTTGACCTGCTTGCGAATATTTTTTAGATCTTTGTTGATGTTGATGGAAGAAAAGCGCCGACCTCGTTCCTTTGCATTGTGATCAAGCGCCGTTTCAAATACAGCCTTGTTGAGAGTATGTGCTTTTTCATGACTGACTGAGAGCAGGTCTTCGTCATAAAACGCCACTTCATCACTGGCGGTGTCATGCATGGCGGCAATGAAGCGGGTGGTTTGTGGAATGGCCAAACCTCTTTTCGCCAAAATTTTCCGAACTTTTTCATGATTGGCCATGAAGGCATAAACACGAGCATTGACCGCGCCAGGCCTCCCGCTGCAAGCTCCGCAATCATGGGCTCCATGGTGGGGGTTGTTCGCACTGCTGCTACCGTGGGCGACAATGTAAACAATGGGCGCGAAATCCTGGATCAATCCGATTCCCTTTAAAATAGGTTCGACCACGTCGGCCATTTCGTGGACTTGATAACCGACTTGAACTCCATTCTCGATTTCGTCCGGGTTCTGGTTTTCGATTAACAACTTTCCATTCACGTCCATGTGTGCAAAAGCATCGGATATGTCGGCCTGCATTTTCGGGCTGGCCAAGTCCAAGGTCATTTTGAAGCCTGCCAACAAACCAATGGAGAAAACAGAGGCTACTCCGTGGAA
This sequence comes from Verrucomicrobiota bacterium, assembly GCA_045046875.1. Classification (GTDB taxonomy): domain Bacteria; phylum Verrucomicrobiota; class Verrucomicrobiia; order Verrucomicrobiales; family DEV007; genus JAADHD01. The sequence goes on along the minus strand of JASFYY010000146.1, from coordinate 3,559 downwards.
AAAAGAATGGGTTTTGTTGTTGTGAAAAATCTCATGTTTCCTGACATGATTGGATTCCACCTCCTTGATCAGATGAGTGGGTTCGAGGGCTACCGGGCAATTTTTGTCGTAGAATTTTCCACCGAAAGGCTGGTAGTAAATAGCAGCACCGAAAAATCCAGGCGCTCCATAGGTGATGCATTGCGGGTCAGCACTCTCCAGATGTCTGCGGTAGGAGCACTCCCGGTCATCCACACAAAAGACCGCTTGAAAACTTGCAGGGCTTTGATTTGAAGCGCTGCCGTTTTTTGCCGAATAGACCACTCCCGACAGAACATCATCGTAATAATCCCATTCAAACGCCTCCTGCCAGAGTTGCAGTATTTGTTCCAGTTCGCCATGTTCTACCGGAGACAGGTAATCCATGGGAACTTCGGTGAAATCCAGAGCCAGGGGATTCCATTTGTTTCCCAAGGTTTTATCTAGGGCGTCGATTTCCAACAACAGTTCGAGCAGAATCAGATCCTGAAATTTGACATTCTTTTTGTAAAAGATGCTGTCGGGGTTTTCTTCAATGACAGCCACAATTCCACTCCAGCCTTTGTGTGAGAATTGTTGGTCAAAGAGGTAGTTTTTGTAGTAGTCAGGATTGCCTACTACGATAGCTAGCAGTTTTTCTATGGATAGATCGTTTTCGAAGAGCAGTTGCTTGGTTCTTTTCGATTTAAAAAAACTGGTAAAGCTGTTTTTTTCCAAGATGCGAATGGCCTCGATGAGGCCTTCGGTTTCAAAGGGGAAGTGCCACAGCGCGATTCCCTGGTCTAGAAAACTTCCCAGGATTCTGAACAGCAGTGGTTGAACCAGATTGTCGAGGCCGATTTTGTATTGTTTTTTCCATTCTTTCCTCAGTTTGCCAACTCGTGGGTTATAGTGGTGTTTGAGATCCGCGTTCAGCATCTTATCCAGATACTCTTCGACCTTGTCGGGGCCTTTACTACGTTCGATAACTTGTTCAATGATTTCTTTCCGGATCCTGCCTTGCTTGTGCAGTTTGCGATAATTATTGATATTGAAGGTGACGTGGAAGCCAAATATCTTCGAGGCACTGAATATGCCATCGAAGAACTCCTTGTCCTGAAACGAATGCAATGAGTTGTGGTGCACAAAATCCTTCAAAGTAGATTGTGCCGGCAGATAGTGCTTCAACTGGTGAAGCACTTCGCTTTCATTAAACAGGCTTTTTTTCATTTCTGTAGGATTTAGCATGTTCTTTTATGGGCTGCCAGGTCATGCCCTGATAGCGGGGTCAGTTTATCGAGACCTAGAATATTCACCGTTCCACCCTCTTCTTCATAATCGTGTTTGAAGTGATGAAGATTGTCCAAGAAGGAGTGATCGACTAATTTCACACTGTCTGAGAGCTCAATGTCGATATGTTTTTTACCAGGAATACTGTCGATGTGTTTTTTAACTCCCAAATAGTTGGAGAAGAGAGCCGCGTTGTTGATGGTGATGGTGTAGTTTTCAGCATCACTGTTTTCCACGGTTACCGAGGCTTTGAATAGATGCCGGGCACGAACACCTCGCACGGTATGGATCACCAGTTTCAACAGGATGCCGGCGGCAATCCCTAACAACAGGTCTTCTGCGAGAGTGACGATGATCGTGGTTGAAAATATAGCCAGTTGGTCTTTGCCGATTTTCGACATGTGCAGGAACTCTTTTGGATGGGCCAGATTGATGCCGACGGAAATAAGCATGGCGGCCAAAGCTGCATTGGGGATCATCTCAAGAACGGGGTAGGCCACTAATACGAAGACCAATAGGAATACACCGTGGAAAAAGTTGGCCCAGCGGGTTTTTGCCCCGTTTTTGATGTTGGCCGAACTTCTGGCTACTTCAGAGATCATGGGGTAACCGCCGAGGAAGGCTGAAAGAGTGTTGCCAATCCCGATCGCAATCAAATCCTGATTGGGGGAGGACTTTCTTTTGTAAGGGTCGAGCAGATCGATCGCTTTGACCGTCAATAGGCTTTCCAAGGTGCCCACCAAAGACAGCATGACTACGTATTTTATGAATACACCAGTATGGCTGACGCCTTCAAAACTCGCATTGATGGCAAGACTGTCTATCAGGCTGCCCACCTTGACCAGAGTGTAAACCGGTTCAGTGGTGGCAAAATTCATAAAGATGCCTGCAGGGATCGCAAACAGGAGAACGATGAGCGGGGCGGGGAATTTGGAGAGGATCCGGTGTTTGATGCGAGGCCATCCCAGCATGATGGCGAGACTGACCAAGCCGACAAGAGTGGCTCGCGGGTCAAGATTCGAGATGAATTTCGGAATGTCGTAGAACAGTTCAAAGGGTCCTTCACCTTTACTCAAACTGGGGTTGTCATTTAACAAAACGGGGATTTGCTTGGCGATAATGATCAGGCCGATCGCAGCCAACATGCCGTGAATGGCGGACAGTGGAAAGAAATCCACGTATTTGCCGAGCTTGGTGACACCAAATATTATTTGCAGGATTCCAGCCACCACCATGGCGCCTGCGGCCATTTTCCATCCTTCAACCCCACCGCCAAATTCCGACACCGCTCCTGCGACGATCACGATGAGTCCTGCTGCCGGGCCTTTGATGGATAATTTGCATCCAGTGAAAAAGGTGATTAGGACACCGCCGATAATCGCTGAGATCACTCCCATCAGAGGGGGGATGCCAGAGGCTTGGGCGATGCCTAGACTTAGTGGCAGCGCGAGTAAAAAGATGCTGAATCCTGAGCTTAAGTCAGAGCTGAAATTTTCCTTGAGTCCTTCCAACCAGTCTTTAGGGGGTGTTGTTTTTGTAGCGTTCATTGTATTTTGTAAAAAAGTTTTTCTGTTATTTGTGAATTTGGTGAGTAGCGGCATCACCACTTGATGGTGAAATGCCGCGGATAAGCTTGCAGGAAACAAGCGCAGGGCGTGAAGTGCCCTGGAGAGGGGAATCGATTATGGTTTGAGTGCCGGTGAGCCTATGGTCAGGCTTGTGGCAATCAGACGAGCATCTACCCTTCCCTCAGTGTGAGGGTTTAACAGAAGGGGAGCTTCAAATTACAATACAAGATGTAATAGGGGAACTTCGCCAGAGATTGAGCTTGGGCATGAGGGCGGCGCAAGTGCTGTGCACGGCCGGAATAAATCGGAACCCTCAAGCCGGAATCTACCAGTGACTGTGGGAACTTATCGCCACCGTCACCGCCGCCGGATTTCAAGCGTTGGCCACCGGATGAATCAGAGTGGTCTATTTCAAGCTCTTTGGACTCGATCGATTCTTCCTCTATTTCGGCTTGAGGCAGATATTGCGGCGCTTCATTTCCGATCAAGAAGGACCCCGCAATGATGAAAACCAGAAAAATCCAGCTATGTGCTTTTAGTAATTTCATTCAGCAGGGTTCCCTGATGGCATTTCCAATTCGTAATGATTAGCAAGCGATTTGCAAATACGAATCCTAGAGAAACTACACAAGGGACTTGAGTTATTAGCAGTGGATCGCATGGCTTTCAAATTTTTTCTTTATTCCTTGGGGCTTAAGCCCCAA
>JASFYY010000145.1:0-27804 GCA_045046875.1 Verrucomicrobiota bacterium | reverse complement strand
TGCGGTGATGGGGCGGCAAAGGGTGGCTTGGCGGACGGTGGAGGCGGAATATCGGTGTTTGTTGTATGGGACGGGGGAGGAGCGCTTGGGTGGGGTTACGCCGGATGGAGTGGATCGGCGGAAGGGGGGATTTACGCGGGAGGAGATTGATGAGGTGTTGCAGGCGGGGGGCAAGTTGCCTTTGGCGGCGGCTTTGCGCTGTCGGGTGCGGTATTTTACTGATGGGGCGGTGTTGGGGAGTCAGGGCTTTGTGGATGAGTTTTTTGCGGGGAGACGGGAGTCTTTTGGAGAGCGACGCAAGGACGGGGGTAGGAAGATGCACGGGGCGCAGTGGGGAGAGTTACGGGTGTTGCGGGATTTGAGGAATAAGGTGGTGGAATATCGCGGGCAAGACTAAATGGCAAACCGCAATATTTTTGAATATTGCGGATTTTTTTTGCTACGGCTCAAGTGAGTTCCTTGGAAGACAAAATTGTAGTTATTTCTTTGGGTGGAATGAACGTCACGTTTCGGTGGGGCTTATGACTTCGATGGCGGTGGCGGTGGCGGTGGCGGTGATTGTGGTTGCTTCTATTGAAATAATGATGTTTTTTCCCTGTATTATGAAGAGATATTTGTTTTTGCTTGTTCAGCTGGTTTGTGGGGTTGCGATGTTTTTCCCTGCGGCGGCGGAGAACTGGCCGGGCTGGCGTGGGCCGAGGGGAGATGGTACGGTGGAGGAGAGTTCCGATCTTCCAGTGAAATGGAGTGTGCCGGAAAATGTGATTTGGAAAACGGCGCTGCCGGGCAAGGGGCATGCGTCGCCGGTGATTTGGCAGGATCGGATTTTTCTAGTCGAAGCGGTGAAGGAAACGGAACAACGGGTATTGATCAGTCTGGATCGGCGCGATGGTAAGGTGTTATGGCAGAAGACGGTGATCAAGGCTCCCATCGAACACATCCATCCGCTTAACAGTTATGCGTCGAGCACTCCGGCGACGGACGGGGAACGGGTCTATGTGAGTTTTTTGGATGATAAAAAAATGTTTGTCGCGGCTTATGATTTTGATGGTAATCAGCTCTGGAAAAAACATCCCGGGGTCTTTTCCAGTGTGCACGGCTACTGCGCCAGTCCAGTGCTGTGGAAGGACAAGGTGATCATCAATGGGGATCATGATGGAGAGGCTTACATTGTGGCTCTCGATCGAGTCACGGGCGAGATTCTTTGGAAAACATCTCGTCCGAATAAAACCCGCAGTTATTGCACGCCGATTATCCGGAACATCGACGGGCGCAACCAGTTGATCCTGTCTGGCAGCAAATCGGTGGCCAGTTATGATCCTGATAGTGGTAAGCAGCATTGGGTGATTGACGGGCCGACGGAGCAGTATGTGGCGTCGCTGGTTTATAACGGCAAAAATCTGTTCATGACCTGCGGTTTCCCCGAGCGCCATTTGTTGTCCATCGATCCACGCGGCAGTGGCAATGTAACCGCTACGCATGTGAGCTGGAGAACGAGTGATGATTGTTCTTATGTGCCGAGCCCGGTGCTGGTCGGTGAGTATTTATTGATGGTATCCGACAAGGGGGTGGCGAGTTGTTTTCTCGCTGACAGTGGGGAGAAATTGTGGAAAAAAAAGTTACCCAAACGTCACAGTGCGTCATTACTCTCAGCCAATGGTTTGGCGTATTTTCTTTCGGACAAAGGCATCATGACGGTGGTGAAACCGGGCAAGAGTTATCAACAGGTTGCACAGAATCAATTGGGTGAAGCAAGCAACGCTTCCCCTGCGGTCTATGATGGGAAGTTTTATCTGCGTGGGGATAAACACTTGTATTGTATCGGGAAAAAGGAGGTGAAGTGATGGATTTATCAGATATGCGGTTGGATTACAGTGAGGGGGAGCTGCGCCGTTTTTCGCTGAAAGATGATGCCTGGGAACAGTTTTCGCTTTGGTTTGACCAGGCTTGCGAAGCGGATGTGCATGAGCCCAATGCCTTTAGTCTGGCGACGGTCAACGCAGACGGTCAGCCTTCTTTGCGCACGGTGTTATTGAAATATTTTGATCAGAACGGCCTGGTGTTTTTCACCAATTACGAGAGTAACAAGGCGATGGAGATCTCTGCCAATAATAAAGTGAGCATGTTGTTTCCCTGGCTGACATTGCAGCGGCAGGTGATTATCAAAGGTGAGGCCGTCAAGGTATCGGCGGCGGAGTCATTGAAATATTTTCTCAAGCGCCCGAAGGACAGTCAATTAGGGGCGTGGATATCACGGCAGAGTTCGGTGATTTCATCGCGTCAGGTTCTGGAGAGTAAACTGGCTGAGATCAAAGCACGTTTCACCAAGGGGGATATCTCGTTGCCACCGTTCTGGGGCGGGTTTCGCATCGAGCCGCAGTCGTTGGAATTCTGGCAGGGGGGGGAGAGCCGGATCCACGATCGCTTTTTATATACAAAGGGTGAAACGGGGGACTGGGGGATTGAGCGATTATCTCCGTAAAGGGGAGCTGGGATTCATGGCTTGGAAGCCCAGGCTACGGCGTTGGTCAGTAGCTTGCGGAAGGCGGGGTTTTTGAAGTCTTCGACAATGCCCAGCGAGGTGTAAAAAACTTTGGCTTGGTTTTTTCCGTAGTGATGGGTCCACGCCAGCGGTTCGGAGGGCTGGTCTTTTTTGGCGACGCTGACCAGTAGGTTGGTGGTTCCTGATTTCAGCGGACCGGATCGGTAGAGGCGGGCGGATTGGGTGAGTTTCACGCCTTTGAGAATAGGGTGATCCTTGCCCGGCCCGAGAACGATGTCAAAAGGGTCGTCGTTGAAGTGGCCGTTGTAATTGCCACCGATGACTTCGGGATCAAAATTTTCCCATACGGCGCAGCCTTCGGGAGTGGGTTTGCCACGCAGGGAAAAAGCGTGCGAGGTGGTGCGGATGCCGAGCAGAGCTTTGCCGGAATCGAGATGGCGGCGGATGGCTTCGAGTTGGGCTTTTTTTGGAGCCCGCCGCCGGGCGCTGACAAAGAGAATGTCGGTGGATTTGATCGCTTTGAGCAGGCCGGGAAAATCATTGCGGTCAGGGCCTTCGTCGGACTTAGCTTTGATGAAGGTGGCGGTGTAGCCGAGCGGTTTGAGATCGCTCTGGTAAAAATTGGTGAGACTTTTTTCGGTGAAGTATTCACGCTCGCCGATGAGGAAGAGGATGTGCGGGCCAGTGGTTTTTTTTTGCTCGGGCTCCGCGGCTTCAGTGAGCAAGGGGGCGAATAAAAGAAGAGTGAGGACTAGGAGTTTTTTCATAAGATGAGAAGTTTAGAAGCTGGCGGCGGCATTCTCAAATGCGGTTTTCATTTCCTGATAGTTTTTGGTCACGGGAAATTGGGGAAACTCGGCGATGACGTTGTCGGGTGGGCAGAAGAGGATGCCGGCATCGGCTTCGCCGAGCATGGTGGTATCGTTGTAGGAATCCCCGGCGGCGATGGTTTTGAAGTTGAGGCTGTGGAAGGCTTTCACTGCTTCGCGTTTTTGATCTTTTTGGCGCAGGGCGTAATTGACGATTTTTCCACTGGCGGAATCGATCTCCAATTGGTGACAGAACAAGGTTGGGTAGTCGAGCTGTTTCATCAGTGGTGCGGCGAACTCGTAAAAGGTGTCGGATAGAATCACGACTTGGAATTCCGATTTCAGCCAGTCGAGGAAATCCTTGGCGCCGTCAAGCGGGCTCATTTCAGCGATGACGGCTTGCACGTCGGGCAGGCCGAGCTGGTTTTCATCGAGGATGAGCAGGCGTTGCTGCATGAGCTCGTCGTAATCAGGGATGTCGCGGGTGGTGGCGCGCAAGGCGTCGATGCCAGTGCGTTCAGCAAAGTTGATCCATATTTCGGGAACGAGGACTCCTTCGAGATCGAGGCAGGCGATAGTCATGTGGATAGATGCGGTTGAAGGGGAAAGAATGCAAGTGGTGAGATGGAATTGAGAGGAGGGGGGGACTAAATTGGGATAGCTGGAACCACGAACCGCCGCCGCTACAGCTAAGGGGAGTCAAGATGCACACGAAGAGACACGAATAAGAATTGGAATTGGGATAGGGGGATTTTTATAGGATGGAGAGGATTTTTGCGACGGGGGAGGAAATCTGCTCGCCTTGGTATTGGCCGATGATTTGTTTGCCGAGTGGGGAATCGGGGGTGATGAGGGTGATCTCTTGATCTTTTACTTGGATCTCCAGACCTCCGGATGCGGGGGCGAGGAAAAACCATTGGGATTGTTGATTGATTTCCATTTCGACCAGGGCACCGAGGTCGATGGGGTGATAGGTTTTGAAATCACGGGCTTCCATGGTCTCGAAACAGGCGGCAGCCTGGGCGATTTCTTCGGCTTGTCGAGCTTGGCCGTCGGCAAGGTAGTTGGCCTCGGTGGATTGGGTGTCGTATTTTCCGTCCGGTTGACTTTGTTCGTCATTACCGCTTTGACGGGTCTGTTGAGAGGCTTGTTGGAAGCTTTCGAAGTCTTTTTTCAAGGCGGCGCGGATCGCGGCGATGATCGCAGATTTGACGTTTGAGTTAAAGTTTGCCATCGGGCCGGAATGAAGTTTATCTTTTTGCCATGAATACCCCTGAGCAAACCACCGAGCATTCGTTGAATCGTCGTCAATTTTCCGCCGGCATCGCCAGCATGGTAGGCGGGACTATGTTTTCACCAAGTCAGGCTTTTTCTCAAACGAAAAAATCAAGGTCAGGCATTTTTGATCAACAATTTTCGATTTGCAATGAGACTTTTCGTGACTGGCCTTTTGACAAGGCTTTTGCTTTTGCTGCGGAGTGTGGATATAAAGCACTGGAAGTAGCTCCGTTCACGGTGGCGAATGATGTGCGTGATGTTACCGCTGCGCAACGGAAAAAGGTAAAGGCTCAGGCCGAGGCGGCGGGTTTGGAGATCATGGGCTTGCATTGGTTGTTGTCGAAGACCAAGGGGTTGCACCTGACCAGTGCGGATCGCGATGAGCGTAAGCGCACGGCGGCGTATCTGGGTGACCTTGCTCGATTTTGTGCAGATTTGGGCGGGGATAAGCTGATTTTCGGATCACCTAAACAGCGTAATTTGCGAGACGGGGTTTCCAAGGAGAAAGGTTTGCAATATGCTGCCGAAGTGGTGGACGAGGCTTTGCCGGATTTGGAAAAAGCGGGCGTGGTATTGGCTTTTGAACCGCTGTCTCCGAGGATAACCAATTTCATGGATACCGCTGCGGGGGCGGTGGAGCTGATTGAAAAGGTGAATGATCCACGTTGCCGCTTGATTCTCGATTGTCTGGCGATGTCTACGGAGAAAACGCCGATAACGGAGATTATCAAAAAAAACAAGGACTTGTTGGTTCACTTCCAGGTGAACGACCCGAATGCCCAGGGGCCGGGATTTGGTGATTTGGATTTTGTGCCGATCCTGCAAGCTTTGCGCGATATTGATTACAAAGGTTGGATCTCGCTGGAGGTGTTCAATTACAAGCCCGGGCCTGAGAGATTGGCGAAGGAGAGTATTGAGTATTTGAGGCAGTGTCAGGGGAAGACCCATGCCTAGGATGGTTCGCGGGGATCCACGGATTGCCCCGCCTTCGCCCCAAGGGCTATGGCGCGCCAAGCAATCGATGCCACGATGCAATTTTGCCTTACTCTTTTTTAGGCCACATCGCGTTGATGTCTTTGACGGTTTCGTCGGTGAGCAGGTCGCCGCCTTCGGGGCCGACCAGGCAGGAGTTGATGATGGCGCTGTAGCTGCCTCCCCGGGTGGCGTCGTCGGTGGCGAGGTAGGCTCCGGTGTTTTGGCTGAGTTGGATGACGAAGGTTTGCAGAGCCTTGCTGCGGGCTTTCATGCGCAGGCCGAATTCGGTGAACAGTTCGAAGGGGTTGGTGGCGATGGCGATGTCACCGATTTTGATCACGTGGAGTTCCATCGGCAGATAGGGTTTGTCGTTCTGTTGGGCAAAACGATCGATGGTCTTTTGGTTCCAGCGTTGTTTCCATCCGGTGTCGGAACCGCTTTTTTTGGCTTGTTCTTTTAATCCTGCGATAGCCGCTTTTGCCTGAGCCAGTTCCTTTTTGGTGACTTTGCGCATGGGCAGGTCGAGCTGGCGCACGCTGTGTTCCATCGGGGCATCGAAGTGGATGTCGTTTTTGGCGACTTGCCAGGCGTCATCGACAGCGCGAGCGATGCGTCGTCCGATTTCCTGCAGGCGGGTGCGTTTGGCGGCAACGATCATGCGGCCCTCGGCGGCTTTGCGCAGCATCAGATGAGGTGACTGGTCGCCGGCGGCGCCCACCCAGCTCAGCACCACCAGATCCTTGCCGTGGACTTGGCGTAGTTGTTCGCGCACTTCATGCCAGTAATCAGAATTGACTGCAGAGCGGCTTTCGACTTCCTGGCCGGGGCAGGCGACATTGACAGCGGCGGCAGTGAGCTTCTTATCGGCGTCAAAAAAGAACAACACTTCTACACCATGATCCTCGGCGCCCTCGAGTTTTTTGAAACTGGGCAGGGCGGTCTTGCCATACATCTGGGCGTGACCGTCAGTATAGACAATACGTCGGTTATGGGCAACGACAGCATGTCCGAGTCCCCAGCTGACGCCGCCGGGTTTGCGGTTTTTCCAGGCTTCGGCAGTCATTTTGGTGAGTTTGTCGTAGAGGAATTCGCGGTAGGCAGTGGGTTGGATGATGTTTTCGGGGATGTTGTAAGTGCCTTCATTCATCACCGGAGCGGTGTGGGTGTGGGTGGCGTTGATGACGATTTTGTCGAGGTCGATTTCAGGTTCGACTTCTTTGAGTTTGGCGCGAAAGCCTTCCAGGACTCCTTCGCGGATGGCGACCAGATCGCAGGAGATGAGGATGGTTTGTTCGCTCTTTTTCCCCTCGACCGTTTTTTCCAGAACCACGACAGAGGCAGTGACGGGTGTTTCGATTTCCTTGGCGATGCGGGTGTGCATCTGGCCGGCAAGAGCGACGGGTAGAGGTGGGGTGATGTCAGTGGTGGCCTGACCAATGAGCAGTTCGGCCGAGGCTTGGTAGGGAAGACTGCCGATGAGGGTGAATAAGAAGAGCGCGGGAAAAGGGTTTTTGAAAATTCGGGGTGAGGTCATAATGGATTCAATAAACACGGGGTGGATTACAAAATCTCATAAAATATTTATAAAATTCATAAACATGGATGAAAACGAATTGAAGATTGAAAATGGAATAGACTTGAATGAATAGCTTAATGGACTCACTGTCTGGATTTACCCTTATTGTTATTGATCTGAACAAATGTCGTTGTTGAATTCGAAAAAACGTGAGCCGCTGGAAGAGTTGTGGAGTTTTTCCGGGGAAGAGGGTGTTTTCTGGAATGAGCTTTTGCGGATATTTGCTAGTCAACTCGACGCTGCCAGTGGGGTAGTTTTTTTTTCCCAAGGATCTGATGCGGATAATGGAGAGGGTGAGGGTGAATGGTTGCCGATTGCTCACTGGCCGGAGGCTGAGGAAACTCGTCAGCGCCTTTACAGTCAGCGTGAGATATTGCTTGACCTGGCGAAGAGGAGTTGGGAAAAAAGTTTAGAGCAGGGCAGTAGAGGGGGGGTGGTTTTTGGAGAGGAAGAAGGGGTTAGGATGGCGGCGCTTTCACTATGTTTGGAGCGTCCGGATGAGATTTGTGTGGCGGTTTTTCTGCGTTATGGAGAAGATGATTTTTTTCATCCTCCAACTAGAAATGCCCAGTTGATGCGGGACACCCCATTGATATGGGGGGCAAACCCTTTGGTGAACTTGGTGGCGGGAGCTGATGGTGAAGGTGATGGGCACCATTCCGACCGCGAGGCTTCGGCTTTGGCGATCAATTTATCTTTACGGCTAAATGAAGAAGAGCGCTTTTTAGCGGCAGCGATGACGGTTTGTAATGAGTTGGCTTCGGGATGCCATGCTGATCGGGTTTCGATTGGCTGGCGTCAGGGAGATACGATTCGTTTGATCGCGACGAGTCATGTGGATCGTGTTTCCAGAAAGTCGGAGTTGGGTCGTTACTTGTCCGCTGCTATGGAAGAATGTCTGGAGCAGAATGATGAAATCGTCTGGCCGCCTGCGGGTGGCTTGCAATCGATCGACCGGGATCATGAGGCGTATTCGCGTCGAGAGGCGGTGTCGCGACTGGCATCGATTCCTCTGCGGGTGGATGACGAGGCGGTGGCGGTGATCACTTTGGAGAGAGGTTCGGTGGATTTTGTGGAGGAGGATTTGGATGGTTTGCGACTGATCTCGGATTTAGTGATCCGCCGTTTGGATGATCTCAAAAGGCGAGATCGGTGGATTGGGGCAAAAATTGTTTCAGGGGCGCGGCGAGCGTTGAGCTGGGTATTTGGAGTTGAACACACCTGGACAAAACTCTTAGTGATCTTGCTGGTGACTTTACTGGGTTTTTTGTCTTATTATCCTTGGCAATATAAAATCGAGGCTCCGTTTCAACTGCGGGTCGAAGAGATGTATCATGTGCCGGCGCCTTATGTGGGTTATTTGAATACGGTTGAAGTTGAGCCTGGGGATGCGGTTGAAGCGGGGCAGAAACTAGCCAAGTTGGATGATGCGGAGCTGACGCTGCATGTGGCGGAATTGAGTGCTGCGGTGGAGCGTAATTTGAGTGAGGCTAAGCTGGCAAAATCAGATTCACGGATTGGTGAGATGCAGATTGCCCTGGCCAAGGTTGAGGAATCACGCGCTCAATTGATGAAGGTCCAGTACTCGCTGAGCAAGGCGGAAGTGCTTTCACCAATCGCAGGGGTGGTGGTGGAGGGTGACTTGAAGGAGCGTTTGGGTTATCCGGTGGAGAAAGGAGAGGCTCTATTCAAGGTGGGGAAAATTGAGGACATGTATGCCGAGTTCAAGGTGCACGAGCGGAATATTGCCGATGTGAATGTAGGAGCAACAGGGGAACTGTCGTTTGCCAGTCGACCTGGAATCCGGTTTAAGTTTGTGATCAAGGAGATCGAGCCGGTTGCTATTCCTGATCAGGAGGGAAACCGTTTCATTATGCGTGTGGAGGTTTCACGGGAAGGCGCTGAGTCGGGCTGGTGGCGACCAGGGATGAGTGGTTTGGCAAAAATTGACGCAGGGATCCGCAGTCCTTTGTGGATATTCACCCATAGGGCAATCGACTTTTTGCGATTAAAACTGTGGCTTTGAGGGAAGATGTCAGGCGTCAGGCGTCAGGAGTTAGAAGTTAGAATTCAGAATGGCTAAACAAGAACAACAGATGTTCAGCGACTCGTGGCACCGGATTGCCCAGGAGCGAGTCCGGTTGAGCCCATCGGTTGAGGTGACTCGCCAGGTGTTCCGCGGGCAGCGGTGGTTCTTGTTGAGAGATCCATTAAACAATGAATTTTACCGGGTATCACCCGCTGCTTACGCATTGATCGGACGACTGAGAGGTGACCGCACCCTTGAAGAAGTTTGGCGGGAGTGTCTGGCGCTTTATCCTGAAGATGCGCCGGGACAAGAAGAGGTGATCCAGGTTTTGTCCCAGTTGTATAAAGCCAATTTACTGAGTTCCTCTTTTGCTCCTGACAGTCAGCAATTGTTTGAGAGATACCGTAAAGGCTGGCGTAAAAAGTTCCGCGGCCAGGCCTTGAACTTTCTTTTCATGCAGATTCCGATCTTCGATCCGAATCGTTTTCTGGATGCGATACGACCGGTAACACGATTATTGTTCACGCCACTGGGGGTGTTGTTATGGCTGCTTGTTGTCGCCTGGGGTGGCAAAACGGCGATTTCCAATTTTGATGCCCTGGTGGACCAGAGTGCGGGTGTGTTGGCTCCGTCCAATCTTATCTACATGTACTTGTGCATGGTTTTCCTAAAGTTGATTCACGAGACCGGGCATGCGGTGGCTTGCAAACAATTTGGCGGAGAGGTTCACAAATTTGGAGTGATGCTGATGATTTTTACACCGCTTCCGTTTGTCGATGCGACCTGGAGCTGGAGTTTTAGAAAAAAGTGGCAACGGCTGTTGGTGGACGGTGCAGGGATGGGGGTAGAGTTTTTTATTGCTAGTTTGGCGGCTCTTCTCTGGGCGAATTCCGGGGATCCTTTTGTGAACAAGTTGGCTTACAATGTCATGTTCATCGCCTCGGTGTCGACTTTGATATTTAACATCAACCCCTTGCTGCGTTTTGATGGTTATTATTTGTTTAGTGATTATTTTGAAATACCCAATCTGTATCAACGGGCACAAAACCAGATCCGTTTTCTGGCGGAAAAATATCTACTCGGAGTGCGTGCGGCTTTCAGTCCGGCTGACAGTGCTTCAGAAGCCTGGTGGCTGACGACTTATGGGGTGGCGGCCTTTTGTTATCGCATTGTGTTGTTGGCGGTGATCACATTTTATGTGGCGCAGAGTTTTTTGGGAGTCGGGTTGGCGATCGCCGGTTTTTGTGTGTTCATGTATTTCATTTTGCCGGCGGGGAAATTCGTTCGTTATTTATTCACCAGTGATCGTTTGCTGCGGGTGCGCAGGCGAGCTTTGGTTGTGGTGGCATTTTTTCTTCTGATTGCCATTGCTCTGTTAGGTTATTTGCCTGCGCCCCGGAGCTTGCGGGCTTCTGGAGTGATCAGTGCTGAAGAGAGAACGGGAGTTTTTGTCAACACCTCGGGTTATATTGCAGAAGTCCATCAACATTCGACAAAGACGATCGCCAAGGGGGACTTGCTGGTGGTATTGGAAAATCCGGAACTTGCGATGGAAATTGATTCGATGAAATCACGTCTGGATCAACTCCGGCAACAGGTTGAGCTGGCCAGGCAGCAGAAATACACTTCGATTCTGCGACCCTTGCAGCGTGAGTTCAAGGCGGCAGTGACCTATCTCGAAGAACTGGAACGTCAGCGCACCGAGCTGAAGGTATCGGCTCCGCACGCAGGCATCTGGGTGGCTCCCTCCAGTCGGGAAATGGTGGGCACCTGGGTGCCCCGGGGCACCGAGGTAGGTCAGGTGATTGACCCGGGCTCTTATCAATTTATTGCGGTGGTGAATCAACGCGGGGCAGCTGATCTGTTCACCAAGGAAATCCAGCGATCGAGTGTTCGATTACGCGGCCAGGCGGGACAGGAGATCGAGGTGATATCGCAGGATATTCTGCAAGCCGATTTGGAGAAACTGTCGACGGCGGCTTTGGCGTGGAGTGCTGGGGGGGAGCTGGAAGTGGATAAAAAGGATGACAGTGGAACGGCGGTTAAGGAAGGGTTTTACCAGGTGACGGCCGAATTGAATGCTGACCAGATTGCCGACATGACCCTGTACGAAAATGCTTCCGGACAAATCCGTTTTGAACTTCAGCCAGAACCCTTTTTCATCCAGTGGTGGCGTTTGTTCCGGCAAGTGATTCAAAAGGATCTCAATCAAACCTGAAATGATCACACCTAGTCAGCGCTACTATCGCAATGCGGCACGCAAGACGGTATCCATTCCAGAGGGGATGGATAGGCTTGTATTGTCGACCATTGGGCGCTGGAGACGGCGTGCAGGTGTTAAGCGGCGTCTGCGGCGTGAAGCGCGCAAGGTGCTCAAAATTTCCGCGCAACGTTTCAAGGGGCTCGACGAAAAGGAGCTCAGAGAGGAGGTGATTCGTCTTCATGGAGACGCGAGACGCGGATCCCTGGATGTGGGGGGAGCCAGGGAGGCGATGGCTTGTCTGGTGGTTATCTCCGAACGAGTGCTTGGCATGACTCCCTATGAAGAGCAGGTCATGGGAGCGTTGGCTATTCAGCAAGGTTTGTTTGCTGAGATGGCAACCGGTGAGGGGAAGACGTTAACGATTGCGCTGGGAAGCCTGATCCTCGCATGGTCCGGTTATCCCGTGCATGTCATCACGGTGAATGATTATCTGGCTGAACGGGATGCGGAAAGTTTGCGGGATTTTTATCGATTTGCCGGCGTGGAAGTTGGGTTTGTAACGGGTAAGATGGAGCCTGATGGGCGTCGTGATGCTTACGCATGCGGGGTGGTCTATACCACCAGTCAGGAGCTATTGGCTGACTACTTGAGAGATCGCTTGAAGGTCGGTGAGGACCAGGCTCCGTCCCAGCAGTTGGTGAGACACTTGTTCAGTAGCCAGATGGGAGAGCGGGGCAGTGAGCAGGTGATGCGCGGGATTCATACGGTGATAGTTGATGAAGCGGACAGTGTGCTCATTGACGAGGCGGTAACTCCTTTGATAATCAGTAGAAAACACCAGGCGGATGATTTTGCTGAATGTTGTCGTGTCGCACGGGAGATTGCCATGTCCCTAAAGGCGGGGCGTGATTTTTCCATTGATCATGCGCGTAATGAAATTGTGTTTCGAACATCGGGAGAATACCAGATTGACCGTCAGCGGCATCGGTTGTCTCCCATTTGGAGGAGTCCCGACAGGCGTGAGGAGTTGGTTCGACAAGCGCTGGTGGCGGAGGAGTTTTTTGATAGGGACTCCCACTACACGATTTTAGAAGGAAAGGTGGAGATCATTGATGAATTCACCGGTCGTCTGATGCCGGGGCGAACCTGGAAGCAGGGCCTGCACCAGGCGATTGAAGCGAAAGAAGGAATCACGTCGACAGATCCTACGGAGACTTTGGCAAGCATGAGTTTCCAGCGTTTTTTTAGAATGTTCCGGCATATCTCCGGGGTGTCAGGAACAGCTTGGGAAGCTGCGGGCGAGCTTTGGACTTTGTATCGATTGGCGGTGGTGAAAATTCCCACGCACCGACCTTGTTTGCGCCATGTTGAACCGATGGCGGTATTTGGTAGCAGTGACTCAAAGCGGGAAGCAATCATCCATGACATCGAAGAGCTTCACGCGCAGGGGCGGCCGGTGCTGGTAGGCACTCGGACCGTGGAAGAAAGTGAAATCCTGGCGGAGATGTTGAAGGACCGGGGTGTGGTCTGTGATGTGCTCAATGCCGTTCGCCACAAGGATGAAGCCGATGTTGTTGCGCGAGCTGGAAAAAAGGGGGCGGTGACCATTGCCACGAACATGGCGGGACGTGGAACCGATGTGAAGATAGCTGGTCCGGAGCTGGAAATAGGGGGCATGCATGTGATCCTGGTCGATCCAAATTTCTCCGGGCGTATTGATCGGCAACTGATGGGGCGGACGGCACGTCAGGGAGATCCGGGCAGTGTAAGGGCATATCTCAGTGTGGATGACGAGCTGATAGCGCGATTTTTGCCGAAATTTATGAAAAAACGTCTTAAGTTGGCTTCCATGGCTCAATCTGTTGGTTATCAAAGACTTGCCCTGTCCTGTATACGTCATGCTCAAAAGGCGTCAGATCGCTTGGGGGCCAGTCAACGTAAATCGGTGCTCAAGATGGATACCTGGGTCGATGAGCATCTCAGTTTTGTGCCAGAATCGAGAAGGATGTAGGTTTGTAACCCTTTCTAATACAACTACTTGAATGCGTATATGAAAGGCTCTGTCTAATGGGCTTCGTGGCGTTATCGAATAAAGTTAGAAATTCCTTTGACTTCCCGTAGTGAATTGGGAAAAAATGGATGCATTAGTGCAGTTTAATGGTACATTCCCCTGATTTCTGATTTCTGATTTGTCTGTTTGTCTGTAACTCTAATTTTTCTACCACCATAGATGTCTCGTAAAGCTAATCGTACCCGTGATGGATGGAAGCGCTTCTTAATGGGAGGTAAATCCAATGGTGGTTTCCGTGGTCGACAGAGTGGCGGGCGACGTGGTAGTGGTGGTTTTACGGTGGAGCCCTTGGAGCCGAGGTTACTGCTCAATGCAGCACTGTATGATGCTTCAGTAAGCGAAGCGGATAGCGCTAATGATGTGGCTGATGCTCGCGGGGCCCAGGATGCGATCAAGACTCAGTTTATCGCTACACTGACTAATTTGGGGCAGTTGGGCGAGGCTCTCAATAGCGATGGTTCGTTGAATAATACTTTGGACAGCTCGGGTATCCCTTTGCTGGACCAGACCCTTAGAGACGTGCTGGGTGATGACGTGGGGCGTTATTTTAATTGGGCTGACGAAGTGGGTGAGCAGCTCGACATAAATGCTTATTTGTCCAACTATGGCGACACTGATGTGACGATGGATGATCGTCCGGATTCAGCGGGACTGGCGTTGCGCTTGCAGACGGCTCTGGATAGTTCGTTGTTCGGTTCTGGGATGATCGGTACGATAACGGATAATTCGACTGCTTTTAACCTTCAATTGGATGTGGTGATCGGTTTGCCGGATACGGTGTCAGTAGCCAATTTGAAACTGGGTGAAGCGGCGGAAGAATTTAATTTGAGACTTGAGGACGGAACTTCGATCAACATTACCAACAACCGTTCGGTGTCCTTCTCCATCGGGGCGGATTTATCGATTCTTGACCCGACGACCCTGGTAGGAGGGCCCCCCGCCACGCCTACTACCGCGGAAAAACTGACCGAATTGGGTAAGGACGGCAACTACTGGGTGGATTTTGGTAATTACGATGCCACCTCAATCGCCCAGCATACGACGACAACTTATGGCGGGTTGGATGACTTTGGGATTCAGATTGGCATTCTCGGAGGTCAACAAGGCGGCACGGGAGCGGGAGCTTGGGTGGACGCATCGGATGGCGCTGGTGGAGCAGGGCCGAGTGCGCAGTTTCTGCTCGATGTGACGACTCTGATTGATTTTTCCGGGGGCGAGAGTCTGATCACGGCGGATTCGAAATTTGACCTCGCGGAGTTCAAATTGATTTCGGGGGCAGGGACTCCGGATTGGACCATAGCTTACGATTTACAGACCCCTACGGGTCAGGCGAGTGTGATCGGTGGTGGTTTCCAGACCAATACGGTGGACGCCATTTTTCAGGTGGAGGTGGCCAATCCGGCCGGCGATACCTTCATCGGCGGTTTGGATGGGGTGACCGGACAGTTGCAGTTCAGTGACGACAATCTATTTGATGACCGGGCACCCTTGGTGAATACGGACGCGACTCTTTCGGCTTTTTCGCGGATTGCTCCGAAAGATTTGCTTAACATGGTGGACTCCACTGTGGCCTGGGCGGAGGCTTTGGATAACAGTGAGCTGTTTCGCGACCAGTTGCCTTTCCTGAATCTCGATGAAGGGGATGCCTTTGCTTTTGGCGAAGCTTTTAGGCAGGTTTTTCTGGCTCAATTGCAGAGTGCTGAGCAGGTGCTGACTTCAGTGAATGCGCCTTCCACCTGGCGTGATGACGGGAGCGGTGGTTTTGTCAGGGATCCTCTCGATTATACCGGGGGAACGGCTTTTTCTACTTCAGTCAACGGTGGGACATGGACGACGATACTTGTGAACGAGGATCTGACCCGCACGAGTCTGCAGGATATTGTTGATGATATTAATACGGCTCTGATTGCGGCATCGGTGGGGGGTGCGACGGGGGTGCAGGCCCGGGTGACGGATACAGACTCTCCTAGAATTGAGTTTTTTGCCGCTGATCCCGGGCAGTTTGCTTTTATCGGATTCCAGGCAGCTGGTGACGGGGTTTTGGATATCGGGATCAATGCTTATGGGGAAGTGGTGCTGGCCAATGACAGTGTGAATTTTGGCAACGGTGTAGCTGCTGGGACAGAATACCAACTAGGGGGAATAGTTTTTGATTCAAGTTCGGCGATTGATGTGACTGATTTCAGCACGGTAAGGACTTTCGATATTGCTGTGAACGGAGCTGCTGCGGTGACAGTGACGATCCCGATTCAAAGTTACTCTGGGGTGGGCGCTCTGGTTGCCCGGATGCGGGATGTGCTGGAGGCAGAGGGATTGTTCAATGGGGCGACCGGGGAAGGGGTGGTGGTGGATGTGCTTGATCTCGCCGGTGGCGGGCAGGGAATTCGAGTCTATGGGACGGGAGAAATTTACGGACTGAGCATTGCTGGCACGGGTCTGAGCCAGTTAAAACTTACACCGAGCCTGCAGGCCTCCAATTACATTGACTTCAGTATCACTGTTGATGGAACGGCCACCTCTTATCGAACTTACCTCAGTGGTAATCGCACCACTGGACTTGCCGGCACGTCTAATGTGGCGATGTCGGATTTGGCTGATGATATTCGTTATGGTCTGAAAAATACAACATTTTCAGCTGGGGTGTTGACCCCGCTCTTGGATCAGGCTGCTGGCACTGGGATTGATGTGCGAGGTGACAATTCAGGGGCTTTGCAATTTTTCGCTCGTAATCCTGGTGAGGCTACCGGAAAAATTTCCCAAATTGCCATTCAGGCTATCAGTGGAGGATTGGGGCACTTGGCTTTTGGAACCACTCCGGCGACCAATGGGCTATCAGCTTCTTTCGCTTTGAGTAAG
Organism: Verrucomicrobiota bacterium; assembly: GCA_045046875.1. Lineage (GTDB taxonomy): Bacteria > Verrucomicrobiota > Verrucomicrobiia > Verrucomicrobiales > DEV007 > JAADHD01. Next base: position 11,504 of record JASFYY010000145.1, on the reverse strand, counting down.
CGTTTCATTTCGCCCGACTTCACCAGCTTGCAAGAGTTTGCAGCGGTCATAGCGGCGGGACCACTGGCAGGGGCTGCTCAGCCTGTTTTTGATACTTCTCGCTTGAGCATTACTTTTCCGATCGAATTTGATTATACCCCGACCAGCCTGACAGGGGTGGCTGCGGTGGATGTGTTGCTTGAGGCTAAATATGGGGAAATTTCCCAACTGGCAACCGACAGCAGCGTTGATGTGGATCGCACCACCAATTCATCTTTTGGTTTTGAAGTGGGATTAGTTCCTGATACCTCTGTGGCTGAAGTGTTGACGCTCGAGGTTCCTGTAGGGGTTGCTGACTGGGATGGGCAGATCCAAGCGGACGGGTTGATCCGGGTGATTCTGGATGACGGGGTGATTCACGATTTGCGAGTCGATGCGATTGATACGACGGACAATACTGACGCTTCTGATTTTGCCGCGGATGTGCAGGCCGCGATCAATGCAGATGCGGGATTGATTGGCAAGGTCAGTGTGACAGCTCAGGCTGGTGCTGACAGCCGTTATTCGGTATTGGTGTTCACCGCAGACCCGGCAATCACGAATACGAGAATGTTCCAGGTGCTGGTTCCGGAAAGGATCTCCAGTTCAATTGTGACTCCTAACGAAGCGATTACCAACTTGGGATTTGTTGCCAGCTCGACGAATCTAACGACAGTGATTGATACGGTAACGGCTACCAATTTGCCGTCATTTAGCTTGAATGCAGGGACGCGTGCGCTTTTTCACTTTGATCTTTTTGATGGTAACAGCGGAGACTTTGTGCTCAACGCCAGTGAGACGGTGGGTAATGCGTCGATGCAGGATTTGTTGGATGACTTGAATTTTGCTATTCAGCAGAGTGCGGAGTTGAGCACCGAGTTCGAAGGCAAAATCGAAGCTTTCGATGATAGCGGGAAAGTGGGATTCAGGCTGAATGCCAATGTGTTCCCGGATGACGGATCTTATGTTACGGAAGCCTGGACGTTCGAGGTAGTGGCTAATTATTTCGAGCCACAGCCGAATGCAGTTTCCACCGAACTCTACGTTAAAGAAATAACGGCAACTTCGGCGATCACGGATGTTCGCTTGTCGATCATTTCCCGACCACTTGAAGGACCAAATCCCTTTTTGTTGAGCAACCCTGCGGTGTTCGAAATTTCGATCAATGGCAGTGATTATGTGACAGTGACGGTACCGGGGGGAGTGGGAACACCGACGATGGCGAACTTGATCAGTGATATCAATGCGGCATTGGCGGCGACTCCGGTTATCATCGGGGCGACTTATGATTTGAGTGATTTTCTACGTGCGGGCACCTTTGGAGGCGGTTCGCGAGTGGCAATTTTTTCACTCGATAATTCGGATCCACTGAATAGTAATCCCATTGTGCGGACTTTCCGATTTGTGCCGGACGATTCGATCCCGACCAATACCGCGACCACGACTTTGGGCTTTCTAACTGAAGAGCAAAGAATCGGGGCTCGTGGTGGTGAGGTTTTCTTGAATAATATTGCTTTGACGGGAACTGCATCGGTGACGAATCAGCAGGTGAGTGCCAAAGGGCACTTTGGTTTTGTCGCTTTCGAAGCAGGGGACGGCCGTTTGGATCTGGTCGCCAAAGAGACGACCAGTTTTGGCGGACGCCTCACCTTGGTGGATCTGAATACAGCCGCTGCCACGAACAACCTGACTTCGATATCCACCCAGGTGGTGGATCCGACGACTTTCGCTACCTTGGAGTTACGTAACCTGAGTTTCCCTGTGGATCCCGATACGGGCGAAGCTTTTGTCGGGCTGGCTTTCGGACCAGGAGCTACCATCACATTGAAGCATGACTTGACTGGAATGGCGGGACCTTCTGCCAGCAAGATTTCAGATTTTGCCAACCTTCCAGCACCTGACTTGGTTTATAATAACACCTTGGGCATGGAAATGCTCTACACGGTGGGTTTTGAGGATATCATTGAAGGCTTGTTGCGAACTGCGGAATACATTTCGGATCAGATGCGTATTGATCCAGACGGGGCGGCGGCGGGGGTGAATGCCTTTCAGTCAAAGTTGCTGTTTGTGAAGTCCGGTTTGGTGGATGTGTTTGATCTGGGATATGAGTTAGAGCAGTATATCCTGCGGCTTGAAAGTGCTCAGCCCGCTAGCTTACAGGAGTTGAAAAATGTGATGGCGGGGATTTTTCAGCTGAATCTGGCTGATATCGGCTTATCACTTTCCACTACTTATAATGCAGGTGCTCTGGAGTCAGCGAGCATTGATTTGAGTCTGCCTTTTGTGCAGGCCTTTGCGACGAGTTTGCCGTTGTTTGTTGACCTTGCCCAGTTACGCAATCGCTCTAGTGATCCGGAGATTGTGGATGACTATCTGGCGGGACTTTCCGCGCTAGCGAGCACGGGGGCGAACCCGATGGAGGTGGAGCTGAGTATTTTGGCGGATCTGGATCTTGATTTGGGGATTCAAGTGGTGCGCGGAGGAATCAGTAGGGAGCCGAGGGCGGTGCTTTACCAGACTTCACAGATCACGACTCTGGTTAACCTGGCTGGCGAAAATTTTAATGGTGATCTGCCAGTTGGAAATGCACGTTTTCGTTTGTCGAACGGCATGGTGGCGGTCAATAAACATGGGGAAGTGGCGGTGGATGATGCCAATGGAACTCCGGGGATTTATAATCAGGCAATGCTGCAGGCAGGTTATGTGCAGCCTGCGGGTTTGACGGTGGACGTGGCGACGACAGCGGATCTTGGAGGCACTTTTACCAACCCGACCCTTGCCAATGGTCGTTTGGATGCAGATGTAAGCGGGCAGTTGGTCATCGATGGAGTTTCTGTGAGTATTGGCGACCTCGTACTGGTGAACCATCAGGGCAATGTCGCTTACAATGGAGTTTATTCTGTTATACGTGACGGCAGTGGTGCTGGCGTCAATGCCAACTGGCGCTTAAGGCGAGTGAGTGCTGCTAATACTGCAGCAGAACTGGACGATCTATTTGTATCGGTGACAGGTGGCAGTACCTATGCTGGCAGGGATTTTATCCAGGTGCAGGATCCTGTGAATCTGGGAGTGGATGCGGTTCGTTTTGCCCGTTTTATTGATCCTGCAACTTTTGAAATTAATTTACAGGGCGACCAGATTTTACCTTATCTGGTTCGTGTTGCTACTACGGGGGAATTGATTGCTGATTTTGCTACCATTGATGGTAAGCCGGGCTTGCAATCCAAAACCAACCAATCGCTGAACTCGATTCTGTCGACCCTCGCGAACGGACGGCAAGTGGTGGGTATCGATGGCGTGCCGGATATTGCGGTGAATGATTTAATTCTGGTGAAAGATCAGAATAGCAGCTCGAACATTGAATTTCAGAATGGGATCTATCGGGTGAAAACGGTGGGCAATGCCTCCGAAAAGTGGGAGCTGGTTCGGGTGGGGTTTGCGGATACCGGGGCTGAGTTTGACGAACTGAGGGTGGCGGTAGCTGAAGGCCGTGACAATGGGGGATTTCGTTTTATTCAGGATAACAACGTGCCGGCGCTGTCGGCCGGGGTGAGCGTTAATTTTAGTAATAGTTTGGAGCGGGTTTATTCGAACGCAGATGGATCCGGAGGTTTTAATTCCTGGGCCATCGTGAACCCCAATGGTCAGGGGCAGGCCTTATTGCCGATGATTATTGTCATTACCGATGAAAATGGCAATGAGATTTTGATCACCAAGGATACCTCCCAGTTATCCGACGCGCAAAAAGCGGATTCGGCTTTTGTGGCGACACTGCCAGATTTTGATCCGGTCAATATTCGGGTGTTGAATTACGATGACGGTACAGGTGTTCGTACCGGACTTGATCGCTTTTTTGATGTGACCGTTCCGGCAAATACACCAGGGGTGCCGGCACCCGCGGTTTTCTTTACCGATCCGACCATGCCGTGGGACGAGTTGCCGCCGCTGGGTCGCAATATTCCACCGGTCGACGTGTTGAACATTCTCCGGGATCCCTTCATCATGGGAGAAGCTCTTGACCTGGCATTGTTTAATCTTCAGTTTGCGATTGATCAGGCGCTGGGAAACTATATTCCGCTGTTGGGAACCGACTTGCCGAGTTCAACGGTTTTCATTGAGACCTGGCGCAGTGATTTTACCAACCGGGTTCGCGATGAGCTTCGTAATAACAAGCTCAAGCCGATCAATGCGATTATTGATTCCTTGTATGCGATCCTTGGGCCCGGCGGTGAGGGATATTTGACGACTAAGTCTGAAATCGTAATCGAGACGCTGGATGCAGCTGAAGTGGCAACGATTTGGGATCCCAATGCGGCGAGCAATTATGACCTGACCCCGGCGAATGAGGAATTTGAAGTGGTGCCTGGCAGCGCGGTTAGTTTGCAATTTTCGCTGGACCTGGTTAAAACCTTCAGTGATTTGCCGGAAATCAATATTAACCGCATTGACCTCTCGCAGACGGGAACCGGGTTGGTCATTGATACCGCTACCGTATCTCAAACCATCAGTGGTCAGACGGTCACTAATACGCCGACAACAGGCGGTATTAATTTGCGCCGGGCCTTTACTTTGCATCTTGGTTTCGGGGTGGACTTGCAGGAAGGGTTTTATCTTTACAATCCGGCGGATGATCCAACGGATGGGGTTGATACCCCGCTGATGTCAGTTGATATCGAAGCGGTGCTTGATGGAGATATCAATACCGCTGGAGTTCAGATATTCGAACAGTCCACCCGAAGCAGCACTTTGAATCAATTACAGGTACAGGTGGCGGACGCGGGGGACACTCCGGGACCGTATTCGCTGGGGACTGATTTTTTGAGTGCTTCCGGTTTTTACGGGACTTTTGACTTTTTTCTTAACCAGGGATCGGGCGGAACTAATTTGAATCGCACAACGATTCAGGATATGCAGGGTCGAAATACTCTGGGTCTTGATCCGGCTTTGCCGGTGGCAGGTCAAAGCCAGATTGGCAGTTTCCAATTCGGGGTGCTTAGTTTTGAAACAGATGGCGATCTGGATCTGCATCTTTTTATCGAGGGCGGTAAACCGGGGACTTCTTTTGGAGGAGGTCAAGGGATTCCTGATATCCAGACGGAGTTTACTTTGCAGATTCGTTATGGAATTGGTGCCAGTCAGTTGAATTACTTGGGAGTATTGGCACCTGACGGAGTGACAAGTCTGGCGGTGGCGTCGATGGCTGCTTACAACGTGGTATTGGCCGACCAGAGTAATGGGACTAGTAATGCAACAGACGATCAACTTGAACTCTCAGCACAGGTTTTCCGTTACAATCGTCAATTGATTGACGGTGCAGCCTTTGATTTTTACAACATTCAAGTTGATGTTGAAGGGTTTTTGCAGGGCACGATTTTTGAGAGTTTGCTGAAATTTTCGGATGGTATCAAACCCATCCGCCCGCTTATCGATTTTCTGCTGGAGCCCTTGCCAGGCACTGAGTGGATGGCGAGCCCCTTTGTGTTAGGCGACTTCCTTGGCAGTGGCTTCACTTCTTTTGCTTCTACCATTGTGCGTCTGGACGATATGGTTCGGGGAATCGGTGTGGGTAGCAGTGCTGATCCCAAACCCTCATGGGCGAAGCCCCGCGTTCGCATGGGTATTGGTGGCAGTATATGGAATAAAATCAAAACGACAGCTGGGAAGGATAGCCGTTTGACCAAGGAGCGAAATAATATTGAAAAATATAAGAACGAGAGAGATACCGCTCGAGAGAAAGCTCGCCAGAATCGAGAAGATGACGAAGTTGGCAGAGGTATAAGGTTTGTTCTTGATGGAGAGACTGATGACCGGTCGGCACTGAAGAGAATGAAAGATTCGTTGAATGAAAAGGCAACGACTCCAAATAAATTTAGCAAGCGATTTGAGAAATTCAGGAACGACGGTTTTGCAAAAAATGAAAATGACGGAAAACTCAAAGCTTACGTAAAAAAGAAGTCGAACGAGGCCCTGACCCTGAATAACGATTCAGCAAAAGCGAAAAAATCACCTATTTTTGGCATCACGGGCGGCGGATTCAGATTGGATTTTGCCAAGCAGGAGAATGTCGTTAAGATTTTAATGGGGCAGGAAGCTAATTTGACTTTCCTCGAGCTGCCACGGGTTGAGGTTGGTGTGGCTGTTACTAAAAGCTTTCCGCTACCTGCATTCCCCCCCCTGATTGCCACGGTTGGATTTTCGATTTCGGTCAATATCAATCTGAAGTTCGGCTGGGATACCGAAGGTTTTTATTGGAGCACCCTTAACCTAGATGGCCAGCCTTCGCCAGCTTTCGGCATACTGGCCCGGTTCAACGTGGGGGTCGCTTTAAGTCTTGGTCTGATCGAGGCGGGCATCGAGGCCTTTTTCGAGCTGCAGGTAGATTTTAATTGGAACGATGTGACGGTCGATAAAAACAAGGCGAATGCAGTTTCTTCGTTCCAGCCTGTTGATACGGAAGCCTACCCCTTTCCTCCGAGCTTTGGTGATCCTGGAACTCCGGGTTATGGGAAGTTGCGTAACAGTCAGATTGATTATTTGAAAAATCTGCCGGGGGCGGATTTGAAAATGGGCAATCTGTTCGATGTCACTTTGACCGGTCGGATTGGATTGACTTTTTATGTCGACCTTACGATTCCGGTTCCATTTGTAGGTCCGATTACCAAGCGTATCTTGGAGAAGACTTTTGCCATGGATCTTTTCCAGGTGACTTTCTTCGCGGAAAAGCCTGGCATTCAATTGGCTACAGTTTCGGGTAGTACGCTTGATTTAAATACAGGTTCAAGAGCTGCTCTGCGTATTTTTAATGATACCCGGGCAGTGAATGAAGTTTATACCTTGACCAGTGACGGAGTTTCCGGATCAACGGAAAACATCACGGTCACCGCAATTCTCAATGGCGTAACTTACACACAGAGCTTTACGGGTATCAGTTTGGTCAGAGGTTCGCTTGGTTCGGGTGAGTCGATCATTGACGCATCGGCACTTACCAGGGCGCTGGTTGATCTGAATGGAGGTAGCGGCAATTCTACACTTTACGCAGGGAAGGGGAATTCCGGAGGTGGAAAAAACAGATTGACCGGAGGTGAGGGCACCGCGACTTTGTTTGGGTCGGTGAATCGTTCATCGATATTAAGAGCGGGTCAGGCAAATACGACCATTATCGGTGGCACGGCGGCTGATGATATTTATTCAGGTCAACGCTCGGATGTGTTGGATGGCGGCGGCGGTGGAGACACTTATTATTTCGAGAATGGTTTTGGTCGTGATCGACTGATTGTAACAGGTCTGGGAAATACCGCGGATTTCAGTGGAGTTACGAGTGATCTGACTTTTGATCTAGGGCGCTTGGTGCAAAGTGCCAAGACTGGATTGAATACGGTCTTTTTTGCGCCGGATGCTTCTGGTAGCAACAGTATAGATTCGTGGATTGGTGGATCAGGTGATGATCGTTTTAATACTTTCTTTTTTGCACCTGACAAAACCTTGAATTTGGAAGGCGGTGCTGGAGCTGATTTTTATGCGGTGACTCTGGGAAATCCGACCAAACGATATTTTGCCGACACCAATCCGGGTGCATCAACTTTGCTCGGCCAGATGGATCCGCGGAACATTGGGCATATCAACATTAATGATTTATCAAATGATGGGTGGGTATTAATCAAACAAACCTTTCCTGAAAGGATTAGCTATTCGGTTAACGGTATTAATAATGGTCGGGAGCAGGCGGTGATGAGCGGAATCAACCGTGTTGATCTCGATGCTGGAAATGCGACCGTGGTGTGGGGGGACCTTGCGACCGAGTGGCTTGATCTCGGCATAGGCTCCACCGTTACGGCTGGAACGATTGAAATGCGCAGCAGTGTTGAAGCTGAAGGTTTGACTCTCAATCTCAAACGAAGTTTTTCAGTGACGGAGCGTTTGGTGATGCGAAATAATAGCAATCTCCAGCTTAACATTCAGAACATTGATCCGCTCGGTGATTCCAGTTTGTTCATCGGTCCAGCGCCTCTGAGTCAAAGCCCGGAGGGTACCGTAGGGATTTACAGCTCAGATACGGCTGTTTTTGACGGCTCCTACGATCCAAGCTCATGGAATGGTAACGGAAGTGGTTATATCGATATCAACTTGCCTACCGGATCTCTTTTTAATGTTTCATCCATTGCAACCGGAGTGATTGAAGCGTTGGGAGCTAACGGAGAAGTTGCGATTGCTGTTCGTGATACTATCGGCTTCGACACTGATCCGGTTAAGATCAATGCCACTTGGTTGGCGGCAAAAACCACCACCTCGCTGGCGACTTTGGCGCAGGGGATAAACATAATTTCCGACCGCGATATCAAAATCACCAAGATCCGGGATATTGATGGTTTGAGCACAATCAGTGGCGCGATTCGCCTAGCGGTGGCACCTGGACAGAAGATTGTTCTGGGACGGTTAGTGGCAGGTGGCGGGCGCGATGTTATTTTGGAAGCTGACGAGGTGACTCTGGATGTGGCGGGCCGCACTGAATGGCGCCCGGAAGTGGAATCCTATTTGCAGCCAGTGACGGTCAATTACAGTTATCAGATATGGGAGCAGAGGACGGTTCCCGTCTGGTTTTGGACTTATTACTACTGGGAGCAAATAACGATTTACTCTTCTTATACCTACTACGTTACAGCTTATCGGGATGTTCAGGTCGCCTATACCATTCCTCCAATACCAGGTGGTGGGATCATCGATACGTCTGGCGATGTTTACATTCGCAACGTCACGGATGATTATGATATTCGCGTCGCTGATGTGGTGCCCCAAGCGAATACTTTGAATGTGACCCAGTCCGTGTTGAATACGATTACTAATCAGGCTAAAGCGATTATCATTGGTCGTGATGAGGCTGAAACGCTCAATAGTGGAGTAGTATCGATTCTAAACTATGATTTTGATACATCATTAATATTGAAAGGGGCGCAGATTAACATTCTGGGGCAGGATGCTGTTCCAGGAACAAGTGCGCTCACCTCGACTAACTTTTTCGAGCTTCATGCTTACGAGGGAGCTGGTGACGGAGGGATTCATTTTAATAATGCCAATGGAAGCAGCTCGGTGGTCGCGCCGTCTATCTTTGCGACCGCATTTCGGGACATTAGTGTGAACACTCTGTTAAGCTCTACTCCTGATAACGGATTGATCAGGCTGATTGCCGGAAGCGGGGCTTCGACAACGGGAGCTGCAGACAATACAGGTGATCTCAATGTGGGTGCAGTGGGTTCGGTGCAAGCGACGGGTTTGAATTCCAATGTGATTTTGAAGAGTGGGGCCGCCGGAGGCGCGATGAGTATTTCCGGTAACGTGACCGCGGACGATCGTATTACCCTCGAGGCGCTGGGCGGAGGCGTCACGGTGAATGCTCCGGCGCGGTTGAGTTCTAGCAAGTTGAATTTTGAGGCGGCCTTGTCGAGTGTTCTGAGGACAGCGGTGGATGATATCATTTCGGGTCGTATCATCAATGGAACTTTGGGGGGAGCGGCTGATTTGACGATTGATGAATTGGATGGCTTGACGCTGACCCTGTTGGAGACTGATGCAGGAACGGTTGATGTGACTGCTGGCGGAGCCATCGTGGTGGATAAGGTGATCGGAGGGACTCTGCCGAGTCTGTTTGATGTGACGCTTGATGCGCAAGGGGGTGCCCTGACTCGTGTGGTGCCAAATCCAGGAGAGGCCAACGTGGTAGGTGATGCTTTGGTGGTGACGGCTTTGGGTGGTGTGACATTGGATACAGCGGTCAATTCTCTGGACATCCGGGCGCTGAACACGGTGGGCAAGGGGGATGTGGCCATCAATAATGTTAACGGCCAGGCGAGCCCTTTGCTGATTAATCGAATTTTGACCAATGACGGGGCGATTCAAGTGGATACCGAGGGCAGCATGAATGCACGTTTGGTGCGTTCTCAGACTGACGCCGCTGCCAATACGATTGTGCTGCGTACCCGTGATCTATTTGGTGGAGCAATTTTACTCGATGTGATTGATGCCGGCAATACGGGGGATGTGACGATTGATGCGGGTGGTTTTACTTTGGGCTCGTTGCCATCCGGTGGCACGGTGCTTTCCGATTCGTCGACGACAGGGAGAATCACGGCGAATAATCTTATTGTGAATGCACGGGGCTATCCGGTGTTTGTTGATACTTTCGATCTGGGGATTGATCTGAGAACGACGGTCAATAATGTTTCCGCAAAAACTTTCACAGCAGGTAATCCGGCCGAGGCGAATTCCGCGGTAGGTATTCGCATTGATGAAACCGACGCGATCGGTCTGGTTGAGCTGGAAACTTTCCTTGGTGATATCACGGTGACCGCGGGAGGAACCATCACCCATGACTCGGTGCGTGCACCCAACCGTGACATTTTTCTTACCTCCACCGGAGGATCGATACTCAGCAATGATATTAATGGCGATACGTTCCAGAAAATATTTGGTCGGGAGCTGACTGCTCTGGCGACGGGGGACATTGTGATGGATACAACCGTCGATGGTATCACCGCTGACTCGACAGTGGCGGGCGATTTGACGATTACTGAAAGCGATAGTGTTTTGTTACGGAGCATCACAACCAATGTCGGGGACATTGATATTACCTCAGGGGAGTTTGCCGCAGGAGTGATCACTAAAGGAGGAAGTATTCAAGCGGATTTGGTGAGAGCAGGTGCTGGCGGTGCAGATGATGTTACACTCACCGCTTATGGCACCCTACGCACTGCAGGACAGCCGGTTACCACTCTTTTGCCAGTCAATGGAGGTAAGATTCATGGAGCGCTGTTTACAGCCACTTCCTACGGGGCGCTTGATTTGATCACCAATGTGGCGACTCTCATTGCTGAAAATTTCACTATCGGCAACATGACTATCGTGGAAGATGACGCGGTGAATGTGCAGCGCCTGGTGTCCACTTCCGGATCAATTGATCTCACGGCAGGAGGAACGATCGTCGCTGATTATGTGGAATCAATTAACGATATTGATCAGACGAATACTTTCGATATCAACCTTCGCGCGACTGCCGGTGATATTTTAATCGACCGGATAGATGCTGGTGGTAATTTTAATGATGTGACCCTCACCGCCGATTTGGGTAGTATCAATGAGGTGAATCCACAGGATGCGCCGGATGGTTTTGTTGCTCCGGATAACAGCGGTATCGATTTGGTGGCTGATCATGCTATTATCAATGCCTTTGGATCGATTGGAGGGCTTCGCCCGATTGAGATCCGACTGAACAGCCTGGAGGCGCACTCGAACAATAATGGTGCGATCGATCTGAATGAGTTTGATGCGATTGATCTGCAGTTGGTGGATACCGCAGATGGTTCGATCACGGTGGATGCGGGAGGGCAGATCACGATTGGCAGTCTGCGTAGTCTCACTGATGATGATGCGAATGATGTGGTGATTCACAACACCTCCGGTGACATTCTGATCGATGAAATTTTTGCAGGCATCTC
>JASFYY010000144.1:0-31270 GCA_045046875.1 Verrucomicrobiota bacterium | reverse complement strand
GGTTTGACGTGAAACAGGCCGTAAAATTTGTAGCGGAAAACGTCGCCGCCTTCGGGGAATATGTCCTGATCGGCATTGGCGACGATTTCATCCCAGACGTCAAGACCGTTGCGTTGGTGTTTGATTTGCTCTTCTTTACACAGCTCGTCCACCGGGGTGCCGTAGAGCAGTTCCTCCTCGATCGCTTCGTCCGCATCGCCGGTGAATTGTCCAGCGGCGTTTTTGCCGAGGAAGGGAATGCCGCCCAGAATATGTTGTTCCAGGTATTTTTTCTGTTCGATGCTGAAAGTGCCGCTCATCGACTGAGCTAAAAAGCACAGCCCGTGCCAGCTTTTGAAAATAGCGAAATTTTACTCTTTGCCTGCGTTCATCCTATTGATGAATTTGATTCATGCTGGGCATTTTTGCTAGTTTCACCGCTCAATCCTTGGCGACTTGATTGAGCAATTCCAGCAGAGTGGCACGGATTTTGGGTTCGGAGTCGGTGCTGAGGTAGCTGGACTTGGCGCGCCAGGTTTCGTATCCGCCGAGTTGGTGTTGTTCGGGGGTGGGCAGGTAACCGTTGTAGCCGTTGGCCAGTTCGATCACAAAAGTGGTGCGCAGGGGGCTTTGTTTTTTGATTGCCAGGCCGGTTTCGACAAAGGTTTCACAAGGGCTGCTGGCGATGCCTAGTCCGCCGATGCGCAGAGCCTGTAGTTTTACTTTGACGGTGTCGGGGTATTTGGCCATGTCGAGAGTTTCAAAGGCGTAAATTTCATCTTTGCCTCGTGGTTTTTTGTCACCGACAGCGGCGACGATTTTTTCTGCCCGCGCCAAACCGGCGGCATCGGCTTTGCGCACACCGAGTTCGATTTCTGTCTCGGCGACTTTCAGCGGCACCCAGTCGTGGTATTTGATCCGGTCGTAGGCGATTTTGGCCGATTGGGCCACATCACCGGCGACATGGCGGATTTGCTCGAAGGGCTTTTTGCCGTGGCGGCCAGCAAAGAAATTGATGTTATTGATGTCACCGCTGGTGCCATTGGACATGATGCCGACAAAGTCAGGGCCGGCATCGATGAGCTCAGCAAACTGTTTGGCAAATTCGCCGAAATAATCAGCGGACAGCTGTTTGCCAGGAACTCCGCCACAGTAGTGCAGGGAGTAGTTGGATAACATGGCGATGGGGGTTTTGCCATCCGCGCTTTGCACCGCAAGCACCATGACATCCGGATCGATCGGACCGGCGGGTTTGAGCAGTTGTTCGCTGTTGGCCGGTGGGTTCATGCGAACCTTGTCTTGTTTGCCAAAGGGGTTGCTCAGGTCGAACCCCTTGCGCATGAACCAGCGACGGTTGAATACCTGGTTAGGGTTGTTGCCAACTGCCCAACCGATGCGGGCGGGAGCCAGACGCTGGTTGGCTTTGATGATGCTTTGGGCAATGCGTTGGGTGAGGAAGGGCAGGTAGTCTTCCTGGACGAGTGAGCGGAAGGTGTAACCGGCAGTCACCGCGGTGTGGGTGTGGGTGGCTGAGCAGAGCATGTTGGAGACGGGAATGCCGGTTGCTTTGGATGCGATCTTTTTTGCATCGTCGTAAACTTTCCGCGGGATCATGCAAGAATCACTCACTGCGATGGCAAGTTTGTTTTTTCCGTCATCGAGCACAATGCAACGGGCGTTGAGCGGATCGTGGGCCGAGTCGGCGGTGCGGTGAGCCATGCTACCGGCGGAGCTCACCGGAAATTTTAATGGAGTGATGTCCATGGCGTAGGCGCCGGCGCGGAAGGTTTTGTCCTGGGCGTGGAGGGATCCGCACAGTAGGACGATGACGAGGAGGAAATGAGGGAAATAGGATCGCGCGGGGGTTTTAGTTGTCATGATTTAAAGTGTGGCATGGATCGGGGGGAGTGCAAGGGAGTGGGGGAAGCTGTCATTTGCCGAGCAATACGGCGAATAGAATCAGCAGGCCAATCGGGATGAGGCACAAAGCGATAACAAAACCGATTAAGAATAGGCTGTAGAGGAGGGGGTGTTTTTTCCCATAGGTTTGGGCAAACTTTTTCAACTTGCTTTTATGGGGGATGATTTGGGGCCGTGGATGTGTTTCCACCAGGCGGGTGATTTCCCAAAGGCAGGACGCTACTGCTTCGAGGTAATCCGGGGTGAATGCTTTTAGATGTTTGGTGCAGGAGGTTTCGATTTCCCCCTCAGGTCCAATTTTAAATCCAGCATTTCCATCCGTATTAAGAGAGTCGATGAGTTTTGTCAGTAAGAGGGGAAATTGAGTATCTTCAATCAGTGGTTTTGCCCAAGAGGGTTCCAAGGCCCAGAAGTCGATATTTGGCAAAGTTGCCAGTGCAGGCATTTTTCTTAACTTTGCTAGTTGGTTCATTTTGGCGAAAACCTTAGAGATTCCGTGTGGTGTTTGGTGGGAAAAAAAATGGGTGTGTACATCGGTAGGAAAAATGATTTTCATATGATGACCTGCATAGGTGCGAGCAGTTCCCGTTTCCCCACTAGGGTTTCGGCTTTTTGAGAGCCAAGTGAAAGAGATCTCGATTTCGCGTCCTTTGAATTCTCCTTTACTCGAGAGGTTACGCCCTCGGTTGGAAAGTTCTTCTGTGAGTGCGAAACGGGATAAAAAGGGCTTAAGGGTGTCGCTGGTGTCACTCATGGCTGTGGGGGGAGCTTTTGTTGTTCGAGGTTTGATTTTTTTAACGAATCACGTGTCATTGATATATGCAAAAAGAGTCCGGCTAGAATCAGCGCTGATCCTAGCAGAACCCAAAGCAGATTCAGCCACGACCAGCCTTTGACGATGATGGAGTGCTTGGGGTGCTGAGGGTCGATGAAAACTTGAATCGTCTCGCCTGCTTGATGTTTGATCACTGCGTCTCGCTGACCTTCGTTTTTGTAGCTGTAACGTTTAGACGTGTAGGAGATTCCTTGCCAGGAGTAGCGGTATTTGAAGCGATACACGGTGCGGGTTTTCTCTCCGGAAGTGTGGGTTTCAGATTTTGAAGTGATGACCTTGCCTGCGACTTCAGTATTCATATTGTAAGTAAAATGAACCCAGAAAGCTCGTCCTCCCCAGAAGAGGAAGAGCATGCCTAATCCTAGAAAAGGTACCAGGAAGCTGTTTGGTTTGAGGTAGGGGAGGAGTGCGGGCATGAATGGAAGGGTAGTGGTCTATTGTCCAATAGCGATTTTTAGTTGTAAAGTGTCAGGGGAATTTTATGGCAATAAATGGGCAGTAGGGGAGCTGCCGTTGAGAGTGATGTCGTTGCAGGAAACTTTTTTTTGGCGGGTGCCACTGACTAGTGATGGTGTGGTTATATAGAAAATGACCTAGGAGGGGGAAGACGCGATATAGTTCTTTGCAAGCAGCCAGATGGCGGGTTAAATACAGGGGATTTTATGGGCTAGGAGAAATTTTCTCAAACACTTTTGTATGAAAAAAAACAAAACTCGATTTATAAATATTCTGATCTTTGGAGGGATGAGCACGGTGGTTTATCTGTTGCTCAAATATCAGGATACGGCGGGGTTTAAAAAGGCCATGAGGTTTTTATTTAGTCCGAAGAGTGAACATGCTTTGCCTCAAATTTGGCAAGATTATAGAATTTTGGCGATTGTCGGGGTGTTTGTTTTATTGCTGCTTTTTTATAAAAAGGTGTTTTTGAACTACCTTCGATTTTCAAAAATATTACAGGGTTGTGAGGTGCTCGATGTCAGGCCACAAACACCGCTTATCCAGGCAGCTTATTATTTTCAACAGGATAAAGTGCGCTGTTTGTTAGCATGGATTATGGAGTTGTGTGAGCAGGGAGGGCTCACCTTGCACTATGTGAAAGGAGCCTTTCCGTGGGCTTTGGGTTTTGATGGTACCGCTAAAATCAGCTCGATTGACCGAGAACGCATCAAGGCTCTGTTTGTCAGGGGCAACAGTGTGATGTTAAAAGCTTGGATGAAGGCTCCAAATTCAGAGTTGCAAAGCTTAGCTTATGATCTTTATGATGAAGTTAAGAAAAAAGGCAAGGGGCAGAGAAGTTCAATAAAAGGTAGTTGGCTGGCTTGGATGATCTTAATCGCATTGATCGTCGAAATTCCTTTTTTCAGTGCCAGTTTGGAGGGGGAGCATGTGGCACTGTTGCCCGTTGTTGTTTTTGCGACTCTGCTGACAGCGATTCCTGCTTATGTTTTCAGTTACACTTATTCGTTATTGTTCACTGAGTCAAGAGTGATGGGGTATTTTATGATGGCGGTGTCTTTTATGTTCCCTTTGATAGGAATAGCGGTGATGTTTTCGGCGGATCGTTTTTCGGGATTATATTTACCTGCAGCTTTGTTTCCCGGATTGGCCTTGTGCTTGGTTATTTTGGTGATGAAACAGCCGGTATTGCCGCAGGATGAATCGGTGCTTGCTCAAATTTTTGGCTATAGGAAGTATCTGGCAAGGGAAGGCTATCGGATTGGTGAAGAAGATTTGCCTTGGACGATCTCACTAGGGGTTCATTCGGATATGATAGGCAGTGAGTTTTCTTATGCCGAACAAGATTTTCCGTTTTGGCTGAAAACGGTGGATCCTGATGTGCAGGCGGTGATGAAACTTCTACATCAATCTCTGCAACCTGCTTTAAACGAAGCGGTCAATGGTGAGATGAAAACGAACAATCGTATATCTACTCATCAGGGGAGTTCTCATCGGTAATAAAGACTGGGGAAGCAGTTGGAGTTTGCATAAACAGGTTAACTGAATCCCTGTGTTTTGATCCAGTTGAGATAGGTTTTGGCGCAGTGGTCGAGGTTGGCTAGGTTACCGCCTCCACGTAGGGGGGAGCACATTTCAAAAATGGCCAAACCGTCAAAGCCTCCATCGTGCAGTCCTTTGAAGAAAGCTTCGTAATCGATGAACCCGCTGCCGAAGGGAACCGCGCGCACCCAGTCCTCGGCTTGTTTTTCGTAGTTCACTAATTCGGGGCGGTAGCGGTGGCGGGGGACTTTGATGTAATCAGCATTGGTGGTGATGATGGTGTGGGGGGCGGCCATCCTGGCTACATCGTAGAGCGACTCACCTCGCAGGGCGGGCGACCAGGCGTCAAAACCAAGTTTGCAGTTGGGGCGGTCGATGTCGCTGAGCATCTCTAACAGAGCCTGGGTATTCAGTCCGATGTCGTGGTGGTTCTGGATTGCGATGGTGACGCCGTGTGCTGCGGCGCGGTCACACATTTCACGAATGCTTGAAACACAACGATCCCACTGAGCCTGGAGGTTTTGATCGGCTATCTCGTAAGCGGTAAAGATGCGGATGATTTTTGCACCAAGTTGACTGGCGACGTGGGCGAGGGATTCGATATAGGCGATCTGGAATTCGATCAAAGGCACCTCGCAGCCGACCATGGTGGGTTGGGAAAGATTGGTGTAGGCCATCAGGGCATCACAGTTGACGCCTGATTCTGCCAGCGCTTGCTGCACAGGTTTGATGATCTCTGGAGATGCGTCGAGCGGGGATAGGTGCGGGCGTTTTCCTGCGATGACGACGGAAGGATAACCGAGCTGCCCGGCTTGTTTGATGAAGTCGGTGAGATCGAGGCTGTCCTGCCCCCAGAAGCCGGCGTAACTGATGGAGAATAAACTAGGTGTCATTTATTTGGTATGGTTGGGATGTGCGGTCAGGGATTAAACCAATCAAATTCCTGAGTGAATTTTTGGCGGGGAAGGCGCGGGGCGTAGGGAACGGTTTCCTTGGGAACGTGGGTGGAAAGGCGTTTTTTCACCGCCGCGTATTCCGGGTCTGCGGCGAGGTTGCGGAACTCGTTGGGGTCGTAGCGGTGGTCGTAGAGTTCTTCGTCGCCGTTGGCATAGCTGATGTAGCGCCAGCGTTCGGAGCGGATGGCGTGATTGCCGGGATGATGGGTGGTTAGCACCGGATGATCCCAAGCTAAGTTTGGGTTATTCAATAGTGGCACCAAGCTGCGGCCTTGTAGGTTTTTGTTTTTTGGCAGCTTGCAGAGTTCGACCAGGGTGGGGTAAATATCGATCAAACCGACAGGGCGGGTGCTGCGGACATTGCGGAGTTGGTCTTTTCCAGGCATGGAAAAAATCAGTGGAACCCGGGTGGACTCTTCCCACAGTGAGCGTTTTTCCCAGTGCATTTTTTCGCCGACGTGGAAACCGTGATCCGACCACAAGACGATGATGGTATTGTCGGCGTGCGGGCTGTTTTCGAGAGCGTCGAGCAGGCGGCCGACGCAGTGGTCGGTGAAGGTGGCCGTAGCGAGATAGGAGGCGACGGCTTTGTTCCACAAGCCATAACGAGTGATGTTGTGATGACTCATCGGGGTGGTGTCGAAGTAGCGGGTGAATTTTTGTCCCATCGGTGGCAGGTCATCGAGATCGCCGGGCTGGGTTTCGGGCAGCTTCACCTGATCGAGGGGGTAACGATTATAAAACTCTTCAGGGGTGAAATGTGGCAGGTGGGGGGTCACCAGGCCTACGGCAAGAAAGAAGGGTTTGTCGGTGGCGGGTTTATTGATTCGTTCCACCGCCCAGTCGGTGACTTTGAAATCGTTCATTTCCGCGGTTTCAACCGGGATCGGGCCGAAATCAAAAATGCTGGGTTCGGGCAGGCCACTGACGCCTTGTGGGCCGGCGAGTTTTCCCATCCACCCCCAGCCATAACGTTTGCCGGACTCGTCCCAGTCATCGGCGTCGCCTTCTTTGACCCGGTGATAGATTTTCCCCGAACGCAAAATGCGGTAGCCGTTCTGCTTGAAATAGCTGGGCAGGGTGGTGACGTTTTTGAGCAGCGGGGCTTCGTGCAAATTTTGCTCGATCATGTAGATACCGTTGCGATGAGGATAGGTGCCGGTGAGCAAGCTGGCGCGGGATGGCATGCAGATCGGAGCCTGGCAGTGGGCGTTGGTGAAATTCACGCCACGGGTGGCGAGGCGGTCGATATTGGGGGTTTGCACTTGTGGGTGACCGTCGAGCACACCGACCCAGTCGTTGAGGTCGTCGATGGCGATGAAGAGCACGTTGGGTTTTTCCGCGCTGAATATTGTCAGGGGATTGAACAACAGAAGCGCAAGGGTAGTCAGATAGAGGAGGCCAGGCCGTGCATTATTTGATATTATTAACTTCACAGAAGTAAGGTATTCGTGATCCGCTATATGGCAAGCATACGAAGAATGAAGGGAGCAGCAAACAGAGTAGCAAAGGTATTGTCCATCATCCCTGCGCTGGCGAGCTTGGCCCTTGGGCAGATGTGCCTGGCAGCGGAGGGAGGGGAGGCTTTTCATAAGCTTATCGATAAGCACATCGAAGCTGGCTGGAAGGAACGCAAGGTCAGTCCTGCCAAAGCAGCATCGGATGCGGAGTTTTTGCGACGCGTATCACTTGATCTGGCTGGAATTATTCCCACAGCTGCTGAGACCCGTGTATTTTTGGACGATAAGGCAGGTGACAAGCGTGTCAGGCTAATCGATCGACTGCTCGCCTCGCCTGAATATGCTCTACACATGGCGCGTGTGTTTGACGTGATGCTGGCCGAGCGGCGAGTTCCTGCGATCAAATCCTATGATATCAAGGGGCCTGTGTGGCGTGCTTTCCTGACTGATGCTTTTGCTGAGAACCGTCCGTGGAATGACTTGGCGCGTGATATTCTCAGCAGCGACGGGAGCGACAAGGAGACTGGTGCGGGAGTAAAATTTTTTCTGGTAAGGGGGACCGAGGCACATGTCGTGACTCGCGATGTGAGTCGCTTGTTTCTTGGCAGGGACATCCAGTGCGCCCAGTGCCACGATGACCCGCGTTATAAGGATTACAAGCAGGCTGACTATTTCGGCATTTATGCTTTTCTCAATCGAACCAGTCATTTCCTGGAAAAGAAGTCGAAACAATCGATGCTGGCAGAGAAGGCTGATGGCGATGTTAGTTTCACTTCGGTGTTCACGGGGAAGAAAGGTGATGCGATGCCTAAACTGCCCGGGCGTGAGAAGATGGCCGACCCGGAGATGGAGAAGGACAAACGTTACAAGGTGGCTCCGGGCAAGGACGCGCGGGCGGTGCCCGCTTACAGTCGACGGCTCAAACTTGCCAAGTCCCTGCCTCAAAAAGAGACCAACGGGTTTTCACTGAACATCGCCAATCGTCTGTGGGCGTTGATGATGGGTCGTGGACTGGTGCATCCTCTGGATATGCATCACGACAAGAATCCTCCGTCACATCCGGAACTGCTTGAGGCGCTCGCTCTTCATATGGAGGAGACAAATTACGACATCAAGGCTTTTTTGCGGCAGGTGGCCTTGAGTCGGGTTTATCAGCTTAGTAGCCAATTGCCGGAGGGGCAGTCGGAGCCGTCACCCGAAGCTTTCGGGGTTGCCCAACTGCATGCGCTTTCAGCAGAGCAACTCGGCTGGAACTTTTTACAGGCCAGTCAACGCTTGCCTGAGAGCATCCTCGAGGCTGAACAAAAACTCAAAAAGGAGGATCCTGAACATTATGAGCAGCGACGCAGGGATATGAAATGGAAGAAGGGAATTTACGATGGTTTGGAGAAAACAGCGCAGCCGCTGATCGCGGCCTTTGCCAATATGCCCGGGCAGGCGGAAGGTGATTTTGCGCCTACGGTCGGTCAGGCGCTGTTTCTGCTCAACGGGCAAAAGCTGTTCACTCTGGCCTCTGGTAGTTACGATGGATCGCTGATTGCTCGTCTCAAGGATCTGAAAACGACGGACGAGATCGCCGACGAGCTTTTTTTAAGTGTGTTGACCCGGCGACCGGTGTCGGAGGAACGCAAGGAGGTTGCGCAGTTTCTCGAGAAGCGCAAGGATCGCGAAGCTGCCTTGCAGGAACTGACATGGGCGAAGCTTCTCTCGGCCGAATTTCGTTTGAAACATTGATGAAACAATGACGAATCCACTCGATAAGCCGGACCTGATATCCCGTCGACTGATGCTGGGAAGCACGATGGGGGCGCTGGGCACGGGCATGTTCGGACAGCCATTGTTTGCCAGCCAATTGAAAAAATCCCGCAAAAAGCTGTTGCTGATTTTTCTCTCCGGAGGCGCTAGCCAACTTGAGACCTGGGATCCCAAACCGGGAACCCTGCACGGTGGTCCGCTACGAGCCATTCCGACTTCGGTGAAGGGAACGCACATCAGTGAACTACTGCCGAACACGGCCAAGGTCATGCACCAGATCGCTGTGGTGCGAAGCTTGAATACCGGAATCGCCGATCATTTCCGAGGCCATTACGCCATGCAGTCGGGCCGCACAGTGCCAGGTTTCCCGGTGCTTGGATCGGCGCTGGCCAAACTTCTGGAGCAGGACGGCGATCAGTTACCTGGCTATGTAGAGATGCGTCGGGACGGGCCGAAGGCTTACACCGATGTCGGTGACTCCGGTTTTCTGGGTCCCAAATATGAGTCGGTGAAAGTTGTCAATGCGGAGGCTCCTGATTACTTGATTCGACCGGATTCTGTCAGCGAAGATATAGCTCGGCGCGTTGATAAATTGCGTCTGGACTCTGATAAAAGGTTTCTCCGAGGGCGCACTGAACTCCCTATTCGTGCCTACGGCGGCAGCTTCGACAAGGCCGTCGCATTGATGAAGCAGCGTGGAATTTTTGATTTGGAGAAGGAGTCGGCCAGTGATCGGGAACTGTATGGTTCACATTTATTCGGCAGGCATTGCCTGATGGCGCGTCGTTTGCTGGAGAGCGGAGTTTCCTGTGTGAAAGTTGTCAGTCACGATTGGGACGCTCATGAGGAAAACTTTCATTGGCATCAACAGCGTTGCTCCGAATTCGACCGTACTTTTCCTGCACTGGTGACCGACTTTGATCGTCGGGGTTTGTTGGAAAACACTCTGGTGGTGGTCATGGGCGAGATGGGGCGCACTCCGAAAATCAACAATCGTGGTGGACGGGATCACTGGGGTAAGGCCTGGTTGATGGCGATGACTGGCTGTGGCGTCAAGCGTGGTGTTGTACATGGCAAAACCAATGCGGAGGGGACGGAGGTGATTGAAGGCGAGGTCAATACCGGTGATTTGTTTAACACTTTCCTGCGTGCGCTCGACATCAGTCCGCGAAAGGGTTACGAGATGACAGGTCAGCCAATTCCCGCCGGCAATCCCGCCGGTTCGACGATCAGGGAGGTTCTGGTGTGAACGGTATAGATCCGTCCAAGACTTACCAGGTCAAGGAAGTCGAACATCCTGCGCCTCTGTTGACCTGTCAATTCGATGCCACGGGTCGTTTCGTTTTTGCCGGTGCGCGGGATAATCATCTCCAGCAAATTGACGTTGCTACAGGGGAGAAGACCTTGCTCGATGGCCACGAAAGCTGGGTCTGCGCAATTGCGTCGGCCCCTCAAATGATCTATAGCGGTGATTACACCGGCCGTGTTATTGCCTGGTCGCTTACTGGGAAAGGGGCCGTAAAAAAATGGGATATCGAAGCTCATTCGCAGGTTTTGCGTTCGATTTGTGTGAGTCCTGATGGAAAGCAACTTGCCACCGGTGCCCGAGACGGAAAAGTCCGGCTTTGGTCGGCTGATACGGGTGAGCGTCTCAATGAGTTTTCCGATCATTCCGGCCAGGTCTTTGCCACGATTTTTCATCCGGACGGCAGGCAACTTGTTTCCGCCGAACGCGAAGGTAACCAACTTTTTCAATGGGATCTGGACACGGGTGAAAAAGTCCGCGAGTTCGATGCTGCGGATTTGAGCGCTTACCGGCGCTTTGAGGATATTGAGTGGGGCGGCGCAAGAGGGCTGGCTTTCGACGCCTTTGGCTCCCGTCTGGCTTGTTGTGGACGTCACAAATACGCCGGCCCAGCCTCCATACTGCTTTACGATTGGAAGAGCGGCAAGCAGACTGAAAAATTGGTCTCCGAGTTCAAGGGTATTTTTTACAGACTTCAGTTTCACCCGAATGGTTTTATCATTGCTGCGGCCGGTGGTATTACCGTCGGCGAACTCTGTTTCTGGGAACCCGGTGAGGAGAAGATGTTGGCCAAAATCGAGACAAAGGGTCCGGCCATGAGTTTCGATCTTCACCCGAATGGTGCATTATTGGCGGTTGCTCAATCACAGGGAGGAAAGAGTAAACCTGAAAATGGAAGTTTGGTTTTTTACGATATGAGAGCGGACAAGGCGGGGAAGACGAAGGGGCAGAGTTAAAGACTGAGTATGGTGTCAGGGCATAGGGGGATTTTTAATAATGTCGCTTTCATTTTGCCAATCACAGAGTCAGTGGAAAAAACCTTGTTCATTTCCTTGGGAATGGGTAAGCGTATGGCATGAAAAAAACCGATCGACGTCAGTTTCTTGTAACTAGTGCCAGTGCCCTTGCAGTGGCTTCAATATCCGGCTCGAAGGGTTTCGCTGCGACTCCGCACAAAATGACGATGGATTTGATTTGCGGTCGATTGGGGGTGAAGGCTGATCAAAAACAGGCGATTGATTTTGCCGCCCGGCATGGTTTTGAATCGGTGGGGCCGAATGCTAGAGAGTTGGCCAAGTTTTCTGATCAACAGCTGACGGAATTAAAAGCGGAGTTGAAAGCAAAAAAACTGGTGTTTTCGGCAGCGGGCATGCCGGTGGATTTTCGGGGGGATGAAGATAAGTTTAAAAAGGGTCTGGCGGATTTGCCTGCTGAAGCGGCGGCGTTGCAGCGAGCCGGGGTGACGCGGATTGGCACTTGGTTGAAACCTTTCAGTGATGAACTCACTTATATGCAGAATTTCCGCCAACACGGGGTGCGGCTGCGTGAGGTGGGGAAAATTCTAGCGGATCACGGTTTGCGTTTCGGGCTGGAATATGTGGGAACGAAGACTTTGTGGACGAGTAAGAAGTATTCCTTTGTCCACACCATGGCGGAGACCAAGGAGCTGTTGGCTGAGATCAATGTACCGACGGTGGGTTTTGTCTTGGACAGCTGGCATTGGTTCACCGCGAACGAAACGGGTGAGGATATTCTTTCGCTGAGCAATGATCAAATTGTGGCGGTGGATTTGAATGATGCACCCAAGGGGATCGAGCTTGATGACCAGCTTGATAACAAACGTGAGCTGCCGATGGCGACAGGGGTGATCGATATGGCGACTTTTTTGAAAGCCTTGAACCAGCTTGGTTACGACGGGCCGGTGAGGGCGGAGCCTTTTAATGCGGCGCTGAGGAAGATGGATGCGGAGGATGCGGTGGCGGCGACGGCGGCGGCGATGAAGAAGGCTTTTGCGCTGATATAAGGAAAAGAATAAATCAGAAGGTCAATAGCCGGCTGGGCACGCGGCCATGGCCGCGGATGCGTAGGGCGTTGGGCAGCACGTCGAGGGTGGCGTAGGCGTTGGTGTCGGCGGTGTCGACCATGCCTTGCACGGTGACGTAGTGCACGCCGTTGTGTTGCTCGTAGTTGCCGGCATGGTTGTGGCCGTTGAACCAGGCGATGACGGTATTGGAGTGTTGACCCATCAGGGTGAGCATTTCCTGGTCGTTCCACAGGTTGTGCACGTTGTCGGGCAGGATGGGGTAGTGGCAGGAGACGATCGCTTTTTCGTCGGCTTTGGCGGTTTGTGCGAGTTGTTTTTTGAGCCAGGTAACTTGCTTGGGGCCTATCGCGGAATTCCAGTCCTGGGCATTTTTGCGCTTCTTCGCTTGGAACTCGGTCATCATGGCGGTGGCTTCCTGATGAATGGGGCTGTCTTCGGGGTGGGCGAAGGTGCTGAGCTCGGTGCCGTCGAGAAAAATGAAGCGAAATCCTGATTTTGAAAAGGCGTAATAAGTCTCTTTAATTCCTATCTTGCCAGCGACTTCCGGCTTTTTGTCCTCGCTCACTGTGAAGTCATGGTTGCCGAGGATTTGATGCACGGGCTTTTGCAGTTCGCGCAGCGGTTCGAGGATGGTGTCGAAGCTGGAAAACTCGCGATCAATGAGGTCACCGAGGTGGATGGAGAAGTCGACCTCGTCTGCGTTGATGTCTTTCACAGCGGCGGTCAGTTTGTCGATGCTCTTGCGGTAATAACGGATGCCGCCCGGTTCGGCGTCGGCGTATTGAGCATCGGCGATCAGGCCGACGGAGAACAGAGGCTTTTCTTCATTGGCAGCTTGAGCTGCTTGTGGAGCGAGGGGGTGGAGCAAGCTGGCGGCGGAGCCGGTGGCGCTGGTGAGGAGAAAATTTCGACGGGTGAGCATGGTTTGGATGAGAGGTGTTGAGGTAGATTCGTATGGATCGTTGTTTTGTCAAAAAACACGCTTTTTAAGAATGATGCTTGCAAGCAGTCGGCTGACCCTCTAAATGATGCGAATAACATGAAAATTCTGGTCGTTGGAAAAGGTGGGCGCGAACATGCGATAGTGACTGCGTTGGACGAATCGCCGTCGCAGACGGAAATTTATTCGTTTCCGGGCAGTGATGCGATTTTTGAGATCGCCAAGGAAACTCCGGCGACGGATTTGCCGAGTCTGATGGCTTTTATGAAAAGCGAGGCCATCGATCTCTGTGTGGCGGGCGAGGAGAGTTATCTGGTCAAGGATGAGGGCTTGGCGAATGCTTGCGAGGCGGCGGATATTCCTTGCTGGGGGCCACCGAAAGAGGCGGCGCAGTTGGAGGCGAGCAAGGAGTTTGCCAAAGAGTTCATGGTGCGGCACGAGATCCCTACGGGGGGGTATGCGGCGGTGGACAGTTTGGAGCAGGCGCGCGAAGCGATTGCGGGCAAATACCCGACGGTATTGAAATTTGATGGTTTGGCCGCAGGCAAAGGGGTGGCGGTCTGTGTGGACGAAGCGATGGCGGAGGAATTTCTCGCCGAGATCTATGTGGAGAAAAAGTTCGGCGAAGGCCGGGTTTTGGTGGAGGAGTTTCTTGAAGGGCCGGAGATTTCGATTTTCTGTTCGGTGGTGAATGATCAATATCAGATTTTGGCACCAGCCAGAGACTATAAACGTCTGGGTGACGGAGACGAGGGACCGAATACGGGGGGCATGGGGGCGGTTTGTTCGCGGGAGATGGCGGAGCCGGAGTTGATGGCTCGCATCGACGCGGAGATCATTCGCCCGACGATCGAGGGATTGATCAAGGATGACTTGCCTTATCGGGGCTTTCTCTATTTTGGCATCATGTTGACCGAGGACGGGCCGAAGATATTGGAATACAACTGTCGTTTTGGAGATCCTGAGGCGCAGGCGGTGTTGCCGCTGATCGAGGGTGATTTTGCGGCTTATGTTTTTAATGGAGCGACAGGGAATCTGGACCGCTCACTGATTCTTTTCAAAAAAGGGTGGAGCATTTGTCTGGTATCAGCTTCGGCTGGTTATCCGCAGAGTTCACGCAGTGGAGATGTGATCTCCGGCATTGGCGATGTGGAGGGGGCGAGGGTGTTTCACGCGGGAACTAAAAAAAATACCGAAGGGCAGTTTGAGACGGCCGGGGGGCGGGTGCTGGTAGTGGTGGCCTCGGCAGACACTCGTGAGGCCGCGGTGGAGAAGGTTTACCAAGAGTCGGCCAAAATCAGTTTTGATGGGCTGCAACGACGCACGGATATTGGAGTGCGGAACTTTTAAGAACAAGAGGACGGGGGCAATGAGTCAGGAGTCAGAGCGGTAAGAAATTCTCTCAGAGGTAATCCTGGATTCTAAGTTCCAACTGCTTAAAAATTCTATACCCTTATATTAAAAACCTATACTGCTTTGTTAAAAAATTATACTATTTAAAAAGCTATGAAAGTAATAATGATATATGGATCCGCGAACGATAAACCGTTTTTGCAAATTGGCCGTGACTACCTTGATCAAGAAGGTGTGGCTTATGAGGAAAAGGTGTTGTCTGCTCACCGGGATCTGCCGGAGTTGATTGAGTATCTGGGGGATTTGGAAAAAAGCGGTGACAAAGCGGTGATCCTGGCGATCGCTGGTCTGGCGGCGGCTTTGCCAGGTGTGGTCGGGGTGAAAACCGAGCTGCCGGTGATCGGAGTTCCGGTTCCCGGAGGTCCTTTAAACGGGATTGATGCGCTGTTGTCGATCAGCCAATTGCCGGGCGGAGTGCCGGTGACAACCGTGGGTTTGCACAGCAAAGCGCCATTGAATGCTTGCATGGTGGCTCATCGGATTCTAAAATTTGCCGGGATGGGTGCATAGATATCAAAATGGGAAGCGAACGCACATTATTGAGTGGCGAGGGGATCACTGAAAAGGTGAATGAGCTCGCTGCTCAGATCCGCAAAAATTGCGGCAATGAGGTGCCGGCTTTTGTCGGAGTTTATACCCGTGGGGTGACTTTGGCCAAGCGGGTGAAGCAGGCTTTGCAGGATGAGTGGCCGGAGATCGCGCTGGGAACTCTGGATGTGTCGCTTTACCGCGATGATTTGGATGCTTTGGAAAGTGCGCCGAAGTTGGAGAGTTCTGATATCCCGTTCGGGGTGGATGGCACCCGGGTGATTCTTTTTGACGAGGTGATGTACACCGGGCGCACGACCCGGGCGGCTTTGGATGTGTTGATGGATTATGGCAGACCGTCGAGGGTGGAGCTGGCGGTGTTGGTCGATCGTGGTAACCGGGAATTACCTTTGCAGCCGGATTATGTGGGGCTGAAGGTGGATACGGAGGCGGGGGATTATGTGGCGGTGCGCTTTGCGGAGGATGATGATCGGGAAGGGGTTTTTTTGAGAGAAGAAAGATGATTTAACCACGGCCGAGCGTAGCGAGATAGCCGGAGATTATTACGCAAAGACAAATGGCACGGATAAGGGGGGATGGGAGAAGAGGTTAACCACGAAAAACACGAAAAACACGAAAAACACGAAAAACACGAAAAACACGAAAAACACGAAAAAAAGAAGAGGGGGTTTTGGCTGCGGATGAATGTTAAAGAGAAGAGGGTAACTACGAAAAACATGGAAAAGAGGAGGGGATTGAAATGTGGGGAAAGATTTTTGCTTGGAAATTTGGTGAGATAGGGGTTTAGTAAGAAATATAAAGCGTGGCGGAAACTGATATAAAATCTCGGAAAGATTTACTCGATGTTGAGAGCTTGAGCATTGGGGAGATTGAATATCTTCTGAAGACGGCGGGGCCGTTTAAGGAGCTGTTTCGCCGTTCGGTAAAGAAGGTGCCGACGCTGCGGGGCAAGACGGTGCTGACTTTGTTCTATGAACCTTCGACGCGGACACGGACGTCGTTCGAGGTGGCGGCGAACCGGCTGTCGGCGGATGTGACGAATTTTGCGGTGTCCACTTCGGCGGTGGTGAAGGGGGAGTCGATTCTGGATACAATCGAGACTTTGCAGGCGATGCGCACGGATTATATTGTGATCCGTCATGGCGCTTCGGGGGTGCCTGCCTTGATCGCGAAGCACACCAAGGCGTCGGTGCTGAATGCGGGTGATGGTTATCACGCTCACCCGACTCAGGCTTTGCTCGATGCATTTACCGTGCGCGAGGTGTTTCCGCAGACGGAGAAGAAGAAGATTTTGATCGTGGGGGACATCCTGCATTCGCGGGTGGCGCGTTCGACCAGCACCATCATGCGTAAGCTGGGCATGGAGGTGAGTGTGCTGGGGCCGGGCAGTTTGGTTCCCAAGGGGCGCCCGGATTACATGAATGCATTTTGGAACTGGGAAGACGCCCTGGCTTGGAAGCCGGATGTGGTTTACTTGCTACGGGTGCAGATGGAGAGGCAGGAGCAGCAATTTTTCCCTAGCCTGGCGGAGTATCACCGGGTGTATGGGCTGACCAGTGAGCGTTTTAAGCAGGTGGAGGGTGAGGGGATTTACTTGATGCATCCGGGGCCGGTGAATCGTGGAGTGGAGATTGTGGATGAGGCGATGACTTATGAGCGTTGTTTGATCAATCAGCAGGTGGAGAATGGCATTGCCACACGGATGGCGGCTTTGTATTGGTTGAAACCAGGAGGGATGACTGATGGGTGAATTGATTTTATTCAAAGGCGGGCAAGTGGCCGCGGAGGATTCGGCTCAATTGCAGCAGTCGGATGTGCTGCTCGAGGGTGGAAAGATCTCGAAAGTGGCGGCTGATTTGGTGGCTCCAGAGGGGGCGAAGGTGGTGGATTGTGCGGGCTGTGTGCTGGCGCCGGCGATGTTTGACATGCATGTGCACGCACGCGAGCCGGGGCGTGAGGACAAGGAGACGATCGCGACGTGCAGTGAGGCGGCGATCAATGGTGGAGTGACGGGGCTGGTGCTGATGCCGAACACTTTGCCGGCGATTGACAGTGGTGGTTTGTTGCAGTCGGTGCTCGATATCGCGGCGGAAAAATCACGTATTCCAATTTTTCAGGCGGGTTGCATCACCAAGGGACGGGCGGGCAAGGAGTTGGCGGGGATTGCGGGGATGAAAAACAAGGGTGCTCCTTTGTTGACCGATGACGGGGATTCGATTGCTGATGCGATGGTTCTGCTGCGGGCGATGGAGTATGCCAAGCGTTTTGATTTGATGTTGGCGATGCACTGCGAGACGCAGGAGCTAAGTGGCAAGGGGGCGATGAATGAAGGGGCGGTCAGTTATCGACTGGGCATTCCCGGGATTCCGGCGTGCAGTGAGGAAATTTGTATCAGCCGGGATATTCGTCTGGCTCAATACACCGGTGCGCATGTGCACATCCAGCACGTGAGTTCGGCCGAGGGGGTGGCAACGATCCGGCGCTTCAAGGAGGCGGGGGTGCGGGTGACTTGTGAAGTGACACCGCATCATTTGATATTTAACGAGCAACATGTGGGCGACTACGACACTCATTATAAGATGAACCCACCGCTGCGTGCGGCGGAGGACTGTGAGAGCCTGCAGCAGGCTTTGGTCGAGGGTTTGATTGATGTGATCGCCACGGATCATGCGCCGCATACGGAGTTTGAGAAGAACAGCGATTTTGGCAGCGCGCCTTTTGGGATCACGGGTTTGGATACGGCTTTGGTGTCTCTGTATCATCATTTTGTGAAGAGCGGGGTTTTTGGCTGGGATGTGTTGGTGAAACGCTACTCAGCTGAACCGCGCCGACTGGCAAATCTAGAGCCAGTACCGATAACCGAGGGGGGCGTGGCGGAGTTCATTGTTTTTGATCCCAATCGCAAGACAAAATTCAGCAAGGACTTCATGCAATCGAAGAGTTCCAATACGCCGTTTTTGGATCAGGAATTGGACGGACAAATTATATCGGTGATCAAGGACGGAGAATTCTTGCTGAGTCGGTAGTTTGGGTGTAGGGGAATCGGTTTTCCTTATATGAGTTCTTATGCTGACAAACTAGCGGAGCGGATCGAATCCGTGGAATCACGGTTGTGCGTGGGTTTGGATCCCCGCCCAGATCAACACCCCACCGACGATCTTGAAGCCTGGCTGCAGGAAGTGATCGAAGAAACGGCTGAGTTTGCCGCTGCGTTCAAACCCAATATTGCTTATTTTGAAGCTTTGGGAGTCGAGGGTTATCAGTTGTTGGAGGATTTGTTGACTTGGATTCCAGAGGAGATTCCTGTGATCCTGGATTGCAAACGTGGTGATATCGGAGCGACTCAGGAATATTATGCCAAAGCTTACTTTGGGAGATGGGATGTGGATGCGGTGACTTTGAGTCCCTATCTGGGTGCCCAGACGATGGGGCCGTTTTTGGAATACCCGGACAAGGGGGTGTATCTGCTTGGTGTGACGACCAACGAGGGATCGAGGGATATTCAGCGCAAGGAGTTGATCGATGGCCGTTCGGTATATGAGTTGGTTGGCAAAATGGCACAGAAGAGACCTGAGCAGGTTGGTTTGGTGCTGGGTTTGACCAATGTCGATGAAGAAATTTTGGATCGGGTGCCGGATGTGCCGCTGTTGATTCCCGGACTGGGGGCTCAGGGCGGGGATCTTGAGGCGATTGCGGGTCAGACGCGTAGCGCGCCGAACATTGTCAATGTATCGCGTGGCATTCTCTATCACGAACCCAAAAGAAGCTTTGCGGATAAAGCAGAAGATTATGCAAACCAAATTACCGAAGTCCTCGGCTGAAACGATCGAATTGCTCAAGGGGTATGGCGCTGTGGAAGAAGGCCATTTTTTGTTGGCCAGTGGCAATCACTCTAACTATTATGTGAAGAAGGGGAAACTGGTGCAGCATCCCTGGGAGCAGCAGCAGATGATCGAGCAGCGGGTCGAGGCGATGCGCGAGTTGGGGCAGATTGACGTGGTTTTAAGTCCGGCAATGGGTGGAGTGCCGGTGGGGCAGCAGGTGGGATTGGCTTTGCATGCACGCACGATTTATTCGGAGCGCAATGTGGAGACTAATGAAATGGAGTTGAAGCGCGGTTTTGAGATTGCAGAGGGCGAGCGGGTGTTGATGGTGGAGGATGTGATCACTACGGGTGGCACACTGTTGGAGCTGACGGATTTTATCACCGATCGAGGCGGTGAGGTGGCGGGGATTTTTGTGATGGTGAACCGTTCGGGGAAAAAGGAAGTGGCGGGGATACCGGTGGTTTCTTGTATGGAGGTGGAGTTTCCTATTTATGCGCCGGATGAAGTGCCGGAGTGGTTGGCGGAGATCCCAGTGGTGAGACCGGGGACGAAGCGGGTGGAGTAGGGGGGGAGTTGAACCACGAACCGCCGTCGCTAAAGCTATGGCGAGTCAAGATGGACACGAATAAACACGAATAAGAATTGGGGCGTTTTGATCACGGAAATACACCGCCCAGTAGAGGGGATAAGAGGATGGATTGATTTGACCACGGATTGCGCAGTCGCAACGAAATGAGACAGACGGAAGATGTCGCCTGAAGTCAAATAGGCGCGGATGGGAAAGAAGATGTTTTTGATATGCCGTGTGTGAATATTCAGATTATTAAGGGGGCTACGCGGGAGCAGAAGGCGCAGTTGGTCGCGGAGGTGACGGACTCTTTGGTGCGGGTGCTTGATAAAAAGCCGGAGCACATTCATGTGGTGATCCAGGAAGTTGAGGAGGAGAACTGGGGTTTTTCCGGGCTGTTGACCGATGAATGGAAAAAGGGGGAGAATCGTTTAGATCACGACGGGGATTAAGATGGCGACGTCTCCGTGTAAGATCGAGAACTCGTTGTCGAGAGTGGCAACCAGGCTCTTTTTTCGCCGGGTGAGTTCAGCCAACCATGCATCGCTTATTTGTGCGTGCTTGGTGAGACGATCATTGGGGATTTTTTGATAGGAGAAGTTGTCCGACCAGAAAGTGTGTCGGGGGTGTTGCTGAACTGCGGAGAGCACCGCCCAGGCGGCTGCCGAAGATGGATCATTTGCAAAGCGCATGTGGAGGCGCAAAAGAGTGCCTTCTGTGAATGGGCAAGTTGCTATACGGTCATTTTTTTTAAGACTAGCTAACCATTGGTGAACTCTTTCGTGGTGCGGGTGGCCGGACAGGCTCATTGCCACCAAAACATTGCCATCGAGTAAATAGGTCATGGTTTAACATGGTAGCTGCGCTCGTCTTGCTCGTTATCCAGAGTGTTCACAGCGTCGGCGGGCATGGTTTGTGAGGCTGTTATGGATACCGGGAAGCCTGATATTGGGTGTAAGCCGCAAGTTTCCTTGTTGCCTGTTTCTGTAGCTGGTGAAGTGGGGGGCTGGGATGCGTTGTTGAGACGCAGCAAAGCGTTCACGGCTTTGCTGATGGAAATTCTTTCGGCAACAGAATGAGCACGTGCCATGGCGTAAAGGTCATCTTCTAAGTTGATAGTCAGTCGCATGCAGATAATATGGTGCATTGGTGCATTGGTGTCAAAAAATAGCTTTGGTGTGAGTTTATTTTTACTGAAAAAACTTCACTCGCGACTCGGAAATTGGTTGACGAAGGGGCAGGTCTTCTTAAATATTTCACATGGGTGAAATTTCTCTTGGTTTAAGTTTTGATGATGTTCTTCTGATTCCACAGAAGAGCGAGATATTGCCGTCTGAGACGGATCTAAGTACGCGGGTGGCGGCGGATATTCCGTTGAATATTCCAGTGCTATCTTCGGCGATGGATACAGTGACGGAAGCGGAGCTGGCGATTGCCTTGGCGCGTGAAGGCGGGCTTGGGGTGATCCATCGCAATAATCTGATCGAGCAGCAAGCGGACATGGTGGCGCGGGTCAAGCGTTCGGAGAATATGGTGATCAGCGATCCTTTTACGGTGTCGAAAGATACTACGCTGGAGGAACTGAAGCGGGTGATGGATGTGAAAGGGGTGAATGGCTTTCCGGTGGTGGATGCCGAGGGCAATTTGGAGGGCATGGTGACCAATCGTGATATCTGGCAGGTGGAGGATGGCGGGGCCACGGTGGGCAGTGTGATGACACCACGCGAAAGATTGGTGACGGGCTCGGTGGAGACGGATTTGGAGGAGGCGCAGCGGATCTTGTATCAGAACCGCATCGAAAAACTGCCTTTGGTGGATGACCGCGGCAAGTTGGCGGGATTGATCACGGGGCAGGATATTGAAAAGCGGCATAAATTTCTCAACGCGGCGAAGGACAGTGAAGGGCGTTTGCGCGCGGGCGCTGCGGTCGGTGTGGGGCCGGACTTTTTGGAACGTGGCGAGGCATTGGTGGCAGCTGGGGTGGATGCTTTGTTCATCGATGCGGCGACCGGGCATACCTCACGGGTGCTTGAGGTGGTGGCGAAGTTGCGTGAGTTGTCAGGGGATGTGCCGGTGATCGCGGGCAATGTGGTGACGACTCAGGGAGCGGAGGATTTGGTTTCGGCGGGTGTATCGGCGGTGAAGGTGGGAGTCGGACCGGGTTCGATTTGCACCACGCGGGTGATTGCTGGAGTAGGGGTGCCGCAGTTCACGGCGATTCAGGAGGTTTCGAAGTGCTGTCGGGAGGCGGGTATTCCTTTGATTGCCGATGGGGGGATGCGCTATTCAGGTGATGTGGTGAAAGCGCTGGCGGCGGGAGCGGATCTGGTGATGTTGGGTTCCTTGTTGGCGGGCACTTCGGAGAGTCCGGGCAATACGGTGAATTATCAGGGACGAACTTTTAAGGAGTATCGCGGTATGGGATCGGTGAAGGCGATGCGCCAGGGATCGGGTGATCGTTATGGTCAGAACTCCAGTGGTAAGCTGGTGGCGGAGGGAGTCGAGGGGCGAGTGCCTTATCGTGGGCCGCTGGCGGATACGATTTTTCAACTGATGGGCGGTTTGCGATCGGGTATGGGGTATGTGGGGGCGGGCAGTCTAAAAGAGTTGCGCGAGCGGGCTCAGTTCACGCAGATCACAACGGGCGGATTGAAGGAGAGTCATGCGCATGACATCGTGATCACGGAGGAGCCGGTGAATTATCAGAGTAGGAGCTAGGAGGAGGAACCGCAGATGGCGCAGATTTGCGCAGATGGGGATTTGAATTTTTATTTGTATTTTTTGTCAGTAGGAAGGTTATTTTTTTATGGAGCGTTCGATAGCAGTGATAGATTTTGGTTCGCAGTACACGCAGTTGATTGTGCGGCGGATTAGGGAGTTGGGGTATTTTGCCAAATTGTGGCAACCGGGTGAGTTGAGGTTGGTGGAGAAGCCTTCGGCGGTTATTTTGTCGGGAGGGCCGCGTAGCACCTTGGAAGAGGATGCGCCGGATATTGATTTTGAGTATTTGCGTAGTATGGAAGTTCCTATTTTGGGGGTTTGTTATGGCATGCAGTTGCTGAATTTAAAATTTGGGGGTGAGGTGGCTCCGGGGCATACACGTGAGTATGGGCCGGCGACGCTGGTGCCAGTGGAGCAGGGCGGATTGTTTGCGGGTCTGAGTGAGCGTTCGCAGATTTGGATGAGCCATTCGGATACGGTTAGCAAGTTGCCCGAGGGGGCTAAGGTGCTGGCGGAGAATCTCGATGCGGTGCCAGTGGCGCTGCAGTGGGATGAAGAGTGTTTTGGGATTCAGTTTCACCCGGAGGTGACTCACAGTGATGAAGGCACGCAGTTGCTGAAGAACTTTCTTGAGATGGCGAAGGATCCGTTGGAGTTCAAGATTGATTCTTTCAAGGATTATTTGTTGAAGAAGGTCAAGGAAGATGTGGGTGGCCGTAAGGTGGTGTGCGGGGTGTCGGGCGGGGTGGATTCCTCGGTCTTGGCAGCTTTGTTGCACGAGGCAGGTGTGGATGCGCACTTTATTTTTGTCGATATGGGTCTGCTGCGTAAAAACGAGGCGGCTGATGTGCAGACTTTATTTGATAGCATAGGGATCGAGATCAATACGATTGATGCTTCGGAGATGTACTTGTCGGCTTTGGCCGGGGTGGCGGATCCTGAGGAGAAACGCCGCATCATCGGGCGTTTGTTCGTGAAGGTCTTTTTTGATGCGGTGGGTGACGATGTGGAGTTGCTGGCTCAGGGGACTTTGTATCCCGATGTGATCGAGAGTGCGACCAGTGGCTCGATGGCTTCGACGATTAAGACGCATCATAACCGGGTTGATAAGATCATGGAGCTGAAAGAGCAAGGGCGGATTTTGGAGCCTCTTGACGAGTTGTTCAAAGACGAGGTGAGAGCGCTGGGTAAGGTTTTGGGTTTGCCGGCGGAAGTGGTGGGCAGGCATCCTTTTCCTGGACCGGGTTTGGCGGTGAGATGTCCGGGAGCGATCACTTTCGAGCGTTTGGAGATCATTCGTGGAGCGGACGCGATTTTTATCGAGGTGCTGCGTCAGCGCGATTGGTATGACCGGGTATGGCAGGCGTATGCGGGTTTGATCCCGGTGAAAACGGTGGGGGTGAAGGGCGATGAGCGGTCTTATGAATTTGCGGTGAACTTGCGCGCGGTGGTGAGCGAGGATGCGATGACGGCGAAGTGGGTGCATCTGCCTTATGAGCTGCTGGAGGAGGTGTCGACCCGCATTTTGAATGAAGTGCCAGGGGTTAACCGGGTGTTGTACGATATCTCGTCTAAGCCGCCGGCGAGTATTGAGTGGGAGTAACCTCCTTCGCCGAGGCTTCGGCGGGATATGTCGGTGGTCAAGGTGGACAGCACAACCGAAAGGAAAGAGAATTGATCCACGAAGTTCACGAAGAAACACGAAGTAGAGGAACTCTTGGCAGGAGCTAACATGGGTAAAGGGGATGCACAGGATTATGAGGGAGGTGATTTTACAATTGAGAAATCTAAAATCGGATTCCGAAAAGGCCGCCGTCTTCTTTGGCGTCGGTTAATACTACTGGAAGAACATAGTCTTCCAGATTGAAACCGTCGATTTTTTCTTTGTAGGCATCGTCTTCGTTCATGGTGACGATGTATTGGAATCCCAGTTCCTCGGCAGTCTCGGCACCGACTTTCAGGGCGCTGATAATCTGACGACCATCGACTCCGTCAAAAAGGTGGCTGTCATGAATCAAGAAACCCGGGCCTATTCCACGTTGGGCGCAGAGCCGCATGAGCATCATGTCAAAGCAGAA
This sequence comes from Verrucomicrobiota bacterium, assembly GCA_045046875.1. GTDB lineage: Bacteria > Verrucomicrobiota > Verrucomicrobiia > Verrucomicrobiales > DEV007 > JAADHD01. Next base: position 6,921 of record JASFYY010000144.1, on the reverse strand, counting down.
AATTTGCATATTCTTGATCCCTTTGCTGCGGGAACCTTGCATCGGAAACTGAAAATCGGGGCCATTTGACGTTGCTTCCACGGTCATGCTGCCAGCCGATTCATATAATTGACTCGAAGTTTTTTCGAAAGCCAGAATAGCCTCGTCCAATTGTCCTCGCTGTTCCGAGAAGTCGCGGCGCAATCTGAGCGTTAGACGGTTTCGCTCGATTTCCAGTTCATTTTTTGTTCCTTCAAGCTGCTCGGCAGCTTCGAAACGTTGGCGTAAGGATTCCACCTCAGCTTTCAGTCGTCCGGCTTCAGCCTGAAGTTTGGCGAATTGATCGAGTGCGCCGTGACTGTTCAGCGTTTCCATGATCGTTGCCCGGCGTTTATCGAACTCTGTTCGTTGGCTTTCCCGTGATTGCACACGTTGCTTGGCGGTGATCAACTCTTCTTCCAGGTATTGCCGACGATTGTGAATCACCGATTCGTGAAAACTTTGAACTTCATCGTAGCGTTTGATGGTTAGTTCTGGAAGGGCAATGCCAGCTTCGGCGTAGATACTTTTTAATGCGCTCAATGAGGGTGGAGCTTCGGTATTGATCGCAGTTTCAAGATCGCGGATGGCAGCCTTGTCAATGGTGTTTTCATTAGAGATCACATTGAGTTGTTTGGTGATCTGATCCGCTTCTTTTTCCAGTGCCTCATATTGAGGCAGTACCCGAAAGGATGCAATCTGACCCATCAGAGCCTTCAAACGATCTTCCTCCACGGTCAATTTGGTTCGTAAGTCAGATGCCTTGCCGATTATTTGTCCAAAGGCTCCAGCTCCGGCGGCCTTTTTCAGCTCTTTTAAGGTTTTTTCCTGATCGCGAACTTTCTGCCAATCGCTCGCGATTTTCCAGTCAAGCCCCATGAGAAATAACAAGGCAACCTGAAGGTCACCAACTTGTTGCATCGTTGCCTGTTTTTCAGGGGTGACAAAAGCTCCGCTATTCTGACGGCGAATGAAATAAGCGATGAGCGATCGGAAGGTAGGCACGCGGCCTGTGCTTTCCGAATGAGAGGGTAATGTGAAGACCTTTTCGCCAAGAGCTTTGGTCCAGTCAGTATTGGATAGGGTCTTGTTTGCTTCCTCGCTAGAAAAATGGATCCTTGATGGTTTTTTTCCTGATCGTTCAACTATAGTTTTCTCGCTGAGCAAATCGAAATCCATGCCGAAGCTTTCGTTCACAAGTGTGTCTGTTCTGAACAGTGATTTAGGGTCGGTTTTAGCTCCCAATAGGAAATGCACAATCTCAACCGTGCTCGACTTTCCGGCTCGGTTGCGGGTTTGCCTGTCACTTGCCCCCGTCTCTTTTTGTGCAATCAGGACGTTGAGACCTGGATGAAACTCAAGTTCTTTAAACGAAGAGAGGGTGCTGTGGATACGGTGAATCATGTCGCGGTTTTGGTGAGTAAGCCTGTCTGGAGCTCGATAGCGCCCATGAGGAATAGGAGATCGAGAGCTAGCACAAAGCTGTCGTAATGTAGAGGAGATGAGTCATTTTGTTCTTTTCCCTTATTTGATCTCAGATCTTCCCATAGAGCAGAAACCGTTTTAGCTTCGCTCAGGCATGGGAGAATTCGTGAGCCCAGAGTTAACAAAGCCCGATCTTGAGGTAAATGTTTGGAAGGTAGAATCATAGGCCACTCCCTTTGGGTGCTTCAAAAATATCACAACTTTCAAAGAAATAGGCGATCACGGCTAATACCGCGACTTCATGCTCAGGGCTTTTGCGCGTATCACCCGCAGCCCATGTCTGGAGTTCTGCGAAGATGTCATTGGGAAGAAAGTTCTCCCGTAGTTTGAGGTATTTACTTTTGAAAGCTTCGGCCATTTTTTCACCCAAGGTTTCGTCGTGCCATTGAGCGAAAAAACCTTCGACCAAGGGGGTCTTGCTCATGCCTGCTTTTAGCAGGGTTGCCACACTTTCAGAAAGGGCATTCGCCTGGATTTTTCCCATTGGCACATCCCGTATCTCTGATGCAGAGGGTGAGTTTTGTTGAGAAAGGGACTCGAGCACAATTTTCAGGTCTGGGTATCCTAGAGCTGCTTTGGTTTCTTCTGTTGGAGCGGAGCCGAACCAGGATTGCAAATCCACCAGATCGATTTTGCGGAATATTTCCCTAAACTCTTCCAGTCCCCACGGTTCGAGTGTGATTCCCGTATGGGCTTTTTCGAAATCCAACAGGACTTTGAGAACGTGAGGAGGTAAGCCGTGCACGGCATTGTGGGCAAAAACCCATTTGTCAAAATGTTTGCTCCAATGTTCCAGTGCGCCTTCAAAATCCTCGTTGATCTTGATAATGGCCCTGGTTTCGGTCATTTCGTTGGGTGCATAAACTTGGAACAGGCAACGTTCGGATTTTAAGAAGCCGTCGTTTTTGCGGTCACCTCGGTTTCCCCAGGGACGGCAAGCCATGAAGTCTGCTTTGTAGGCGGTGCCCATGAGGCGCTCGAAGAGCGTTTGGAATTGTTCACCGTTTGCGCTGCGGAAAGCGATTTCAAACTTTTGCTCGTAGTAGGCTTGGGTGAGGTTCATGGGGAAAGGAGTGGCTATCGAGCTGAGCTGATGGAGTGCTTGGTTTGTGAGGATTAGATAGTGCGACGGTTTGGCGCTTCGTATCTTTCTTTTTCTCCTTTTATCAATTCAGCAGTGAATATTCTTCGATCTAGAACCTCAAGGAAATGAAGTTCATGCCCAGTTGATGGAGAGATCTTGCCTTCTTCTGTTTGGAGTTCAATATTTGTATTTTCACAATATTTGATTAGGAGGTCTTGTGAAATTAATTCAAGGTCGTTTCGCGATCGCACAGCCGCCAAATACCGTGCTGCCCTTGGATGTTTGGCGGCATATTCCCCTAATTTATTCAGGTTCAGAAAACTCATCCGGGTAGCTACATCCGCGGCGGCTTGCGGGGCGGCTGCCTTGACTGCATCAGTCAGTTTTGCTGTAAATTCCAAGCCTGCGGGTCGCAAAGCCCAAAGTATATCGTCAAACACAATATAATCGAAATTAGAGTCCAGTTTAAACGCGTTGTCTTGCAAAAGATGGAGAGAGTTGTCAACGATAGTGAGTAATTTTGACTTTAGGATTCCTTTGAATTGGCTGGCTCGTCTTACACCAAGGGCTTTTTCTCCAGTGTCATCCCACAAAATTGCATAGTAGTAGCTAATTTTGATCAGGTCATCAAGGGCATGCTTAGTTTCTGGGATATTGTTTTCTTCTAAGAGGTGACGAGGAGCTTCGCAAAATTCTGAGTCCATGGGGCAAGATACAGCATCTGTTGCACCATACTTTTGGGAGGGAGAGAAATCTTCGATACCTTCGTCTTCTTGCAGTTTGCGGATGCGTAACAGAGTCTCAATAAACATTTCTCCAAGTGCATTTTGAACTTCCAGATCGATGGGGATTTGATAATGTTTTTCTTCATTCCCTTCGGTAAGGCAAACATAAAACTCAGATCGGTCTATTGATGAAAGATTAAACGGCATGATTTTAAAGGTTAGTTTATATGGCGATTAGATTCGTAATATACATTGCCTGCGATTTTCACGGCAGATATTTTTGTCTCTTTGGGAATTTGGGATCGTTTGGAGATGAGGATTTTATTCTCTGCAGGATTAGATGTCGGTTGTGTGATTTTGAAAATCCTATACCCAAAAATGGCGAAGAAGATATTAATATAAAAAACCCTCAGATGCCAAGATGCGAACGCCATTATAAAAAAGAGAAATAGTGTAGCGAAAAAACCTCTCCAAGAAGCAAAAGACACAGCCATAAGCGGTAATACGAGAGGAAGAAAATAGGTGAGGAGGTGCTCTTTTTCGTCCTTTGCACTTTGGACGGTGAATTCCTTGTAAGCCTTGTTCTTTTTGGCAGTTCTGATGCGGAGCAATAAGAATAGATGTGGGATTAGCGTGGCTAAGAGGCAAGCTGGTATAAAATAGATATCGGGGATCTTCTCCATGCCAATTATCGCCCAGACAAGAAATACCGGAGACATGCTTGCCAAAACAAGCATGCCTCGAAAAATGGTAAGATCGTCTTTGGGTTCGCTCATTTGTCTGGATAGTTATCTTTTCGTTCATCGCCCCAAACCCGAGCGATGGCGACTTGGATCTTCTTCTCCATGCGTTCAATGAGTTCGCGGTTGGCCGCGACGAGGGCTTGCTCAGCTTCGATCTCTGCGACGATGGATTGCTGGGTGGCGAGGGGTGGAAGGGGAATTTTAAATTTTCGGAGAGCTTTTAAAGAAATTGTTTTTTGTGCAACTCCAGTCGCTGTGTCATCAGCTTGGTTCTTTGCTGCAGGCGAGCATAAAAATGAGTGCAAATAACTGTTATCAATATCAGTAGAAGGTCGAATCAACGCGATGTGTCGTTGAAAACAGAATTTCTTATCAAAATTAATTAAAACGGGAATTCCGTATGACCCTGTCACTGAATAGAGGATATCTCCTTTTTGTGGCTTCCGATTTATTTTCAGGCAATCAAAATATTTTTGTGGAACGAAAAAGGTTTTGTCGAAATTAAGTTTTCTTTGGGATGTGATATTTGAAATTGTGACAAAAGGGATTCCTTCATTAGACTTTGGAGGTGCCTGATGATCGCCGTCCGAAACTGATTTGCAGACCGATTCCAACTCCACTATCGGCCAATTTGGGTGGATGGGGATGTGGGGGCGGTAGTTGTCGAGGACGGCGCGGGAGCCGTCGATGATTTTTTGATAGCCTTCGATCTCTGCCACGATTTCTTTCTGCACCGAAAGTGGTGGGAGGGGGATTTTTCTTTTCTCCATTCCTCCCTTCGTCGCATGAACCATTGCGATTCCGTGGCCTTCTGCTTTGATTTTCTCGGATTCTGATTGGAGAATGTGAAACAGATACATTTTATCGATGGCATCAGTCGTTTCGATTTTCCAAATATGGTAGTGATAAATCGCTCTGGGACCTTCCCATATCCGAGGTCCAAAGGAAGCTGACCACGCAAATAATAGGTCGCCAACATCGCAGTATTTGTCGTTAGGTAATTCGAGGTCGGAGTAATACCATCCTCGATTTGAAAAGAAATTCCCTACGCGAAGAACCGGCGTAGGTCCTTCGTCCAGTAGCTCTTTTCGTTTATATGCTCTACCGTTGATGAGCCGTGCTACTTCTCCTATTTCAACCAGTGGCCACTCTGTCATTGAAGCGTCAACCTCCCTATACCTCTCTCCACTCAAATTATACTCCCCATTCTCCGCGATTTTCGCCTTCTCCACAATCAGTCCAAGACTTGGTTGCAAGCTCTCCACATCCCTGCGACTTCGCAATGCCCTCAAATACTCATCCAACTCCGCTTTCACCTGCGGCAGATCATTTTTCTCAATCTCCCTGCGTTGCGCCCCCAGACCAAAACCATCACTCTCCACTTTTAAAAAAGCGATCGTATCACTCTGCTTGGCGAGTGTTTTATCAAGGATCAAAATACTCGTCTTCACCCCTGAATAAGGCTGAAAAACCCCGGCAGGCAGAGAAATCACCGCAACCAGATAGTCGTCCACCAGCATCTTGCGCAGCTGCTTGTAAGCATTCTGAGCCTGGAAAATAATGCCTTCAGGAACAATAATGCCAGCACGCCCGTTAGGTGTCAGGTGCTCTGCCATGTAATCGACAAACAGCACTTCGCTGCGCTTGGCCTGGATGCTGAAACGCTTATGAGGTTTGATGCCACCCTTCGGTGACATGAAAGGCGGATTAGCAAGAATGACATCAACATACTCATTCCATTTGTCATCGGAGGTCAGAGTGTCGTATTCGTAAATGTGGGGATCATTGAACCCGTGCAGGTAGAGATTGACCAAGGACAAGCGCACCATGTCCGGTGAGATGTCGTAACCCCTGAAATTTTTGGCGATGCTGCCCTTTTCGTCAGGTGTAAGGGTGGTGGTGCCTTCTTTGTCCACGTTGCTGCGCTGGATATGCTTGTAAGATGAAATCAAAAAACCTGCGGTGCCGCAGGCGGGGTCGAGCACGGTTTCATCTTTTTTCGGGTCGAGGATTTCCACCATGAAGTCGATGATGTGGCGCGGAGTGCGGAACTGTCCTGCATCACCCTGGGAACCGAGCACCGAGAGCAGGTATTCAAAGGCGTCGCCGAGTCGTTCACTGTGATCGTATTCAAACTCGTCGATGATCTTAAGGAAACTTTTCAGAGTCTCGGGATCGCGGTAAGGCAGGTAGGCGTTTTTGAAAATGTCGCGGAAAAGCAGCGGGATGCCCGGGTTCTCGGGCATCTTGGCGATGGCTTCGCCATAAAGCGCGAGTACCTCATGCCCGCCAAGACCAGAACGCATCAGCTTGGGCCAGCCGTAGCGAGCAAAGTCACCGGAGAAAAAAGTGCGTTTGCCGCCCAGTTCCTCCGACTCGGCGTCCATGTCGTCCATGAACTTGTAGATCAAGGCGATGGTGATTTGTTCGACCTGGGATTTCGGGTCGGGCACTTTGCCTACGAGGATGTCGCGGGCGGAGTCGATGCGGCGTTTGGTTTCGGTGTCGAGCATAGAGAGAAGAGATATTTACATGGATGAACGGGATGGACAGAATTTTTTCAGGGAGGAGTGATTTATGGATTTTAAATTCTTATCCTGTTCATCCATGTTCAGTTCGTTTGGTTTTCAGTCTAGGTGAGTCGTTTGGTGCCGTCAGATGCGAGCAGGCTTTGCATCTGGCTGATGGCGATTTGATTGAGCTTCGCCAGCCGGACGGCTGGATCCAATCCTTGCCGAATGAATACAGAGTTCAGGCTTTCGAGATTGGTGAGCACAACCAGTTGCTCGATGGGTGCGTGGTCACGAACATTGCCCTTTGCTAGATCGGAAGAGCGTCGTGTAGGGAAAGAGTGTCCTTCACCGTG
>JASFYY010000143.1:0-10704 GCA_045046875.1 Verrucomicrobiota bacterium | reverse complement strand
GAACCAGATAGGTAGGTTGCGTCGCCACATCCAGAAGGTGATGACCAGAAAAGCGAGGCCGCCGAGCAACTGGTTGGTGACACCAAAAAGCGGCCAGAGAATCAGCCCGCCTTTGCCGGCGTTTTCCATTGTCCACTCTTTGCCAGGTGCGGGCAGGGCGGCAATGAGGCCGGCGATGACAATGGCAAAAATGGTCGCGCCGTGTTTGTTCGTAAGCCAGCGGAACGGGTTGAAAGCGGGTTTTTCAGTGGTGTTCGGGTCCTTGCGTGGGACAAAGGTGGCAGCCAGTTCCTGTACCACGTAGCGCTGCAAACGGCAGGCGGTGTCGAGGGTGGTGGCGGCGAAGGAGGCGACAAAAACGCCCATCAGAGCAACCGCAAAACCACCGGGCAGGCCGAGAGCTTTGAGAAAATTGGCGGAGCCTTCGACAAAAGCGCCGACTTTGGCGATCAGGCCACTGGAGGCACCCCATGAAGAATAGCGGGCGGCATAAGCATCGGCTCCGGTGAGAATAGTGGTGCTGCTATCGGGATCGGGGTTGGAGCTGCCGAGACCTAGGCCGGCGACACAGGCGAGGATGACCAGCACGGCGAGGAAACCTTCGGTGAGCATAGATCCATAACCGACAAACTGGGCATCGGTTTCGCATTTGATCTGCTTGCTGGAGGTGCCGCTGGAAACGAGGCAATGAAACCCACTGATGGCTCCGCAGGCGATGGTGATGAATAGGAAGGGGAAGATGAAGGGGGCGCCTTGCGGGTGCAGATTAAAAGCAGGGGCGACAATTTCCAAAGGCAGAGATTCGCCGGTTTCGGGTAGCGGGGCACCGCCATTGAAGGCAGCGACGACCAGGCCGATGACGACCAGGCCGAGTGCGCTGAGCAACTGCAGGCTGTTGATGTAGTCACGTGGCTGCAGCAGTGACCAGACGGGCAGTACGGATGCGACGTAAGAATAGATCAGCAGTACCGCGCACCAGGTGATGATGGACCAGGACGCAAGAGTTTCGTTGAAGGCCAGTAAAAATCCTTGGTTACCGTAATAAACGGTAAGATACATCACGGCCAAGGCGAGCAGGGAGGGGATGAGAATGTTGACTCCGCGACGGTGCAGCATGGTGCCGATGACCACCGCGATGGGGATTTGCACCAGGCAAGGGAAAATCGATGCGGGGTATTCTTTGAAAACGGCAGCGATCACCAGTCCGAAAATAGCCAGCACAATGGTCAGCGCCATGAATAGGATGGAGAGAAAAAGCACACGGGTGCGCGGAGTGAGAACCCGCCCGGCGATGTCGCCGACGGTTTGTCCCCGGTTGCGCATCGAGACCACCAGTGAACCGAAGTCGTGAACGGCACCGATCAGCACCGAACCAAACAAGACCCATAACAAAGCGGGCACCCATCCCCAGATCACTGCGAGTGCGGGGCCCACAATCGGGCCGGTGCCGGCGATGGAGGTGAAGTGGTGACCAAAGATGATCGATTTGTCGGTCGGCACAAAATCCTTGTCATCATTGAGCGCTACACTGGGCACGACGGCATCCGGATCGAGCTTGAAGATTTTGCGGGCGAGCCATCTTCCGTAGGTGTGGTAGGCCACTAAATAAAGAACGAGGGAACCGAGGGCGATAGCAAGGGTAGGCATGGGATAAAATGGGTGGTGACTATTTTTTTGAAAACAGTATAGAATAGATTTTTATTTTCTCAGCTTCAATGAGAAGATAGCCCTGTATGTGATATTTGGACGGGTAAATCAAATTTTCCTGTCAAAAAATATAGATAATCCCCTTGATCAGTAAAAATGGACGTCGAATTGTGGAAACAGATAGTGACCGGACTGGTGGTGATCGCCGTTTTTGTCGCGTTTGTGAAGGAATGGTTCCCTCCCGATCTGGTGGCGATGGGCGGTTTTGTTTTCCTCGTTTTGCTGGGGGTGATGGACAGCGATCGCGCTTTGTCGATATTCGGCAGCAGCGCCCCGATCACGGTGGCGGCGATGTTTATTCTGAGCGCGGCTCTGGAGCGCACGGGTTTGATCGAGGCTTTGGCGGGTTTATTTGAAAAAATCGCCGGGCCGGGTGAGTTCCGGGTGTTGTTGGTTTTAGCCGTGATGGTGGCTTTTTTGTCGGCATTTGTGAATAATACGCCGGTGGTGGTGGTATTTTTGCCTTTGGTGCTGCGGCATTGTCGCAAATTCGACCTCAAGGCGTCACGTTTACTGATTCCCTTGTCTTACGCGGCGATTGTCGGCGGGACTTGCACGATTATCGGCACATCGACCAATCTGATCGCTTCGGGCATAGCGGCCGATGAGGGCATGCGGCCTTTTGGTATGTTTGAAATCAGTGGTCTGGGTTTGATCTTTGTTGTGGTGACCTTGGTTTATTTGCTGACTTTTGGCCGCAAGCTTTTGCCTGACCGGGTGACTTTATCCACTTTATTTGACGCCGAGGAGGGGCGCGAATTTTTAACCCAGGCTTATGTGAGCGAGTCTTCACCATTGGTGGATCGTCGTTTCACTGAGACCGCATTGGCCAAAATGCGCAATATCCGGGTGATCGAGGTGGTGCGGGGGGGCGAGCGGCTCAATACGCCGCTCGATGAGATGGTGTTCGAGGAGGGCGACCAGCTGTTGCTGAAAACCCGGGCTTCGGGAGTGATGGAAATCAGTGCTACCCAGGGGCTCGATTTGTTACCTAAGTCCGAATTGGGTCTGGACTATGTGAAGACGGAATCGGCGGTATTGATGGAGGGCATCATCGGACCGGAATCGCGATTGGTGGGGAAAAGTCTCAGTGAGTTGAATTTTCGCCAGCGTTTTGGAGCTTTGATTCTGGCGGTGCATCGGCGCGGTGAAAATCTGAAAGAACGTTTCCATGCGGTGAAACTCGAATTTGGCGACACTTTGCTGATGGAGGGGCCGGCGGTGAGGATGAAGGAGTTGTTTGCGGAAAAGGATTTTATCAATCTGAGTAAACCTACCGACCAGCCTTTGCGGCGATCCAAAGCACCGATCGCACTGGGAGCCTTGTTGCTTTTCATGATCGGTGGGGCTTTGAATCCGGCTTTGATCCCGATTTTGGCGATGGCGGCGGTTTTGATCGCCTTGCTCAGTCGTTGTATAGATCCGGCAGAGGCTTATGACGCGGTGGAGTGGAAGGTGATTTTTATGATTTTTGGCATGCTGGGGCTGGGCATGGCGTTGAAAGAGACGGATCTAGCGCGGATCTTTGCTTATAAGGCGGTGGATGTTTTTGGGGATTACGGTCCTCATGTGATGCTGGTTGTGATGTATTTGTTGTCAGCGGTATTGACGGAAATGATCAGTAATAATGCGGTGGCGGCTTTATTGACACCGGTTGCGATCGGGGTGGCCTCCCAATTGGGGGTGGACGCGCGGCCTTTTGTGGTGGCGGTGATGTTTGCTTCGAGCGCGAGTTTTGTGACTCCTATCGGTTATCAGACTAATACTTATGTGTATGGAGCCGGGGGTTATAAGTTCACGGACTTCACTCGCGCAGGGCTTCCGCTGGCGGTATTGTTGTGGATCGTGGCGAGTTGGATGATTCCCAAAATCTGGCCATTTGACGGTCTTTCGATCCCTTTGGCTGGATAAGGGGCGATTTTTCCCCTTGCGGCTTTTTGTAAAAGCATCTATTTAGTGCGTCCCTGTTCCGAAAGCATTCATTTAAAAGGCTTTTGGGAAGCGGGGAAAACGCAAATGAAGCGTTTATTTTTAATATTTGGCCAATCTTATATCCATGCCCTCGAAAAAAAAGACAGCTAAGAAAAAGGCTCCTGCTAAAAAAGCAGTGGTGAAGAAAAAAATTGCGGTGAAGAAAAAGGCGCCAGCAAAAAAGAAAGCTGTGGCGGAGAAGAAAGTCGCTGTGAAGAAAAAAACGGTGGCAAAGAAAAAAGTTACAGTTAAAAAGAAAGTCATTGCGAAGAAAAAAACTGCTGCAAAAAAGGCCGCTGAGCCAAAGAAAAAGGCTGCAGTGAAAAAAGTCGTTGAGCCAAAGAAAAAGGCAGTGGCGAAAAAGAAGAAGAAGGCTGCGCCGAAGAAAAAAAAGACGGCACGCAAAAAAATGACGCCCAAGCAGATCGCTGAAAGAAAAGCGGCACGTCTGCAGGCAGAGCGCGAAGCTGCGGCGATTCGGGTTCAAGCGGTAGCTGAAGCAGCAGCGGCCAAGAAAAAGAAATTGGCTACGAGTATCAATAAAAAACTACGTTTGTCGCCCTTTGTAAGGCAGCAACAGGAAAAATTGTTGGCCTTGCGTGATGATTTGATCGGTCAAATGAGCGGCATGACAAAAGACAATTTGCGCGCCCCCGCCAGTGGAGGAGATTCTTCTGCGTTTGGGATGCACCAGGCCGATGCGGGCAGCGATTCGTATGACCGCGATTTTGCATTGAATCTGTTATCGCAGGAGCAGGATGCTTTTCACGAAATCGAAGAAGCGATTGCCAGAGTGCAAAAAGGCGTTTATGGCTTGTGCGAAATGTCTGGTGGAAAGATCCCTCAGGCACGTCTTCAGGCGATTCCTTTTGCACGATTTACCGTTGCTTGTCAGGAAGAACTTGAAAAGCAGGAAGAACAGGGGCAAGTTCGCCAGCCCGTCGGACCTTTGTTTGGGAATAGTGACGCGGAAGGGGTGGCGAAGGATGCTTCTAAACCGGCTTCTCGTTGAAAATGATAGGGACAATAGCTGGAGATAACGCTAAAAGTTGATCCGGTAGATTTTATATAAACAATTTAAAGTAAATAAGTTATGCCACGCGATGTAATTATTCTAGAATGCACGGAAGCCAAAGAAGAGGGCAAGCCGAGATCAATGTATGTGACCACTCGAAACAAAAAGAGCCTGAGAACACCAGGTCGTCTTGAGAAGGTCAAATTTAATCCTTTTTTGAAACGCCGCACTTTGCACCGCGAAAAACGCTAAAGTAGGGCTGTCTGGATAAAAAAATTCGAAACACTGAATTAAGGAAATAATAGTCATGGTGGGACCAAAAACTAAAGAAAGAGCAATGAACTTGCGTCGGGCAAATCGTAAGATGCCACGTCGCCGTCTGGATATTCCAGTAGAGAATATCAATCACCTCAATCCTGAGTATCTGTCGAAGTTCGTGAGCGAAAGCGGCAAGATCTACGGGCGTAGGATCACTGGAGTTTCTGCTAAAATGCATCGCCGCATCACGCGCGAAGTGAAACGCGCTCGGGCGTTGAACTTGATGCGTTAAGGGTGCTTATTCTGGCTTTTTTGCCGGAGAAGCAGCTGATTATCATTTTATTTAGGCGTGTTCTGCAGTGATTGCGGGCACGCCTTTGTATTTTTTATTTTATGCAAGGAAGCGATGAGCTTCCCCGAATCCGTATTGAACCATGGAAGAGCTTAAAGATACACAGAATGAGCCGGATTTCCGTAATTTGGCGATTGACCGGGTGGGAGTGAAAAACTTGCGCTTTCCCGTCGATGTGAGGGAAAAGGCCGGCGGTACACAAAGCACGGTGGCCACGGTGTCATTGGCGGTTGATTTGCCGCATCACTACAAGGGCACGCACATGAGCCGTTTTGTCGAAGTGCTGAACTCTCACGGGCCGGTTCTGGATGTCAGGAGCTTGCCACGCATTCCTAGTGAGCTGATGGCCAGACTCGACGCTCAGCGTGCTCATATCGAGTTCAGGTTCCCGTTTTTTTTAAGCAAGGCGGCTCCGGTGACGGGGGCGCAGGGTTTGATGGATTATGATGTGGTTTTTGAAATCGATTCCAAGGGGGATGAACAGGATTTTGTGCTTACGGTCTGTGTGCCGGTGACCACACTTTGTCCCTGCTCCAAGGCGATCAGTGCACGTGGTGCTCATAACCAGCGTGGGCAGGTGACTTTTTCGGTGAGATTCAAGGAACCGGTGTGGATCGAAGACCTGATTGCCCTGGTCGAGAAATGCGCCAGTTGCGAGCTGTATAGCCTGCTGAAGCGTCCTGATGAGAAAGAGGTGACTGAGCGAGCCTATGATCACCCCGTGTTTGTCGAGGATCTGGTGAGGAACGTGGCGGCTTTGTCCGATGAGCAGGAAAATATTACCTGGTATAAGGTGGAGGCGGAGAATTTCGAATCGATTCACAATCACAACGCCTACGCTGTGATCGAAAAACACAGTGAGTAGTTTTTTGGTTGTGGGCATAAAAAAAACCGCAGGAGTTTGACTCCGGCGGTTTTTAAAAAACTAGGCGATTGATTAATAAGTGCCCTGACGGGAGTAATCGACCGTGGAAAGAAATCCAATCTGGCCGGGAAACTCTTCGTATCCGGAAATAGGAGCAAGTTTTTTGCTGGTATAAGGTGCGCGGAAGCTGTCTTTATAGAGTGGGCGTTGGAAATTAATCACTTCGTAAGCACCGTAACCAAGACGAACTCCAGTGCGGGCGATGCCGCGGACGATGCCGAACACAACCACTTCAGTGGCTTGTCCCTTGCGCTCCTGGGTGCGAATGATGGTATTTGGAAGCTCTGTCCAGCTGTAAAGAATGTTGGCGAGGCCCCTGCTGAGCTTGCGTGTAGCGGTGTATTGGCTTTTAGGTGGAGCCTGAATGTCGGCATAAGACATCGATACAATGCCCAAGCACAAGGTTGCTAAGAGTAGTTTTTTCATGTTACAGGGATCATACACTCAATGATAAAAGATTGGCAAGGTTAATTTTTCACTTGGTTCATCGCTCTTTGCTTCTATGTTCGAGAAAAGCTATGAATCCAGATTTAGAAAAGCACGTTGCGAACGGTAAACTAGAACAAGCCGTTGCAGAAGAAATTGACCAACTTTCACCAGGTGCATTTTGTGTGCACAAAAGCTGGGGGGTGGGAAAAATTGTAAAATGGGATTTACCAGAATCGAGGATCATTATCGACTTCGAGGGTAAGCCCGGTCACAGCATGGCGCTGAAGTTCGCCGCTTCTTCTCTGGAGCCGATCGTGGAAGGTCATTTTTTGGCTAAGCGCCATTCGCAGCTTGAGGAACTGAAGGCTATGGCGGTAGCCGACCCGGTGGCTCTGGTGCGTGATGCATTACAATCCTCGGGAGGGACGCTGAAGCTGGCTGGCCTTGAGAATTTGATCATGGGCAGCATTGTGGCGGAAAGCGATTATAAAAAATGGTGGGACGGTGCGAAAAGAAAATTGCGTGCTGATCACAGTTTTGTGGTGCCGAGCAAGCGTAATGATCCGCTTGAGCTAAGAGCAGAGGATCTCAGCCCTGCGGATGCGCTGTTGGCCGATTATGACGCTGCGCGCGATTTGAAGTTAAAAGTGAAGTGCGTCGATGCTATTTTGAAAAAAATAGCGGTATTTGATGATCTGGTGGCTCAGTTGAAGCCGGTGATTGCTGATATTGATGATTCTGCACGCAAAGCTTTGAAGCTGCATCTGCCGCAAGCAGTGGAGTTGATTTTGGTGCGCCGTGATTTACAGGACAAACATGAAGAGCTGGCTTCCGAAGAGGGGGCGATTGATCTGGCTGAATTGTTGACTGGGCAAAAGGACCGTTTGGGCGAGTTGTTCAAAGAGATTTCGGTGAGCCGTCAAAGAGTCTTGATTGCCGAATTGCCAGACGCTTTTGGTGACGACTGGATTGAAGAAGCACTTAATTTGTTGACCGATGCCAATGCACGAACGGTGCAGGAAATCGCTACTTTGTTGGCTGAAAAAGAAAAAGCGGATTATTTGCATGCGCATTTGGTCAAAGGCTTGTCCCGCAGGAGCTTGAGCTCTGAGGTGCTGGTATGGATCTGTAAAGAGCGTGAGGGAGCTGCCAAGTCAGTGTTCAGCGCGGAACTGGCTTCCGGTTTGATTCATGTATTGGAGCGTGACCACGGCGAAAGCGGTCGTCGCAACCGGGTTCATGATGTGCTTTTGAATGACATGGACTTGATTCCGGATCTGGTTCGTGCGGGAGATTTGAACACCGTGCGCAATTTTGCTCGTCGCCTGATGATGTCATCGGTGTTTCGCGATTTGGATCGCCGCTCGTTGATGGCCCGGATTGTTAAAATCCATCCTGAAGTGCAGGAATTGATCACAGGTAAAGAAGATGAGGACGAAGAAGATGTGATGTTGGTGGTATCGGAAGCAAGTCACCTCAAGAAAAAAGAGGAATTTGCCGATTTGGTGAACAAGCAGATTCCCGAGAACCGCAAGGATATCCAAATCGCCCGTGAGTACGGTGATTTGAGCGAAAACTTCGAATACAAGTCAGCCAAGGAGTATCAGCGTGTGCTGATGCGTCGTCAGGACGACATCGAACATGATTTGTCAGTGGCCAAGCAAAGCGATTTCAGTGATGTGGACACGTCGGCCGTATCGGTCGGCACGGTGGTGACACTGGATAACAAAGCTGTCGGAGGAAGCGTCACCTATACGATTCTAGGAGCTTGGGACAGTGATCCGGATAACGGGGTGTTGTCTTATGTGTCTGAGAGGGCTAAAACCTTGCTCAACAGAAAAGTGGGCGAATTGGTGCAATTGCCAACCGGACCGGGCGGAGCCTTGGAAAACTACCAAGTTACGGATATCAAGGCTTACGCTACTCAGAAAAGCGACTGATTATTAGCGTGAGGGGAAAGTTGCCTTCAGTGACTCGTCAAAACGAGTTGCTGGGCTTTTTCTGTTTTTTTGAGATCAAGTAATTTTGATATTGAATATTTCTAAAATAAAAACCATATTAACCATAGTAAAGAATGATGGAAACGACGATAATTGACATACACGCAAGGGAGATCCTTGATTCCCGAGGTAATCCGACCGTAGAGGTGGACGTGGCCTTGGCTGGTGGCGCGATGGGACGCGCAGCTGTTCCCAGTGGAGCAAGCACAGGTGAGCACGAAGCTTGGGAGCTGCGTGATGGTGATAAAGACCGTTATCTTGGAAAAGGCGTCTGCAAGGCAGTTGCTGCGGTGAATGAGAAAATCGGTGATGCGCTGGAAGGCATGGATGCGACCGATCAAGGCGGCTTGGATTCCTTGATGCTGGAGCTGGATGGCACGCCAAATAAGAAAAATTTGGGAGCAAATGCTATTCTCGGTGTTTCGTTGGCTTGCGCACATGCGGCTGCCGAGGGTTTGGGATTGCCTTTGTATAAATACATCGGTGGGCCTAATGCCAAAGTATTGCCAGTGCCGATGATGAACATCATCAATGGCGGATCGCACTCGGATGCCCCGATTGATTTCCAGGAATTCATGATCGTGCCCAAAGGCGCACCGACTTTTCGTGAGTCGCTGCGTTATGGCACCGAAGTTTTCCACCAGTTGAAAAAAGTTTTGCATGACCGCGGTTTGTCAACGGCGGTGGGTGATGAAGGTGGTTTTGCACCGGGACTGGATTCTGCCGAAGATGCTTTGTCAGTGATCATCCAAGCGATCGAGGGTGCTGGTTATTCGGTAGGCGATGACATCGCCATTGCGTTGGACGTGGCTTCTTCCGAGTTTTACGACAAAGAAAAGGGCAAATATGTTTTCTCAAAATCAGATGGATCCGAGCGTTCGGCTTCTGAGTTGATCGACTATTACATCGAATTGCAGAAAAAATTTCCGATCATCTCGATCGAGGATGGCTGTGACGAAAATGACTGGGACGGCTGGAAAATCATCACCGAAAAAATGGGAGCCAATACCCAATTGGTGGGCGACGACCTGTTTGTGACCAACGTGGACTTCCTGCAAAAAGGAATCGACTTGGGAGTAGCTAACTCCATTCTGGTGAAAGTGAACCAGATTGGTTCGCTGACCGAAACACTGGATGCAGTTGAGCTGGCTAAGGAAAATAGTTACACCTCGGTGATCAGTCACCGCTCGGGTGAGACAGAGGACAATACCATTGCTGATATTGCGGTGGCGACCAATGCCGGGCAGATCAAAACGGGTTCATTGAGCCGTTCCGACCGGATTGCCAAATACAATCAACTGCTGAGAATCGAAGAAGAATTGTGCGAAGAAGCCGTTTTTGGCGGAAAAATGAGGGTGTAGAATCTCTTGTCCCGTTCGAAGCGTAACCAATCAAATTAAACCACCTATCCCCGCTTGCTGCGAGAGCAGCGAGTCGGGGGAATTTGTATTATGCGGGACACTGAATTTTATGATCCGGATCGTGAGCCTTTCCAAGAGGAAGAGCAGGAAATAGTGGGGCCGGATATTTGGCAACGCTTGAGCAAGGTCGTCATGGCTTTGATCTTTATTTGCGTGATTGCTGCGGCTTTGCGGTTGTTTATCCCGGAAATCGAACGGCGCAATCAATTGGAGCAACAGGCGCAACATTTTGAAAAACTCAGCGCTGAAAAGACCGCCAAGGTGGCGCAGTTACAGAAGGAGTATGATTTGCTGAAAAACGACCGGGAATACCTCGAAACGATCGCCCGGGACAGGCTGGATTTGATGAAAGATGGGGAAACCATTATTCGGTTGGACCGCTCGGTGAATGAAGCCGGTTCAAAAAAATAGAACCGGGCGGTATTATTTTGTGAATTCGTAAAGCACGAAGATAGATCGATGGCGGATGTGAACGAAAAACAGCAGGGGATTTTTGATTTTGACGGCGGGAATCTCGATGGATACGAAAACCTGCAACGTGAGCAGGAAGAACGATTGCTGGCGATCCGCCAAAGCTCGGGTTTGCCGGTGGGTAGGTGGGTGGAGCTGACGATCAAAGGTCATGC
>JASFYY010000142.1:0-37275 GCA_045046875.1 Verrucomicrobiota bacterium | reverse complement strand
ATACACCCAGTAGGAATCGAACCTACATCTATGGTTCCGGAAACCATTGTTCTATCCGTTGAACTATGGGTGCCTTGGCTCGGGATTGGTTTGATTGGCAGCTTCCGAGGGCAGCCAGAATCCCGACGGCCTTAAAGGAGTCGCCTTTGTGCATAGTTTCAAGCAAGAAATGTTGCACAGAGCCACTTCTGCAAGAATAATTGCATTGAACGGCACTTTCCTGTCTGTTCACCTCTCTCACTCAGCATCATGGACGAGGACAAAAAAAGAATTGTGATCAAAATCGGCTCCGGCGTTCTAGCGCAGGAAGAAGGTGTGTGCCTAGATCTTGACATCATCGCGCGATTGGCTCGTGCCATCGCCGGACTCAATCAGGCCGGACACCAATGTCTGGTGGTATCCAGCGGCGCGGTGGCCGCCGGACTCGACGCCCTGGGGCTCGATCAACGCCCCTCGTCCCTCGAAACCTTGCAGGCTTGCGCCGCTGCAGGACAGGCGAGATTAATGCATCACTATGAAGGCCAGTTCAGCCAACAGGATTCGACGGTGGCCCAGATTCTACTCAGCCATGAAGATCTCGCCAACCAGCAGCGCCGGATCAACGTGAAAAACACCCTCACCCACCTGCTCGAATTTCCCGGCGTGATTCCGATCATCAATGAAAACGACTCGGTGGCCATTTATGAATTGAAAGTCGGTGACAACGACCGCCTTTCAACCGACATCGCAGTGCTGGCAGAAGCCGATCTGCTGATCATGCTGACCTCGGTGCCCGGCCTGCGTGGACCGGATGCCAGGGATGATAACGACATCATCAAAAACATCCCTGATGTCTCACAGGTATTGAGCTACGCCAGCGCCGAAACCGGCCGCTTATCAATCGGCGGCATGCGCTCCAAGCTGGAATGTGTCAAAACCGCCGTCGAAGCAGGCATCGAAACCCTCATCGCCAGCGGCCGTCATCCCGAGCAACTGCTCGAACTGGTTAACGGCGGAGGCCTCGCCTCACGCTTCCCCGTCCCTGCAAAGACAAGCACAGGCAACTGAAGCCAAACACCTTTTTTATTTTTTATCATCATGGACGACAGCCCTAACAATACCACATCGATCAAAGATCAAATCCTCACCATGGGTGCCCAGGCGCTCGAGGCTTCACGCGAATTGGCCACTTTCGACAGTGACCACAAAAATCGCATTTTGCTCGCCATGGCGGATCGCCTGATCGCCGACGAAGCCATCATTCTCGAAGCCAACGCCAAAGACATCACCGCCGCCGAGAAAAACGGTCTCACTTCAGCGATGATCGACCGTCTCAAGCTCGACCCCCAACGTCTGGCCGGAATCGCTGACGGCATTCGCCAAGTGGCAAAACTGCATGATCCGGTAGGCGAGTTGCTCGAAGAGTGGGTGCCAAAAAACGGCATCACCATCCGCAAAAAACGCACCCCGATCGGAGTGATCGGCATCATCTACGAATCACGCCCCAACGTCACCTCCGATGCCGGCGTGCTATGCTTCAAAACTGGCAACGCCGTCATCCTTCGCGGCGGCAGCGAAGCCATCCACAGCAACCGGGCGATCGCCGACTCACTGCAAAACGGAGGTATGGCGGAAGGCATGCCACAACATGCCGTGCAGTTGATCCCCTTCACTGATCGTGAAAGTGTCAAACACATGGCCGAAATGGATCAATACCTCGATTTGATCATTCCTCGCGGCGGTGCAGGCCTGATCGAAACCGTGGTCTCACTGGCACGGATGCCGGTGATCAAACATTACGACGGCATCTGTCATGCCTACGTCGATGTCGATGCCAATCTGGATATGGCCGAGGCGATCACGATCAATGCCAAAACCCAAAAGCCCAGTGTGTGCAACGCCCTGGAAACCTTACTCATCCATCAGGATGTGGCCGAAAAATTCGCCCCCCTCATCGCTGAATCTTTACGTGAAAACAAAGTTCAACTCATTGCAGATGAGAAGTTTATAAAATTAATAGATAAATCAAATCCCCACATCGAAGTGCAAGCTGCCACTGAAGCCGACTGGCGCACTGAATACCTCGATTTGATCCTCAGTATCAAGATTGTCGCGGATCAGGATGAAGCCATGAACCACATCAACCATTACGGTTCCCACCACAGCGACGTCATCATCACCGACAACGAAACCCACGCCAACCGCTTCCTGGCAGAAGTGGACTCAGCTGCGGTTTTCTGGAACTGCTCCACCCGCTTCAGTGATGGCGAGGAGTTCGGCTTCGGCGCCGAGATCGGCATCTCCACCGACAAACTGCACGCCCGCGGCCCAATGGCTCTCAAAGAGTTGACCTCCTACAAATACCAACTGATAGGCACCGGACAGGTTCGCTGATCTATTTTATCTGCGAGCATCAATTTCCAAGCCCCTAAGGTGCAGACCCAATACTAAGAGTTGAACCGCAGCCGACTGAAAGGAGGCCGTCGGAAAAAATCCATCAACGACAAATAGCTCGAATTAACGCGGATAAGGAATGATTCAGCGTAGCTTGTTTTTGCCGCGACGGTTAACCCCAATTTCTATCCTCTTCCCCACGTCTCTTCTAGAGCGCAGGACAAAAGAGTTAGCCATTGTTTATTGAAAGCTATCTTATCATACGCCCACATCATTGCGCCCTTTTAGGGCTGGCAATAAAAACGATCTAGCCTAGCGCTTCGCACTAGGCTATCTCATTTTGTCCTTACAGGACATCGCACTGAGCTATCACATAGGACAGTTTGCTTTCAGCTCTTTTGCACCAACGGTGCTCAATGATATAGCCCAGCGCTTCGCGCTGGGTAAAAAATCCAATTCTTCCAGCCCTGCAAAGGGCGAAACGCATAGCGATCAGCAGTTTAACTTTTTTGTCTTACACCCCCTTTTCCATATCACTCCCACTCGACCGCCAAAGCCCTGGCGCAGGAGGTTCCGCGAAATCCGCGGTAAAAAAAGCATCCTTGCTCAAAAACTCTCCCCCCCCTTCCATGCCTTTCAGTGGCTCCTCCCAGAACGGCTTAGCCCTCCGTCGCCCACCCTCAAACCCGCTTCCGCCACCAGCTTAAGCAGTCGATCAATATTCAAAGGTTTGGTCAAAATCCCCCTCACCCTTGCATCCCGCAAAAGCCCCTGACTCTGCATCGCCTGCGCCTCCTCGACGATATACATCACCGCCGGAGTCACCCGCACGCCTTCGTGGCTGTGCGCATAAGCCTTGTCTATCAGTTCATACAAAAGCTCGCCATCGATTCTCGGCAATGACAAGCTGAAAATAAACAGGTTATAGGGCCTTTTTAAAGCCATTTCGAATCCATAAAGCGCATCCGGAGTGGTATCAACCGTAGCCTCCGTGAAGCCCTGCAAAGCCTCCCGGATCAAACGCAAAGTCGGCCCGGCGTGATGCACCACCAGCACCCGCTTCGATTTGATCGCCGCGGATGACTCTATCCCCTTTTCCTCATCGCCTTTCGCGTGTATGTCTTCTTCCATCATCTGAAACTTTCTCCTTCATGCCCGCCCAACAATCCTATATCAAAATCACCGGGGCCCGGCAGCACAACCTGCGTAACCTAAGCGTCGATATCCCCCGTCATCAACTGGTAGTCATCACCGGAGTGTCCGGTTCGGGAAAATCCTCGCTCGCTTTTGATACCCTCTACGCCGAAGGCCAGCGACGCTACGTCGAAAGCCTGTCGGTGTATGCACGCCAATTCCTCGAACAAATTGCCAAACCCGACGTTGATTTTATCGAAGGTTTATCCCCCGCAATCGCCATCGAGCAACGCGGCTCGGCTCCGAATCCTCGCTCCACGATCGCCACCACAACGGAGATCTATGACTACCTGCGCATCCTCTACGCCGCCATCGGAACTCCCCACGATCCAAAAACCGGCGATGCCCTGATCCGTCACACCCCCCACGACATCGTCGAAGAGCTCTGCGCCCTACCGGAAAAAACCCGTCTCATCATTCTCGCCCCGGTTTCCCTACTCGGCGACCCTGAAGGACTCGAAAGCCTCATTCTCAGCCTGCAAAAGCAGGGATTTGTCCGCATCCGCATCGATGGTACCATCGTCGAACTCGATGCCGCTGCCGTTTTGCTAAAAAAGAAAAAGCCCAAAAACATCGAAATCGTCATCGACCGGCTGGTCATTCGTCCCGACGTGCGCACCCGCTTGGCCGACTCGGTAGAAACCGCCCTGCGCTGGAGCGACCAAAAACGCCTGATCGCCCTGACCCAGGACAGCGTCGACGCCGATGAAGTCGTCCACATTTTCACCACCACTTTCACCAATCCCAAAACCGGTTTCACCCTCGGAGAACTCTCTCCACGCCACTTTTCTTTCAATTCCCATCTGGGAGCCTGCCCGACCTGCCACGGACTCGGCACTCAACTGCATTGCGATCCCGAACTGCTGGTGCCCGATCCGCTGTTATCCCTGGACCAGGGAGCCATCCTGACCTGGTGGTCAAAAAACAAAAAACTGCGCGCCACCCAGGATCGCCAGATCACGGGTGTAGCCGAGCATTTCAACATCGACGCCGATCTGCCTTTTGCCGATTTGCCTGATGACTTCAAAGACGCCCTCTTCTTCGGCAGTGGAGATACCATCATCAAAACCGGATTAAAATCGGGCAAACGCTCGATCAGCAAAGCTTACGAAGGCCTGTGCCATCAAGCCGAACGACTATGGGAAAGCAGCGACAGCCAATTCACCAAGCGCAACGTGCGGCGCTACATGAATACCCTGACCTGCCCCAAGTGCCACGGGCGACGACTCAAGGCCTCCATTCTTGCGATCACTCTGCCGCATCAAAACGACAGCCGCTCGATCGACCAGACCATCAACCTGTCGATCGACGACTGCCTGAACTGGCTCGACGCCGTCTCACTGACTTCATCCCAGCAGACATTCGCCACCGACATCCTCGAAGAAATTCGCAAGCGGCTGCGCTTTCTGTCTGAAGTCGGCCTCGGTTACCTGACGCTCGATCGTTCCAGCGCCACCCTGTCCGGCGGCGAAGCCCAACGCATCCGCCTGGCCACCCAGCTTGGTGCCGGACTCAGCGGGGTGCTTTATGTGCTCGACGAACCCTCCATCGGTCTGCACCAATCGGACAACGACCGTTTGCTCACCACGCTCAAAACCCTGCGAGATCTCGACAATACCGTCATCGTGGTCGAACACGATGAGGACACCATCCGCGCCGCCGACTACGTGCTCGACCTCGGCCCGGGAGCTGGCATCGAAGGCGGCGAACTGCTTGCCCACGGCACTCCAGCGCAAATCATGGAACATCCGGATTCGATCACCGGTCAGTATTTATCCAAACGCCGTCACATCCCGCTACCGGAAAAATCGCCCGACCTCACCGCTCTTTTCAAAAAAAGCGGCCGCACTCTGGATATAATCGGGGCCAACGAACACAATCTCAAAAACGTCGATGCCCGATTTCCTCTCGGTCACTTCACCTGTGTCACCGGCGTTTCAGGCAGCGGCAAGTCCACTCTGATTGATGACATCCTGCGTCGCGCCATCGCCCGACGACTCTATCGTTCAAAAGAACAACCCGGCAAATATGAGCGCATCGAGGGACTCGATCAGATTGATAAAATGATCGTCGTCGACCAGTCACCCATCGGACGCAGCCCACGCTCCAATCCAGCCACCTACAGCGGTCTCTTTGATCCCATCCGCGAGCTGTTCACCAAACTGCCCGCCGCACGCGCCAGAGGTTACAAAAGCGGACGTTTCAGTTTCAATGTCTCCGGCGGGCGCTGCGAAAATTGTCAGGGAGACGGAGCGATCAAAATCGACATGCACTTCATGTCCGATGTTTATGTCACCTGCGAAGCCTGTCAGGGCAAACGCTACAACCGGGAAACCCTCGACATCGCCTACCGCGGAAAAAACATCGCCGAGGTGCTGGAAATGACCATCGCCGATGCGCACGAGTTTTTCCAAAACATCCCCGCCATCGAAAAAAAACTACGCGCACTGAAGGACGTCGGCCTTGCGTATATTGCCCTCGGCCAAGCCGCCACCACCCTCTCAGGCGGCGAAGCCCAAAGGATCAAGCTCGCCACCGAATTATCCAAAACCGCCAGTGGCAAAACCCTCTACCTGCTCGACGAACCCACCACCGGCCTGCACTTCGCCGACATCGAAATCCTACTGGAAGTCTTCTATCGCCTGCGCGAAGCGGGCAATACCCTCATCGTCATCGAACACAATCTCGACATCATCAAATGCGCCGACTGGATCATTGACCTCGGCCCCGGCGGCGGCGAACACGGCGGAGAAATCATCGCTACCGGCAGTCCACAGCACATCGCTCAAAACCCTGCCAGCCTCACCGGACACTACTTGAAAAAACATCTCTGAATTCTTGCATCTTCCTCTAGTTGACAAGCGCCTGTTCCCCGCTTAAATCACCTGCATTATGAGCGACGAACACTCCTCTCACAACAAATCCAATGGCAGCGTTTCCCTATTGGGCAATCTACTGGCTATTGGCCTGCCGGTTTTGATGATTTTGATGCTCGGTCTGACCGGCATTGCTTTTGTAGGTTCCTTCTTAAAAGGCGAGAAAAAGGAAGAAGCCAAAACCGCCTCGGCTCCTGCTGCTGCGAAAGCGCCAGCCAAAGCTGAAGCCGCCAGCCCGGCAAAAGAAGCTCCTGCCACGGCAGCCGCCAAAACGGCCGCTGCAGCGGCTGATCCGATGGCATTGGGAAAAACCACTTTTGCCACTTGCTCCGCTTGTCATGGCATGGACGGAAAAGGGCTCAAAGTCGGACCGATGTTGATGGCTCCCAGCCTGGCCGGTTCTGAAATCGTTCTCGGAGATCCCAACCGCATGGCTCTGGTGATCCTGAAAGGGATCAAAAAAGAAAACGCCGACTTCATGGGTGTCATGACTCCCCTCGCCGCTATGCTGGATGATCAAAAACTCTCCGCAGTGATGACTTATGTGCGCAGTTCTTTTGGCAACAAAGCCGCTGCCGTTTCCGTCGCTGACGCTAAAAAAGCCCGCGAGCGTTTTGCCAAGCTGACCGATCTTACCGGAGTCAGCCGCACCAAACTCGACGAGGTGCTTGCCGCTCACAAATAAAGACTCAAACAAGCATTTCATAGGAGGGCGGACTTTTCAGTCCGCCTTTTTTATGCCTCGGAGACACTGTTGCGATTTGCAACAGAGTGCATTACATTGCAACATATCCACTTTGACCCCATCATGTCTATAGCCGTCCGCATATCCTCCGCCCTCGCCAACAAAGCGCGCAACCGTTCCAAAGTTCTGCATCGCTCGGTAGCTGCACAAATTGAGTATTGGGCTAAAATGGGCGAAATACTCGAAGACAATCCTGAACTCTCTTTTGCCTTTGTTCAGGAGATATTAATCTCGCGCGAAGAAGCTGAAAACGGTGAGTTGACTCCTTATGAATTCGGAGAATAAAACCCCCGCTTCGATAGAGATTTTACAAACTCCCGGTTTTGCCCGGAAAAAGAAAAAGCTCCAGCAAAACGAAATCGCTGATTTAGACAAGGCCATTGCAGCCATTGTCGAAGACCCTGGAAAAGGCAGTCAAAAGAATGGGGATCTGGCGGACATCTGGGTTTATAAATTCAAAATGCAAAAGAAAGAACACCTGCTTGCTTACAAATGGGATGAACAAAGGAGGATTCTGATTGCATTGGGCGTGCACGAAAATTTCTATCGTGACTTAAAACGCAGCAACAAGTTCTAAGCCTAAAAGGAACGCGGACATCTTGAACGCGGCAAGCTTCAGCGGAAGAGTTTGCTGCCCGGCATATTCGCTGGAACAGGTAGGGTAGGAAAACCCGACCTCCCGTTGGTGAGTCCTGCTTTTATAATCGACAGCCTCCCACACGTCATTATTTTTTCCGACCTGAATCCTTTTTTCTTATCAGTGCTTATCGGTGAAATCAATGGTTAACTTTTTTGCCGTATGGAGTGAATCTGCAGATTTGTTTGCTCTCTGATCGAACAACAATGGCTCTGAGGAATCAAAGAAGGGAACCATTGCTGTTTGTGTCTGATACCTTGCGGCATTTGCCAAGCAACTTGATCCAGCTGAACTCAAACTTATCCAATATTCCTCTGATGCCAACCACCACCGCTCCTCCCGCTGACCCAGAAATCACCAGCTCCGACAAAGAGACCATCGAAGAACTCAAAGCCGCTTACGCCGATATGCGGGAGCAACTTGGCCAGGTCATCGTTGGGCAGCAAGAAGTCATCGAACAACTGTTGATCTCCATCTTCTGCCGCTCCCACGCCCTCTTGGTCGGAGTACCCGGACTCGCTAAAACCTTGCTGGTCTCCACCGTCGCCGATGTGCTTGACCTCTCTTTCAAACGGGTGCAGTTCACCCCGGATCTGATGCCTGCCGATATCACCGGCACCGAAGTTCTGGAAGAAGACCACACCACCGGCAAACGCATCTTCCGTTTTGTCCACGGCCCGATTTTCGCCAATATGATTCTGGCTGACGAGATCAACCGGACTCCACCCAAAACCCAGGCATCGCTGCTCGAAGCCATGCAGGAACATCACGTCACCATCGGTGACGAAACCTACCCCCTGCCCGATCCGTTTTTTGTTCTTGCCACCCAGAACCCGATCGAACAAGAAGGAACCTTCCCCCTGCCCGAAGCACAGCTCGACCGTTTCATGTTCAACATCCGAGTGGCCTACCCAAGTGCTGAGGAAGAGCAGGACATCATCAAAAGAGTATCCGGCACCTACCGGGCAAACATTGAGAAAAAATTAAACGCAGAAACCATCATCCGACTGCAAAAAGTCGTGCGCCGGGTACCTGCCGCGGATCATGTGATCGCCTACGCTTCACAACTGGTTCGCGCCTCTCGCCCCAAAGAAGCTGATGCCCCGGATTTTGTGAAAGAAATGGTCAGCTGGGGAGCCGGTCCCCGTGCCGGGATCTATTTGATCCTCGGCGCCAAAGCACGAGCGGTGCTCGAAGGCCGTTACCACGCCACCACCGAAGACGTGCGCGCCGTAGCCCTGCCCGTGCTGCGACACCGCATCCTCACCACTTTCAACGCCGAAGCCGCCGGAGTCACCTCCGACGACATCGTCAACATGCTGATCGACCACATGAAATCCCCCGACGACATCAACATCTAATCCCCTCGTCCACATTTCCCTACAGTCTACAGACTAAACACCTACAGCCTTCCTCCATGTCTACACCCACTCTGGAAAAACTCCCCAGCATGGAACTGCTACCGCAGGAGATCATCACCACCCTGGGGCGTCTGGAGTTTCTCGCCCGCACCCGCAAGATCGGCTCGGTCACCGGTCGCCACGCCAGCCCGCATAAAGGTTTCTCAGTAGAATTCGCCGAACACCGTCAATACGTCGCCGGAGATGATCTGCGCGACCTCGACTGGCGGGCCTACGGCAAAAGTGATCGTTATTACATCAAACAATACATCGAAGAGACCAATATGCGGGTTACGCTATTGGTCGACGCTTCGGGTTCGATGAAATACACCGGAGAGAAGGACGAAAAAACCGGCGAAGCGCCCTTATCCAAATTTGAATACGCACGCCAACTGGCCGCCGCTTTTGCCTACCTCTTTGTGCGCCAGGGCGACGCTGTCGGATTGGTGACCTTCGATGACAAGATCAAAAAATACCTGCGCGCCGCTTCCAAACCCAGTCAAGTGCGGCTGATCCTGGATGAACTGCATGTCACCGAAGCGGGTTCGGACACCGAAGCCGCAACA
Organism: Verrucomicrobiota bacterium; assembly: GCA_045046875.1. GTDB lineage: Bacteria > Verrucomicrobiota > Verrucomicrobiia > Verrucomicrobiales > DEV007 > JAADHD01. The sequence continues at coordinate 27,484 of JASFYY010000142.1, read as the reverse complement.
ACCTTCCACGAGATCGCGGATCGCATCAGCTCTCGTGGACTGGTGGTGATCTTCAGTGACCTGTTCGACGATCCGGAAAAAATCATCGAAGCCCTGCATCACTTTCGCTACAAAAATCACGAGATCCTCGTTTTTCATATCATGAGCGAAGAAGAGCTCTCTTTCCCTTTCAAAAAATTTGAAACCTTCCAGTGCTTGGAGAATGAGGGCCTCAATCTGCAGATCGATCCTCAATCGATCCGCGCCCAGTACCTCGAAAAAATTCAGGAGTTCCTAAAAACCATCGAAATCGGCTGCGGAAAAATGGAAGCAGATTACATCCCTGTCAATACCCGCAAATCCATCTCCGACACTCTCCTGACCTACTTCACTTCCCGTTAGAAAAAGACAGCCTACCGGTCCATAACGAACAACCACTCAACCCTTGCTCTTCCTCAATCTCATATTATTAACCGGACTGATTGGCATATCCGTGCCAATCGCCATCCACCTGCTCAATCGGCGCACCAACCGGGTGATCGAATGGGGAGCGATGGACTTCATTTTCCAGTCATTGATCATACGCAACCGTCGTATTCAACTGGAAGAAGCGCTGTTGATGGCCTCGCGCTGCCTTCTCCTGGGACTGCTGGCGCTGGCGCTGGCTCGCCCCTTCGTGCCGCCCGGTTCCTCCGTGCCTTGGTTAGTGATCCTTCCGCTGATTCTCTTCGCCATCGTCGGCCTCGGCGTGGCCACGGTTTTGCGTAACGAACGCAAATGGCGTTTGTGGATCTTCTCTGTTTCCACCTTCATTCTGATCCTCTGCGGCTTGCTGATCCTGTTTGAAAAGCACCTCAACCTCAATCGTTTTGGCAGTAACGGAAGACAGGATATCGCCATCGTCATCGACGGCTCGACCTCGATGAATATGGAGTTCGACGGCATCTCCAATTTCCAACGAGCCGTGGACGAAGCCCGCGAGGTGATCAAACGTGCTCCCCGCGGACACGCCTTCAGCCTGATCATCGCCGGACCGTCGCCCTCGGCAAAAATCCTTGATCCGACCACCGACCGCACCGAGTTGAACGCCCTGCTTGATGCCGCCCGCCCAATTGACGGCTCGATGGCTGCCTACCATTCCCTCACCCTCGCTTCCCTCAGTTTGGCGCGCGGCGACAACCCTTCCAAACAAGTTCTGCTTTTCACTGACGGCCAGAATGTCGGCTGGGAAATTGGGCAAACCGCAAGATGGAACTTCCTCCGTGATGCCTTTCGCAATCTCACCTCAGAACCCAAGATCATTCTACGCCAGTTGCCTTTACCTACGCATATCAGGAATATCGCCATCACCGATATTTCATTTTCGCGGGAAATCGTTGGCATTGATCGTCCGGTTACTATCACGGTTGTGGTGGAAAATACCGGCAACGAATCGATCACGCCTGCGGCTCTGGAACTTAAAATCGGCGAAACCATCCTCACAGATAATTCACTGGGTCAGATCGCTCCCGACGCAAGCAGTGCGGTCACCTTCACCCATCGTTTCAAACACGCCGGGGCTCATTCGGTCGAAGCCAGGATCACTGTGGAAGACGAAATCCCCCAGGACAACCTGCGCCATTTTGCTCTCAATATCGCTAACAGTTTAAAAGTCCTGTTGGTTGACGGTCGCCCGGATGGCCGTTTTTTGGAACGAGCCGCTTCCTTTCCCGCTCTGGCGCTCGCTCCGGTCAAACGTTCTGCCGTCACGGCTAAAACTCCCTCCGCAACTGCGGCAGCAGATGGCGCAAAAAAAGACCCCACCCGCTTTCTGGTCGATCCCGAAGTGGTCTCGGTAGCCAAAATCTCCACCATCCCCAATCTGGATATCTATGACGTGATCGTGCTCACCGACGTGCCGCGTTTGCCAAAAAGCGCGGCGCAAAAAATGGCCGCATTTGTCCGCGCTGGAGGCGGATTATTAGTCAGCCCGGGACAGAAAGCCGTCCCTTCTTTTTATAACAGCTGGGTGGGAAGTGATGGCCAAAGTCTGCTGCCTGCCAGCATGGCGGATCAGCTAAGCGTGGCTAGCGACAAACAAGCGATCCATCCCTCCGCCAGCACCTTGCTGCATCCCACTCTGCGAAAATTTGCTAAAAAAGAACAGTCGGATTTTTCCACCACCGCCTTTAACAGTTATTGGAAATTAGAAGTTACCGAGAACTCAAGCAATCCGGCTGAAGTCGGTGCCCGGCTCAACAATGGCGACCCCTACCTGGTCGGACGCAAATACGGCAACGGCCGCATTCTGCAACTCGCAACGGGTATTGATAACAGCACTGGCAACTTGCCCACCCGCCACAGTTACCTGCCTTTCATCCACGAGCTGGTCTATTACCTCGCCGACCCGGCGGCCTGGGATCTGAACCTCGATGCCGGCTGGGAACTCACCCTCCACCTTCCTACTCATCGCGGATCCGGAATCGGAGAAGGTTTGCTCGGACGTTATTACGCCGGACACGACCCCAAAAAAGATCCGCTGATGACCCGCCTCGATGCGGGCATCGATTTTAATTGGGAAAACGAAGCCCCCGCTGCCGAGCTGCCAGCTGACAACTTCATGGTCGAATGGACCGGCAAAATCCGCCCGTCGGTGTCTGAAGAATTTATCTTCGACGCCCGCATCAATGACAATGTCGGGCTGTGGATCGATGGAAAATCCGTGCTCAGTGGTTCGCATCCGCAACAACCGCAGAGCAAAAAAATCAAACTGGACAACAAACGCTGGCACGACATCCGCATGGTGGTCAAAGAAGGCAGCAAAGAAGCCGAAGCTCACCTCTATTGGCAGAGTCCCTCCGTTCGCCGCGAAATCATCCCGGCATCCAACCTGCGGGTTTTCACCTCCGCCCCCGACAGCAAATCCACCGGCCCCAGCCTGGCCAATTTCCCCATCATAGGCCCCGATGGTCAAACCCGCCAAGGCGGACTTTCATCCGCTCAAGGAGGCGCTTTCATTCATGTGGCGGGGGATATTTTTTCCGGCCTGTATCAACTCACCATCCCCGACGACCAGGCCGACTATTTCAAAGCGCTGCTGGCACCGGGATCCAAGACCATTCCTTTCACCGTCAAACGCAACCCTGATGAAAGTCGCCTCACCCAGTTGTCCAAAGACGACTTTTCCTTTCTCAACACCTTTGTCAGCATCATCGATACCGATACTGCGGAAAACGTGCTCAAAATACTCAACGGCTCGAGCTTCGGCCGCGAGTTGTGGAAATACCTCGCGGTGGGAGCTTTCCTGATTCTACTGATCGAAATCGCCCTCTCCCGCTGGATTGCCCGCGAGCGACGCACCGGGGAAGAAGTCACCATCGACTTTGAATCCAATCACGCCCCTTCTGACGGCTTCAAAGAACAACTCGCCAAAGTAAGCCAACTCAAATCTTGAATACCATTTATTTCCCGTGAATCTCGAAACCCTACAGCGCTCTGATCTTGTCGGACTCAGCTGGGCCATCAGCGGCCCGCTGACCATCATCCTGTGCGGATTGTGGGTGGCTCTTCATTTTGCCCACCGCAAAAAACGCTTTCAAGACTCGCGAGTCGCCGACCTGGCTTTTTTCGTAGTCGGCACCGCGATCAGTTACGCCACCTTCTGGTCTCTATTTCAACTGCTTGGCAGCTTCCTGGTTTTGTCCACCGACTGGTCACTTGCTTTCCTGTCATTTTTTGGAGCGCTAGGTCTTCAATCCCTGATCGCTCTCTACCAGTTGGAAAAATCTCTCACCACGCCCGGACGTGGACGCATCCTGCTGACTTTACGCAGCATCGCGCTGGTCTTGTTGCTGCTGGTATTATTACAACCGGTGCGCTCGTTTTTTGTCGACCGGGAGATCAACCGCGAAGTGGCCATCCTGATTGACGACTCCCAATCCATGCACCTGCCGGATCAACGCTTGACGGTATCGGAGCAGCTCGACCGCGCCGCGGTGTTTGCCACCGAGGGCATCGCCAATCGTCCCAACCTCAATCCCATCATCAAAGATCTGCGCGACTTCCACAACGATCTGGTCGCCGAAACTTCTGCTTTGCAGTCCGCACCGGATGCGGATGCCCTGCTCAAATCCAGAAAAGAACAGCTGACCGGGCTGTTGGAAAAAGGCAAAGCCCGGATCAAACAAAGCGATCTGGCCTTGCAACTGATCGCCAGCAATACCCAACTGCCCGCCGATGCCAAAAAACGTATCAACGACCTCAAGGCCAAACTCAACGGCCCCACCTCCCAGGTTATCAATGAAGCGGTCAAACAACTGGCGACAGGAAAAGCCGCCCCCTACCTCCAACAACTGACCGCCCTGGCCAAGCCACTGAACGAAGCCCTTTCCAGTCTGCCCGCCCTCGCCGGTGTGATCGACCAGGCTTTTTTCAATCAACTCAGCGATGAACAAAAAAAAGCCGTGGCCAAAGCGGCGCAGCACTCACGCATTGAGATTGCCAAACGCATGCTCAAGACCTCCGGCAAAAATGAAAACGACGAATCAGCCGCAACTTTCATCGATCAGCTTGCCGCCAACTACAACCTGAGCTTTTACCGCTTCGCCCGAGGAGTTGAAAAAATTTCCGATTTAGAAAAAATAGGCGACAGCTCGGAGGGTGCCAGCAGTGACACATTTCGCTCACTCACCGACCTTTCCGGTGCCCTCGACCACATTCTCGAAAACACCTCGCCCGAGTCGCTCGCCGGAGTGTTATTGCTCAGTGATGGCCGTCACAACGCCGACAACCTGCCCGAAGATCACCTGCGCCGCATGGCTTCCCAAAACTCCCCGCTTTGTGCGATTCCTCTCGGCAGTCAACTGGGCCCGGTGGATGCAGCCATTCTCAGCCTCAATGCTCCGGAGTCGGTTTACCTCGGCGACCGCATTGTCGTTAGGGCTGAGATTAAAATCGATGGCCTGCGGGGGAAAAAAATCAAAGCCATACTCAGCAACAACGGAGAACCTGTGGATGAACAAATCATCGATGTCAACGACGTCGGCTTGCGTCAGGAAATCCGATTTGTGCATCTGCCCGAGGAGAAAGGGATTTACGATTACCAGCTTTCCCTGGAGCCCGATGCCACCGAACAATTTGCCGACAACAACAGCTGGAATTTCAAAGTTGCCATCACCGATGACCGCACCAATGTGCTGCTCGTTGACGGTTACCCTCGTTGGGAGTTTCGCTACTTGAGAAACCTGTTTTACGGTCGCGACAAATCCGTCCACCTGCAATACGTGCTGCTCAATCCCGACCCCATTGCCGGACAAAAACCGCTGCCACCGGTTCACGCCTCCGCTTCGCGAAAATTCGGCGATGCCGAAGCCACCCGCCTGCCCGAAAATGAAGATGAATGGCGCCTCTTCGACGTCATTATCCTCGGCGACATCCCACCTGCCTCCATCGATTCCAAAACCTGGAAAATCATCAGCAAGTCGGTTGAAGAACGCGGAGCTTTGCTGATCACCGTTGCCGGGCAAAGATACATGCCACACGCTTTTAAGAATCCAGACTTCCTCAATTTGTCCCCCAGCACCTGGGACAACAAAGACACCGCCAAAACTGAAAGCGAAGCGCCCATGCCGGCCTACCACCTGGATCTCACCAACGCAGGGCGCAGTCACCCCCTCACCCAACTGTCGTCCAGTCGCGCAGAAAATGCCCGCCTGTGGGAGAACATGCCCGAACTGCATTGGCGCTCCATTTCCACTCAGATCAAAGAAGGTGCCGAAGTATTGGCTTACGCCCGTCCGGTCGGCGGCAACCCGATCGCCTCCATGGATCAAAACAATACACTCAGCGTTAATCCCGCCGAAGTGGAAAAGGCCTTACAAGCGCTGGCCAATCGCAAACAGTTTGAGCAAGACAACGCGCTGATCATCAGTCAGCAGTATGCGCTGGGCAAAGTGGTACAACTCAACTTCGACCGCACCTGGCGACTGCGTTACGGCGTCGGCGACACCTACCACCACCGGTTCTGGGGCCAGGTGCTGCGCTGGGGCACCGGTGAGAACCTGCGTTCAGGTACTGAGTTTGTCCGTCTAGGCACCGACCATTTGTCCTACACTCCGTCAGATCCCATCAAGATAGTTACCAAACTACTGGATTCCAAACGACGCCCCATCACCGACGCAGTGATCTATGCCAAGCTCAACAACGAAGAGGGAAAAACCCTGCACCGACAGATCCTCAGCTACCGCACCGGTTCCAATGGCATGTATGAAAGCACTCTCGCCGCCCTGCCAAAACCGGGCAAATACACCATTGAGCTCGAGAGCGATCAAATCGATCAAACCCTGAAAAATGACCCCGAAGCCGGGCTTTCCAAAATCGAAACCGAGTTACTGGTTGTCTCCACCCGCAACCCGATAGAGCTGGCCGAACTGACTTCCGACAGTGATTTCCTCACCCACGCCAGCCAGATGTCCAACGGAGCCCTGGCCAGCATCACCGAAGCCTCTTCATTGATCCCCTTTTTCGGAGCTCCCAAGGAAACCCTCACCGAACGCCGCAACATCACCCTATGGGACAAGTGGCCCCTATTAGTTACCTTCCTCGGCCTTTTCACCAGCGAATGGATCTTCCGCCGCCGAGCCGGCCTCCCCTAACACCTATTCTAACTACTTCTTACTAAATTCTAACTCCTTCCCAAAATGAGCACCCTTACCGATTCCGACATCCGTAACCTGCCTGCGCCAATCGTTGACAAACTGCGCAGCCTCATCAGTCGTGTGCGGCGCTTGATCTTTCTGCGTGGCCTGTTTGCCACCATCGCAGTTGGCCTGATATCTATATTGATCATCATGGCGATCGATGCCTCCTTCACCCTATTTTCTGACCTCGCACGCTGGTCACTTTCCCTCTGTGGCCTGGCATTCACTCTGGCCACCGCCTGGCATTTCCTCATCCGTCCCCTGTCACGCCGAATCACGCTGACCCACATTGCCCGCATTCTCGAAACCCGTCACCCCGAGTTGCAGGAAAGGATTTCCAGTGCCGTGGAGCTGATGCGCAGTGATGATCCTGACTCGATCAGGGGATCAAAAGAGCTGATCGACGAAGTAGTCAACTCTGCGGTGATCGATGTCAAAGACGTCTCTCCTGAAAGTGAATTTGATAATACCAAAACCCAACGTTTTTTTTACGCCGCCGTCACCACCGCGGCCATCGTGCTGGTTCTCCTGATGATCTGGCCCCGCCAAACCGGCATCCTTTTTGCCCGCGCGATCGCCCCTTTTCTCGACATTGGCAACGCCTACTCCAATACCCTCACCGTAGATCCCGGGGATATCCGGGTGCCCATCGGGGAAAGCGTGACGGTGACCATGAGCATCAAGAATAAAAACATCCGCCGGGTCACCCTGCGGCGCAGTGCGGATGAAAAGAGCAAAGAATCCGTAGAGAGCATGAGCTTGCTCGAAAGCCAGGCCGACGGCACCCAGTCTTTCACCATCACTTTCCCGGCGGTGGCGGAAAGTTTCCGTTACCGGATCAATGCAGGCAGTGCGGTCAGTCGCTATTTTAATGTCGAAGCGGTGCCCCTGCCTGAAGTGGAAAACCTCACCGTCCGCTACGAATACCCGCCCTACACCGGGCTTGAAGATCAGGAAGTCGAAAGCCAAAACGGTGATATTTCAGCAGTAGAACACACCCAGGTCACGGTGGTGGCTCATTTGAATAAAGCGGTCACCAAAGCCGATCTGAGCATCAATGACAAGTTGACTCCTGCTGAAGCCATTCTCAGCAAAGTAAAACCTCAAGCTTCATGGAGCTTCCCGCTTGATCCCGGTTTGAACGGCACCTGGACGCTCAAGCTCAGCGATCGAAACGATTTTGAAAACACTCCGGTCACTTATGCGATCCAAGCGCTGCCCGATCTCGCTCCCGCCATCGTCATCAATGCTCCGCAAGCCCGCGACCTCAAACTGAAACGCAGTGAAAGCCTGCCGATCAAATACACCATCAAAGAGGACTTTGGTTTCAGCGCACTGGATCTGATCGTTCGGCGGGATGGTGAAGCCAAACCCTTGGAAATCCCTCTGGATCTGCCCGATCCTGGAGTAGGTGAACTGCAAAGCTGGCACGGCAATGCCCTGCTCGATATCGGATCTCTTAAACTCAGTGAGCAAACGAGAAAACTGACCGTGCAAATACGGGTGCGTGATAACTTGCCGCCCGAATATCAAGGCCCGCACGAATCCTTGAGTGATGCCATCACCATCATCCTGGATGCCAACGCGCAATCACTGGTGAAACAGGCGATTGAAGCGGATCGTAAAGAGATTGAAAAAGCCCTGGCTGAAGCCAAAACAGATCTGACCCAGGCTCGCACGGAAGTTGCTCAAGCCGAAGCCCAGCTCAAACGCACTGAGAACCTCAGCCCTGAGGCCAACCGTGAACTCGATCAGTTTAGGGAAAAAGCAAAAAGCGCCCATGAAAAACTGCGTAACATCAGTGAAAAAATGCAGAAAACCGCTTTTGATCGCCAGGCGAAACAGATTGAAAAACTCGCTAATGACGAGGTAGCAAAAGCCCGCGAAGCCGCCAACATGATCCCGCTCACCGATGACAAAAAAGAACGCATCGAAAAAGCCCAGGATGCTAAAAAACAAGTCGAGCAGGCACTCAAGGAAATCGCCGAGATTTCCAAATCACTGAAAGATTCCCAACCCGAAGTGCAAATGGTCGCCAAGCTAAATGACCTCGCTAGCAATCAGCGCCAGTTGGCACGTGAGTCCGAAGAGCGCGCACAACAAGCGCAAAAATCCCAGCAATCCCAAAAAGCCCTCACTGAGCAGGAACAGAAAAAACTGGCTCAGGATTTTGCCAAATGGCAGCAGCAACAGAAAAAAGTCCAGAATGAATTAGGCGATATCCTCAAGGAGAATGAAGCCGCGCTCAAGGATGTGCTGAAACAACAACAGAAAAAAGCGGAGCAGTTGGCTGAGATGGCGCAAGAGCTCGCCCAAGAACAAGAGCAAGTCGAGCAAGCCACCAAACAAGCAGCCACGGACAACGCGCAAGAAGCCTTGCGCAAACAACTGCTCAGCAACCTCGCCAAAGAACAGGAATCCATCGCCAAAGACACCAAAAATCTGGATGAACAGCTGAACCCAGAAAACAAACAAGCGGCAGCAGACAAAATGGCTGACAAAGCGGCCGACAAAGCTTCTGATAACAAAACCGACAATAAAAAGACCGCGCAAGCCGAGGCCGATGCCGCAGCTGATCAAAAGGCAAAAGGCGAACAAAAAAAGGCCGCCGCCGATCAAGCACCTAAGCTGGATGAAGCGATCAACCGTACCGCCGAAGCCGCGCAAGCCTTGAAAAAGGAAAACCTTGAGCAAGCGATGAAGGCCGCTGCGGAAGCTGCCAAAGAATTGCAGAAGGCGCGGGATTCTGAAATGGCGCAACTACAAAAAGAACAATCGGCCCAAGACCCCGGCCAACAAAATCAAGCGGCACAGGATGCCATGGACAAAAAAGCTTCGGATAAATCTGATGAAGCCGCCCAACAAGTCGCCCAGAATAAAAATGCCAAGGATGCCAAGCAATCCCCACAGGATCAGGCTGCGCCCAAAGAAGGCGAGAAAAATCAAAATAACAAAGGTGAAAACGACGCCAAAAAAATGGCCGACAACCACCCTGAGCAGAACACTCCCCCATCACCCACTGCTCAAAAACTGGAGCAACTGAAAAACCGCCAGGAAAGCATCAAGAAACAACTCGACTCGATCCAATCAGGTGATCTGGAAGAAGCTCTTACCATGCAGGAGGAACAAGTGGCCCAGCAAGCTGAACAGCTTGCCCAGGAAACGGATGCTTTGGAAAACGACACCCAAATGGCCAAGCAGGCTCAGGCACAAAGCCGCGCACGTCAGGCTGAAAGTATATTAAAAGCAGCCAAAGCACAGGCTGACCGTGCCAGCCAGCAACTCACCCAGGCCAAACAAGCGCAGGAGCGGGCGGAACAAATCCAGCGCCAACAGAAAAAGGACCCGACCAAAACGCCTTTATCGGCGCAAAACAAACAAGCGCTCGCCCAATCTCAAAACTCTCAAAAACAAGCCGAAAACAGTTTTAAAGAAGCCGCCAAACAGTTGCAACTCACCGCCAAGGATTTGGCTAAGCAGGTGAAAAAACTTTCTTCCGAGAAAATGAAAAGTGAAACCCTGGAGAGCAAGGAACTCGCCGAAAGTTTCCAGGATGTTGCTAAAGCTTCCGCCTCCAAGAACGACCAGCAAGCTTCGGACAAAGCTAAAAAAGCCGCTGACTCCTTACAACAACTGGCCCAGGCAGCCTTGGAAAAATTGGCCGGGCAGCAACAACCCCAGCAAGCCGAACCGGATGGCTCGCAAAAATCAGATCCACGTGAGTCCGAATCGGAAGGCAAACAGGAGCTCAGCGAAGGAGGCAAAACCCCTGACATGGACGGCAGCGGAGTGCCTCCGGAACTAGCCAAACTCGGCATCACCTTCGCCGATTGGGCGCGCATGAAAGGCACCTTGCAGGGCGGCAGCTCACAACAGGGTGGCGAGGCCATTCCCGAAGAATACCGCGATCTGGTGCAGCGTTATTTCAGAGTGATCGCTGCGGAAGCGGTCAAAAACGATAAATAAACAGATGCCATGAAAGCTCCCATCATCACCATTTTATTGATCGCGGGAGTTTTCCTGCAAACCCTGCCCCTCGCGGCGCAATCCCTGTCCAACTCCGTTTTTCTCAAACACAAGGAAGCCGCTGAACGGGCCGTGCAAAAAGGTCTGGGATACCTGGCCAGCAATCAACAACCCGACGGATCTTTTGGTAGCGGTTACGGCCAATCCACCGGCATCGTCGCTCTGGCGGGCATGGCTTTTTTATCTAAAGGCCACACTCCGGGGCAAGGCATCTACTCAAAAAATCTCGACCTTTGCATCCAATACATCCTCGGCAGCCAGCAATCCAACGGGCTGCTCAACAAAGGCCGTTCCGGTAACGGCGTGATGTATGCGCATAATATCAGCACCCTCTTTCTCTCCGAATGTTCGGGCATGGTCGATCCGCAAACCCAGGATAAACTCGATCAGGTGCTCTCCAGGGCCACTCGTTTGATCCTCTCTTCCCAGGCGGTTAAAAAATCCAAGCAACACCAGGGCGGTTGGCGTTACAAACCGGATTCCCGTGATTCCGATCTCTCCTGCAGCGGATGGGCTCTGATGGCGCTGCGCTCCGCTAAATTGAATGGAGCTCCCGTCCCGGATGCCGCGATCAAGTCCTCCATCGAATACGTCTTGCGTAACAATGACAAAAAATCAGGCGGCTTCGGTTATTCCGGCCCGTCGGGATCCAATACCCTCACCGGTTGTGGCCTGTTGTGTCTGGAACTATCTGGATACCACGGCACTGAATTGACCTCCCGGGCTGGTGACTTCATCCTGCAAAGCCATCAAAAAATCATCGGCAGTGGACATGAAATTTACGCTAACTATTATAATGCCCAGGCGATGTTCCAACTCGGCGGAAAATACTGGGAAAAATACGCCGCCTGGATGTACCCCCACTACATCTCCACCCAGGCCGCCAATGGCTCCTGGCCAGCCAAAATCAGCCCCATTTACGGAACCTCGATGATCGTTCTTTCTTTCAGCGTGCCCTACCGCCAACTACCGATCTACCAGCGGGATGAAACGATTGATGAGGATAGTTGAACGGACAAAAAGCTTGCTGTTTTCAGCCTTTCTTCTTCGCTTTTGAACTTTTCAAAGCTGCCTTGTTTTTGGGCCAGTCCGCCCCTTGCTGAATCCAGTGATACAGATTCCACTTTTCTTCCTCGGTCAGCTTGTGGCCCGACGCGGGCATCGCTTCGACAAAATAATCCGGCAATACCGTCACTAAAAACAAACTGCTCTTCTCTGGCTCCCCCGGAACCAGAATCGGGCGCTCTTTACTCGCCTTCAAAATACTCTCCCGACTGGCAAAACTGATATCCGTCACTTCGGAGTTCGGGTGATGGCAAGCCAAACACTTGCCCTCGAGAATAGGTTTGATTTGTCTAGCAAAACTGATCTTGCCCACATCTCCCGCACTTTCACCTTCTGGCAAAATAACAATCACTTCCGGCGTTTCCCGCAAACTCGAACAAGAAACCAAAAAACCTGATAGCAGCGCCACCATCCCAACTCGAAAAATCATTTCCCTCATGTCTTCAGTATCCACCTTTCCCTCCTAAAAGCTACGCAATAATTGCCATTCCCCCCCACCGTAGGATAGATTTCCACATCTGTCCGCGCGGCTCTAACGACGATCGAACCAACATCTGCCTTCCTCCCCCTCAATCGACTTCCACCCCCATCCAGCAATTAAGCTCAAACCACTGCAAGCCTTCCCGTAGAATCCCCGAAACGTTCTTCTTTAACCCCCATGCGATCCATCATGCTGAGGAAAAGATTACTCATGGGTGTGTCCTGACTCAATTCACTGTGAAGCCCCTGCTTGAGGGTTCCTCCTCCGTTACCGGCCAGCACAATCGGCAGGTCGTTGTGGCGGTGGCGATCCGGGTCAGCCAATCCACCACCCCAAACAATCATCGAATTGTGCAACAAGGTGCTGCCGTCGGCGTCTTTCTTTTTGGAAACTTGCTCTAAAAAATAGGCTAGCTGGCGTGAATAAAACAAGTCGATTTTAGCTAACTTCATCAGTGATTCAGGTTTTTTTCCATGATGTGAAACCGTGTGGTGACCATCGGGAACCCCAATCTCACGAAAGCTGCGATTGCTGCCGTCATGAGCCAACAAAAGAGATGCCACACGGGTGGAATCCGTCTCAAAAGCAAGCACCATCATGTCCATCATCAGACGGATGTGATCTTCGTAGCTGGACGGGATTCCTTTTGGCGTGTCTATGCCAGGATCAGCGGGCAGCCCGAATTTTTCCATCGCCTCAATGCGCTGCTCGATCTCGCGGACTCCGGTGAGATACTCATCGAGTTTTTGCTGATCGTTGCGCCCGAGCTGACGGCTCATTTGTTTGGCATCTTCCAATACAAAGTCCAGAATCGATTGTTGCTGCGCACTTCGTGATTTCAAACTTTTGCCGCGCTCCCCTTTTGTTCCGGCACCAAAAAGGCGCTCGAATACCAATCGCGGATTCGCCTCGGATGTCATCGGCGTAGTCTCCGATCGCCAGGAAAGATTAAACTGATAAGCACAGGAATAACCTGAATCGCACACCCCGCTTTTCCGCACACCGTCACATGACATTTCCAGAGAAGGAAAGCGGGTCAGTGCTCTAATCTCATTTGCCACCACCTGATCAACGGAAATGCCGAGTTTGATATCTGCTCCCGCCGTTTTGAAAGGGCGAGCCCCAGTCAGAAATGAAGCGTTGGCACGTGCGTGATCACCTCCGCCATCACTACCGCTGGTGCCATTTTTGTGTTCCAGCTTACTGATCAAATGAATATCTTTTTTGAACTTCGCAAAAGGTTTTTGCGTCTCATTAAACTGGTAGTCGACACCTGTTCCCTTTGGTTTCCATTTATCGACATTGACTCCATTCGGTTTGTAAAGAAAAGCCACGCGTAAAGGCATGCCCGAGGCTGTGACGGCTTTACCACTAGCGGCAGCAGACGCCTTTCCCGGCAGGAAGGTCTCAAAACCTGGCAGTGCAATGCCGGCTCCCAGACCGCGCAAAAAATGGCGTCGGTTAATTTTTTTTATCATTTGCTTGTAGGGGGTTGATTATTTACCATCAAACAGGTCACCGTCTCCACGCCGTTTTTGGAAGGGCGCACTTTCGACGATTCCATATAGGATTTCCTTGAGTTTAGCGCCACGGTTCTCCATATTTTTTACGATTTTATCGATCGATGGGGCGTCATAATACTCCATCCCCCGCCCGATGCCATAAGTCATCAGCTTTTCCGTTAGGGCGCGATGAAAATCACGGTAGCGGGATTTAGCAAGAATCTGGGAAAGTTCCTCCGCGTTTTTAAATTTCTCGCCAGTAATCAACTGACCTTCTGTTTCTATCGCTTGTCCACGGTATTTATCCCGCCACAGACCTACAGGGTTGTAGTTTTCCAATGCCAGGCCAATCGGATCCATTTTTGCATGACAGGACGCGCAGAGTGGGTCGAGACTATGAAGACGCAGGATTTCTTTAAGCGGCAGGTTCTTATTTTTCCCTTTCTGGGAATCCTCCAACGGAGGCACATCCGGAACTGCTGGCGGAGCAGGAGTCGCCAGCAGATTTTCCAGCACAAAAAGCCCGCGCTTCACAGGTGAAGTTCGAGTGGGATTGGAGGTCACCACCAGAAAAGTGCCCTGACGTAACAAGCCGCCTCTACCAGCAGAGGCAGGTAGGTCGACCTTGCGCATGTGACCTCCTTTCACACCATCAACGCCATACCACTTGGCAAGCCGTTCGTCTAAAAATGTATAATTAGCAGTGAGCAACTCGGTGGCGGGTCGATTTTCTTTCATCACATGAGCAAAAAACTTCTCGGTCTCATACTGCATGGATTGGCGCAAAGGCACGCTGAAGCTTCGCAATGCTTTGCCGAGATCTTTTTCCTTCAGCACTCGTCGGACATCAATATGAATGGTAGCTACATCACGAGCTTGAAGCCACTGACCTACAAAATTTTTCACAAAACGATCCGACTTTACGTCCTTCAGCATTCGATCCACCTGCTGGCGAATGTTTTTCCTCAGCTTTCCTTCACCAGCAAGCCGCAGCAATTCGTCATCCGGACAGGAGCTCCACAAAAAATACGACAGCCGCGAGGCAAGAGCATATTCGTCGAGCGTGACAATCTTCCCCGAATCATTTGGCTCAGGCTGAATCTCCGCCCGCATCAAAAATCTCGGGCTAGAAAGAATCGCCTTCAGAGCCTGCGCGATTCCGTGTTCCATTCGTTTACCCGGCTGGGACTCCACGTCGCGGGACAGTTTTACCAAACGATCAAGCACCGCCTGATCAACCGGACGGCGGAAGGCTTTGCTTGCAAAACGCCGCAGCACCTTTTCCCGGTAAATATCTTTTCCCTTGTTTTGCTGCGGAGGAGATTTGTCCGGAAAAACATAACGAAACTCATGTGGATACGCTTTCACACTGCCGTCGAGCGGTCCAATCATGCGAATACTGTGAATTTGAACTGCTATTTTGTTTTCGCCCTTATTGGGAGCCTCACCCGGCTCCATCGCGATATAGAAAGAGTGAGCATTGCCCTTTTTCAGCTTCACGTTGGTTTGAAAAGAAAGAGATTTAGCATTGTCCCAACCGACCTTGCGACTGACCATGTCTTTTCCATCCACACCGAATTTCAAGGTTCCCGACTGATTGGTGGCTGCAGCGGAACCGGTGATTTTAAAATCGACTCGCACTCGATATTCGCCATCGTGGTTGACCCATTTTTTTCCATCAATTTTCCAATTCGATTCCAAAGGGATCCATTTCAATTTATGATTAGGTTTGTCCTTGCCTTGAAAAGATTTCACATCAAACCAGTTCGTAGGAATCTCGGGGCCGTTCAAAGGCACCGCTTTGGCGACGATATCCGTTGCTGCATCCATGTATTTCTCCATCAATAAAGGAGAAATGCTGAGCACCGCACCAATCGTATCGAAGCCGTAGCCGGTATCATCCACTGGAAAAGCATCATTCACATCAAAAGTGATGCCTAACAGATCCTTAATGGTATGGCGGTATTCTTCGCGATTCAGTCGTCGAATCGTGACTAGGCCAGGATCTGGATTGTTCGGGTCGATATCGAAAACCGCTCGCTCGATGAAAGCCAGCATTTTTGCGCGATCCTCATCAGAAGGCTGCTTTTTATCCGCAGGTGGCATCAAATTGGAGCGTAGGTTTTTCCACACATCATACCACATTCCCATATTACCAAAATGCTCGTCTAGCGTATCGTAATCATCCATCACGAAGTCGCCTTTGTCCGAGCCATCCCCGTGGCAATCGTAACAATATTTTGAGAGCACAGGCTCCACTTTTCCTGTGAAGTCTTTGTCATCAGCAGCCTTACCTACTCCGGCCGTATGGCACAGAAAAACCGCGAACACAAAAGCATGAAAAATCCTGGAAATTTGATTATTAATAAGGGGCATCATCCAAAATCACACAACACTCTTTCACCAAAAAAACAACTGGCATTATCATGCTGTTGACAACAGAAAAGCCTTTTAAAGTCAGTTGCAGTGAACCATGTTTTGTGACAATGAAAAAACTTTTTATAGGGATTACCCTGATCACGTTTTCCTTTGGTTCCGGCGGTGTGACATCTTGTTTGGCGGATTCAGCTACAGACTCAGCTCGTCGCAAGGACATGCACTATTATATGAAAGGCCGGCATATTTTTCGCAGTCAATGCAGCCCTTGCCATGGAAAAACAGGTCGGGGCAATGGCCCATGGGCGGTAAACTTAAGCGCTAAACCTCGCGATTTCAGGGTGGGGGTTTTTAAATTTCGCAGCACTCCCTACGGGAAACTTCCCACTAATGATGACCTGCGTCGAACCATCCGCAATGGGATTTCCGGCACGGCGATGCCGTTTTTCAAAAAACTCACCGATGCCGATGTGAACGGACTGATCGTCTATCTACAAAGCCTGTCGAAACGCTGGAAAGATGAAAAAAATTATGCCGAAGCCATCCCATTGCCAAAAACTCCAGCTTGGTTTAATGACGGCGAACAACTCACCGCTCGTTCAAAACAGGGAGCTGCCAAATTTGCGGTGATGTGTGCCTCCTGCCACGGTTCAAAAGGAAAAGGTGATGGCCTGGCTTCCAAGGGCCTGATGGATGTGTGGAAAAACCCGATCACTCCCGCCGATTTAACCAACGAACATCACAAGAGCGGTGATGCCCCTGCCGACCTATACCGCACCATAGCAAGCGGCCTCGACGGCACTCCAATGCTCGGTTTCTACCCCACCCTCAAACAAGAAGAAATATGGAGTCTGGTAGCCTTCATCAAGCACAACGAAATCGAAGGCCAACGAGCAGACGTCAAAAAGCCCGGATCATTATAACCTTATTGTTCATCTCGCGTCATTCCCTCCACCGTAGGATAGATTTCCAAATCTGTCCGCGCGGCTCTAACCACGCTCGAACCAACGCCACCCTCAACGCTCCCGGCGGGTGGGGACACCCGCCCTACATTCCCCTCCTCTTTTCTTATTTCGCGGTTCTCCGAGCTCAGGACCATCAACATTTGCCACCAACTAGCTCGGCTGCACGCCCCGTCGCATCAGAAAAACTTCGATACTATCAACCAAAGCTTTCCAACTCGCTTCGATAATATTATGTGAAACCCCCACTGTGCCCCAACTTTCCTTGCCATCCGAACTCACCACCAATACCCGGGTTTTTGCCGCGGTGCCCATGTGGCTATCCACGATACGGACTTTAAAATCCTGCAGCGACAATTCTTCGATCTCCGGATATGCCGGGCTCAAAGCTTTGCGCAAAGCCGCGTCCAGAGCATTCACCGGGCCGTCCCCCTCGGCAACCGTGTAAACCCTCTCTTCTCCCAGTCGAAGTTTGACCGTGGCCTCACAAGTTTCATAAGCTCCCACATCCGCAGTGTGGTAGCGGTAACTGCAATGATACTCCCGCAAGCGAAAATAAGGATCACAATCCCCCAACACTTTACGAATCAACAACTCGAAAGACGCTTCTGCCGCTTCAAATTCATAACCCTTCTTTTCCAGGGTTTTTAACTGCTCGAGAATGTTCTTCACCTCGTCACTGCCTTTTTCCAAAGGCAGCCCAAGTTCCTCGGCTTTCATCAAAACATTGCTCTGCCCCGACAACTCGGACACCAGGATCCGCTGGCGATTGCCCACCGTCTTTGGCACGATATGCTCAAAACTGCGTGCGATCTTCTGCACCGCATTCACATGCATGCCGCCCTTGTGGGCAAATGCCGTTTCCCCTACATAAGGTGCCCGTGGATAATGCGGATGATTAGCCAGGTCATTGACAAAACGCGACACCTCTGTCAAACGGGACAAATCAGCATTCAGCTCGATTCCCAGCTTCAAAGACAAATTGGGAATCGCCGAAATCAAATTACAGTTCCCGGTGCGCTCACCAAAACCATTGACCGTCCCCTGCACCTGGGTCGAACCACCGGCAACCCCCGCCAAAGCATTCGCCACTCCCACCCCACAGTCGTCATGCGGATGAATCCCCACCGGCATTTGCAAACTCTCTACCACCGCCCGCGTAATGCTCTCCACTTCGTGCGGCATGGTGCCGCCATTGGTATCACACAATACCACCATACCCGCCCCACCTTCCTTAGCGGCCCGCAACGTATCCAAAGCATGCTCCGGATCATCTTTGTAACCGTCAAAAAAGTGCTCGGCATCGTAGATCACCTCGCGTCCGTGTTTTTTCAAATAAGCCGCGGTATCGCGAATCATCGCCTGGTTCTCCTCCACCGTCGTGGTCAGGATCTCCGTCACATGCAGCTTCCAGCTTTTGCCAAAATAGGTCACCACCGGAGCCTCTGATTCGATCAACAATGCCACCTGCGGATCATCCTCCACCGCCACATTTTTACGCCGTGTGCTGCCAAAAGCGGCAATGCGCGCGTGCTGCCACTGGTGTTTTCTGGCTTCTTGAAAAAACTCAACGTCTTTCGGATTCGAACCCGGCCAGCCGCCTTCGATATAATCCACCCCGAACTCATCGAGTTTTTTTGCGATGCGAAGTTTATCCAGTGAACTGAAAGACACGCCTTCCCCCTGCGTACCGTCACGCAGCGTGGTATCATAGATGCTTACTTGCTTAGTTGTTGGCTCACTCATATCAATAGCGGATATTACGTCGGAATGGACGATTTTGAGCCGAAAATTTCACATGCGGTCAAATCATGACCTGTCGGTTCGCTACCATCCAGACTGACTTAGTCTTGAATAATAGCGATGAGGATCGATTTAATAATGATACGTCCTTTCATCGGCATGTTGGGTCAGATGATAGCCTGAATGGTAAAAAGCACCAGTAGTTTTTCCAAGAGCTGTCAAAAGCCCTTGAAAACCTGTTGGCAAAATCCCGCGCCTTAACTGCCCTTGAGCAAATAAGAAAACAACACTGCTCCGAGCAGCAACATTCCTATAGCGACACCTAATCCTAATGCGATCATCATAACGCCGATACCTTTAATGCCCTGCGCTGAAAAATCCAGCAGGAAAAACAAATTATCACCAACTGCCCCTGTCGCGCCCTGTAAAAAGTTCCCCTTATTTAGGCACAGTGATCGTCCGGGCATTCAAACCCACACCATTCAGAGCCTTATTCAATTCCGCTGCAGAGACCTTGCCTTTCACGATAAAAGAGCTTTTACCCTTCTCCATCGTATGGGAGTCAATCCCCTTCACAGTCTTCAGCGCTGCTTTGATCGCCTTTTCACATTTTCCACAGCACACATGCATGCCAACCACACTGAGTTCTTCAACCTCCTTTTTGCTGCCACCCGGTTTTTTCATCTTCAACCGCGCATGATCCGTCATGCCGTAAAAACCCGCTTCATGCACCTTGAACAAGGCATCTTCCACCGCTTGTCCACTCTCCCCGTTAAAGGTTACCGTTCCAGCGCTCTTATCGAAATCCAGTTTAACATCATCATAACGCTCAACAGCTTTTTCAATTCTCTTCTGGCATTTGGAGCAGCACAGATGCGCTCCGCTTAATACCACCGAAGTCGCCCCCTCTGGCATCACTTTGGGATCCCCCTTCAATCCTGCCGTGGATTCTTTGCCCTTGGCAGCTCCCTTTTTCCCTTGAGCCGCGATGAATTCCTGATCCTCCTTGCTAAAAACACTCACCGCCAAAGTCATGTCCTTGCCCTTCATGTTGATAGTGACCTTATCCCCTTCCGCTTTCACAAAGTCAGCTTCGATCTTCTTCTTGTCCTTGGCCCGGGTCCAGGTTCGGGCCTCACCATTCACAGCCAATACAAACAGGCTCGCAAAAGCCGCCAAATAAAACAACGCAGGGATTTTCATAGTGCTGGTATTAAAAGACCGCTTTTGAAAAGGGTCAATGCTTTTTCTCAAAGCTCCATACAAAGAAGATCATCGATTTCGATAATCCGCTATTGCAAGGCAGGGTGAACAGCGGCACTCTGCCCCCATCATGAGTGAACATTCTCCACAAAAAATTGATTTCGACCTCAAACTGCCCAAACTGGACAAACAAGCGCTGTGGCTACCCGCCGTCCTGGTGCCCTTGCTGATCCTCGTCGTCGGCCTGTTCACCGCATTTTACACCGTGCAAGCCGAAGAAGCCGGTGTGGTCACCCGCTTTGGCCGCTTGCATACGATCACCACTCCTGGTTTGCATGGCAAACTGCCCTTTGGCATCGATAAAGTGATACACGTGCCAGTGCTTCGACAGATGAAACAAGAGTTCGGTTTTGGCACCCGGGGAGCCACCAACCGCAGTCAATACTCTCCGGATCAAAGAGAGCAAGGCAATGAAAAACACATGGTCACCGGAGATCTCAACGCAGCCCTGGTCGAGTGGGTGGTGCAATACCGCATCAGCGATCCGGAAAAATACCTCTTCGAAGTCAGAGATCCTGACGAGATCCTGCGTGATGCCTCGGAAGCCATCATGCGCGAAGTGGTGGGTGATCGGACCGTCGATGAAGTCATCACCATTGGCCGTCAGGAGATCGAATCCCAGTCACTGCTCAAGCTTCAAGAACTTGTCGATGAATACTCCATGGGTCTACAAATCGACCAGGTGCAATTGAAAAACGTCGACCCCCCGGAACCGGTGCAAGCCTCTTTTAATGAAGTCAATAACGCCCAGCAAGAACGCGAAAACCTGATTAACATCGCCAATGGCCAATACAACCGCGAAGTGCCCAAAGCAAGTGGCGAAGCGGAACGCAAGATCAGCGAAGCCGAAGGTTACGCCACCGAAAGAGTCAACGAGGCGGAAGGAGACGCTGCCAAATTCACCGCCCGCTTCCTTGAATACAAAAAAGCCCCCGGCATCACTCAGAAACGCCTTTACCTCGAAACCATGAATGTAGTGATCCCGCAACTGGGTCGTAAAATCATCATCGACAGCGATGCCAAGCAAATCCTTCCCTTACTGCAACTAGGCTCTGATTCCCAAACCACCGCCCCCATCCTGCCAAAAGCAGCTCGCTAAATCCAAGCCTCAACGCTAACTCTTTATTTTACTAAGATGAAACCATCACAAATCTCATCCTGCCTCGCTCTCATCATTTTTATGATTGCGGCCATTGTGCTCTCGCTCTCCTGTTACACCGTGGACATGACCGAACAAATCATTGTCACCCGCTTCGGCAAGCCTATCGGCAAAACCATCAGCACAGCCGGGCTGAAGTTCAAAACGCCCTTCATCGATGTCGTCAACCGTTTTGAAAAACGTATCATCGCCTGGGATGGTCAGGCCAACGAAATGCCGACCAAGGACAAAACCTACATCGTAGTTGATACCTACGCTCGCTGGAAAATTGTCGATGCTCGTGCTTTTTTCGAAAACCTACGCGACGAACGCCGCGCCCTTTCCCGTCTCGATGACATTCTAGGCAGTGAAACCCGCAATACCATTGCCCGGCACAAACTGATTGAAGTCATCCGCACCACCAAAGACCGCGAGCCCGAACGGCCAGAAGGATTAAGTGCAGGCCTCGCAAACAACGTGGCGGTTCTGCCGCCCATCACTAAAGGCCGGGTCAAACTTGAGCAGGAAATCCTCGAACGCAGCAAAGGCAAGGTCAAGGAGTTTGGCATCGAACTGCTAGACCTGCGCTTCAAACGCATCAACTACAACGAAACGGTGCGCCAAAACATCTACATACGCATGATCAGCGAACGCGCCCAAATCGCCGAACTGTTCCGATCCGAAGGCGCTGGTGAGGCGGCAAAAATCCTCGGCAACATGGAAAAAGAACTCAAAAGAATCAGTTCCACCGCCTACAAAGAAATCCAAACCACCAAGGGAAAGGCCGATGCCCTAGCAATCAGCATCTATGCCAAAGCTTACGACCAGGACCCCGAAGCCCAGAGCTTTTACGAATTCACCCGCACCATGGAAACCTTCGAAAACACCCTCAATACCGATACCATGCTGATCCTCGGCACCGACTCCGAGCTATTCAAATACCTGAAAGGACTGCCCCCGGAAAATGACGAGTGATCATCTCACTTCACCTGATCGCTAATTTGCCGTCACCGCTGAACAACCGGATCGGCCGCCCCACACCAGACGCCCCACATACATAACGACTATTGTAGGGCGAACGCTCCGCTTGCCCATTATTTCACCCCCCTTCCCCACAACCCGTGGAATGGATTGGCAATCCGTTTTCTTAACTCCAACATCCCCCTAAACTTTCCGCTCAAAGAAGATGTCATTTCGCCCCCTTCCCCACAACCCGTGGAATGGATTGGCAATCCGTTTTCTTAACTCCAACATCCCCCTAAACTTTCCGCTCAAAAAAGATGTCATTTTGCCCCCCTTCCCCACAACCCGTGGAATGGATTGGCAATCCGTTTTCTTAACTCCAGCATCCCCCTAAACTTTCCGCTCAAAAAAGATGTCATTTCGCCCCCTTCCCCACAACCCGTGGAATGGATTGGCAATCCGTTTTCTTAACTCCAGCATCTCCCTAAACTTTCCGCTCAAAGAAGATGTCATTTCGCCCCCTTCCCCACAACCCGTGGAATGGATTGGCAATCCGTTTTCTTAACTCCAACAAAACAAGCCCCCCCAACCTCGCTCTCAATGTTTCATCCCGCTGCCCTTTAACTCTTTGATCCCAGTCAGCTCCTTCCACTCTTTTTCACTCACCACATCCTGACGAAAACGACTGTGACAAGCGGTGCATTTCGCCAAAGTATTACTTAAGGCGGTCAAGGTTTTATCCACATCCTTACTTTTGGCCGCCGCAATGATGGTATCTGCCGTGCGATGGAAATCGACCCCGGTCTCCGGGAAACCTTGCGCGCCACTGCCCATGTGTGAGCACCTCTGCGCCTGCTGCTCCGAATAAGAAATACGCGCCGCCGATTTTTCTATCGCAGCAAAATCACGCACCGCCAAAGCCTGCATGATCTCCTGCACCACCACCAGGTGATCCCGCATATTTTCCTTCTGATGGTTCGCCATCATCGGAATCAACGGAACCGGCTGACGCTGATCCATCTTATCGAGTTGCTGCTGCGGAGAAGAAAGCAACGAACTTTCCGATCGCTGACACGCTCCCACTATAAAGAGCAAAATGCCCAGACCACCAATGTTAAAGCAGATTTGAATGATTCGATTTTTTTTCACAAGTTCCACTGTCCATGGTCAATTCTCCATTGTCAATTGCCCACCACTCCCTTATGATTCATCAATGCCAGAATCTCCCAAAAAGATCGAAACCAAACACTACCCCACCCCCTTTCAGCGCAAAACCCTGTGGACAAGCATCACCGCTCTCTCTCTCGTCGTGACCGGCAGCATCCTGGTCGGCCTGATTTTGCTCTCCAGTACCGTGCTCGGTTACCTGCAACCCGTCCTGGTTCCTATTGCCGTGGCCGGTATCATTGCTTACCTGCTCGAACCCGTCATCCGCTGGTTGCAGGAAAAACACCATTTTGAACACAAAAAATCAGTAATGACCGTTTACATCGGTTTCCTGGTGATGATGCTGGTTTTGGCAACCTTGGTACTCGTGCCCACGATCAGGCAAGCAGACCAACTGATCGAACAACGAGCAGAGATTCAAAAAACCGTCTCCGATAAAGTCAAAGCCGCGATCGATAAAACCCAGCAGCGCTTTGGTTCGGAAAAAGCCCAACAGTACTACGAACAAAGCGCCGAGTGGCTATCCGAAGAAGGCCCCGGTTTGGCACAAAATACGGGGATGTGGATCTGGAACCGCATCAGCGGGGTTTTTGGTTTCCTCGGTTATGCCATCGGTTTCTTTTTGGTGCCGGTTTATCTTTTCTACTTTCTGATGGAAAGCCAGAGCATCAGCAAACAGTGGAGCAACTATCTGCCACTCAAAGCTTCGGATTTCAAAGACGAAGTGGTCGCCACCCTCAGCGAAATCAACCAATACCTGATCGCCTTTTTCCGTGGCCAAATGCTCGTCAGCATGATCGATGGGGCGCTGGTGGGCGCCGCGCTCTGGGCCATGGGGCTCGAATACGCGCTGCTTATAGGGGTTTTTGTCGCACTTCTAGGCTTGATCCCCTACATCGGCAACCTGCTCTGCCTGATTCCCGCCCTGCTCATCTCTGTCGCTCAATTCTCCAATCCCGACGAACAATATTCCTGGCTGCAGCACACCTGGGCCTACCCTCTGCTGGTGCTGGTGCTATTCACCGGAGTGCAACAGGTCAACAGCCTTTACACCGCCCCGAAAATTGTCGGAGACTCCGTTGGCCTCCACCCGCTGACCATTATTTTCTCCATCCTATTCTGGAGTTTGTTGATGGGCGGTTTGCTCGGCGCTTTGCTTGCCGTGCCGATGACCGCATCGATCAAAGTGCTGTTTCAGCGCTACATCTGGGAGCGCCGTCTCAGCCCCGCCGCCATCGATGGCAAAAACAAATCCACCCCTGTAGCGGAAGCCACTTGAACTGACGGATTTATCGGTCATCCTTAGACAAACTTAGACATCCCATTCGTGCCGTAACGCTCTTCAAGCATAAATCACGACCCGACAAATCCTTTACTATTCAAATGACCCAAGCAACCCAAGCGCCTCAAATCGACACCACTCAGCTCTCCGAACAGATCCAGCAACAAAGCACCTGGGTGCCAGCCGTGCGACAGGAAATGAGCCGCGTCATCGTCGGCCAACAAGTCCTGGTTGACCGCCTGCTCATCGGCCTACTGGTGAACGGCCACATCCTGCTCGAAGGTGTGCCCGGTCTGGCCAAAACACTGACCGTCAACGCCCTGGCCGGAGCACTGCACGTTGATTTCCAACGCCTGCAGTTCACCCCCGACCTGCTGCCGGCTGATTTGATCGGCACCCTGATTTTTAACCAACAGAGCAACGAATTCACCCCCAAACTCGGCCCCGTTTTTTCCAACCTCATCCTCGCCGACGAAATCAACCGCGCCCCCGCCAAAGTGCAAAGCGCCCTGCTCGAAGCGATGCAAGAGCGTCAAGTCACCATCGGTGATACCACCTACCCCTTGCCCGACCCCTTCCTGGTATTGGCCACCATGAACCCCATCGATCAAGAGGGAACTTACCAACTGCCCGAAGCCCAGCTCGACCGCTTCTTGCTCAAAGTGATCGTCGACTACCCCAGCTTCGAAGAAGAACGCTACGTGCTCGACCTGATGGCCACCTCGTCGCCAGTGACCAAAACCAGCGCCATCGCCGATTCCCAGACTGTCGTCGCCAGCCGCGAACTGGTCAACCAGATCTACGTCGATGACGGAGTGAAAAACTACATCGTCTCCCTCATCCACGCCACCCGCAACGCCGGGCAAATCGATCCCTCACTGAAGAACCTTATCCGCGCAGGCGCTTCACCACGTGGCACCATCAATCTCACCCTCGCCGCCAAAGCGCACGCCTTCCTTAATGGCCGTGGTTATGTCGTTCCGCAGGACGTGAAGGATCTGGCTTACGATGTGCTGCGTCACCGTATTTTACTGACCTACGAAGCCGAAGCCGAAGAGATCACCAGTCAGCAGATCATCACCAAAATCCTCGAACGTGTTCCCGTTCCCTAAGAACAGGCGCTGACCGACTTCACATCACCATGCCGGCTGCTGAACCAAAACGCTCGCCTCGCATTGCCGCCATTGTAGCTGCATTGGTATTGTTATTGATCCTTGCCTTGGTATTTGTGCTTAAGCTGGTCAATCAGCAAGAGCCGCGAGAAGCCCTGGTCAACGATTACGGAGCGCAGATCGAAGAATACGACGGACACCTCGAGGTCAACCTCAGCTCCCCCGGGATCAAAGACCTCTCGGAAATCGCCGCCCTGCTCAAACAACTCGACCGTGTTTCCTCTCTCGTTATCGCCCAATGCCCCTCGCTGGAAAATTTACAAGGGCTCGAGCTGTTGACCGAAATAGAGGATTTTTCCGTCATAGACTGCGCCCGTCTCAGCTCGGTTGACGACATCTCCTGGCTTAAACAACTGCGCACCCTGACCATCAGTGAATGTTTCCAACTGGACGGAGAGATCACCATCCCGGCGGCACCCTCGTTAGAGGGGGTTTACATCGAAAACTGCCCCAAGCTAGATCGCATCACCTTCGCAGAAACCCCCGCTTTAAAACAACTCTTCCTCGGCGGTGACGTCCAACTCTCCGCTATCGGCGGATTGGAAAACCTGCGTGAATTGACCGACCTCGACATCTCCACCTGCCACCAGTTAAAACAACTCGACGGCATCGAATCACTCGACAAGTTGCTCATGTTCGACCTGAGAAACTGCGTTTCTTTAGCCTCGCTGGATTTCCTCGAAAAATTAAGCTCACTGGAAATCCTGCGTTTAGGCGGACTCGAAGATTTCCAAGACCTCTCCAGCCTGTCAAAACTCAATCAACTGCGTGAAATCCACGTCGAAGCGTGCGAAAACCTGAAATCCCTCAACGGCCTATCTCCCTCGAACCAACTCAGCTACGCCGGATTCACCTACTGCGCAAACTTGAGCTCGCTGGACGGACTTGCCAAGGCCCGCCAACTCGAACAGCTCACCCTGACCGGCAACGAACAACTCACCGACATCTCCGCCCTGACCGGGCTCAAACTATTGCAGAACGTCGATTTTGCCCACTGCAAAAAGCTCGCGGATGTGTCCCCCCTCACCCTCGTCAAACAGCTTCAATTGATCCAGCTCGCCGATACCAAAGTAAGCGCCGCCGACATCAAAACCCTGCAAAAAGCCTTACCCAAGACCATCATCGTGCAAGTTGTCGAAGACAGCTCTCCCTCATACTGAGCTCCCCTGCCGCCCGTAACACAAATTTCCATATGAGTTTCTTCAATTCAAGCGCCCGCAATGAGACAGGATCAGGAAGACAAATAATTTCAAATCTCAAATCTCAAATTTCATCCCTCACCCGCTTTTCCTTCAACTGGCTAATGCCACCAATTATATAATTCCACCTAATTTTTCAAAAAACACACTTACCGCGCCTCAGAACTGTGCCTGAAGCAGAACTTGCCGTCCTTTTGTTAAGATCCCCTTTCTCCCATCGCGAATGATGCCCGCTCTACTTAAAACACCTCTCTCAATGTGGAAAAACACCTATTAAATCCCATTAACTCTTAAAGTTGGGATGAAATTTTGCTTTTGAACTCGACATATTTCCGTTGTTGCTTAATGCTTGACGAACATGACAAGCTTATCTCCCACCAGCCTGATTACTCAGTGTCACCCTGCCAACCATCAAATACCATACTCGCAGAATTATATGGAATTCCGTCATATCGGACAATTACGGAATTCCCTCTAATATACTGTTCG
>JASFYY010000141.1:0-26893 GCA_045046875.1 Verrucomicrobiota bacterium | reverse complement strand
TTGATCGTATGAGTGGTGATCACCGCCTTGCGCTTCTCCCGCTTCGCCAACAACACCGCCGGCACCAGATAAGCCAGCGATTTGCCCACCCCGGTGCCCGCTTCCACCACCAGGGGCTCCGCATTCACCAGCGATGCCGCCACACTAACCGCCATTTGCTGCTGCTCAGCCCGGTATTCAAAGTGCTTCAAAGACGAAAGCGCGCCCTCAGGAGAGAAAAACTCCCTGACCTCGTCCACCAGGGACTGGCCCGCTGCATTGTCATTTATCGAAATCATATTATTCCTGCCCCTACATCCTTCACTCCGCCGCCCTCTTCAAACGTTTCTTCCTGCTCAAAGTCAAAAAATCCCTTGCGACCTCTCGCTCTGCCCCCACACTTCCTTCATGTCAAAATTGCTCAAACTATCCCCGCTCGCCCTATGCTTACTCGCCCTGACCCTCATCAGCTTGCCCGCCTGCAAGCCCGGCGATACCCCGCCAAAACCCGAAGCTGACAAAGCTAAAGACCAAACAGCACCTGCCACAGCCCCAGCAAAAGCTGCTGCTGAAAAGCCCAAGGAAAAGCCCAAAGCCGCAGCCAAACCTGCTGCGCCCAAAAAAGATCCCAATATCATCTCTCTCTTTGATGGTAAAAAAATGGGTCAATGGAAGCCGGTTGAGTTCGGTGGCGAAGGCGAAGTTTTCATCACCGAAAAAGGCGACCTGCAGTTTGACTTCGGCGCGATGATGACCGGCGTCGTCTGGGGCGATAAACCACCCGCCACCTCCAACTACGAACTTTCCCTCGAAGTGATGAAACTGAGCGGCAACGACTTTTTCCTCGGCCTCACCTTTCCCGTCAAAGACAGCCACTGCTCTTTCATCGCCGGCGGCTGGGGTGGTGGCATCATCGGCATCTCCAGCATCGATGACCTCGATGCCTCGGAAAACGAAACCATGAACATCGAAGGTTTCGAAGACAACCGTTGGTATAAAATCAAAGTCCGCGTCACCGATCCCAAAATCGAAGTGTGGCTCGACGACAAACAATTTGTCGATCTTGACCTGAAAGACAAAAAAATCAGCGTGCGCCCCGGCGACATCGAACTCTGCATCCCCCTCGGCCTCTGCTCCTTCCAAACCCGCGCCCAATACCGCAACATCGTCTGGACCAACATCAAAGCTCAGTCAGTTAATTGATATAGATGACCTTTCTTTCGAAACTAAAAAAAGGCATCACACAACGGAAAGCAGGTGTAACCTCAACCAAAAAACGCTATTTTGGAATCGAAGATTTATGTTTCCACGGTGGCGTTTTCAACCAAAATTCCGTCAACCTCCACTTCCATGTAGGTTTGATCGACTCCAGCGGCGAAGTCATCGTTTCAACTTTAGCCAACAAAAATTCACTCAAAGCAGAAATCTCTGACGGGCATGGCTTCTCACTTCCTGTTCCTTATGAATGGTTAAAACCATTCAACACCCCTCACTTGTTCCAGTTTAAAGTTCTCGAAACTGGGGAGATATTCCCCAAAGCCCCAAGAGAACTTCCTACTGAGCGTTTACTCCGTAATTTAGAGAAAAGAAAAGAATCTACCCTGACTCTAAGAACTCGGCTCAAAGAAGCCACTACCAAACTCGCGAAGTTAACCGGGAAAAAAATACTCGTGGTCGGGACTCACGACATGACCCGAACCGGAGCTCCCATGATCATCCTCGAGATTATCCGGCATCTCAAACAACGGCATGACTGCGAAATAATCCTTTTGTCCTTAGCTCCAAAGGAAACCTTGTTTTCCGATTTTAACGAGCAATGCCTTTTGATTGTCGAAAATCTCGAGCAGGCGTTCAAAACCACAATACCTGAAGTTACTGTTTTTTTTGCTGAGCTCAACCAAGTCACATACAATCAAATCGCACTGATCAATTCTCTCTGCTCTACCGGCATTGCCGAAGCTTGCGCCGCTGCAGGCATGGATGTCAGATCACTGATTCACGAATACCCTTATGCCTTTGATCATGAGTGGGTACAACGTCACTTCGCTGCTGCAAGCAACGTCGTTTTCCCCTGCCAAGCAGTCCTGCAAAGCTTTGCTGCCCGGAAATTCACAAGCCATACAGAAAACTCTGTTACTAAGTTCTCTGTTTACCCCCAAGGATGTTACCTCCTAGAAAAACAGGCTCCCACCGAAAATGACATCAGCGAGTTCACCGAAACCTTTCGCTCTGTAAATCATCTACAAGCGAGTGACCGATTAGTGATGTCTTGTGGAACCGTCGACTCCCGCAAAGGGTTTGACTGGTTAACCTCATTGATCATCAAATATTCAAAAACCTCCCCACATGCAGCGAATACTCATTTCCTGTGGGTCGGGAGCATTGGCGATAAAGATCTCTTTTTCCATGCGATGCATGATTTGCAACAAGAAGGTATCATCGGGCACTTTCACCACCTCGATGAGACGGAAGATATTCGCCCCGCTCTATTGCAAGCGGACGTTTTCCTACTCTGCTCGCGAATCGATCCTTTCCCTAGTGTGGTCCTCGAATCATTCCTTATGGGCATCCCGGTGGTTGGTTTTGATAAGGGCCAGGGAAGTCGCGACATCATCCGCGAAACCGGTTTCGGCATCGTAGTTCCCTATCAAAATATGGGTGAAACCATTAAAGCCATCGACAGCCTAATGGGAGCGTCCGATCAACGTATCCGAGTGAAAAATCAAGGAGCCACCTATGTGCAAAGCCATCACTCTTACAAAAATTATGTAGATGCTTTGGCAGATTGGATATTCAAAGACATCCCACTCGAAAACCAGAAACCCCATCAGAATGACTCACAAAAGATCCCACTGAACCTTAATAATCTCCGTAAATCAATCGATCACGGAATCGAGTATTTAAGCAGCAAACAACACGAAGACGGTGAATTCGAAACTTTGATTTCATCAAATAGCTCCCTCAGCGATGGCGTCTGGGATAGCTCCCCTTTTGTCACCAGCCTTCTTGCTCACTCTTTAAAATCATGCTTGCCTGCCAGCAAAGTGATCATTGATCGCTCCCTGGCATTCCTAGAAAGCCAGATGGAACGTGGAGGGGTTTGGCGTTATTACTCCAATAAACAATTCAAACACACACGCATCCCTCCGGACTTGGACGACACTTCGTGCGCTTCATTTGTTTTGAAAGATAATGGCAGGGAAATCCCAGACAATGAATGGATTTTCAAAAGCAACCAGAATTCAAATCACCTTTTTTGCACTTGGCTACTAGCTGACGAAACCAGCACCGAAAAATACAAAGCTTTTTTGTCCGATCTCGAAGGTCAGGCGGCTATCAACACACCTCCCAAGCCCGTTGAATACGAGGGGAACAGGCGTTTTGACTCCATCAAGGATCCATCTCTCCCTAAAGAGATCGATTCTGTTGTGAACGCCAATGTATTGCTCTACCTAGGAGAAAATTCAGATACTGAATCCATCGTCAATTACCTTGTGAAACTGATCGACTCCAACTCCGAAGAAGGGTCCAGCTTTTACTACCACGATGTGCTGGCTCTTTATTATATGATCGCTAGAGCTTGCCAACACAGTGCTCCCAGCCTTCAAGAAACATCTCCACAAATCACTGCTCGCATCGAATCCCGTTTTTCATCAACTCTAGCTGAACATTCCCCGCTAAGCGCCTCACTTGCCGCTTGCACCTTGATCACCATTGCTCCCGAATCACCTATTCTAAATGACTTAATCACTTACCTGCTGAACAACCAGCAAGGTGATGGATCCTGGTCACGACACCCCTTCTACAGAGGCCCAAATGAATACTGGGGGTCCGAAGAGTTGACCACCGGCTTCTGCCTTGAAGCTCTTTCACGCCACGCAACACTTAAAGATTACCAACCCTCAGCCTCAGCCTCAATAAAACAACCACCTGAAATTTTTGGGTCAAAAGAATTCCTCAAAAACCCTTACCCTTATTACAATTTTTTACGTCATCATCACCCGGTATTTTTTAATGAAGGTAGTCAAACCTGGTTGGTAAGCAATTATAGTGATTGCCTACAGGTCTTAAAAGATGACACTACCTTCACCACCCATCAAACTTCTTTTGAATCCGCCCTCCTTGGAGCTGACGGAGAAAAGCACGAAAGAGTGCGCTCGGTCGTTCAAGAGCTTTTCAGCCTGGAGTTAATACAAGCCCTGCAAAAAAACATCAAACAATGGGCTATTCCGCTATTCAAGAATATCCGTAGTCGTGGTTGCGGCGACTTCATGAAAGAGGTGGCTGAAGTGCTTCCCGTCAAAGTCATAGCCTATCTGCTGCGCTTGGAACCCGACCGTTACCAAGATATGAACAAATGGGCAGACGCTCTATTATACCCTGATAATACCACAACTGATCAGAAACAAAATAATCCAATCAAAGAATGCCGTTCTTTTTTTCAGCAACATATCGATAAAGAACGTAAAAACCAAACTCACGACGCCTTCCAGGAACTCATCCAATCTAGCAGTGGCGGCAAGCAGCTCAGCGATCCTGAAATCATAGATATTTGCATGCTCTTAATGGTAGCCGGATTTGTAACAACTCTCAATCTCATAGGCTCCTCTGCCATGATCCTGGCTCTCGACAAAAACCTTGCCAGCCAACTCAGGCTTAATCCGCAAAAAATCCCCACTTTTATCGAAGAGGTCCTTCGCTTCGAATCTCCTCCACAAGATGTATTCCGCTACACCACAAAACCTACCCTACTTGGCGGACATACCATAGCCGGAGGGCAAATGATACAGCTCTTGATCGGGTCTGCAAACCGCGACGAAACTCAATTTGCTGATTCTGAACAATTCATCTTTGACCGCAGACCTAACAATCACCTCTCGTTTGGACACGGCGCACACCAATGCATCGGCATGCACCTCGCCCGACTAGAGACCAAAATAGCTATCGAACTTCTGCTCGAACAATCCGACTCATTTTCAGCAAACTGGCCACTGGACGAATCCCCGCAAAGGAATTACTTCCTTCTTCGTGGGCCAAGCGAACTTCCCATGAAATTTGATGTGAAACGGAAATAGCTTCAGCCGACTCGCCCTCAAAGTATTTAAAAACATTGATGCTATGATTTCATTGAATTCTTCAACTGCGTTTTTTTTCACAACTGATTTCCAGCAAAACCCTTACCCATACTACTACTATTTACGCAAACATTCTCCTGTGATGTTTAGTGAAGAAAAACAAGCTTGGATCATAAGCCGATACGACGACTGTCTTGCTGTTCTCAACAGTCCTAATATTTATTCGAATACCCATTGTTCTTTTGAATCCACTTTAGTTGGTGCAAACGGAGAGCCTCACGACCGAGTGCGCTCTATTGTCCGCAAACTTTTTAATCAGCAAACAATAAAATTGCTAGAGGACTACCTCCCCATATGGGTTCAAGAGCTCACACAAGACATCGACAAGGAAGGTTCCTGCGAATTCATGCAGGAAGTCGCCGAACTGTTACCCACTAAAATCGTCGCCTTCCTACTAAGATTAAAGCCTGAAAACTGTAGTGATCTCAAACGATGGTCGGATGCACTCATAAATCCCGAATCATTTAATCCAAAAAATGGCCAAGAAGATCCTGTAGGAGAATGTCGCAATTTTTTCAAAAAACACATTAATCAAACCCGCAGGCAAAACACTCAAGATGGCTTCAGTGAACTCTTTGTTCTTAACGACAACGAAATCAATGACATTTGCATGATTATGACTGCGGCAGGTCTGGTTACTACCAACGACCTACTCGGCACAATCGTCAAGATCTTAGCCGAGAGCAGTAGCCTCGCTGACCTTCTACGCAAGTCGCCTAGCAATATTCCTTTGTTTATTGAGGAAGTGGTCCGATTTGAATCACCTACCCAAAGCATCCGTAGAACAACCCTCTCTCCTAGCCAAATAAACGGAATACTAATTCCCGAAGGGCACAAAATCGAACTCCTATTAGCCTCAGCCAACCGCGATGAGAAACAGTTCCCCGACGCTGACAAATTCCAATACAATCGCCGTCGCAACAAACATCTTGGCTTTGGTTTTGGTAATCACCAATGCCTGGGAATGAATCTTGCCCGACTAGAAGCCAAAATTGTTATCAAAACTTTGCTCAATCAGTTTAGTAATATTTCACCCAACTGGCCTCTTGATGAACCCCCATTAGTTAACTACTCTGTTTTCCGAGGCCCTAAAAAATTACCTCTCACGCTCGAACGATTCAAATAATCCCATTCCGCTTAATTCAGCATGTCAGAACCCAATCAATCTGCACCTCCATCTCGAAAAGTTTACTTTCTTCATATCCCCAAAACTTCAGGATCAGCATTTGGGGGTTGGCTCCGTCGTCTCTATACTGCCGAAAACTCCATACCTTGTTATGATCTCGTTGGGCTGTTGGAGCTCCCCCTTGAAGAAATCAATAGCTACTCATGTTACTCCGGACATTTTGGTGCCTCATTACTTGATATCTTAGATTCCCCTGTAGCCACGGTAACCTACCTCCGGAAACCAATCGAACGTATTCTCTCTTTAGCTCAACACATATTACGCGAGCCAGCTGTGGAACAACACCCTGGTTGGAAAGACCATTACCAGAACATCCTGACCTCTGCTCATCCGGTAGAAGCAATGTTGGATGTGCCAGCATTTATCGAAGCCATCCAGAATGCCCAAGCTCAGGAGCTTACCGTTCGTCGCCCCCTTCTTCAGCTTTTAACCAAGGGCAAGCCTGATTCCCAGCAAATTCAAGAGCTAATGAAACAGTCTTCCATTCCACCCCAACATTTGATGCTTGAAAATGCGATTACTTTCCTTGATCGCATGCCGACATTTGGCATTTTTGAGCAATCAGTAGAATCCGTAAACCATATCGCCAACTGCCTCAATCTACCTGGCGAACGCACCCTACTGCTCGAAAGAGTTGCTCCTCAGCGAAAAAACGTCATCACTCCCGATTTCTGGTCATCTAGTATCCATCTCGGATTACGTAGAAAACTAGAAAACTTCGTCGAAATTGATCAACAACTATACGATTATGCTGTGGATCGCTTCAACTCCGAAAAGCTTCAGAACACAGGCTTCTCCTTTCCTACTGAAGCTCAATCCACTAAATAGTTCAGAATGACCGAAAAAAAATCCAGCTTATTTAGTCGGGCTAAAAAACTAAGCCGACTCAATGATTGGTGGAACTATAAACTTAGTTACCTTTTTACACCTTTCTACTTTCTCCTCATCGGAAGTGATGTTCCAACGCTTAATGCCATCTTTTGTTTTTTGGCTCTACTGACTTATTTTATCTTTACCGCATCTTTTGGACATATAATCAACAACCTCGGCGATTTGAAAACAGATGCTAAAGCATCTAGAAAAAATTCCTTATCCTCAGTATCCACGAAAAAAAGATACAGCCTAATAACTGTAACTCTATTTTTTTCATTTTCTGCACTCATCCTGATCAAAGCCGCTCCTATCATTTACTTACTGGCGACTATCGAAGCTGCTTTATTTATCATCTATTCCCTTCCTCCTCTTCGGTTCAAAGAATCATTCATCGGCGTCATCGTCGACTCCCTGTATGCGCATGTCATCCCTTTTGCGATCGCATGCTTAATCTCCACTCAGCTGAGCTCCAGCAACCCTACAAACCACAGCTTACTGTTCATTATAGCCCTTGCCTGGCAGTTTTTCAGTGGACTGAGAGGCATCATTGGCCATGAAATCGATGATTTTGAAGACGATTTAAAATCGGGTATTCTGACAGCAGTTACTAGAATAGGCCTCAAGAGATCAATATTTATTAGCCGCTATTTCATCTCCCCCTTGGAAGGCATTCTACTAACATACCTCCTTCTGCTATCCATAAAAACATCCATAATTCCTCTTCTAGGGTTTTGCACTTACATCACCTACCTATTGATAAAAAGATATAAAATAAGCAACCAACAAAAAACCCCTCTCTTAAAATCATTCGCCTGGGATCAGGATATCGATGTTTACTACCGTACTTGGTTACCTCAGAGCATATTGTTTCTTGCCATATTCTTACAACCCCATTTATGGCCATTCGCACTGATTCACACTTTATTGTTCAACATGAGATTGCATGGGAAATATGTTTCGGAAATGGGAATGGTAAAGCCCGACTGCCCGATGAACATCAAAATAACTGCATCAAATCACTCGTCTCTAATAAATATAACAGGGTGCTATCTAACCTCGCAATTAACCAATTTAAACGATATCGGGATTTATTTGACTCTCAAAATAAACGCAACAAATATTCCAGTAACTCCCATATACGAATCTAATATCTTCTCTGACTATTATTCAGAACATCACCCCCATGAAACGCCTGTCTGCTTCTATTTCAAATTTGATGCGCTAGAATATTTAAGCTCGAATTCCATCAATAAAAAAGTAGAGTTAATCATCGATGCAAATTGGGATCACCCCAAAACGAATATTAATTTGTATAGCGGAAGTTTACTACTCTCCGAAAATACCTCATCAGCCACCGATCCCTAATTGACACAGCCCTTCCGAATGACTGAAAATAACAATTATTCAACAAAACCTCAGCAAACGTGTCTCAACCCAAGTATTCATGAAAACCAATAAACTCACCCTACTCACCTCCGCCATCGGCCTCGGGCTGATCGCCGGACTCTCCCTTCCCGCGCAAGCCGCACCGAAGAAAAAAGGCCCCGATCCCGCCATCGTCGCCGGTAAAAAAACCCAGGCCATGCTCGACAAAGTCAGTAACTGGGTGCCGCTGTTCAACGGCAAGGATTTCACCGGCTGGACCGGCGATACCGCCAACTACAAAATTGACGGAGCCAATGTCACCTGCCCCAAAGGAGCCCACTCCATTTCCACCGAAAAAGAATACAGTGATTTTATTATCGACTTCAAATTCAAACTCGAAAGCGCCGGCAACAACGGCATCGGCCTGCGCGTGCCCAAAGGCGCCCCTCCCCACATCGGCGGGATGGAAATCCAGATCCTCGATACGGAATACAAAAACGCCAAGCCCTATCAAAAACACGGCTCCATCTACGGTGTGGTTCCAGCCAAAACCGGCTACCTGAAACCCGCCGGCGAATGGAATCACGAAACCATCATCTGTATCGAAGATCATGTGAAAGTGATCGTCAACGGAGCCGTCATCGTCGATGCCAATCTCGACCGCGTCACACCAATCGATGGTCACCAGCATCCGGGACTTCGTAATCCCAAAGGGCACCTGATGATCCTCGGCCACAACGATCCTACGGATTTCAAGGATTTGAGAATTGCCGATTTCAGCCCAAGTCCCGCCAAACCAAAAACCGACAAGGACAATACCGCACCCAAAGGCTTCACCGCCCTGTTCAACGGCACGGACCTCAAGGGATGGAAAGGACTGGCCGATACCAACGCTCTCAAACGTCGCGCACTGAAAGGCGCGGATCTGAAAAAAGCCCAGGAAATCGCTGATAAAAGCATGAACGAACACTGGAGCGTCAAAGGTGGCGAACTCATCTACAACGGCGGCGGCAAGAGCCTCTGCACCGGTAAAGACTACGGTGACTTCGAATTCTATGTGGACTGGAAAATTCATCACGCAGCTGACTCCGGCATCTACCTGCGTGGCACGCCCCAGGTTCAAATCTGGGATCCCTGGGACAATACTCTCAAGGATCGCAAAGCCAAGACCTCCAAACCTGCGACCACCCCGGAAGACATCGTCGCCGCCTACAGAACAGGACGTAATCTGGGATCCGGCAGTCTGTGGAATAACAAACACTCACGCAATGTGCCGCTCACTCTCGCCGATAATCCCATCGGTGAATGGAACACCTTCCTGATCCGCATGGTCGGAGAAAAAGCCACCATCTGGCTCAATGGCAAATTAGTGGTTGATCGCACCGTATTGGAAAACTTCTGGGACAAAACCCGCCAGACCCCTGTATTCCGTGAAGACCAAATTGAACTTCAAAACCACGGCGATGAACTGAATTTCAAAAACATCTACATCCGCGAGATCCCTTATTAGATCTCACTAAAGACAAATTTAAAACGGGCGAAACTTCGGTTCCTCCCGTTTTTTTGTGCCTACCATTATTCATAACACCAGACATAAGCCGATCTTACCCCCTTCAAATCGTGGCATGGATTGGCAATCCGTGTTATCCTCCAGCTGCGCCCCTCTCGCTCACCAGCAAAACCCACGCAATGCCATTGCGTGCCACACTCCACACCGCGCATCCACTCTTCAAATCGTGGCATGGATTGCTTGTCCGCCATAGTGACGCGGCAGCGGAACGAAGGAGGGGCAATTTGCCTTCGGGTAATTTCCTCCAGCTGTCTTCGCTACGCTACGGCTGTGTTCGGTTAGTCCCATCCAAATGTCTTCCCTGCGTTACCGGGATCGGCTGTGTTCCTCATTAATTTTTCTCCCTCCCCCCTCTTATCCGCGCACATCCACGCCCGCTCAACCGCCAAAGCCTAGGCGAAGGAGGTTCCGCGGTCCAAATCATTCGACAAAAGCAGGCGCAACCACTTTCTCAAAGTAGGTCAGTGGGTTATTCGGAGAATAATAACTGGTGAACACACACACCAGATCCAGCTCCGGTAAAACAAAAATGTACTGCCCGCCCGCACCACGCGCTGACCTCACACGGTAGCTCTGCCCCTTGAGATCAATCTCATGACTCCACCAGAAATACCCATAATGATTTGGCTGATCCTGATTCACATGCACAGCGGTCGCTTTTTCAACCCATTCTGAGTTCAAAACCTGCACTCCGTTCCACTTACCCCCCGCTGCTGTCATCAGTCCCACCTTGAGCATGTCACGCGATGTCAAAGCCATGCCAGCCGCGCCTTTGTCGAGCCCGCAAATGGATTTACCAAATTTAAAATTCTTAATCCCCAGCGGAGCAAAAAGATATTGCCCGGCAAATTCCCCCAGAGTCTTGCCCGTGGTATTGTAAAGAATGTGCCCCAGCAAATCCAGATTCACTCCATCGTATTTGTATTCTTTATCTTCGGGAATAGGATCCGTGAGCGACAAGATCACCTCCACGTGATTTTTCAAAGTAATCTTCGCCCGCGGTTTCGCCCCCTTTTTGATCCGGATACCGGAGTTCATCGTCAACAAATCCTTGAGCCTCAGACTCTCTGTGCCAGCGGTGATTTTGCTGTGATCCACCTCTGGCAAATAATCCAGAATCAAGTCATTCTCACTCTTGATTTCCCCCTGCTCAATCGCTTTACCGATGGCATAGGACATGATGCTTTTGGTGATCGACATCTGGTAATGCGGGCGATCCCAGCGCGCATCAGCAAAATATTCTTCAACAACCAATACCCCTCCCTTGGCAATCAACAGGCTATCCACCGTACCTTGGATCTTCGGACTTCGTTTGCCGTCACCCTTTTTGACTGACTTTCCTCGGCCTAATTTAAAGTCCTGATTCTGCTTTTCGATTTGATTGGCAAAATCCATGATCCCGCTGACATCGGCCACCTTGCTCGCATCCCCGACCTTAATACCGTCATCACGTTTAACTGGCACTTGATAGGTGATCTCACCACGATCCAAGAATTGATTTCGATCAATGTAGGCGAACTTGGATTTAACATTCAAGCTCACCTTCTCGTCTTCCGTTCCCGTGCTCTGCTGGGCGATCAACTGTGATGCGAATGAGCACACCACCCAAGTGATTGCATGCCATGAGTAGTGCGTTATTTTATTTGAGTTCATAATTCAGGTTAATTTTATTTCAGTCAGCTTATTGAGTCATTTCAGGCCGCTGCCAATCGGCCGCTTGGTAGCCCTTTGGTTTTTTAGGTTTAAAAACTTCAATCACTTCTTTCCCAGGTTCAAACAGCGGCCAGTCATCGGTGCGAAATGGCGAAGCGGGAAGCCCTTCTTTATTGTAAAGCAAATTGCGCTGAGAGGGGTTCATCGCCCATGCGTAACGAGCTGCCACCGGTTTTGCTACAGCGGCAGCGGAAAGCACCACCGTATTGCCCTTGATCTCAGCATCCGCCCAATGCCATTGCCGATCCGCGCCCGCGATCGCTAAAGCATCCAACTTGCCCTCTCGTGCAGCCGTCAGTCCACCACCGGTCGAGTCAAATTCTAGCGTGACCCGATTTCCTTTCGCACTATATTTTTGATAGCGAGGCCCACTGTCGATGAGGTCTTTTCCGTAAGTGCGTTTCAAAGCCAAATAAGCATGCCGGATCCCAACTGGCTGTTTGTTCTGCGGATGCAAGAGAACAGGGTCACCAGTATCAATCGTCACTACCATCCCGGTGTTTGCATGCTCTTCACTCACCAAACGCATCATTTCACGACTGACAGCCCAAGAGGCTTCCTCACCTTCCACCGGCTCTTTCTGAGCCGGATTCCAACTGGGCAACTGGGTGAAATAGAAAGGGAAATTCTCATCAGTATTGCCACCCGAAAGCTCAAACCAGCTTTGACGGTAATAGTCAATCATCTGCGGTAATTGCTGAAGGTAGCGCAGAGCTTGCGGAACGTTTTTGGCATTGCGTTCCCCCTGATACCAGATCATGCCTCGAATTCCATAAGGACGGACAGGATAAATCATCGCATTAAAAATATGCGCCGGATACTGGTTCCCAAGATCCGCTGGCTTGGTGATGGTAGGCGGTGACAGTTGCCTGAATTTATTTTTCATCGTCTCACCCACATCAATTTTTTCATTGTAGGTTTTGAGCTCTTGATTAAAATCGACCAAAGATTTCGCATGTGTCATACCCAGTTTCGTAGTCTGCCTCGCAACCGTATCATCCAAGCTCTTTTTGTGCGCCTGAGCCCGTGCATCATCCTTCTGAATCTGCCACGGCATCCAACCTTCAATCGGAGTTCCTGCGTAAGCCTGCACGATGATTCCCACCGGAACCCCGAGTTCCTGGTGAAGTTTCCTACCAAAATAATAAGACACCGCCGACGTAGCCGCTGCCGATTTGGGTGTGCACGGTAGCCACTTGGCCAAACGGTCACGGGATTTGTTGAGCGGCTCATGCCAATGCTCCCTAGATGATTTGAAAATCCGGTAATTAGGGAAATCTGCTTTCGCTGACTCCTGCTCACCACCAAAGGTTTGCCCCAGCGACCACCCCATATTCGACTGCCCCGCACACAACCAAACCTCGCCGATCGCCACATTTTTGACCAATTTTTTATCCACCCCATCCGAAATTTCCAAACTGTGCCCGATGCCATGAACCGGCGTTTCGAGCAACAAGCTCCATTTGCCGTCCTTTCCCGCTATGACCGAAGCTTCAGCCCCCCAGCTTGA
This sequence comes from Verrucomicrobiota bacterium, assembly GCA_045046875.1. Lineage (GTDB taxonomy): Bacteria > Verrucomicrobiota > Verrucomicrobiia > Verrucomicrobiales > DEV007 > JAADHD01. Next base: position 13,562 of record JASFYY010000141.1, on the reverse strand, counting down.
GCTGATCGTCACCCTACGCCCCGCTTCAGTCCAACCCCAGATGGTATTTTTCGCCTTCTGCTGCAAAACCATATTATCCCCGAACAAATTCGGAAAAGTCATCTCAGCCTGAGCCGGCACGCACAGCAAAAACAATGAAAAAGCGAACACCTTACCCCTAAGCAACACATTCTTTGAGCTCATAAATAAATCGTTCATCACCAATGTAGGGACGAGACCAATTTTTGTCACAAAAGACAGCAAACTTTTCCTATTTAAGATCCACCACGCGCCTCCCTCATCGTGGCATGGATTGGCAATCCGTGTATTCCCGCAAACCACCCTCACCCCCACGCAATGCCATTACGTCCCACATCCCCCACGCGCCTCCTTCTTTCTCCATCTCTACTGCGCATCCACAATCACCCGCACCTGATCCATACCATTCTTCAACGATTGCATCACCAACCAATCGACACTCAAAGTCTTAAGATCTTCACTCAAGCTCAAAGAATCCCCATGCTCCAATCCTCGCGACCGGGTAGAATCATATTCAAAACGGCTTTTACCCAACACTGAATCAGATTGTTTCAACTGATCCCTATCCGTAATAATCGCAATAACAGGGCGATCAAAAGTAACCTGCCCCACGAAGCTCACCTGATCTGAATTGGGCGCATCCTCGACATAAGGAGGATTAAACTGTAACAAATACGTGTTCACCCGCTTACCCTTCAAATCGAGACTGATCTCATGGTCGATCAGATCCCGAGTTCGATAATGCCCAGGCTCAGTGAGCGTCACGATCAATGGTGTATCGACCACAGCCCCGAATCGTTCTGGAAAGACGATGATATTTTCCGCATCGACCACTTCGCGTGGATTGCGAATCGGCTGGGCATTCACAAAACGAATCCGCCCCCCGGTATTCAGCACGCCGAATAAAACCGGCCAACCCCGAAAGGAACGGGATATCAACTTCACCGGAGTCAATTTTCCTGACTCTTTTTCAAGTGTCACCACACTGCCTTCATGAATGATTTTTTCCTCACGGCTCTGCACTGATGTGACCTCGACTTTGCCTTCATAAACGGCCACATCCGTTTTGCCATTGGCATCAACCGAAATGCCAAAAGTGGTTCCGAGATCGACCACCTCCGCCTGCTCGGTGTGAACCAAAAACCCAATGCCCTCCGGTGGAACATGCGCCGCCAGATTACCCGAATGCAAGCGCGTTTCGCCGACTGCGATCAACTCGAAATCCGCCGGCCCCTCCAGAGTGACTCTCACCCCATTGGCAAAATCAAGCCGCGCCACCCCCGACAACAAATGGATCCGCCCCTTGCCCAGCTGATCTCCGGCGACAAGTGGAATATCAGCCTGCCACTTGGCATCAATCACATGCGTGAGAGTTGCCAATCTATCGTTATGATCCCGGATGTTAAATATCAAAGACAATGCCACCATCGCTGCGACCGCAACAGCAGCAACTGCCGCCACCGCATAGCCCCCTCTACGCCAAGCAGGAAACCAAATCACCTTGCCCTCGACGGGCTCAGAAGCCCCCCTTAATTCTGCCATCACTTCCTCCGTGATGTCCGGCGATTCATCACCAAGGCGAATGCTCTCAAGCACTTCCTTGACCACACTTTCTCCATCGCCGTTCTCTGCCAATCCATGTAACAAATGACTGGTTCTGAGATCTTCGACAAATCGATCTTTTGCAGCGGGATCCGACGCAAAAAATTCCAGTAACTCACAGGCACCCTCTTCATCGATGCTGCGATCAACATAACGCTCGAACAAGTCGGCAAAACGTTCCTCTTTCATAACAAAACCTCCGGCTCACCTCTATTCTGCAAACAAGTTCTCAACGCCTTTCTAACCCGACTGAGTGTCGACGTCACCCAGGTGAGACTGCGGTTTTTTTCTACCGCAATATCCTTGCAGCTCATTTTTGCAAAATAACGTCGCTTGATCAACTCAGCGCTCCCCTCCTGAAGTTGATCAACACAATCCTGCAGCGCATCAAAACGATCCTGCTTAAAATCAACCGCCAGATCGTCCGCCGCCGCCGTGGCAATTTCGAGTTCCAATACATCACGGAACTTGTCCCGATTGTGAACTTCCCGCCGGCGTTTTTCCAGCTCACTCAAAATGAGATACTTTGCCGTCACACACAGCCACACCCCGAATTCCTCGTCAGCGCGGAATTCCTCCAGCTTCTGATAAGCGCGAATAAAGGTCAGTTGCACCACTTCCTCCGCCAGTGTCCAATCACCCAGACGCCGCAACGCGTAACCCTTCACCATGCCCTGGTATTCACGCACCACCTCGCCATAGGCATCAAGATCGCCGGCGAGGATATTTTCTTTGGTGATTGAGTTCATCGACGAATTTAATTTGTTCCATTTTATTAGAATAACACCAACTGGAATTTTATCACAGCTCTGCTTCGAGTTGCGTTCCGTGGTGGAATACGGTCCAATCACGGAGTCATTGAAAAAAGTTCGAAAAGTGATCTTTAATCACATCCAGAGGGCCACCTATTTTGCTTTTAGTAGATGTCGCAACAATGATCATTTTTTCGTTCGGGTAGATGCTCATGTATTGACCTCCCGCACCTATACCGCTGATGAAATTCACTTCTTCTTTCGCTGTGAATTTACGCCGGTTATGGAAGTAGTAAAAATACCCCTGCCCTTTATTGGTATCCATGATGAGCTTGACGTAATCCGGAGACAGCCATTGCTCACCTGCATACTTTCCTTCTTGCAGGATCGCGGTGCCAACCTTGAGCAGTGAACGAGAGGTAAAATGGCTTCCTGCTCCACATTTGGGAATACCGTTCGCTGTCCCCCATGTGTATTTTGCTCCAATTTTATCGGCCACTTCTTTTTTTATAAAGTCTTCCACTTCCCCCCCTGTCTTGATGTCTATAATCATCATGATCATAGAAGGGTTCAGTCCGGTGTATTTGTATTTTTTGCTTTCTTCCGAAATAGGTTCAGTGTTCTCAAATATTTTCTGGAAATAATCTTGTTTGTTTTCCTTCAGCTTTCTGTCGAAATTCTTTTCTTTGAAACGAAGGCCTGATTTCATAAAAAGGGCATCACGCAAAGTAATCGTCTCCACTCCTTTTTGGATTTTTTCCCGGTCGATTTCAGGCATAAAATCAATCACAGGTTTATCCAGATCATCCATGCTTAACAAGCCGAGTTGAATTGCTCTGGCGAGCACCACGGAGGTCATCGTTTTGGTCACGGACATGGTGTAGTGAGGGGAGTCCACACGCCCGTTGCGGTTATACATTTCAAAGACCAGCTTCCCCTCTTTCCAAATCAAAAAACTATCTAGATTTTGATACTTCCCAGCTTTGTCATCAGCAATAAATGCTTTAACGGCAGCTTCGGCTCCTGGTAAGTCCAGCGTTCCGACTTGAATGCCATCGCCCAGATCCTCCGGCGAGGTGCTCGCATAGGCTTCCTTGAGCATTGAGCTCGATTTCCCTTCCTCTTTTCCCAAATAGGGAAGCTCAGCCGCGTAGGCGTTAAAACTGAGAGCGGCTGCTAGAGCCAAGCAATTTGATACTATTCGTGCTTTCATTATTTTTTGTCCTGATTTGCCTTCTCCTCTGCTTTCCGCTTGAGTCGTTGCTCACGCCGTTTGCGCTTTTTCTCGTCGTCCCCAGCTTTGCCGGGTTTTGATTTTTTCTCCGGCTTGCCCAGCCTTACCAACTTTGGATAGCTCTTGATCGCCGCCGCTAGCTTCACCGGATCGTCGCGAACATCAAAGGCCGCGATGCAGTGATCATTGGTCTCGACCATCCATTGTCGCAGACGTTGCTGATATTCAGCGATGCGTTGCTGATGCGCGGGATCATCAATCAAATTGATGGTGCAACCCGGATCCTTCTGTAAGTCATAAAACTCCTGGGGAATGCGGTAACGATACATATCCACTCGTTGCTGAATCGCCGCATCCTCCTTGCCCGCTTTTTCCATCGCTTTAAAAGTCAGCCCCTCGTTGTTATTTCTGTATCTGAACTTGCCGTCGGAAAAGGCATTGAAAATGTAACCGTATTCCCCATCCTGAATACAACGCATCGGCTTGGGCGGACCGCCAATGGTGTAATCGATCTGAGTGAACACATATTCCCGCCCCTCCTGCTGCTCTCCCTTAAACAAAGGCACCAGTGAGCGTCCGTCCAAACCCTCAGGTTTTTGCAATCCGGCGACGTCCATGAAAGTCGGAAAAAAGTCAACCGTCGAGACAAAATGTTTCGTATCCACAGTGCCCGCCTTGGTCACCCCCGGCCAGCGCACCAGCAACGCGGTGCGTGTGCTGGCGAGGTAGGCGTTAGCCTTGGCAAAAGGAAAAGCCGAGCCGTTGTCGGTGATAAATACCACCAGGGTATTGTCCGCCAGCCCTGACTGATCAAGCGCTTCGAGCACCCGCCCCACCGTATCGTCTAGGCGCCTGACCGAATTGTAATAATGTGACAACTCCTTACGCACCTCGGGCAAATCCGTCAGGTAAGAAGGCACCGGCACTTCTTCGGCAGTGAACAAACGCGAAGGCTCCTCCGCAGTTTTCATCGGCCGATCCGGATTGTGAAAAGGTCGGTGCGGGTCGTGGGAATTGACCATAAAATAAAAAGGTTTGCCCTCTTTTTTGCTGCGAGCAAAAAACTCCGCTGCATAGTCATGATACTTACTGGGACTGCGACCCGCCCCCAAGTCCGCATAGTCATGAACAAAGTCCCAGACAAAATCCGGATCACAGGTCGAATGAGTGACCTTGCCCAACACCCCCGTAAGAAACCCGTTTTTCTGAAAAGTCCCAAACACCGTCGGAATCTTTTTAGAGAGCCGGTTAAAACCAAACAAACCACTGTTGTGCCCATAACGCCCGGTCCCAATCACACTTCGACTGGGCGCGCATATCGCAACATTCACATGAGCCTTTTTGAAACTCAGACTCTGACTAGCCAGCTTCTCAAGATTGGGAGTGACTCCGGCTAATCCCCCATCGAGGAAATCAAGTGCCTCATAACCTAAATCATCAGCAGTTATGAGCAAGACATTAGTGGGAGCTTCAGCCGATCTGGCAAAAGTCGCGAGCGTGCAAAATACAAATGTTAAAATATAGCGCATGATAGATTTGGTATATGATATGTAACTATTCAGGTGTTACCCAAGCTACTTTTAAATTCTTTCTTATCCGCGTTATCCGCGGCTAAACTCTTTTAAAATAATTCGGAAGGCGGCTTAATGTTTACGCTTTTTCTTTTTTTTAAGCGCAGGGGGATCTGGAAGGTCGTATTGATTCTTGAGCGCATCAAGCCGCAGTTTCAGGCGCTTGGACACCTCTTGATAAGCGGGATCCTTATAGCGATTGGAAATTTCACGCGCATCTATTTTCAAATCATACAACTCCCAGGCATCGTAATCGTAATAATGAATCAATTTATACCGCTCATCCCGCACCCCCATGTGCCTCGGCATATTATAGGAACCGCGCGCCTGCGGAGTGCCGCCATCATAATAGGTGTAGAGAATATCCTTGCGCCAATCAGCCGGGGCTTGACCAGAAAACAAAGGCTGCAACGCCCGTCCATGCACCTCCTCCGGAACCGACAACCCGGCAGCGGTGAGAAAAGTCGGTGCCAGATCAATATTCTGCACCAGCGAGGAAATACGCGTCGCGGGTTTGATCTTACCCGGCCAGCGCATCAGCAAGGGTGAACGAAAGCTCTCTTCATACATCCAACGCTTCTCGGCCCAGCCGTGCTCTCCCGTGAGGAATCCCTGATCCGAACTGTAAACCACCAAGGTGTTTTCACTCAATCCCGCTTCATCCAGATAATTTAGCAATCGTCCCACATTTTCATCCAAGCCGTCGATGCAACGCAGGTAGTCTTTGATAAAACGCTGGTAAGTATAACGAAAACCCGCCTGCCCCTCCAGCAGTCCGGCTTGCTTGAGTCGTCGGTATTCTTGATTACGTGGATCGTAAGCCGCATGCCAGGCATCCCGTTGAACAGATGTCATCTCTTTGAGAAATTTAGGCATCAAGTCAGGGCTCTTTGCCAATTGTTCTTTGGACGGCGCTATATTGAGCACCCCCTCCTTCATTCCCTTCAGCCCCATCCAAGTATCTTTGATAAAAGGCTGGCGACTGCTGAAATCATCAAAAAGCGTATTTGGCTCGGCAATTTCAACATCATCGTAACCCCCCATGTGGGTCGGTGAAGGAATACGGTGAATATGCGGCACCTTGAAATTGGCACACAGCAAAAAAGGTTTCTCCGTATCACGGTTTTTCAACCAGTCGAGCGCCTTGTCGGTGATGATGTTGGTCGAATAGCCCTCCACCTTGGACGCACCTGCCGATCCGCTGAGAAATTCCGGATTGTAATAAGAACCCTGACCCGATTTGCCGGATAGAATCTCCCAATGCTGAAACTCGTCCGTCGGATTGCCTTTAAGATGCCACTTGCCAATCAAACCCGTCTGATACCCCGCTTTGCCCAATTCGCGGGAATACACCCACTGTTTGCCATTCCACGCCGAGCCATTTCCAGTGATCCCATTAGCGTGACTGTGTTTGCCCGTCAAAATCGCCGCGCGACTCGGACAACAGATCGAATTGACATTAAACGAACGGTCAAAAATCGCGCCTTCACTGGCGATGCGATCCAAGTGCGGGGTCTCATTGATAGAACCTTCGTAAGCTCCAATCGTGCGCAAAGCATGATCATCTGAAAAAAGAAACAGAATATTGGGCCGCTCGTCAGCAAAAAGCGAAGTGCTGACAAATAAACAAAACAAAAATAGCTGGTTTTTTTTCATATCAAATAAACGGAAAAAGACTTCCCTTTACCTTGTAGGGACAAACCCCCATTTTTGTCACAAAAAAATAAATACACCCGACTCTTTTACTATGGGATGAGGCAAACAGGACAATTTTCACTTCCTATTTATTTGCCTTCGAGTTATGTCCTCCGACTGTCTTGCTGCGCTGCGGCTGCGGTTTGATTCTTATTTGTAAAACAGCTCGTGAAAATAATACAAATCAGTCCTCCGGCCGCGTATAGCGTCAAGCAAAGGAATAAATTTGAAATACAGGAAAATCACAAGCGCTTAACAGTGTGATAGTTACTGCACCCCACGGGGTAATTCTATAATAGCCCAGGGCATCGCCCTGGGTCTGGTCGACAGACCATAATTAGCCCTGAATGGGCGGCACTAAAGCGTTGAGGATCATTAAACCCATTCAGGGCTGGAAAATTGGAACCCAAATACCCAGGTTTCACCCCAGGCTGTCATAAAGCCGGCCCTTTGGGCCTGTAAGCCCGACGCGTATGCAAGACCAGCGTCCATCAGGGCTTTGATTCTTCGATTTTAACAATGTCTTAAAATGAGAACAAAATTACAAAATTACGCCAATCCACTTTTTCACCCCTATTTTGCGCTTTTCATAGAACTAACACCATCAGGCCAGTTGACGAAGGGCAAATTCTCTCTAACGGTTTACGCCCTGTCACAGGATATCACTTTTTATCCTGCAACAGCCTGAAACTAATATTGACCCTGACTATCCATCTATAGCCAATGAAACTTTCCCGCCCAACCTTTTTTGCCACCGCCCTGATCGCCAGCAGCGCCTTCACCGCACAAGCCGCCGACAAACCAAGCGGCATCGACTTTGTCAAAGACGTGCAACCGATCTTCGAAGCCGCCTGTGTCAACTGTCACGACGAAGCCAGTAACGAAAAAGACGGCGGAGACTACCGCATGGACACCAAAGAGCTGGCGTTCAAAGGTGGCCCGGACTACAACCCGTCCATCACCCCCGGCGAACCCAACGAAACGCCTGTCTGGTGGATGACCACCGAGCCTGCTGACGGCGACGTCATGCCTGCCAAGCCCAAAACCAACGCCCCTCTCACCAAACTGCAACAAGACATCCTCGAAGCTTGGGTGAAAGAAGGTGCCAAATGGCCCGACGACATCACACTCACCCAGACCCCACGTCTCAAATTCCGGGTCAATATCTTACCCGCTTTGAAAAAAGGCGCGCCTTTCTCCGAGAAAAACCTCGCTGCGATCAAAATCTGGATCAAACAAGGCGCCACCTGGCCGGCTAAATACCAACTGCCGCTCGAAGGCGAAATCAAATCCGTCGCCGAACCTGCTGGCAACTTCACTCTCACCGTCTTGCCTTTACTGAAAAAAGGCGGCGAATTCTCCGTTGCAGAAATCGCCACCCTCAGCAAGTGGGCTGAAGCAGGCGCCCCTTGGCCCAAAGGTTACAAGCTGCCACTCGCTGCAGACAAAGGCCCCAAGGATGACCTCACTCTCACCACCAAAATCCGCGAAAAAATCCTCGCCGCCTCCAAAGAAAAAACCGAGGGTGAAATGAAAAACTATGAGAGTAAGATCCCCCTGTCAGGCGTGAAATTCGACATGGTAGCGATCAAAGGTGGCGAGTTCCTAATGGGCAGCCCCGATTCCGAAAAAGAACGCGCTGACGACGAAGGTCCACAGCGCAAGATCGCCATCGAACCTTTCTGGATGGGCAAATACGAAGTCACTTGGAACATGTATGAACCTTACGGAACCACTGACGTTCCTCGTCGCAAAGACGGTTTCCCTGAAAAAGTGAGCGAAGATATGCCACTGGAAAAGCTAGTTTCCGCGCCCACCACCGCCTACTCGGAAATGAGTTTTGGCATGGGCACCGACGGTTTCCCCGCCATCTGCATGACCCAGCATGCCGCCAATAAATTCGCTCAGTGGCTCAGCGCCCAGACCGGTCAATTCTACCGCCTGCCCACCGAAGCCGAATGGGAATACGCCTGCCGCGCCGGCACCAAAACCGCTTATTCTTTTGGCGACGATCCAGAAAAACTGAAAGAATACGGTGTATTCGACGCCAACCAATACTCCAAAGTAGGCACCCTCAAACCCAACCCTTGGGGACTCTATGACATGCACGGCAACGTGATCGAATGGGTCATCGACCAATACGCGCCCTACAACAAAGAGTTCAAAAACCCTAATCCTTGGGTGCTGCCAACCCAGCTCTACCCTCGTGTCGCCCGCGGCGGTTCCTGGTATGACTACCCCGCCGATTGCCGCAGCGCCATCCGTTACCAGTCCGAGCAAGACTGGAAAATGGAAGACCCCCAGTTGCCCAAATCCATTTGGTACCACACCGACGCCCAATGGCTCGGCTTCCGCCTCGTTCGTCCTCTGAAAATTCCATCAGCAGAAGAAATGCACAAATTCTGGAACATCGGAGTGATCCCCGACGAAGACTAAACTACACACAACTCAGTCCTATTGGACACAAAGACGAACCGGTGCCTCGCTTGCACCCGTTCGTCTTTTTTGTATATTACCTACCATTTTCAAAATTATGAAATCCCCCCTGCCTCACTTTTTCGCTACCGCCCTGTTAACGAGCATCACGCTCTCCCTACCAGCTCAAGCGCAGGAAAAAACAAAGCTCCCTAGCAACATCGACTTCGCCAAAGATGTGCAACCCATCTTCGAAGCCGCTTGCATACATTGTCACGACGAGGACAGCAATGAAAAAGAAGGCGGCGACTACCGCATGGATACCAAGGAGCTGGCCTTCAAAGGAGGCAGTGACTACAACCCGTCCATCGTCGCCGGCGAACCTAACGAAACTCCTGTCTGGTGGATGACTACCGAACCCGCCGATGGTGACGTCATGCCCGCCAAACCTAAGACCAATGCGCCGTTGACCAAAATCCAACAGGACATCCTCGAAGCCTGGGTCAAAGAAGGCGCCAAGTGGCCCGACGACATCGAACTGATTTCCGTTCCACGCCTCAAGTTCAAAGTCAATGTGCTGCCGATCCTAAAAAAAGGCGCCCCCTTTTCCGAGCGCAAAATCGCCACCATCCTGACCTGGATCAAACAGGGTGCCTTATGGCCAGCTGATTACAAACTCCCACTGGAAGGCGAAATCAAAAGCGTCAGCACCCCGGAAAAAAACTTCACGCTCACTGTATTGCCCCTCCTTAAAAAAGGCGGCCCATTTTCCAAGCTGGAAATCGCCACCATGAATACTTGGATCACACAAGGAGCTCCATGGCCCAAGGAATTCAAACTGCCTCTCGCAGAGGAAAAAGGTCCCAAGGATGACCTCACCCTGACCACGGATATCCGCGAAAAAATACTCAGTAAATCCAAAGAAAAAACAGAGGCGGACATGAAGGGCTACACCAGCAAAATCCCTGATACTGGCGTGGATTTTGAAATGGTTGCCATCAAGGGTGGCACCTTCACCATGGGCAGTCCAGCCAACGAAAAGAACCGAAGCAAAGACGAAGGTCCGCAGCACCAGGTCACCATCGCCCCATTTTGGATGGGTAAGTTCGAAGTCACATGGAACATGTATGAACCTTACGAAATCACCGACATTGCCCGACGCAAAGATGGCTTTCCGGAAAAAGTGACCAAAGACACGCTTGCTCAAGGCCTGGTATCCGCGCCGACCTCACCCTACTCGGAAATGAGCTTCGGCATGGGCACCGATGGCTTTCCAGCCATCAGCATGACCCAGCATTCCGCCAACAAATTTTGTCAATGGATCAGCGCGCAAACCGGACATTTTTATCGCCTGCCGACGGAGGCGGAATGGGAATATGCGTGCCGCGCTGGCACCAAAACCGCCTATTCCTTTGGAGACGACCCAGCCGACCTCAAAGATTACGCCGTATTTGATGCTGAACAATACGCCAAGGTAGGATCCAAAAAACCCAACCCCTGGGGACTCTACGACATGCACGGCAATGTAATCGAATGGGTGCTCGATCAACACCAACCCTATAACAAAAAACCTGCCACCAATCCCTGGATCAAAGCTACCCAACTCTACCCGCGTGTTGCTCGCGGAGGTTCATGGTATGATTATGCCAAAGACTGCCGCAGCGCGATGCGCATCCAATCCGACAAAGACTGGAAAATGACCGATCCACAACTGCCCCAATCCATCTGGTACCACACCGATGCTGACTGGCTAGGCTTCCGCCTAGTTCGCCCACTAACAGTCCCCTCGGCAAAAGAGATGCACGAATACTGGAACCTCGGCGTGATCCCCGAAGATGACGACTACTGAGAAAAGAAATAACCTCTTGCTACCTCAAATTTCAACCAAATGCACCCACTTCGCATCCACCTGTTCATCCTGAGCAGCCTCTTTTTATTCCTCGATCATTCCATCGCACAAAACCCCACGCCTTCTACAGACAAAAAACCCATCCTGCTGTCCTTCCAAAAACCGCGCATGGGCACCCTGTTCACCATTCGCCTTTGGGCAGATCCAGCTGACAGTCAAAAAGCCCGCGCGGCCGCCGATGCCGCATTTGAAGAAATCGGTCGGCTCAACTCCATTCTATCAGATTACGAGCTCAACTCCGAACTGCTGCTGATCACCCGCAAGCCCAAGGACACCTGGTTGCCCGCCAGCGATGATTTTATCAACATCCTAAACATCAGCCGGCAACTCTCCATCGCCACCGATGGAGCCTTTGACGTCACCGCCGGCCCCCACATCCGCAACTGGCGGCTGAGCAAACGCGACCACCGCCTGCCGCGCGCCTCCTCCTTGCAAGACGCTTTTTCAAAAACCGGTTATCAAAAAGTGGAGATCGACAAAAAAAAGAAAGCCGTCAAATTTGCCGTCGACCGCATGCGCCTGGACTTCGGCGGCATCGCCAAAGGCTACGCCGCCGACGCCGCCCTGGCGATTCTGACCCAACACGGTTTCCCCCGCGCCATCGTCGCCGGCAGCGGTGACATCGTGGTCGGCGACGCCCCTCCCGACCAACCCTTAGGCTGGGCAATCGGTATCCGCTCGCTGGATAAAGAAGACTCGAAAAAACTCACCGACACCGTGCTGCTCATTCACTCAGCGGTTTCCACCTCCGGCGACATGCAGCAGTTCATCGACATCGACGGCAAACGCTACTCCCACATCGTCGATCCCAAAACCGGCCTCGGTCTCACCGAACGGATCGGCGTCACCATCATCGGCCCCAACGCTGTCACCACCGACAGCACCGCCACCGCCGTGAGCGTGATGGGGAAAAAACGCGGTTTGGCTTATATCGAAAAACAGCCTGATCTCGAATGCCTGATCGTCGCCAAGGATAATGACGGCAAAGACGTATTTACTGAGTCCAGCGGGTTTGGGGGAAAGAGGGCTAAACAGCACTAAGTGGGTGCAGGACAAACTAGTTAAGCTTCTGGCACTATGCGACTCGCACATCGCCTCCGGCGATCTCCGCTTCGCTTCGATGTCGCTACGCTCCAACTCAAGGCTGGAATGAGTTGGGGGGGGGTACCCAGCACGAAGCGCCGGGCTGTCTCATTGAGCACCGTTGGTGCAAGAGATATGATAGTAAACTGTCCTGTAAGGACAAAATGAGATAGCCCAGTGCGAAGCGCTGGGATTAAATCGTTTTTATTGCCAGCCCTGAAAGGGCGAAACCATCTCTGATCTATGAGCTACTCCTTAGTTCTGCCTGATGTGAATCTATTACTGAATCACATCCGCCTTCAAATCCCGCAGTACTCGTAAATCCCCCCACTGCGCCCCGCGCATTTTCCGCCCACCATCCTTCCGCCGCACTCCGAACTGATCTCTCTTGCTCTCAAAAAAGTCATCCACATACCTCTGGCTCCCCAACACCGCTCCATCGGTGAAATACCTCACCCGGCACCTCAAAACCTCCGCCACTGGCAAACGCCCGCCCGATTCCAACACTTCTTTGATTTTCTCCTGACTGAATCCAGCCTTGCCTTTCTCATAACCATCGACGCTCTGATCTGCCTCCACCTCTTCCCCTTTCGCATACAACAAACAGCGGTATTCCTGCGCCACCTTCTTCCACGCCACTCGACTGCGCCCCGTCACCGCATAACACAGCCCTTGTCGAGCTCCGCGATTGCCAGCCACTGCAGCCGCATACGAACACCAACGGTAGCCCTCCGGCTCCTTTGCCAGCCCCGCCCGAATCGGATTCAGATCAATGTAAGCCGCAACCATGCGAAGCGCATCACTGCTTTCACCCTCATCCGCCCCCTGTAACAATACGCTCTTAAACGGCCCCTCCCACAAAGTCCCGCAACGCCCATGTTTTTTATTATATGCCAAAGTCATCTTCAGCTTCAATTCTTTCATGAACATCGACAGATCAAACAAACGCCCCTTCACCGATTCTGCGATTTCATCCAAACGAGTTTCAGCCCCCATCTCCCGACAACGCTCCACTTCATCGAGCGCCTGCTTCGTCGTCCATTCGCTCTTGAAAACACTGAGCTTTTGCAAATAATCCTCCCGCGACCACCTCGCCAAAGCCATCTCCTTATCAGGAACCTCCAGCAACAAATGAAAATGATTCCCCATAAAGCACCAAGCCAACGCCCGCAGCCCGCTAAACTTCAACTGCTTGAGCATCAAAATCCGAAAAACCTCCTTTTCATCGTCACCAAATAAGATATCCCTCCCCGTCGTCCGACTCACCACATGATAATAGTTCG
>JASFYY010000140.1:0-4921 GCA_045046875.1 Verrucomicrobiota bacterium | reverse complement strand
GAGGAAATATTGCTGCTACGATAAGAGGCGGCGAAAAAATTATCATGAATCTTTCTACGCTCTTGCCTTAAGTTGACGCGTATGCCTGCAAGGGCGTAATGCATAGCTGTCAACAGCTTAACTGTTTTGTCTTACACCCGAAAACTACAAGGAAGAAACCTTATTAGCATCCTTGAAAGGCCCTAAGCCATCGGAGCCAATTCCTTGATCGGTTTGCCAAAAGGCAAAATCTGCCGTGGCAAGCCGCTCAGATCCTTGATGTATTGATTATAATCAATGTCCAAATGCTGGTAAACCGTCGCCCACAGGTCATTCGGCGTCATCACCCGTTCGACCGGATGCTCGCCCTTGTCATTGGTCGCTCCGATCAATTGCCCCATCGGCATATTACCTCCAGAAACCAGCACCGACATCGCTTTGGGCCAATGATCACGCCCTGGTTGCATCACACCGGTTTTAGTCCCGCGCTGAGGATTGATCTTCGGTGTGTGACCAAAGTCACTGCCCACCACCAACATCACTTTTTCATCCAAACCACGCTGATACAGATCCTCGATCAAAGCAGACAAGGCCTGATCATAAACCGGCAAACGCCAGCGCATATCTTCGAACACCGAGCAGTTCACCGCATGGCAATCCCAGTTGCCCGCAGCAGTTTTGGGAATGGTTTTGCCAACAAAAGGACTCTGCCACACCATCGTCACAAAACGGCTGCCCGCTTCGATCAAACGACGCGCCAGCAAACCACGCTGACCATAAGCACTGCGGCCATAACGGTCACGCACACTGTCCGGCTCCTCATTCAGGTCAAAAGCCTGACGAACATCCTCACTCATCAACATCTCCATCGCCTGGGCATTAAATGTATCCATCGCAGCCATCGAACCACTTTTGTCGACATTACGCTTGAATTGATCCATACCTTTCAACATCGCCAGACGGTCATCGAGGCGATTTTCCATCTCAGGTTTAACCCCGATATTATTCACTTTGAAATTCGGATCATTGGGATTGCCTGGAATCAGGAAAGGTGTGTTGGCCGGCCCGAGGTAAGCCGAACCCAGAGCAAAAGAATCCATGTTATTGCCATCCTGTCCGGCCACTGAAATAGGCATCTCCAGATTGCCCTTGCTGCCAGCGAGCATTTTTTTCACAATGCACGGAACCGCCGGTGCGTCATTAATCGTGCCGGTCGGCGTTTTGGGTGGACGACCGGTCATCATGCGCTTGTGAGCGCCACCGTGATCGGCGAACTCATGGTGAATCGAACGAATCACCGCAAACTTATCGGCGATCTTGGCGTGCATCGGCAAATGCTCACAAACTTCGATGCCGGGCACATTGGTGCGTATCGGACGAAAATCTCCGCGATACTCCGAGGGAGCCTCGGGTTTCATGTCGTAAGTCTCCATATGCGGCATGCCACCCGGCAACCAAATGAAGATCACCGACTTGTCCTCCACTTTACCACCGGCTGCCTTTGCGTCGGCTTTCATGCGCAAAAAATCACTCATGCCCAGACCGAGCACACTCAATCCTCCGACTTCAAGAAAACTACGGCGTGAAACGGGGCCTGCGCAGCCCCTTTGCAAAAATGAAGGTTTCATACCTTATATGACAGCGCACATCGTCCTTTGTTCAAGGTTTTTTGCCTGGAAACCCCAGTTTTCAACAAGATGCGCGGAATATAAAACCTACTAAAACGCAATGGATATCGCCGCCACCGCCCCGCTCAAGCCATCGGAGACAACTCAGGAATCGGCTTACCATAAGGCAAAATCTGCCGCGGCAGCCCACTCAAGTCCTTGATATACTGATTATAATCAATGCCCAGATGCTGATAGACCGTCGCCCACAGGTCATTCGGCGTCATCACCCGCTCGACCGGATGCTCGCCTTTGGAATTGGTTGCCCCGATCACCTGCCCCATTGGCATATTACCACCGGAAACCAAGACCGACATCGCTTTGGGCCAGTGATCACGCCCCGGCTGCATCACTCCGGTCGCGGTGCCACGGTTGGTGCTGATCTTCGGCGTGTGTCCAAAATCACTGCCCACCACCAGCATCACTTTTTTATCCAGCCCACGTTGGTAAAGATCCTCGATCAGCGCGCTCAATGCCTGGTCATAAAAAGGCAGCCGCCACTTCAGGTCTTCAAAAATATGACAATTGACCGCGTGGCAATCCCAGTTGTAAACCGCATTCTTGGGTTTGCTGTCGAGATTCTCCCACACCATCGTCACAAAACGACTGCCCGCCTCCACCAAACGCCGCGCCAGCAAGCCTCGCTGACCATAACGGTGCATGCCATAACGCTCGCGAACGGCGGTCGGCTCCTTGGTCAGATCAAATGCCTGGCGCACATCTTCACTCATCAGCATGTCCATCGCCTGGCGGTTAAAATTGTCCATCGCGTCCATGCGTCCGCTTCGATCCATGTCGCGGCGAAATTTATCCATCCCCTTGAGCATCGCCAGTCGATCCTCCAAGCGGCCCTCCATCTCTTTTTTCACCCCGATGTTCTGCACCTTGAAATCAGCCGAGCTCGGATCCCCCGTCACCATGAAAGGTGTATTCGACGGCCCCAGATAAGCCGGCCCCATGGCAAAAGTATCTATTCCCGAACGCCCCGAGTCCACTTCCGCCACCGCCACCGGCATATCCAACTTGCCACCTTTTTTGCTCAGCATCTTTTTCACAATGCTGGCCACCGCCGGTGAATCATTCACGGTACCTGTCGGCGTTTTGGGCGCCCGTCCGGTCATCATGCGCTTGTGTGCCCCTCCGTGATCGGCAAATTCATGATGAATCGAACGCACAATCGCAAACTTGTCGGCGATCTTGGCGTGCATCGGCAACAATTCGCAAACTTCCATCCCCGGCACATTGGTGCGTATCGGACGAAAATCCCCACGGTACTCCGACGGAGACTCGGGTTTCATATCGTAAGTCTCCATGTGCGGCAAACCTCCCGGCAGCCAGATGAAAATCACCGACGTATCGTCGCCCATCGCCTTGCCCGCTGTCGCCGCCTCCGCTTTCATCCGAAGAAAATCGCCCATCCCCAGTCCGAGAACACTCAATCCACCCACCTCGAGAAAAGTTCGCCGACCCACAGGCCCGGCACAGCGACGCTGAAACGATGAAAGATCCATAGTTATGACAGACAATCCCCACCTTTACCCTGTTCAAAGTATTTTCCTCGTCCCCCGAATAGGCGCTTTTCCCATTTTTTCAAATAAGTCTAATTTATTTAAATATTATAGAAATCTTAAATAGTTCTTGAATATTGTCTGATTTTAGTGGTTTATACGGCAATGAGATGCCCTCGTTGTTCAAAATCAGTCACCCATCGGTCTGACGAATGTCATTCCTGCGGGTATTCCATCACGGATGCTCAAGCCGTCTTCGGTACCGCCATGGTCGAGATGGATCGCCTGCACGACGCCGCCCATTGCCTGCGCAAGGAGGAACGCGAAGAGGTGCTCGCCGTCATGGACCGGCTCAAGGATCGTTTTCCGCAGCTGTTTTTCTGTGCTTATCTGGGAACTCTGCCCGCCAATGTCAAAATGAGCGAACTGGGATTCTGGTTGCTCAATCACGCCGCGGTCAAAGGCGTCGACATTGCACGGCCCAACGAGAACGCCATTCTTTTATTACTCGATACCAATACCGGCGAAGCGGGAATCTCACTGGGCTATTACGTAGAGAAATTTCTCGACGAAAGCTCCGCCGCCCGATGCCTGCAATCCGCACGATCTCATTTTGTGCGTGGCGAAAACGGCAAAGCCCTGTGCAAAGTGATGAAAAAACTCGGTCGCAGCCTCAGCAAACGCTCACGCAGCGTGCTGCGCATTCAATCTGAAACCCAACAATCGGTGCTCAATCCATTTGGTGCCACCACTCTCCCTCTGTTACGCAACGCCAAAGCGGGCTCCCCGCTGGTGGGCAAACGTAGTGAACAGGCCTTGTCCTGACTCACCGCCCTGCTCAGATTTCTCCCTTTCTAAAGCTTCACGAACCGTTTTCCCATGAGTCGTTATTCTTTATATTGCAAATACCGGCCCCAGCGCATTTTGAAAAAAACGGGCACCGTTGTTTTGCTCGGCGTTATGCTCATCGCAGCAGCCTCTAGCTCGCAAGCCCAGTCCACCCTGCCCGAATGGAGCAAACGTGACGCCGAACGATTCGAAGAACCCGGCTCGGTGATGCTGGGCAACGGTCTGTGGCCCCTCAATCCAGACGGTTCTTCGACCCAACCGCTGAAAGATCCCGAATTGGAGGCGCTCAAAGAAAAACTCCGCGGCGGCGACCGCATCCTGCCCTCCGACCACGTGCAACCTCGTTTTCCGCTCTCGATCATCGAACCCAATGCCAACGGACGCTCATTGCGTCCTCCGCCACTGAACGTACGGCCGATTCCACTCTACCTGTCCCAGACCGAAGCCCTGCCAGACAATGTGATCGCTGAATATTTCAGCAAAAACAAACCCGAACGACATTTGATCGACCCCCAGGGTTTCCTCACCCAGCAGGACTCTGCCGAAATCTCCCAAGTTCTACAGCTCCATCAAGCGGAATCCCCTCTCGATATTTATTTACTCATCCTCGGCCCCGCCCAAGCACTGCCCGACAGCGTTTCACTCTCCAGCCTGCACCACCGTTGGTTTGGTCAAAAACCCGCCGCCATCGTGGTTTACCACATGCAAGCTCCGGATAAAACCCGCTTTGAATTTGGCGACAAAATCCACGAAGCCCTGCCCGCCTCCGCCATTGACCGCGTGACCTACAGTTGCATCCGCGAAGCGCAAACCACCCAACACCCTGCCGAGCAAATCAAGCGTCTCGCGTTGGAAATGTCGATCCGTTTATTTTGGATGACCAGCGTCATCGAAGGCAATGCCTCCACCCGCGGACCC
>JASFYY010000139.1:0-11164 GCA_045046875.1 Verrucomicrobiota bacterium | reverse complement strand
GGAACCTCCGCCAAAATGCTCTCCATCGTTCCCCTGATGAATGGTGGCGGTCTGTTCGAAACCGGAGCCGGCGGTTCCGCTCCGAAACACGTGCAGCAGTTCCTCGAAGTGGATTACCTGCGCTGGGATTCACTGGGTGAATTCCTCGCCCTAGCGGTTTCACTCGAACATCTGTCCGGCATTTTTGACAATGCCAAAGCCAAGGTGCTCGGTGCCACTCTCGATGACGCGACGAGCAAATTCCTCGCTGAGAACAAATCACCTACCCGACGCCTCGGCGGCATCGACAACCGTGGCAGCCACTTCTTCCTCGCTCTTTACTGGGCTGAAGCTTTGGCGGCGCAAGATGGTGATACCGAACTGAAAGCTCAATTTGCCCCCATCGCGCAACAGCTCGCCGACTCAGCAGACCAAATCGTCGAAGAGCTACTGGCGGTGCAGAATAACGCCGTTGATATCGGTAGCTATTACAAACCCGATGCCATCCTGACCGCCGCCGCAATGCGCCCGAGCACCACGTTCAACGCCATCATCGAAGCAATTTAGCCAAAGGAGAAATCCCGTGTGACACAGCTTTACAAGCTGCTCGCCTTGTTTCCTAAGCCCCAGAGGGGCGGTCTTATGTCAGCCTGTAAGGGCGACCCTAAATCTGTAACGGATAGGTCCGTCCCGTTGGGACTTAAGAATCAAAACCATCCATTCCCAGGGCGAACTTGCCCTAGGCTAGCATAGGGTCGGCCCCTTGGGCCTGTCAGCTTGTCAAAGGCGTGATTGCGTGTGCATTTTCTTTTGTGATCTAGCTTTCCATGTTTACCTATGAGTCATGGGATTATTAGGTTCTTTTTCTAAAACTGCAGTTATAAAAGCACTGACGATCACTTTAGCTTTGCTACTGAATTTTTCTTGGTCAAGCTCAGCCGCCGACCAACCCAATTTTCTATTCATCATCGCTGATGATTGCACGTTCCGCGACATTGCTTGTTACGGTGGTCAGGCGTTCACCCCAAATATTGATCGTTTGGCAGCGGAAGGCATGCGTTTCACTCGTTGTTTTCAAGCGGCACCGATGTGTTCACCCACGCGGCACAATATTTATACCGGACTTTATCCCGTGAAGAGCGGTGCCTATCCGAATCATACTTTTGCCAAAGAAGGGACAAAAAGTGTAGCCCACTACCTCAAACAGCTCAACTATCGAGTCGCGCTTAGCGGCAAGACTCACATTTCACCGAAAAAGGTTTTTCCTTTCGAGTATATGCCAGCCGGGAAGGTGAAAAAAAATCCTAATATGGAGGCTATCGCCGCATTGCTGAAAGAATCGAAGCAAAACGATACGCCTTTTTGCCTATTCGCTTGTTCTAATGAACCACACTCCCCATGGAACAAAGGTGATGCGTCGCGTTACAAAGCGGCTGATCTCAAGCTGCCCCCGTACTTTGTCGACACACCGGAGACTCGTGAAGCGATGACTCGTTACTTGGCAGAAATCACCTATTTTGATAATCAGGTGGGTGTGCTGTTGACGCTGCTCAAACAAAACGATCTTGCTGAGAATACGATGGTAATAGTGGTTTCCGAGCAGGGATCTTCTTTTCCTTTTGGTAAATGGACTTGTTATGACACGGGTTTACAGAGCGCTTGCATTGTTCGTTGGCCAGGCAAGGTGTCTGCCGGTGAAGTGAGCGATGCGATGATCGAATACGTTGATTTCCTGCCTACGTTCATCGATGCGGCTGGTGGGGGCATGGATCCTGACCTTGATGGAGAGAGTTTTCTTCCCGTTCTTCTAGGAAAGAAAAAAACTCACAAAAACTTTGTTTACGGAATCATGACCACACGGGGAATTCTCAGCGGATCAGACTCATTTGGTATTCGTTCGATCCGTAGCGAACGGTATAAATATATCTGGAATTTGACGCCAGAAGTTGAGTTTCAAAACATCTGCATGGAATCACCTGAATTTCTTTCATGGGAAGCCAAAGCCACCGCAGGAGATGCCGACGCGGCGGATAAGGTGAAGCGCTACCGTGTGCGCCCAAGTGAGGAACTCTATGATATAAACAAGGATCCTTACGAATGGAAAAATCTAGCCAATGACCCCAGCTTAGCGTCGGTCAAGGCTGAGCTTAAGAGTAAATTGAAAGCCTGGATGGAAGCCAGTGGGGACAAAGGGCAACAGACGGAGTTGCAAGCCCTTGAACATCAAGTCAGACAAAGGCGGAAAAAGAAGAAAAAATAAATAAAGAATTTTAACCGCGGATTTCGCGGATGGACGCAGCCGCAGCGCAGCAAGACAGCGGAAGGACACCACCCGAAGGCAAATAAGAAAAGAAAAAGCTGCCAATATCTTTCAACGGTTCAGATCGATTAGAGTTGATAAGCCAAAATTTGAAAATTTAACCACAGCCGAGCGTAGCGAATCGGAACGAAGTAGAGATAGCTGGAGGAAATTACCCGAAAGCAAATAGCCAGAGATTATTACTCAAAGGCAAATGACACCGATTTGCACTAAACCTATGATTAAAAAAATTATTGCTGCTATTTGCGCTTTGCAGTTAGCCTGTATTTCCACTTACGCTGCTGCGGAGCGCCCTAATATCATTCTCATGATGGGAGACGATATGGGCATTTCAGATATTGGTTGTTATGGCAGTGAAATCAAAACTCCGAATCTTGATAAACTGGCTGAGGGAGGCTTGCGCTTCCGACAATTTTACAACACCTCCCGTTGCTGTCCCACTCGCGCCAGTTTGTTGACCGGGCTATACCCCCATCAGGCTGGAATCGGCGATATGATGGATGACCTGGGAATGGATGGCTACCGAGGTGAACTCAATCGCAACAGCGTCACTATTGCCGAAGTATTAAAAACAGCAGGCTACCGGACTTATGTTACGGGCAAATGGCATGTGACAAAAAAAACTCAGGCGAAATCTGATACGGATCGTCGCAACTGGCCTCTTCAGCGTGGTTTTGATCGTTTTTATGGCACGATCCACGGAGCAGGCAGTTTTTTTGATCCTAATTCACTGACTCGTGACAATGCCTTCATCTCCCCCTTTGACGATCCTGAGTATCAACCCGAGGAGTTTTATTACACCGATGCGATCAGCGACCATGCCGTGCGCTTCGTTCAGGAGCATCATCAGAATCAGGGTGACTCACCTTTTTTCATGTATGTCGCTTACACCTCGGCACACTGGCCGATGCATGCGCGAAAACGGGATATCGCAAAGTACAAGGGGCAGTATGATGCAGGTTATGATGTTATCCGGAAATCTCGTTATGAAAAAATGATCAAACTCGGATTGATCGATTCGCAGAGCGCGCAGCTCAGCAAATTAAAAGACAGTTGGAAGGAAAGCGATCACCTGAAGTGGGATATCGTTAACATGGAAGTTTATGCTGCTATGATTGATAATATGGATCAGGGCATAGGGCGTATTGTGAAAAGCTTGAAAGAAACGGGACAATATGAAAACACGCTGCTACTTTTTTTCCAAGATAACGGAGGCAGTCACGAGGGCATGGGCCGAGGTGATAATGGAGCCCAACGCCAGGCGAACCCCTCCCTTAATCCGCTTTCTAAAAGCTACCTGCAACTTGATATGATCCCGAAACAGACTCGCGACGGGTTCCCCATACGACAGGGCAAAGGAGTTTTAGCTGGCCCCTCAGATACTTACATTGGTTATGGCAAAGCCTGGGCCACGGTGTCGAACACTCCTTTCCGCGAGTATAAACACTGGGTTCACGAGGGCGGAATCTCCACTCCCCTGATCGCGCACTGGCCGGCTAAAATCAGTCGGGAGGGAGAGTGGGAAAACACGCCAAGCCACTTGATCGATCTGATGGCAACTTGTGTTGATGTAGCAGGAGCGGAATACCCAAAAACTTTTCACGGTGGAAAAAATATCACGCCGATGGAGGGGAAAAGTTTGCGTCTCGCTTTTGAAGGCAAAGGAGATCAAATTGAGCGTGAGGCGATCTACTGGGAACACGAAGGCAACCGCGCAGTCAGATCTGACAATTGGAAACTCGTAGCAAATGGAATCAGAGGGAAGTGGGAATTGTATGACATCAGCAAAGACCGCAGTGAATTGAACGACTTAGCCGCGGCAATGCCAGACAAGGTGAAACAATTAGCCAAGATGTGGAAAGCCTACGCGCAACGCACCCATGTCGTGCCATGGCCAGAAGTGCGTAAAAAAAGGAATGAGGCGCGCAGGAAAAAGCCTTAGGGAAGTATTATTCCCTTCTTTTGGACAATTCCCCCCAGACAGACTCAAACAGCTCACAAAGCCCTTCCCCACCCCCTCCCCAAGCACCAAACAACTTTTCACTTGCATTTTATCGCATAGTGATAAAATTAACTACAGCATGATCGCTTTCCCTCAAATTCCTGCCCAGGCGCGCCCAGGCCTACTGCGTCGAGTCAATCGCGAACGTGTGGTGCGCAGCCTGCAAACCCGCGGCCCGCTGTCGCGTTCCGACGTAGCAAAACACACCGGGCTGGGATACGCCACTGCCGTCAAAATCTGCGATTCCCTGGAAGCGAGCAGTTTCGCCGAGTCCTGTAGCGGGCAGCAGCAGAACGGCGCAGGCCGCCCCGGTAATTTCCTACGCATGTCGGCAGACAAAGCGCAAGTGATCGCGCTGGCGCTCGGCCCGATCGAAGTGCGAGCCGCCAGCATTGCTTTGAATGGCGCAGTAACCGGCCAAATGGAAAAAAGCGCAACGCCACAGAACTACGCCTCCCTGTTAGAACAAATCATCAAACTGGTAAAAAAACTGGATCAGAACACCAACGCCAACACTCTCGGTCTTGGCGTCTGTGTGCCGGGCTTGATCGACAGCCGTAGCGGCGAAGTTAAAATAACCCCCAACATCCCCTCGATCGATGGCCATGACCTGCTCGCCGATCTGGAAAAGCTCACGGGGCTAAAAACCAAACTCACCGGAGTGATGGAATCCCAGTTTTTAGTCGAACAAATCCGCGGTCAAGCCAACGGCCTTGAAAATTTCGCCCTGATCAACTACCTCGGCGGCCTTGGAGCCGCCGCCTGCTCGGACGGTCACCGCATCACCGGCGCTCGTGGCATGGCGGGTGAGATCGGCCACATCGTCATCAATCCAGACGGTGAACTCTGCGGTTGCGGCAACCATGGTTGCCTGGAAACCCAAGCCACCGATCTCGCTTTACTCAAGCAGGTAACAAAAAAGCTAGACCGGGAGGTATCAATAGCAGAAATGCTGGAAATTCAAAAAAACAACCCGCAACTCATCGCCACTGAAGTATCCCGATTCCTCGACCACCTTGCCATCGCCATCGCCTTGACCCTGCAAGCCTACAACCCTTCGACCGTATTTTTGCTCGGCCGCTTTTTGGAAAATGATGCTCACTGTTTTGATCAATTGATAGAGCGTTTACCACGTTTCTGCCTGTCTCCCCTGTTGGAAAACTGCCAGGTCAAACTCACCCGCGCGGACCCGCTCAACGGAGCCGGACTGGCTATCATCGAACAACTCATCGCCCAACTGCCGACCAAATCATGAAACGTTTTTTCTCGCAACTGCTTCTGCTCCCGGCTCTGCTAACACCCCTCGCGTTGACTGCTGCTGATAGTCCGACCAATCTGGAAGACGACGTTCTACCACTGTTCAAAAAACGCTGCAACAGCTGTCACGGCCCACTCAAAGCCAAAGGAAAGTTGACCCTGAGCAATGCCCGCTACATCGCGCGCGGAGGTGAACACGGCGCAGTCGTGACTCCCGGCCGACTCGATAAAAGCAAACTCTGGCAACTGGTGGAGAACAATGAAATGCCGGAAGACGAGCCTTTGAATGACAAAGAAAAAGAAGTTTTACGTCAGTGGATCATCGCTGGCGCGCCCGGACTGCCCGAGTATGTCGAAGGTGACCTCGCCCCAATCGAACACTGGGCCTTCGCCCCTTTGCAGGAATCAAAACCACCGGTCTTGCTCAAATCCAAAAACAAAAAAAACAAGCTCACTGACATCGACCGGTTCATCACCGCCAAGTTAGCAAAAAAAGAACTGCAACTTTCTCCTCAAGCAGATCGCGAAACCCTGATCCGCCGCGCAGCCTTTGATCTGACCGGCCTGCCTCCTACTCTGGATGAAAAACAAATCTACCTGAACGACTCCCAGTCCGGTGCCTACACACGTATGATCGATCGTTACCTCGCCTCCGACCACTACGGTGAACGCTGGGGGCGTTTCTGGTTGGACGTCGCAGGTTACGCGGATAGCGACGGTTATTTCATCGACTTCGATCAGGTGCGGCCGCTGGCCTACCTCTACCGCGACTATGTCATTCGCTCTTTCAATACCAACAAACCCTTCGACCAGTTTGTCCGCGAGCAACTGGCCGGCGATGAGCTATCCGGCTACCGCCCGGGAACGGAACTGAAGCCCGAACAAGTGGACATGCTGATTGCCACTCATTACCTGCGCAACAGCGAAGACGGCACCGACCGCGACATGGGCACCCCCGAGGAACGCATCACTACCCGCTATGCGACGCTAGAGGGAACGATGCAAATCGTCGGCTCATCCCTGATGGGAATGACAATCAAATGCGCCCAGTGTCATGATCACAAATTCGAACCAATCACTCAACGCCAGTATTACGAGTTCCAATCTATTTTGCATCCCGCTTTCGATATCAATAACTGGGTGACCCCAAAAAACCGCTGGGTCGATACCGCGCCAGCCAAGGTCTTGAATGCTTGGAAAGAGAAAGTGAAAAACGCCGAAGATCAATTACTCGCTGACAAAAAAAACTTCGCCGCCTGGGAAAAAAATACCCGGCCTGTCGGTGAGCTTCTATGGCAGAGCGATTTCGGCAAAGGCACCGATGAACTGAAAAAAAACTGGAGTGTTCAAACTCCCAAAGCAGACTCGCCAAAAGTCGAATTCAGTGAAACAGCTAAAATCAAAGCTTATGTCAAAGACGGCGTATTAAAAATGGAAGACGCCAAACCGAGCCGCTTCACTTGGATCACCACCCAAAAACAATTCGACTGGACCCCGGAACAAACGGGCGAATGGGTGCAACTGACTTTTGATATCGTGGAAGGCAGTGGCTCATCCAAGGGCAAACTAGCGCGTTTTGGTTTCCTCATCGCCACATCAACCGCACAGGGCAGCAAAACAACTGGCAATGTGCTTATCGACTCAAGCCCTTCCTACGGCATCGACGTGATCACCAACTCTCTGAAAAAAGGCGGCATGAGAGGACAGGCAGGCGCGCGCTTCCGGGGTTATTTTGCCGGTGACAACTATGGCATCCGGGTGACAAATAGCGGCGATGGAAACTTTATCATCGAACATGTTCTCAACGGCCTGCCCGAAGAAACAGAGAGCTCTCGGCCGCGGGTGGTCCGCTCGATGAGCGTCACTGCGGCACAACTTCCCAATGGCGGCATTGGCTTCGCCTACCGAGGCGAAGGTTTTCACTACAGCGTCGACAACATTCGAGTAGAGCGCAGTGCGACCAAGCAAAATAGCGCAGCTCTGCAGAGCAGCCGGGAAAATTTGGACCAGGCACGTGATGTCGAACTGAGCAAGGCGGAGGCCAGCGAAATCATGATCAAACAACTGCAAGGCGAACGACCGGGTAAAGTCGCCTGGGTGACGGATCGCTCGGACAAAGCCTCCGATGTCTTCCTGCTCAAACGAGGCAGCTACTTCAACAAAGGCGAGAAAGTATCCCCCAATGTGTTTTCTTTTCTAAGCGGCGACAGCCATTCTTTTGATCCTGCAGCCACAGCAAAAAAACAAGTCGGACAAAGCACCGGTCGACGGCTGGCTTTTGCCCAATGGATCACCCGGACAGACTCGCGGGCTTCGGCGCTGTTGGCTCGGGTCACGATGAACCGAATGTGGCAGCGCCATTTTGCCACCGGCATCGTGGCCTCTACTGAGAACCTGGGTTACTCAGGATCGAGCCCGAGTCATCCCGAACTGCTGGAACATCTCGCTGCCGACTTTATCAAAAGCGGCTGGGACCTGAAAGCCGCCCACCGCAAGATCATGCTGTCAGCCGTTTATCGTCAGAGCAGCGCGGAAAATCAAAACGGACAACAGATCGACCCTGCCAACCGGCTGTTGTGGCGCGCCCCGGTGAGACGCCTGGATGCGGAAGCCATTCGCGATGCGATGCTAGCGGTTTCAGGTCAACTCGATCACAAAATGGGAGGCCCCTACGTGCCAACCAAAAAACTCGGTAGTGGTGAAGTCATCGTTGAGAAAAGTGGTTCTGCCAGCCAACGTCGCAGCATCTATCTCCAGTACCGACGCTCACAGGAGCACACTCTGATGCAGACTTTCGATGCTCCAAAAATGGTAGTGAACTGTGTCCGTCGCAACCTCACCACCGTCCCGTTGCAATCCCTCAGCCTGATGAACTCCACCTTCATCCTCGATCGCTCCGCCGACATGGCCACCCGACTGGCCAAAGAAACGCCCGAGCCATCCGCCCGCATTGAAAGAGCCTTCCAACTAGCCTGGGGCCGAAGCCCAAGCAAAGAAGAAAAAAAACTAGCCACCACCTTTCTCTCTCAACAACCCTCACGCTACAAGTCTAAACAAAAAGGCAACTGGGCCTGGCGCGACTTCTGCCAATCCCTGTTAGCCTCCAGCGGTTTTTTATACCTAGAATAAATCCCCCCTCCTGAATTCTATATTCTGACTCCTGAACCCTTCCCCAACATGAACGCTCAAACCTATTCAATGAACCGCCGCCTCTTCCTCGGCCAATCCGTCGGCGGCCTCGGCTCCATCGCCCTCGCCCACTTGCTCGGTCAGGAAAACGCTCAAGCTTCCACCGCAACCGCTTCCCCTACCGGTCAGGCTCGTGCCGTGATCAGCCTCTTCCAACACGGCGGGCCGAGCCAGGTCGACCTATTTGACCCCAAACCGATGCTGACCAAAATGCACGGCAAAAGTTATGGTGGTGATCTGAAATTCCGTAATCCCGGAACCACCAAACGCATCCTGGGCTCACCCTTTGCTTTCAAAAAACACGGTCAATCCGGCATCGAATTATCCGAACTGCTACCGCACACGGCAGAGATCGTCGATGACATGACCCTAATCCGTTCGATGGTGACCAAAGCCAGCGATCACACTGCCGCCATCCGCCTGATCAATACCGGACAATTTTTACCCGGCTCCCCCGTTCTCGGTTCGTGGGTGGTTTATGGTCTCGGAGCCGAAACCAACAGCCTGCCCGCTTACGTTGCCCTGGTGCAAAACAACTACCCCACCGACGGGGTTGGCAACTGGTCTTCGGGTTGGCTGCCTGCTGAATTCCAAGGCACCCCTTTCCGTTCCGGATCCACTCCGGTGCAGTATTTAAAAACCCCGCAACGCTTCACCCCCGATGCAAGAACCGGCCAATTGGATCTGATCAGCCAACTGAACCGCTCCCATCAGCAACGCCATCCGGAGAACAGCGAACTGCTCGCCCGGATCAAGGATTTTGAAACTGCCGCTCGCATGCAAACCGCGGTTCCCGAAGTGCTCGATTTTTCCGACGAACCGCAGGAGATCCAAAAAATGTATGGCCTCGACAGCCCCAACCCAAAAACCCGCGACTACGCCCGCCGCTGCTTGTTGTCCCGCCGCCTGATCGAACGCGGTGTGCGTTTTGTGCAAGTATGCATGGGCAGCCAACCCTGGGACACCCACAACAAAAACGTCTCACGTCTGAAAGAACTCTGCCAGACCACCGACCAACCCAGCGCTGCCCTGGTCAAAGATCTGAAACAACGCGGCATGCTCGACGAAACGGTGGTCATGTGGGGCGGCGAATTTGGCCGCGAACCCATTTCCGAAGGCGCCGACGGACGTGATCACAATCCACAGGGATTTTCTCTCTGGCTGGCCGGCGGCGGATTCAAAGCCGGATACGTTCACGGCGAGACCGACGAACTCGGCTGCCGCGCCGTCACCGATACCGTCAACGTACACAACTTACACGCCACCCTGTTGCACAGTCTCGGCATCAACCACAAAAAACTCACCGTCCCCCACGAAGGCCGCGAAGTCAGCCTGGTCGACTCCCCCGTCACCGGCGCCGATATCACCCCTGGATTATTGGCTTAGCCAATCTAACTAACGATGCCCATATTGCGGCGCTCACATCGGAATACGGAATGATCGTATATTCCAACAATGCCGATTTCGCGCGTTTTCCCAACATCAAAACGATCAACCCGCTGGTTTCCAAGTAAGCGCTCCCTGCTCCTCCCATCCATGCCTACAGTCATTTCTTCATCCGCGTTAATCCGTGCTATCCGTGGTTAAACTCCTCCCCCCTCCTCCTCATTGCTTATTTTTAATTATCCACTGTCAATTGATCCCCTCGGCCTTACCTGCCACAAATACAAAGCCGACGCCAAGCCTGCTGTGCCCATGATCATACACATCACCATGATCTGATAGCGCACCGCAATCAGCGGTGACACCCCGGATAAAATCTGTCCCGTCATCATCCCGGGCAGAGCCACCAGCCCCACCGCGAGAAAAGAGTTCACCTGGGGAATCAGCGAAGCCCGATAGGCTTCCTTTCTAGCCAACTCATGATCGCCCGAGTTCTTCATCTCACTTTCGTATCTCTCTGCACAGAGGCTCACCACATTCATCCCAGTCGAGAAAATCATTCCCGCAATCGGAATAATAAATCGCGCCTGATACCAGGGATCCAATTTCAGCACAAACAAAACCACCAGCAACAAATTAACACTTCCTGCCAAACCAATCGAAAAAAACATTCTGCGGTAAGTCGCCTTACTGCGTCCCGTTGTCGAGCGCATCGCGATCCAGGATGAAACGCCTATCATAAAAGCAAACACCCCCAAACCCACCCACATCGATTCGGTTCCAAAAAGATAAGCCAGAAAATACCCCACCGCCAGCAACTGCAAAACCATGCGCGCCGTCGCCACCCCAATCTCCGCCGGCCGACCAACCCACTTCCAATAGATCACCGCCACCAAAGTCAACGGCAGCAACATCACCAGCAAATGCGGAATAGAAATCGGGGCGATCATGGAGGAAGAATTTAGTAGCCAGGATTCAGTAGCCAGTCTTTTTATTCCTAATTCTGAATTCTGTCTCCTGAATTCTTACTCCTT
>JASFYY010000138.1:0-4965 GCA_045046875.1 Verrucomicrobiota bacterium | reverse complement strand
CTTACTCCTTCCCCAAAGCTGTCCAG
Organism: Verrucomicrobiota bacterium; assembly: GCA_045046875.1. Lineage (GTDB taxonomy): Bacteria > Verrucomicrobiota > Verrucomicrobiia > Verrucomicrobiales > DEV007 > JAADHD01. The sequence continues at coordinate 4,939 of JASFYY010000138.1, read as the reverse complement.
GTCTGCAACTCAACTATATTCCCCTCTGGATCCGCCATGTAATGCAGTACGATGTGTCCGGCATTTTCGACATCCATCTCGGTGTATTCGCCGACTTCCTTACCTCCCCATTCCAGAAATTGAGCGGCCACCGTTTTCACATCATCCACTACAAAAGCGATATGGGAAAATCCCATGGTATTGGACTCAATCTTAAATGTAGGCCCTTCGGGTTCGTATTGGAAAATTTCCAGTGTCGGCCCCTGCGGCCCATGACCTGGCAAGCGCAGATGCTGCCCCTTCAAGGCCTTCGACTGCTCATAGGCAATGCCCGCGATTTTGCCAATGCCTTCCCCTTCGTAATCCCGCTCCGGCGGAACCGGTTCACAGTCGAGCACCTCGGTGTAAAATTGCGCCAACTTGCGCCAGTCTTTAGCCACGATGTTTGTATGCGCGTATCGAATGCTCATGCTGGAACCTACACTTCAAAAACTTTCCAACAAGCGCATTACTGATGCATCGGCCAACAACTGCTCCGCGGCAAAAGCCTGGTCCACATGCCCTGTATTCCTTGCCCCGATCAAAACCGAACTGATCCCCTTTCGACTGATCACCCATGCCAGCGCCAACTCAATCATCGAATGACCTGAATTTTCTGCCGCCTCCCTCAATTTTTCCTCCACGCTAAAACCTTCATCGGTAAAATAAATCGGCTGGTGACCGGGAATCACATCAAAGCGAGTTCCGGGCGGCACTTCTCCTCCACGCCGGTATTTTCCCGTCAGAAATCCCGCGCCAAGCGGACTATAAGAAAGCACTGCCACTTGCCCCGCCTGACACAAGGGCAGCAAGTCCACCTCGATCTCCCGCTGCACCAGGTTGTAAGGCGGCTGAACTGAAACCATCTGCGGCAAACCCTGCTCTAATTGCTGCGCACTCCAATTGCTGCAACCCACATAACGCACCTTGCCCTGTTCCCGCAATTCCTCCAGAGCTCCCAGCGTCTCCTCCACAGGAGTCAACTCATCCCAACAATGCAGCTGAAACAAATCGATGCAATCACACTTCAAGCGAAGCAAACTTTCCTCTGCCGAAGCGATCACCCGCTCCCGGCTCAAGGTGCCGGTGACCTTGCTAGCCAGCACCACTTGATCACGCACCCCACGCTCCGCCATCCATTCACCCAGCACCATTTCCGAAGCCCCGTCCGCATACGCAGCTGCGGTATCCAAAAGATTAATCCCCCGCGCCAAGGCATGGTCCAGAATTTGAAAAGAAGCCTGCCGGTCAATCTCCCGACCAAAAGTCACACAGCCAAGCCCGATCGAACTCACTCGTAAATCCGACCGTGCCAAATTTGATTGTCGCATAACAGAGCCGTCGCTATTTTTTCACCACCCAGATATTTCGATAGCGAACCGGATTGCCATGATTCTGTAAAAAAATCGGGCCGGGTCCTTCTTCGTTTTTCAACTTACCTCCGGGAGTCGGTCCGGAAAGCTCAACCTTGTCATGTATCTTCACCCCATTGTGTTTGACCGTGATGTTCGCATTCTTAATTTTTTTCCCAGCCTCGAATTTAGCCGCAACAAAATCAATGTCGTAAGTCTGCCAAGTCAGCGGCGGGTAACACATGTTCTCAGAGGGCACCGATGCTTTATACAAACCTCCACACTCATTATCTTTTCCCGTCAGACCAAAACTGTCCAACATCTGCACTTCGTAACGCCCCTGCACATACAAACCACTGTTACCACGTGCCTGCCCACGAGCCGTCGGCATGTAAGGCAAGCGAAACTCAATGTGAATGCTGTGATCCCCAAAAGTCTCTTTACTCAAAGCCCCCTGCGTCAGCAATTTGCCTTCCATCTTGCCCCTTTTCCAGCCATCTATAGAAGTGCCGTCAAAAACCACCACCGCTCCTTCAGCGGCCTTCGCTCCCAAGGTCGGGCTCTTGCGAATCACTCGTTTCAAACTGCCCGCATCCTGACCGTCGGGAGTTTTAACTGCTATTTTACCATCCGCCAACCAACCCACATGCCCCTTGGATGCGACAAACTTGACCTTGCCATCCACCAGTTCTCCCTGAATCCGCTCCCTCGGTTTTTCCTTATCCCAGCCCGCTCCCGGCAGCCCGCCCTTGCTAGCCACTGCCTCGAATTTCCCGCCACCTAACGCTATTACTTGAAGCCCGAGTTTTTTGTCGCCCGACTCCCCCACATATTCCCCTTGCAGCGCATAGTCCGCATCCACCTTGTTTGGATCACTGGTCGCCGGACTCGCATCCTTGGCAAAAATTTCCGGCATCCACGCCGCTATTAGCAAAACTGTGATTTGTATCGTTATTGTTTTCATAATTTTTTAATCCCTCTCCTCATTCTTCATTTTCAGATGGTGAAACTCTATTACTTTACGCCCTTAGCAGCTCTGCGTGAGATCCTCTTCTCTTTCAAACCCCCGCTCTCTTCTCCGCATCCGCACGAACCTTACCCAACACTTTACTCACCTCCACAAAAGGCACATCCCCTACCAAAACCTTGCTCTCCACCGCCACCGCCGACGCCACCCCCGCAGCTTCTCCCATCGTCACCGCATCACCAGTGACGCGATAAGAACTATGCGCAATAAAATCACCGCTGATGCAACGACCCGCCATCATCAAACCCGACACATCGCGCGCAATCATTGCACGCAGAGGAATGTCGTAAGGCTGGGATTTGTATGGTTTTTTCTCAATCGCCTTGGTTTTTTTCGGATCCACCGAATGCACATCGATGCCAAATTTCACCCGGCAAATGCCATCATCGAATTTCTTGCCATCCCGCAAATCTTCCCCCGTCACATAATATTCCCCCCGTATGCGCCGCCCGCCCCGAGTTCCAATATGCTCGGAAGTGGTCACCAGTTCCAGGTCTTTCCACACCCCACCCTTCTTTTTTAAAGCCGCCAATAAGTGATTCACTTCACGCCGCCCTTGCAGCGTCGCTTCAGTCACGTCATTCGTATCGATCGCAGAGCCTCCATACTGATGATTGGTCATGATCGCGTAAAAACCGTCACGCACCTCAAAAATCGTTGGCCCTTCATAGGAAGGACTCACCCCGGCTTTGCGCATTTCCTCCAGTAAATTTTTCTTAGGATTACCGTGTTTTTGCAAACTGGAACTGCCACGCACAAAAGGCGCAATATCGGCCGTGCGCACTCCGGTGATCATTCCCATCATCGTCATCGGCTGCGTCGCCCCATCCTGGGGACGCCCCATTTCAAATTCACAGCCCGCCTGAGCTGCCAAATCTCCATCACCCGAGCAATCAATAAAACTACGCGCCGTCCAGGCTTCGCGCCCTGATTTTGATTCGGTCAATACCACCCTCAATCGATTATCTTCATCATTCGCAGCCGCCACCACCCGCGTATGCAAACGTATCTGCACACCTGCTTCGAGCAACAAATCCTCCAACAGCAATTTCATCGCTTCAGGATCATATACCCACGACGCCCCAATCGCATGACCGGTCGATCGCCGCTTCAGCTCAGCAAGTAATTCCATCATGATGCCCGGCTTGCCAGTGCCATCGATGATCAGCGACAACAGCCCCGAAGTCCACACCCCGCCAATGCAACCGTTCACCTCCAACAACATAGTCTTAGCCCCGGATCGAGCTGCCGCCAGCGCCGCTGTGAATCCCGCCGGCCCACCACCAACCACCACCACATCATACTCCGCTGCCACCGGAATGTTGCGCGCCGACTCCTGAAACACTTCACCGTCACCCGAAACACTTCCCGCCGTGCGCACGTGTTTACCATCCTTGCTCAACTCCACCGTTTTCGAACCTTTGCCACCAGGTCGAGTTGGCAAAGGTTTACGCCGATTCTTCGCATTGATCTGATCCGCCGCCGAAGCCGTCGCACCACCTGTAATGATGGCACCCGCACCCGCAGCTAATTTTTTAGCAAAATCACGTCGGTTGGGAAAATGGGGATTTTCTGACATGGCGCACCGTAGAGTCCAGCAGCCCAATGGTCAAGAAATCAAGGATCAGGCGTTAGCAGCCGCCCCAATTACAAGATCCTCATTCTTTAGTTTTCCAATTAACCGTTTTTTATAAATATGCTCTTTAGGACGCACGGTTCCCGAAGCCTTGCTACACTTCACAGCATACTGGGCAAGAAAATCCGACTCTCTCCACTTCATTGCAAACTCATCCGAAGGCGATTGACAATATAAACTGTGATCGAAGCCCGCCTTCTTATGCACCTTGCCATCATGAATGTGAACCGTAGGAAAAGTGATCTGTGATCGATCCCTCGTTGGAAAAGCGAAGCCCATCGGGTGAACCTGAGCGGCCCCCTTTCTCAGTTTAAAAACCACAAAGCCATAATCGTCATATTGCGGCAATTCCTGCCACACATCCCCCGACAAGCGAAAACGTTCATCCAAACGAGAAAAATCGGCCACGGTCGGTACAAAGGAAGCATCAAAGTTACCTACTTTTTCCACCTTCAGCCCCCTAGATCTCGCAGGATCACCAAATGGATTCCCATAAGACGAAGCGGCAGGGACCTTAAAGTTCTTTTCCACATCTTCAAAAAAACCTGCATATCCCGAAAAATCCAAAAATTTCATCACATCCTCCGACGAATTCGCAATCACCGAAATTGGCAAGATCATCGCGAGGTCTTCGGCAGCATCCAATCGCATACTATAAACTACCACCTGATAGCCCTTCGCTCCCACACGACAAAATATTTGCGTATTGGTCACTGATCTTACTGGCTTGGAGAAACAACACATAACCTGAATAATAATTTATCCCCGCTCAATTGTCCACTCTTACTCTTCAGCTTTCCTTCCGATGGGTGCAGGACAATAAAGTTAGCCCTTACTTATTAAAAACTACCTTATCACACCTCAACATCATTTCGCCCTTTTAGGGCTGGCAATGAAATCGATTTA
>JASFYY010000137.1:0-36462 GCA_045046875.1 Verrucomicrobiota bacterium | reverse complement strand
TTGCGGCGTTTTCACCGCCACTCCGCCCTTGTCACGTGACTCCATCTCCGCTTCCAGCAGACCTGTAGTTAACAAAGTGCGCTCCACCGGATACGGTGATCGCCCCTGTCGGAAATGCTCTTGAATCGAATGCGACAAAGCACGGAACAAATTGCGATTATTCCACGGTCCAACATGAAACCGAGTGGACAATGGCTTTGACTCGCCCTCAAGCTGACAAGCAAAGTTCCAGCGGATCCCGTCATTGCCGACCTTCAACACCGTCCCTCGAGTCCCATCCTTGTAGTTCACCAAAACCGCATAAAAATCCGCATCCGCGAACTTATCCAACCACATTTCCTTCAGTGATCGTTTGTCATCAGGAAACTCCGCCCGCATGGCGGCAGCGGCCAAATCAGCAGACCAACGCCCTTCATCCGCTGCTTTCCACAGAGCATCTCCTTGCAAAAACTGCACTTCACTCACCCCACTTTCATTTCCCGCCCGCCCCTCTAACAAAGACTGCAACACTTCAAAACCGTGAAAATCATAACGCTCCACAGGCCCGCCATGAATCGACACCGCTTCCACCACCTTTGCCCCGGACGGAATCTTCATCACTGGCCTGCGCTCTGCCAGCGGCACTGAACTTCCCGCCATCAGTCCAAAGCCCATGCTACGTGAAGTATCATACATCGCTTTTGCCTCGTCCCACAGATGGGACAAATGTTTGTCGCTGTAAACCGGCACCACCCGCCCACTTTTCTTAAAAACCGCCACCGTCTCATCAAAAAAACGTTTTTTGGGATACAGCTCCTGCCCTCTGCCATTAAAAGGATACTTGCCGTGCTCACCAATAATCAACACCGCATCAACTGCCAACCCCTCACCTCCCAGACCCAAAGCCCCGGCTATATTTTCAAATACAGGAATGCCAAACTCCTTCGCCACCTCTTGCGACATATCAGAAGACTCGCCGTCCAGACCTTCTTCCTCAGCCAGCTGATCGACATAAAAACTCGCAATCTCAAATTCCTCCCGAGGATCGACCACCTTGCCATTGAACAAATAAGGTTGGAGAAAATTCTCAAGTATTACATGCGCGTGGGAGCGATAAAAAAAAGTCGTCATCACCACCGCCACCTTGATTTTCTTTTCCCCATTCCCCTTGGCCTGACAGGCACCGAACCCGCCCACCACCAGCGGCAACGAAGCCGCTGCCATCTGGACAAAACGCCGTCGCGGCAATTCTTTTGAAAAAAAATCTTTCCTCATTCCGAATTTGTAATTATTAATTCCTAATTCCAATCCACTTCATATTCAGAACATGCTCCCCCCCATACGTTCAAAGCTCAGCTTCAGTATTATCGCCACCCTTTTATTGGCCGTCGTTTTTCCCACCTCATCACAGGCTCAGGAAACACCCCATATCCAGCAAATAAAACAACAACTCAAAAGCGGTGAGCGCCCCACCCGCATCGTCTGTTTTGGTGATAGCATCACAGGCGTCTATTACCACAGCGGATCGGCTCGCGCCTGGACCGACATGCTCGGCATCGCCCTGCAACAAGCCTACCCCACGGCAAAACTCGAAATGATCAATGCCGGCATCAGTGGCCACACCACCGCCAATGCCCTCACCCGAATCAAAAAGGATGTCATCGCTAAAAAACCGGATCTAGTGGTTATCATGTTCGGCATGAATGATGTGACTCGGATCAAAATAGACGATTACGAAAAAAATCTGCGTGACATCACCCGGCAATGCCTCACTGCAGGAGCAGCCGTCATACTCTGCTCGGCCAATTCGGTTTATGAAAACCCCACGCGCCCCAATGCCAAACTCGCAGCCTACGCCAACAGAGTGCAAAAAATAGCCTCCGAGCTGAAACTGCCCTACGTCGATTTTTTCCAAGACTGGAGTGATCTGGATAAAAAAGACCACACCGCCTGGATGTTGTTGATGAGCGAAACCATCCACCCCAACCTCAACGGCCACAAACGTTTTGCCGAACTCATCACCCAATCCCTTTCTGGTAAAAAAATATCGCTGGCGGATATTGATAGCTCCCCCAATCCGCTGCAAAACACTCTGCGACTATTGCACGCCAATCAGCCGGTCAAACTGGTCGCCATGCCCCCCTATGACCAGTTGGTCCCCGCCGCCTTGAAGAAAAAATTCCCCCAGGCCAAAATCGAACTCACCTCTTGGCCGGTAGCTAATCAAAGCCTTGCACAAATCAGGAAATGGTCGCAAAAAATCCGTACCATGTCGCCCACCCTGGTCATCATCGACCTACCCGCCCCCACCCTGTCACAAGGCAATGACAGCGATTTCATCCGTGACTACCAATGGATTCTCAATAACAGCTTCCACTTTGGCAAACGCCAATGGGATGTGATCGCCCTGTTACCCACCAAGGGAGACCTTGCCCCCCAACGACGGCTCCTCACCCGGCAACTCATCATCGGCAAAGACCTCGCCCCGCTCAAGCGACTACCTAATGAACTGACAGATCATTAGAACCACGTCTTCACTTTTTAAATCCGCGGCCCTTACTACTCAGGGATCTGCAAATGCAATTTTTTCAACTTTGGAAAAAGAATCGCCCGGATATAACCATCATCAGGATGTAACCTCGCGTAGTTTTGATGATAATCCTCAGCCGGATAAAATTTATCCAAAGGAACAACCTGGGTCACCACCGCGCTGGGATATTGCTCAGCTTCATTGAGCTTTTTCTTGGAAGCTTCCGCGATCGCTTTCTCTTCATCATTCTGATAAAAAATAGCCGACCGATACTGACGCCCACTGTCCGGGCCCTGGCGATTCAACGTGGTTGGATCATGTAGCTTCCAGAAAGTATCAAGCACCTTTCCATAGGACGTTTTATCTTTATCAAAAGTAACCTTCACCACTTCAGCGTGATCCGTCTTGCCCGTGCAAACAGCTTCGTAATTAGCATCAGCTGCCGTTCCTCCGGCATAACCTGATACCACCGCCGTCACTCCATCCATTTGTTGCAACACCTCTTCCACACACCAGAAACACCCGGCTCCCAAAATGGCATAACCTGCGTTTTCAGGTTCTTTGCTTTCATCAGGAAGTGCCAGTTTCGCAGGCTTGTCAGTTTCAATTTTCACTTTCCTCTCCTTGTTTTCCGGACTCGGCTTTTTATCGGCCTTGGGTGCGCAAGCAACGGCAAAGATCAAAACCCCCATCAAACCCATCGCAAGGAACAAAACCTTCGATCCATATTTTTTTATATTTTCATTCATAAACATTCTCTTATTTTTTCTAAATCAATATCGTTATAAGCTGAGAGCGAACGACCAACACCCACTCACAGTTGGAAGTTATTCAACTTAGTCTCCTCACATAGCGTCGAAGTTCAAATTCAGGGTAAGATGCCATCACTTCATCTAAGACAAACAGCTCTTCAAAATCCGGAAAATACGCATCGCCCTCATACTCTGCAAAAACATAGGACAAATACAACTGCTCACATTGCGCCAGCATTTTTTGATAAAGCATCGCCCCTCCCAGCAAAAACACATCTCCTTGCAAATCCAATTCGGCCACGGCTTCGATAGAGTGAATCAGCTCAAACCCCTTGGGGGCTTGTCGCCATTCCCTGGAAATCACAATATTCCTCCTTCCGGGCAAAGGTCGACCAATCGACTCGCAGGTTTTCCTCCCCATCACCACTGGATGCCCCATCGTCAGTTTTTTGAACCAACGGAAATCTTCCGGCAGATGCCAAGGCAATTCCCCTGCCTTGCCAATCACCCGGTTGCTCGCCATCGCCGCTATTGCATTCAATTTCATACTAGATCCCAGAAAAAACTACAACCTCCTCACACGGCAATGGGCGCTTTGATCCCCGGATGAGGATCATAATCACTTAATTTAAAATCCTCAAAAACAAAACCGTCTATCGTCTTTACTGCTGGGTTCAAACTCATCTTCGGCAAGGCGCGCGGTTTACGTGTCAATTGCAAGCGAGCTTGCTCCAGATGATTGGAATACAAATGCAAGTCCCCGAAAGTATGCACAAACTCCCCCGGTTTAAGACCACAAACCTGCGCCATCATCATCGTCAACAAAGCATACGAAGCGATGTTGAATGGCACGCCAAGAAATAAATCCGCACTGCGCTGATACAATTGACAACTCAATTCCCCAGCCTCCACATCCACGTAAAATTGAAACAAACAATGACAAGGCGGCAACGCCATGCGTGGCACATCACTAGGATTCCAAGCACAGACCATGTGCCTGCGGCTCTGCGGCCGGGTCTTGATTTGCTCCACCACCTGGGCAATTTGATCAATAGAAGATTGCCCCTCCCCAGTCTGCCAATCCCTCCATTGTTTACCATACACGGGCCCTAGATTGCCCTCTTCATCCGCCCACTCATCCCAAATCTTTACTCCATTGTCCTGCAAATACTTCACATTGGTGTCCCCCTTCAGAAACCACAACAGCTCATGAATGATCGACCTCAAATGCAGCTTCTTGGTCGTTAATACCGGAAAGTGATCCCTGATATCAAACCGGGCCTGAGCCCCAAACACCCCCACCGTACCGACCCCGGTCCGGTCTTCTCGGATTTTCCCCTGCTCCAATACCAAATTTAATAAACGGTGATACTCCTGCATAACAAACAGCCCAACCTTACAGCCTCCAGCCAAGACAACAATTGCAAATTAATTTCTCCCTCCAGCCGCCCCGACAGTCCATCCAAATTTCACCAAAGAGCAGCTATCCGTCCAAACCTACGTTTTTACGGCGTTGTTTTTTTTCGGAGCGTTGGGTTTTTGTGGCGCGTAAGCGCTTCTTTTGTGCTTTCGAACGACGCCTTTTGCGGTAGCGCTCCCGGGCGCGTAACCGTTGCTGCTCCAACTTTTTTTGCCGCTTTTTTTCTTCCAAACGTTCACACAGTAACATCCTCGCCTGATAACGGTTAAAACTCTGCGAACGCCCGACCTGACACCGCACTTCCTCCCCTGATGCATCATGGCGCAAATAAACCCTCGATGCGGTTTTATTGATCTTCTGCCCCCCGGGACCTGAACCGGCAATGAATTTCTCGCTCAAATCTTCCTCGTAAATTCCCAATCGCAACAAGCGCAATTTTAATTGTTTCTGTTTTTCAGCACTGATCATAATGAAAATTCTTCAGCTTTCCTTAATAACGATGAACCCGAAAGATCTCAATCCCACATCCAATCTAATATTAATTATTTACAAATATTACCATAATTTCTATAGCGCATTTACTTCCCCTTTAGTTGGACTAGAAGCGCTTCATGGGATAGAATCCGTCAACTTTGCTTTTTCGCAAGATTATGACAGTCTCCATGGCAAAACGGCTTTCTCATTCTCCACTTTTCTCCTGTTTCCGCATCACTGCAGTGACAGCGGCGAGCTTGCTTGCCTTGCTCCCTGTGGCAAACGCCCAACAGGTTGAACTCCCCTATGGGTCGGATGCCGACCACAAACGTTTGATCGAGATCCGGGCTCAAGCCCAAAAAGCACAACGCGATGCGCAGATTGCCGCCCTTCGGCGCACCGCCACCCAGAGCACTGACCAAAGCAACCGCGATAAGGTTCTTGAAAAAGCTCGTCTGGACAAAGAATACAAACGCCGGGCTGCCCTCGCTGTTCAGCAGCAACAAGCAGCCGACGCTTATAAGAAGGTCAAACAATCAGAAATCGATTCCTGGAACGGCAAAGGACAAGGCCGAATCACTGCCGGAGTACCGGCTGATTTCACCGCCAGCCTACCTCCGCTAGAAGAAGAAGGCAAAAAAAAGGGCCTGCTCAGGGGGGTAGCTTCAGCTCCAGGCCGAGCAGTGAAGGGTCTGGCCTCTCTACGCCCTGGCTTTTTCCGCAAGAAAAACAAAAAGGAATCCGCCCCCAACCCCGTCGCGCAGTTTGCCCCGCCCGAAAGCCTGGCTCTCGATAAAGTGGTTCCGCGCACTCCAGAACCCGCAAGTGTGACCACCAACACGCCCCCCGTCGAACAACCTGAAAAAAGAGGTTTCCGGATACCACTGGTCAGCAGTTTGACCGGAGGCAAAAAGAAAGATGAAAATCCCTATGACGAAGAGAGCGACAACTCCGAAGCTCCACAGAAGTGGCAGGACGCTTATCCCGAAGAGGAGGATGTGATGCCCGGAAACAAAAAGAGCTTCTTCTCCCGCATCCCGCTGGTCGGCAACAAAAATAAAAAACAGGCCGAAAATGCTGACGTTTATTACGGCCCCGATGGTGCTGGTGAAACAGACAAAACGGAAATGGAAGCCATGGAGGATGAACCCAAGTCCGGCTTTTTATCCAAACTCTCACTGAAGAAAAACAAATCTCCGGATGATGCATCCAGTGCTGGCGGTGCACGAAAAAACATCTATGTCGTGGACACCAGCAAAGCCCAGTTTTTCCCCTTCGGAGAATCAGGAAAACAAGCCGCCGCCCAATCCTTGGGAGAAGGCACCATTGTCCGAATGACCAAATCCGGCGACGACTGGTCATCGATCGAACTGTCATCCGGAAGCATCGGGGTCGTTCGCAACAAACACCTGCGCCGTGCAAAAGCCAACGAAGTTCCCTCCAACATGTTCGCCCATGCAATTAAAGCTCCTTACCCGACCACTGCACGAATCAGCAAACCCCGCTCCGCAACCGGAAAGGGAGCATCCCACCGCTACAGAGAACCCGTCAACGTGCCGCTACCCGATCTGCCCGAAGGAGGCAACGAATCAGGCGCACTCATTGGCAACGGACTTCTACCTCCCCTTGAAAAAGAAAGCACCATCCAATAAGCCCCTAGGCATGCCGCTTGCCCATTCACACTTTCTCGCTCGTAGACATTGCCAAGCCGCACAGCTACTCGTTACCGCGACCCTATCCCTATTGTTTTCATGCTTCGTTTCTCCGACATCTGCACAGCAGAAAAAAAGCTTCAACCTATTTAGTAAAAGTTCTTCGCAGCAAAAAAAACTGCCCACCACCCTGCCGCCAAACGTGAGGCAACTGTTGGTAGCTACCACTAACGGATGGAACAAGCACCGCGGACAACTCCGGGTATTCCACAAACCTCAGCCAAACTCCCCGTGGCAACCCGCTTTATTTACCCGAGCCATTCCCATCTTACTAGGAAAAAATGGTCTAGCGTGGGGGCGAGGCACTCTACTCAATCCCAAAGGCACGGAAAAAAAGGAGCGTGACGGCAGAGCGCCCGCCGGCTGTTTTTCGATCAACAAACTTTATGGTTACGCCCCCCACCCACCCGCCGGCACCGTTTTGCCTTATCACCAAGTCGGCCAATGGGATGCCTGGCCGGATGACTCCGCCAATCCCTATTACAATCGCCATATCGTGATCGATCCCAAACGCGGCATTCCCCCGTGGTTCGAAAAACAAAAAATGCGCCATGGGGATTTTGCCTACGAATGGCTGCTGGAAATCCGCCACAATGCCGACCCACCTCTGCCCGGGGCAGGCAGTGTCATTTTTTTCCATATTCGCCGCGGTCCGGATCGTGCGACCAGTGGCTGCACCACCATGGAAAAATCGAAACTGATACAAATCATCCGATGGCTGCGTCCCAAAGGCAATCCTCAATACGTCCTGCTCCCCCAGTCAGAATACCAGCGTCTTCAAAGCTATTGGCAACTACCTAATTTAAAACCCTGACTCATTCCCAACACGCCGTTCTTTTATAAAACTTGAACATTACGCACCTCTTCGTTATCTAAATAATATAACCAGATCACACCCTCTAGAACGCTCTATCTGTAAGCCTGCTATCCTTTAATTTTTCACCATGACGCCTCACTCCAACCCGCCATCCGCACCCACGCACCAAGCCGTGCCGTCGAGTGGCCAACCGGAGCCCAACCAATTCCGTTTACTGATCGTCGATGACCTGTCGGCCAATCGCCTGATTCTCTCCCGGCTTCTTAATTTGACCGGATACCTCACTTTCGAAGCGAACGACGGCCAACAAGCCCTCGACTGTATTGCCACACGCCCCTTCGATCTGGTCATCATGGATCTTGAAATGCCTAATCTAAATGGATTGGAAGCCATTCGTCAGATACGCGGCCTGAGCAAGCCCAAGCTAGCAAACCTACCTATTCTGGCGGCAAGCGGAAACCCACAAAGCGAAACGATGCGCCAAGTACTCGACGCTGGCGCCAATGCTTTTTTGACCAAGCCTTTTGATCCCCCCATCCTACTCAAAACCATCGCCCGCCTGCTTTCCCCAACGCCCAGCCCTAGCCAATCCCCTATAACAGAGACCAACAGCGAACGCATCTCCCCATCTGAACCGTCCAAATCGGTCAACAACCCTTCGTAAACCTCCCTCACACTTGTCAGCTTAGGAAATCTTCCCCACCATCCCGCGCCCCAGCAATTTCATCAGCTCCCACTTGCTCAGACTGTAACGTTTGTCAAAAACCCGGAACTGATCCGCTTTCATCTTCTCCAGTAATTGCTGGTAAATCACTCTCATCAGCTCCGAGCACTTCATTGACTCACGGTCAACCTCGGGCAAAGCCGCCTCCGCTTCTGCGTAAAAATCCTCGGCACGCGACGCAATGAACTCAGCCAAAGCAAAAAACCTGGCATCATATTTACCCGCCAGCAATTCCTCCTCACTATAACCAAAGCGCTCCATATCCTCGCGCGGCAAATAAATCCGCCCCACCTGGGCGTCCTCTGCCACATCGCGTAAAATGTTTGTCAATTGCAAGGCATAACCTAGAAGCTCTGCGTAATCTTTGGTTCTCTCGCGTTCGTAACCAAAAATCTCAATACTCACCAAACCCACCGCACTCGCTGCGCGGTAACAATACTTTTTCAGCGCATCAAAACTCTCATAACGCACCGGAGTTTCCAAATCCATCTCCATGCCATCGATAATTTCAAGCAAACTCTGCGGAGACAAGTTGTAACGTTTCTGCAAATCCTGTAGCTCACACTCCAGTCCAGGACGCACTTCGCCCGCTTCTCCCTTCACCAACGCCCGCCACTGGTCCAAATGCTGACGGCGCTCTTCTACTGGTAAATCCCCGTCATCGACGATATCGTCCACCACCCGGCAATACGCATAAAATACCCGCATATCGGCGCGCTTTTCCTTCGGCAATACAGAGAAAGCAAATGCCAAATTGGAACCACTGGCTTTGACGATGGACTCACTGTCCGCTGGAGGGGGGGCACTTGACATATTAAAGACTACTCAATGAATCCGTCCCCAGTGGTGACCGATTGGAAGATAAACATAAAGCGCGCGGCCCACAATGTTGTCTCGAGGAACCACTCCCCAGCCCCGGCTGTCGTAGCTATTCCCACTATTATCTCCCAAGGCAACGTATTCCTCATCACCCAATTTGAAATCAAGCTGATAACCAACACCTGAAGTGTAACCATTATAGCCATTCTCCTTTGACATCACATTGCGAAAACCTTCTTCTTCAGCCAGCTTACCATTAATGAATAAATTGGGCGGCTCCACTTTCAGCTCATCGCCGGGCACACCACCCAGCCGCTTGATATAATGTTGCGCTCCCCCCATTCTCTGATCTGGCGAGAAGGTACGCTCAATGCCATCGATGCCACGGGTCACAAACACAAAAACCTCACCTCGCTTGGGTTTGATCCAGTGATAGGAAAACTTATCCACCAAAACCTGATCGCCCGTATCAATATAACCCCTCGCAATCGGCTGCCCCTTTTTCACCACTTGATTGTGCCGCACTGAATAGGTGATGAGTTCCCTAACTTTCTTTTTAGTTCCTGACACGGTATAAACCCTGCCACTGCTGCAAGGAATCTCAGTACGAGTAAAAAAACGCAAAAACTTCACCTCTTCCATCTGCGACAACAAAACGGTATCGCTGCCTTCAGCCACCAAGTTGATGTAATTACGACCAAAATAAAGTTTCTCCCATATTTGCCCAAAACGCCCCGGCTCGGTGTAATCGCTGCCCTCCACTGGGTGCGCTTGTTTGTGCGGATACGCGATGATACCGTTCAAAGTCGGCTGCATCGATCCCGTCGGGATTTTAAACGGCTGGACAAAATACGCCCGGATCCCCATCGCAATCACCACCGCTACAAAAATCACCTCAAGATTCTCCTTCAGCATCGAGCTCTTGTAACTAGGCACCGACTTCTCACAAACATCGGTCAACTCCACCGCCGCTTTGTTCAGCTCATCTTCCGTCACCTCGGCTTGATCGAGTTTCTCCCTGAACTCGCCCTCGATCACTTCGATCTTTTTAGCCTGCTCATCCTTGATCAAATCCCGATTATAACGGACAAATTTGCGCACGCCCTTCAGCAAAAGCTTGCCTTCCTTGATATGCTTTGGCTTAAAAAAACTCATATCCGCGTTTCGGTCTGTGACTCCTTGCTATTCATTAGACCAGCAATAGAAACCCTAGTCGCTGGTTTTCAATACCTTAATGAAAGCTTCCTGCGGAATATTCACTTTCCCAATCGCTTTCATTTTCTTCTTACCCGCTTTCTGTTTCTCCAAAAGTTTGCGCTTACGCGAAATATCCCCGCCATAACATTTGGCCGTCACATTTTTGCGCATCGCCGTGATCGTCTCACGCGCAATGATATTGCCGCCAATCGTCGCCTGAATCGCCACCGTAAACATCTGGCGTGGAATCACCTCTTTCAGCTTGGCCGCTAAATGACGCCCGCGAGCCTGTGCTTTATCACGATGCACAATCGAAGAAAAGGCATCCACCGACTCACCGCTGATCAACATATCCATCTTCACCAGCTTCGCCGGACGGTAACCGGCATGTTCGTAATCCATCGAACCATAACCGCGTGTCAAGCTCTTCAGCTTGTCGTTAAAATCCACCAGAATCTCATTCAATGGCAACAAACAACTTAACATCACCCTCACCTCGTCCAGTGTCTCGGTATTCTCCAACTCCCCCCGTCGCTCCAACACCATTTTCATCATCTCGCCAATATATTGATTAGGCACCATGATGAAAACCCGCACGATCGGTTCGCGAATCTCTTCGATCACCTGCGCTTCAGGCAAGAAGCTGGGATTATCCACCTCCAGTTCTTCGCCATTAGTTTTAGTCACCTGATAGATCACCCCCGGGTAAGTGGAGATCACATCCATATCATACTCCCGGCGCAACCGCTCCTGAACAATCTCCATGTGCAACAGTCCGAGAAATCCACAACGAAAACCAAAACCCAAAGCCACCGAACTCTCCGCTTGATAAGTAAAAGCCGCATCGTTGATCTGCAGCTTGCCCATCGCCAGCTTGAGCTGCTCAAAGTCATCCGTAGACACCGGATAAATACCGCTGAACACCATCGGTTGCACCACCTTAAAACCTGGCAAAGCTTCCGGACAAGGGTGTTTGGACTCAGTGATCGTATCGCCGATTTTCACCTCGGTTGAGGTTTTCATGTTCGCGATCACATAACCCACATCGCCCGCATTAAGCACATCCCGCTTGTCCTGCTTCGGAGTGAATATCCCCACCTCCTTCACCTCGTAATTTTTACCGGTGCTCATCATCTTGATGCCGGTACCGCGCTTCAATTGCCCCGACACCACCCGCACATAAGAAACCACCCCGCGATAAGTATCAAAAACCGAGTCGAACACCGTCGCTCGCAACAAACCATCTTCCATCGTCTCCGGCGGCGGAATGCGTTCCACCACCGCTTCGAGGATATCGTCGATCCCAATTCCCATCTTGGCACTGGCCTCGATCGCCTCCTCAGCCGGAATTGCAATGATGTCCTCCAACTGCTTTTTAGCCATCGGCAGATCCGCCCCGGGCAAATCAATTTTATTAATCACCGGAATCACCTTCAGCTCCTGCTGGGTAGCCAAATGCAAGTTAGCCACCGTCTGCGCCTCCACCCCCTGCGCCGCGTCGATCAGCAACAAAGCGCCTTCACAAGCCGCTAGACTACGCGACACCTCGTAAGAAAAATCCACATGCCCCGGAGTGTCCAACAAATTCAGGCGGTATTCATTCCCATCCTTGGATTGGAACAGCATCGTCACCGGATGCGACTTGATCGTGATCCCACGCTCGCGTTCGAGATCCATCGAATCGAGCAACTGATCCTGCTGCTCACGCTGCGAAATCGTCGAAGTGTGCTCCAACAAACGATCCGACAAAGTTGTCTTGCCGTGATCAATATGGGCGATGATCGAGAAATTCCGGGTGAGCTCGATAGACATCGTGTTTGCTTGAGTTTTTTAGATGGAATGACCAGATATTTTCTACCCAGTCAACGCGCGGCACTCTAGCCGCTCTGTCCTATAAAGTAAAGAATTGCTCCACTAAACCGCCGCTGCTTTTTTGCTGCTACGACTCAAACGCTTGCGCTCGCTATTGCACAGGATGCGTTTTCTCATCCGTAAACTTTTTGGAGTAGCCTCCACCAACTCATCCGCCGCGAGATACTCAATCGCCCGCTCTAGGGAAAATTGCACCGCTGGAGACAGCTGAATCCCCTTACCATCTCCTTTAGAGCGATGGTTCGTCAGGTGTTTTTCCTTGGTCGGGTTCACTGGCAGATCGTCAGCACGCGGGTTCTCCCCGATCACCTGCCCCTGATAGACCGTATCACCTGCATCGATGAACAACTTGCCGCGATCCTCCAACGCATCGAGAGAGTAAGCCGTCGCCACCCCCGTATCCGTCGATATCAAGGTGCCCGTCTGGCGAGTCGGTATATCACCACAATGAGGACCATACTCATGAAACAAATGACTCATCACTCCGTGACCACTTGACACATTCATCAACTCTGTCTCAAAACCAATCAATCCCCTAGTCGGAATAATCGCAACGATCTCCTTGCGGTCATGAACCGTGTCCATGCTCTCCATTTGTGCACGCCTTCCAGTCAGACTGCGCATCACCGAATTGACATTTTCCTCAGGAACCTCGACAAAAATCCGCTCAAAAGGCTCCAATTTTTTTCCTGTAACCTCATCCCGTTTATAAATCACCGTTGGACGCGATACCAGCACCTCGAAATTCTCCCGACGCATCTGTTCAACCAAAATCGCAATCTGCATCGCACCACGAGCCTTCACATTGAACACCCCAGCGAGATCGCCGTCCGTCACCTGAAGCGATACATTGATCTTCATTTCATGCATCAGGCGATCGCGAATTTGACGAGTCGTCACATTTTTACCATCCTGACCAGCAAACGGACCATCATTGATCGAGAACTCCATCTGCACCGTCGGCGGATCAATATCGACAAAAGGCAAAGCCTCAGCTTCCTCAGAAGCTGACAAAGTCTCGCCAATATCAACATCTTCAAAACCAGAAATACCGACGATATTACCAGCACCGCCCGATTTCGATTCACTCACTCCCAGCCCACTGTATTCAAAGATTTTTGTCACCGTAGCGCGTTCCTTGGCTCCCGAGCGACGATGCACAAAGATCTTGTCACCCTTCTTCACCTCACCGCTTAGAATACGCCCCACCGCCACACGACCGACATAATTGTCCCAATCGATATTACTGACCAACATACGGAAATCCCCCTCTTCCACCTCAGGAATAGGAACCTCATCGATGATCGTCTGCAACAACGGCAATACCCCAGCACTCTGATCCCCATCAGGACTGTCCATGAAATAGCCATCCCGCGCACTGCCATACATGAACGCCGCCTCGAACTGCTCATCACTCGCTTCGAGATCCAGGAACAACTCCAAAACTTTTTCCTTCACCGCCATCGGATCCGCATGATCCCGATCGATCTTATTGATCACCACCACTGGGCACAAACCCTCGGCCAAAGCTTTGCGCAACACAAAACGCGTCTGCGCCTGCGGCCCCTCATAAGCATCCACCACCAGCAACACCCCGTCCACCATCTTCATCACCCGTTCCACCTCACCACCAAAATCTGCGTGACCCGGAGTATCAACGATATTGATAATATGATCCCCCCAATGCACCGCCGTGTTTTTGGCCTTGATCGTGATCCCCTTTTCACGCTCCAAATCCATCGAGTCCATCGCCCGCTCCGACACGTCCTGATTTTCGTGATAAGCACCACCCGCCTTCAACAATTCGTCCACCAACGTGGTTTTACCGTGATCCACGTGGGCAATAATGGCCACATTCCTGATTTTTGCACTTTGATTCTTCATCCTCCTAAATAGCCCTCCGGGCAATAAAACACTCACTTCGCTGGTCTTCTGACCCAATCCCCACTGACTCGGGAACTTTCCGAGCGCAGACCCATGCCACAAAAATAACAAGAAACAAGCAGATTATCTCCAGCTGCCTCGCTTCCCATTCAAAATATGCTTAAATAACAGATTTAACGCCTAATACCACTTAATCCGGCAATGAAATTCCACCTCGTCATCCTTTACTTATGCCTGCTGACTGCCTGCTCCAGTCAACAAGCGGTGGAGCATCATAACCAAACACCCCCTGCTGCTGCCACCCATAACAAACTCAAGCGCAAAATCGACGAACAGCTCTACTCCGCCCAAGGCAAACTCTACAGGGGAGTGGCTCGCATCAAAAATCCGACCAAGTCCATTGTGCGTTTCTCGCCCGGACAAATCCAACAAATCAAATCACTGCTGCAACCCGGCGATGTGCTGCTCAGTTTCACCGAAGGTTATATGAGCAGCGTATTCCTGCCTGGAAAATTCAAGCATGGCATCACCTACATCGGCAACATCAAAGACCGGCAGGGCATCGGCCTTAATGATGACTACCTTCGCCAACAGGTAGCAAAACCCCGGCAAACCCAAAAGCTGCTTCGCGACGCTAACACCCAACACATCTCTTCCGGAGAAGAAGCGGATATCATCGAAGCCGTCGCCGAAGGCGTGCGTCTCTATTCATTGAAAAAACTGCTACAAACCCACATCAACCGGCTTGCCGTGCTGCGCCCCGTCTTCACCCCCGAGCAAACCCGCAAACAACTGAGCGACACCTTGCTCTATGTGGATACCCCTTATGATTTTCGTTATGACTTCTCGGACGCCTCCCGCAACTGTTGCACCGAGCTGATCTACCGCACCTTGGAAAAAAACGGAGACTTCAACTTCACCCTGACCAAACAGCGCGCCCACTGGGTGCTCACTGCCGACGACATTATCAACTATCAACTCAGCACCAATCCCAACGCCTTCGAGTTCATCCTCTTGGCTGAAAAAGGAGAAAAAAACGGCACCTACAACGGTGCCGTTCACACCGGCGAAAAAGGCTTAAATCAAATTCGACAACTGATGAAAAAATAAGTTGAAGCAAGCAAAATGTTTGCCCATATTCGCAGTTACCATTCACGTTGCCCTAAATTAAAGAGAGCCCCCACAACTCAATCCCCGTCCAGCAACCTACCCAAGCCGCCAAGCACACTGCCTTCGCCCTTGGATTTCCCTCCTGCCGAAGGTGCGTGAGCAAGAATGCGATCCGCCATGCGGGAAAAAGGCAGGCTTTGCAGCCACACCTTGCCATGCCCGCTCAAGGTCGCCAGAAACAACCCTTCTCCGCCGAAAAACATCGACTTCATATTACCCGCCCGCTGAATGTCATATTTGATGCTAGGTGAAAAAGCCACCAGGCAACCGGTGTCCACCCGCAAGGTCTCCCCTTTCAACTCCCTCTCTATCACGGTACCACCCGCGTGGATGAAAGCCATGCCATCACCTCGCAAACGCTGGAGAATAAAACCTTCTCCGCCAAAAAACCCCGTTCCAAGGCGTTTATTAAAAGCAATCGACACTTCGGTACCTTTGGCCGCACAGAGAAAAGCGTCTTTCTGACAAGTGATCTCACCACCGGTATCATCCAGATCCAAGGCGATAATTTTACCAGGATAAGGCGCCGCAAAAGCTACCCGCCTCTTGCCATCCGCTCCGCCATGGGTGAAATGAGTCAAGAAAATCGACTCGCCCGTCAAAGCCCGTTTGCCTACCGCCAACAAAGTGCCCATCACGCCGTCGGTCGGCTTGGCTCCATCTCCCATCTTGGCCTCAAAAACAATATCCTCTTCGATGTAATTCATCGCCCCGGCTTCAGCGATCACCGTTTCACCAGGATCAAGCTCCACTTCCACAATTTGCATGTCATCACCAAAGATTTCAAAGTCAACCACGTGCGCCTTCATCAGCCCACCGCCACCCATCTCAGCCAAAGGAGGAGGAGCGTTTTCAGCCGAACCGGCACCTGCTTGAGCAAACAAATAACCCAGCACCTCTTTGGCCGGTTTCCACCCGCCCATGCCAGTCTTCCAAACCGGGGTTGCGGCAGTAATCTGTCCCTGTTTCACCGCGGCCTCTAATTCAGATTCCTCAATTTGGTGCTGCTCTTTATTCTTATCTGCGTAATGCCAGGTTGCCATAATAGGGTAAATTAATGTGGTTGTAGAAAGCCTCACCTTCCCACCAAAAAATCCATTCGGCAACTCTGCTGGCAGCAATTTATTCTAACTCCCCCGCAAGCAAACATAATAAAATCCACACTGCAATATTCGCTCAGACTAGCGCAACACACGCACAGCAAAAAATCACCCTCCCCGTAGAGTGGTGATATGAAAGCTAATCCACTCGACTCGCATCCCACCCATCGCATCGCTTGCCGCTATCTCTCCCAGGAAGACCTGCTACAAGCCGGCTGTTTAGACCTGAAACTAGCGATCAAAGCCGCAGAGAATTCTCTGACCGCCTACAAAAACAACGATGTGCTTTTCCCTGAAAAAATTGTCCAGATTTTCAACGAAGACACCCAGGAAAGGATCAATTGCCTACCCGCCACCTTCATCAAAGAAAAAATATGTGGAGTCAAATGGGTGTCGGTTTTTCCACCGAACCCCGTATTGCATGGTCTGCAAAATTTATCCGCTGTCATCATTCTTTCCGAAATAGAACGCGGATTCCCCATTGCCTTTATGGAAGGTACCCTGTGCTCCAATATCCGCGTAGGAGCTATGGGAGCACTCGCCGCCAAACACCTCGCCCGGCCCGATTCCAAATCAATCGGCTTCATTGGATCCGGCGAACAGGCGAAGATGCACCTGATCGCGATGAAAACCGTGCTGCCCTCACTCGAAGAATGCCGGATCGGAGCAAAAACTCCTGATGAAGAAGCTCAATTCATCAAGGAAATGTCGCTCGTTTTGCCCGACTTAAAGTTTGTGGCTGCCGATACCAACCTACAAAAAGCCACCGACGGAGCCGACGTCATTGTCACCGCCACCAGTGCCCAGGCTCCCTTGCTCAAGGCCGAGTGGATGAAAAAAGGCTGCTTTTATTCCCACATCGGAGGCTGGGAGGATGAATACGCGGTAGCCGCTCAATGCGACAAGATCGTCTGTGACGATTGGGACACCGTCAAACACCGCACCCAGACCCTGTCGCGAATGTATAAAGACGGGGAACTCGGCGACGACGACATCCATGGTAATCTAGTCGATCTAGTCACCGGCGAAAAGCCCGGACGCGAGTCCGATGACGAACGCACCTACTTCAACGCCGTGGGGTTGGCTTACGTTGATGTCGGAATCGCCCATGCGATGTTCCAACGAGCTATGGAATCCCAGGCAGGCATGGATCTCACGATCCAGGAAACGATGATTTTTGAGCACCCACAACTCAAAGACTGGGTTCGTTTATAGACTGCCCAAAGCATTTTTAGTTTTTACTTGGATTTGAGTTTCCTTTCGTCAGCGAGAAACGTAAACTCTGGCACACCTATGAGCATCTCCAAAAAAAAGGCCCGAAAATCGGATTCAGAGAAAGCTTCCGTAAGCGCATCGACTCCGACAGAAGATGCAAACGACGCCAAACAGGAAGGCGGCCATACTCCTGAAATGTCCGATGTCGATCTGGATGATCCCTATCAACACACTGCACCCGATTTTTCAGATCCAGAGAAAAACGAAAAAGCCTTGGAAACCGAATTTGCCGACCTATCGGAACTAATCGACTCCAAACGGATCACCAAAGGACTGACCAATGAAGTCACCCTGGAAGTCAATTACGAAAAGGGCATCTACCCCTATCAGAAAAAACTCAGTAACAAAGAATACGAGCAGCAAAAACTGCGCTTGCAAGCTGAACTATTAAAGGTACAGCGCTGGGTCAGTGAAGGGGCTGAAAAAATTGTGACCATTTTTGAAGGCCGCGATGCAGCCGGCAAAGGCGGGGCGATCAAACGTTTCATGGAGCACCTTAATCCCCGCTCCGCCCATGTGGTCGCTTTGGAAAAACCCACCGACAAAGAACGCGGCCAGTGGTATTTTCAACGTTACATACAACACCTGCCCACCAACGGAGAAATGGTCTTTTTTGACCGCTCCTGGTATAACCGCACCGGCGTCGAACGGGTCATGGGATTCTGCAACTCAGTGGAGTATCTTGACTTCCTGCGCCAATGCCCCTTGCTGGAACGCATGCTCACCAACGCCGGCATCACCCTTAACAAGTATTGGTTTTCAGTCAGTCGCCTAGAACAACTGAGGCGCTTCCACGCCCGCAAGACAGATCCTCTCAAACAATGGAAGCTCAGCCCGATCGATATGGAATCGTTAAACCGCTGGGACGATTACACCCGCGCCAAAGAATCGATGTTTTTCTACACCGATACCGCTGATGCCCCTTGGACAGTGATCAAATCCGATGACAAAAAACGCGCCCGCATCGAGTGCATGCGTCACTTCCTGCATAATCTCGACTATCCAGACAAAAATCCCGATTTCCTAGGCACTCCCGACCCCTTGATCGTCGGTCAGGCTTCCTCTGTTTACGACAAAAAAAACCACCCTTTGAATCTAACCTGAAACAGCCATTACCCTTGCTGAGTCAAAAATCGCAAACGCATCGGCAAGGGCCATTGCTTGAAATTACTCGGCAGAGGTGGTTTCCCCCTTTTCCAAAAAACCTGCCCCCCGATCACTTTACTTGTGGATTTGGATTTACGCGTTTCCGTATTCATTTTTCCTCTCCGGCTTTTTATTTCCTACCAATCAAGCGATCGCTGCCAAGACTTCATCCCGGCGCACCCGCGCCTCAGATTGATCCCGTGTCTTGAGCGACACCCGCACCCGCTGCGCGGTATAGTCCGCCTTGTGTAAAGTGAAGTGACACCACCAGGTGCCTCGGTTATTCCATAAGTGGTGATCCGGATTTGCCGCATCCACCCTCACTGCAAGGCGATCCTTTTGACCAATTTGATCAACGGTGACACCCCCGTGGTTCAACTGTGATGAGCCCTTACCGGCTCTCGATCCTTGTAATATATCTTCGTAAGTCATGTTATGTGATTTGGTTATATTTTATTTCCAATCACACCAGTTCTTTTCAGGGCTCGAAAAAGAACACAAAAAAACCGCCGTTCCCATCAGGATCGGCGGTCATCGAAAATTCTTTTTCGCTCCCTTGGAGAATTTCTGTTCGAGCTCACCCCGCTCAAACGAACCGGACTACTCGCACATCGGAAACATTTCTGCTCCCAAGGCACCTTGGCTTCTCCATCGCCAGGTTGCCGGATCTCGCTCTTTCGAGCAAAACCACTCCTGATGCTTGACTAGAGATTACCCTGATTCCGGAGCGATACAAGTAAATCTTGTGTCATACAGCCGATATCACATATGAGAGAATTTCAGTATGAAGGAACGTTGATCCCCCTTGGTCGTCGCCTTGGCTTCATCCAAAGTAGTGAAACCTAAAAACCAGCGCCGGTTGTCCAGCATCAAAAACCCCTGGTCAGGCCCCACCCGGTGCCATTTCCACAAGCCTCCTTTGGTGCTGCTTCTCGATTTATCCTTGGCCGTCGCAGTGAAACTGTAAGTATGGTCAGGAAACAACTTCACCCTATAGTCCCCGATTTCATCATCAAAAGTGAACTGGCTATTGGACATTTCATCGACGTAATAGGTCACCACTGGGCGAACCCCCGGCACATATTCCGCGGGCAAATCGCTGGTATCAATATCGGCCAGTGAGGTAGGTTGCTCGTCTTCTCCTTTGGCATCTTTCCCATGCGTCCCCTTCAGCTTCAAAGTCTCGCAAGACCAAGCGCTCAAAGCCAACACCACCAACAGTAGTTGTATCCATTTCATCCACCATCCATGACTGAGTTTGCGCCAAAGTTCAAGCACAACCTACTTTTCCTCACCTTCGATCAAATACTTGCCACACACCGCCAACGCAAAAGCCTCCCCCGCATCAGCATAGTAGTTATAAGCAAAATCCACTCCCGCATCCTCTAGTTCTGCAACATGCCCCTCGTATCGCGCTGCCGCCGAAATAATCCCTTTAAATCCCCAGCGACGTAAATGTCTCGCCACATTCTGATTCTCCGCTTTCCTCGGCAAGGTCAACATCACCGCTCGGATTTGTTTCATCCGAAAGCGTTCCCAGAAGTCACGATCGGTTGCGTCTCCGCTGATCACATTCTGCCCCCGTTCACGGTGCTCCTTCACCACCGTAGGATCCGCATCCACGGCAAGCACCTCCCTGCCATAACGTTCACTGAGCGTCTCATAGGTTCTCGTACCCACCCGACCCATCCCGATGATTACCAGATCAGCATCGCCAGGATCCAAAAAACCATCGCCGGGCAGACGTTTGATTGATTGCCAGCGTTTGAGAGTGACACCAAACTTCTCAAATCCCTTAAGAGCTTTAGCGTTAGCCCAGGAAGAAACAACAAACGACAAAGCCAAGGCCATCGCTAAAATCACCAACCACTCCTGCTCGATCCAACCCGCCCCTAGCGCCACTGCACCAACGATCAAGCCAAATTCACTGAAATTGGACAAGGCCAGTGTGGCATAATAAGAGGTCGAAGATCGTAATTTCGACCAAGTGAACAAACGGTAAAACAACAGTGCTTTTAAAGGAGCCAAAACCAAAGCGAGTGCGGCGGCGATCACCAAACCCCGAAGATCGGGAAAACCCATCATACCGACGGTAAGGAAAAATCCCACCAACATCACATCCTTGAAACGCAATAGACTCTTGGCAAGATCCGAAGCTTTGGCATGCCCTCCCATCAACACCCCAAGCAACAAAGCCCCAAAATCCCCCTTCATCCCCAATAGGCCAAAAACCTCCGCACCAAAAAAAGCCATCGCAAATCCAAACAAAGTCAACAACTCCCCGTGCCCACCCCAATCCAACATTTTATACAACAGCGGACGAGCGGGAACCAACAGCAGCAAAAGCAGCGCCCACCAGGAAGGCACCCCGGCACCGGCAAAGCTCATAAAAACCACCGCCACGATATCTTGCACAATCAGCACACCCACCGCCACCCTGCCATGCAGCGAACCCATTTCGGAACGGTCTTGAAATACCTTCACCGCAAACACTGTGCTGGAAAAACTCAATGCAAAAGCCAACACCAGACAAGTCCGCCAACCCCGGGGAATCCAATCCGCCTCGACAATCACCCCCACCAGCATCAATGACGCCGCCACCACACAGACCACCAACGCCATGTGCCCCATGGTATTCCCCCACACATAAGGCGCTGACAAATCCTTGAGCCGCAATTTCAGTCCGAGTGTGAACAATAACAAAGTAACTCCCAGATCAGCAAACTGCTCAATCACCGGACTGGACTGGATCCCTTCTATGTTTAATATAAATCCCGCTACTAAAAAACCGGTCAAAGGTGGCAAACCCAACATCCTCGCCAGCAAACCGCAAACAAATGCCAGCACGATCCAAGTCGAGTTGAGCTCTAAAACTTCCCACATCCTATTTACTACTTCTAAATTCCAGTTGATTCATGCTGCATGTAATACCCTCGGCACGCCTTTTAGCATAGACAAGCATACTTCACTCCCCTACTCTTTTTTCAGATTTAAATCCTATTTCAAATCCTATTGCCCACTCATTCATCCATGAAAGCCATCTGCCTCAAATCATCATTTCGCAAGCTCCGCCTCCCCCTGCTGTTGGCAGCTCTTGTCATGCTCGGAAATAGTTGCAGCACCCTCGATCAAAACCCGCTCACCATTGACCCGCGAGCCGATGCCGCCCTGCGCGCCATGTCAAACAAACTAGCCGCTAGTCAGCAATTCAGCTTCCACACCTCACGCACCATCGATGCCGCCTTGGTGCTTGGCACCAGCATCGACGAATCAGCGCAAATCGACATGTTCGTCAAGCGTCCCAATCAAATCAGAGGCATCACCACCACCCCGCAAGGCAAACGCCACTTGCTTTATGATGGGTCAAAAGTCATCACCTATAATGAAAAACGCAACGAATACGCCAGTCAGGAAGCACCTGGCACCATCGATGAAGTCATCGACAGCATCAGCGGGGACTGGGGAGTTCGCCCGCCACTCTCTGACATCTTCGTCAGTGATCCTTACCGCAGCCTGACTCACGAAGGTGGTGTGGTCAATCACGTCGGCAGCGAGTCGATCGACGGAACTCAATGCGACCACCTCAAAGCGACCCTACAGAGTCTCGACTGGGAGCTATGGATTGGGCAAAAAGATCAGCTACCACGCAAATTAGTCATCACCATCAAAGCCCGTGACGGTTCCCCGAAAATTTCCAGCAGAGTATCCCAGTGGAATCTATCGCCACACTTTGCTGCAGATTTGTTCACCATCAAAATCCCGCAAAACGCCTCGCAAACCAACCTGATACGAAGCCATTGAACTCTGAACCCCGCTCTTCTCACAACTGCCCGTAAGGCAGCTCAAAGGTATTGCCCTGCTTCACATCTCCGCTGCGATAGCCTTTCATGAACCACTTCGCCCGCTGCGCGGAAGTTCCATGAGTGAACGAATCGGGCATCACCCGTCCACCCGACTGCTTCTGCAGAGTATCATCACCAATCGCCCGCGCGCAATTCATCGCTTCCCGGATATCACCATCCTCTAGAAAATTAAACTGCTGATCCGCATGATGAGCAAAAACCCCAGCTAGAAAATCGGCCTGCAATTCGAGCCGCACTGAAAGCTGGTTGTATTCCTTTTTTGAAGCCCTGCCACGCTGCCCATGGACCTTATCCGTGTAACCCAGCAAATTCTGGATATGATGCCCGATTTCATGCGCGATGACATAAGCCTGGGCAAAATCGCCCGGTGCGCCAAAACGCTCTTTCATCTCCCTGAAAAAATGAGGGTCAATGTAAACCGTTTCATTGGCGGGCATATAAAACGGCCCCATACGAGCATCCGCCACCCCGCCGGGCATCACCGTTTGATCCGAGTAAATCACCATCTTGGCCGGCCGGTAAGCCATTCCCTGCTCGAGGAATAAACCCGCCCAAACATCCTCGTTATCCGCCTTGATCGTCGACAAAAACGCACGCATTTCATCATTCGGCGCTGGAGCATCCCGTGTCACCACCGGCTCACCACTTCCTCCACCAACAAAGTTCAATACCGACATCGGAGAAATGCCGAAAACGAACATCGCCACTAATCCTGCCACAACCACAAACAGCTTGGTCTTTTTACTGCTACGGAAAAACAACGACAAAAGCATACCCCCAGCCGCAGAGGATCCTTGCGAAGCTCCACTCACCCGCTCACCGCGGCGATCCTCGACATTCGAACTACGTCTTCTACCTTTCCATTCCATCTTGCGACCTTATTGCCCGGTCTTTTTTAAAACAAGATAATTTCTCAATTTGAAAACATCACATCAACCGTGCCCCGGCTTCCGCCAGCTCACTGCGCTCGCCTTTTTCCAAAGTCACATGCGCACTGCAAGCCTCATTGCGCAAACGATCCCGGGTGAAAACCAAACCGTTACTGCGCCGGTCCACATAAGGGTTGTCAATTTGCTCCGGATCACCCACCAACACCAATTTAGATCCACTCGCCATACGGGTCACAATCGTTTTAGCCTCCAGTGGGGTCAACTGTTGAGCTTCATCCAGAATAAAAAATCGATTAGGAATCGAACGCCCTCGGATGTAACACAAAGCCTCGACCTCTATCAATCCGGAGTCCAACATAGGTTGGTAACATTTTTGTGCCCCTGCCACAGTCGGGTTTCCGTTTTTCGATCCTGCATTTTTACGATTTTTCTTCCCTCGTTCGCCGGATGAATTCGGAGCCAGAATAAACTCCAGCGCATCAAAGATAGGGGTCAGCCAAGGAGCCAACTTCTCATCCAGCGCCCCCGGCAAAAAGCCCAAGGTCTCTCCCAGCGGAACCACCGGCCGACTCACCGTGATTCCCGTATAAGCACCTCCAAAAGTAGCATGCAAAGCCGAAGCCACCGCCAACAGGGTCTTGCCCGTGCCAGCCTGACCATAACAGGTCACCATTGATATATCCGGATTCAACAACGCATCCTGAAAACACTGTTGACCTAGATTCAAAGGCCTAATCACCGTGCCCTGTTGGATTTTTATCGACGGAGGAATCCTCAAACGAACAAAGCTAGAATTTCCCACGAACCTCGCCGGCATCGTACGCTTTTCCCCGGCACACAACAGCACATAATCATTCAAAGAAAAATCCGACAGGTTCTTTTTCGCCAGCTCCAAACGCCCGCTGCTGGCAAAACGCTGCAACTGGTTCGCCGTCACTTCATAACGCTCGATTTGATGCCCCGCGCCACCCTCGGGCTCCACTTTATCATTGAGGTAATCCTCACAAGGCAAACCCAAAGCGTGCGCTTTCAGTTGCAAGTTCAAGTCCTTGGTTACCAGAATCACCGGTGCGGTATTGACAATCGACAGCATTTTGGCACAAAACAAAATACGGTGATCCACCGACCCGCTGCCCGGCAACAGATCCCAAAGCTGGGAAGCTTCCGACTTGGCCTTACGGTCTCCTGAATGACAGATCACCATTCTAACCGTACCTCCGCCTGCCGTCGGGATGCCGAAAGTAGCGTTCTCAGGATGATCATGAAACAACTCAACCAGAGTGCGGTGAACCGCCCTCGCATTGGTGCCGCGCTCCGACTGTTCCGATTTGAATCGATCCAGCTCGCACAACACCTCCAAGGGAATGCAAACATGATTGTCACCAAAACGGTGCACGCAGCCCGGATCGTGTAACAACACGTTGGTATCCAGCACAAAATTTTTACCTACTGCAGACGGCGCTCTCAATCCATCGGGCAACTTGCCCTTTCGCCGCTCAGGAGACGAACGCACCGTGTTTCCGTTACGAGTGTCCGGCGGCTGTGTTTTTTGAAATAAGTCAGATTGATTGGCACCATTTTTGCCGACCGGATTAGTTGGGGTAGGGGTTTGCTTCATTTTGAAATATTAATCACAAAGACTAGCTGTAAAAAAAGTTAACAAATGTTAAGCTTCCAACACAATCTAAATCTCACTTTTTTTCCAGCCCTCCTTTGCAAGCGAATATACAACCCCGCGTTGCCCCGCTAAGTATTCAGCGTTAATCTCTCCACCAACCCCCACTCCACTTATTATTATGTTCAGCCTTAGCACCATGAAAAAAGAAGATTGGCCGGAAGTGGCCAATCTGATCTACCTCTCAACCAATCACTGGTACGAAACCAAACAGGGGGTATCCGCTTTCAAGGGCGGACCAGAAGTCTGCCTGTTATTCTGTCAAGTTTATGAGGACCTCGATCCCGACCGCTGCCTCGTTGCCAAACATAATGAAAGCGGCATGATCCTCGGATCCTGTTTTTATCACCCGCGCGAAACCCACGTCTCCCTGGGCATCATGAATGTTCACCCTAACTATTTTGGTGCAGGTGTCGCAGGAGCACTGTTGAATGAGATCATCGATTTCAGCAAACAACGCAAACAGGCGCTGCGCCTGGTATCGAGTGCCTTGAACCTCGATTCCTATTCGCTCTACAATCGCAAAGGGTTTGTGCCCACCGCTATCTATCAAGACATGGCTCTGCCCGTGCCAAGCAACGGCATCGACCCATCGGCCTTTGATCTCAGTCGGGTCCGCGACGCGACGATGGATGACGCTCCTGCCATGGCCGCACTGGAGTTAGCGGTCAGTGGTATATCGCGAGGAGAAGACTATGCTTATTTTATCAAAAATGATCAAGACATCTGGCACGTCAGCATCAGCGAAGATGAAAATGGAGAACTCAATGGTTTCCTGGTATCCGTCCATCACCCCGGCAGCAACATGCTCGGTCCGGGCATCTCGCGTGATGCAAAAACCTGCAGCTCGCTCATTGTCGCAGAGCTGAACCAACACAAGGGACGCAGCCCGGTTTTCCTGGTCCCCGCTGACCAGCATGACTTGGTCGATGCGATGTATTCCATCGGAGCCAAAAATTGCGAGCTTCACTTTTCCCAGGTGCTCGGCGAATCACCAGACACCAACGGCATCGTCATGCCCACCTTCATGCCCGAAACCGGGTAGGAAAACCTTTCTCGTAGAACAAAATTCCATATTTGTCCGCCACTGTGCCAAAAAAACACCCCCTCCCTCTGCCCTCCCTAGCCGTAAGCAGTCCCCATTGTGCAAATTCTGCACAATAATCATCAATAAACGCATAGTCCGCAAAGCCTCTCCCATCCTATCTTGATCATAGCTACTCTTATAAAAAGTAGCGAGTGGTGGGAGTAGTGAATCCATTTGGCGTCCATGATGGGTTTGCTATCCCTCGCCACTGCCTAATCAAGTCACTAACAAAGGATCTAGTATAATGAAAAACTCAGCAAATAAATTGGACGGACAAAGTCGCCGCAAATTCATGATGAATGCGGCAAAAAGCGCACTGGGGGTGAGCATGGTACCCTTGCTCGGAAACGACCGCGTTTACGGCGCATCGAGTGGCGGCAAAGCCGAGCACTGCATCTTTCTTTACATGAGTGGCGGCATGACCCACCTCGACACCTTCGACCCCAAACCCGGAGCCTCAACCCAGGGCAAAACAGGAACCGCCAAAACTCCCGTCGCCGGAATTGAACTATCGGAATTCCTGCCCGGCCTGGCCGAACGATTCAAAGACATTGCGCTGGTTCGCTCAATGCAACTTCTGACCGCCGACCATCGCGGAGCCAGCTACCGACTGCACACCGCCTACGCCAGAAAAGCCACCATCATCCATCCGACCACCGGCCCATGGGCACAGCGTCTATTAGGCAAAAAACATGAAACCCTGCCAGACAGCGTATTGATCGGCGGCGGCGGCAATCACCCCGGCTCCGGTTTCATGGGACCACTGCTCAGCCCGCTGCCCATCGGTGATCCTGAAAAAGGAATACAAAATGTGAAAGCCACCGTGGATGAGCGTTCCTTTGTAAAAAGAATGAAAATGGTCGACACCTTCGACACCGCATTCCGCAACAAATTCAAAACCAACGAAGTCAAAGCTTACTCCGATTTTTATGACGAAACCTTGAAGCTGATGAAAAGCGAAGACCTGGAAGTCTTTGATCTCTCCAAAGAAAAACAAGAAAAGCGTGACAACTATGGTCTCAATCAATTGGGCCAGGGCTGCCTGCTGGCAAAACGCTTGGTAGCCAACGGTGTGCGCCATGTTGAAGTCACCTACGGCGGCTGGGACATGCACAATGATCTGTGGAATGTGATACCCGAACGCGCCGGCATTATGGACAAGGCGGTCTCGGCTCTGATCGATGACTTGAAGGCCGAAGGCCTGTTCGACAAAACCTTGATCGTACTGGGTTCCGAATTTGGCCGCACCCCGCGCATCAACGCCAATGGCGGACGAGATCACCACTCGGCAGTGTTTTCTACCATGTGGGCCGGAGGAGGCATTGTCGGAGGCCAGGTCTATGGGGCCTCGGATGACGAAGGCGTCGCGCCCAAGGAAAACGTGGTCAACGCCAAGGATCACAACGCCACCATCGCCTACGCCATGGGGATGCCACTGGACAAAGTCATTTATTCCCCGTCAGGCCGCCCCTTCATGGTGGCAGGCCACAAGCTCGATGGCAAAACCAAACAAATGGTGCCCGAAAAACAGCCTATCATGCAGCTCTTTTCCTGAGCTCCAGCACTCTAACAAGCTCATCGCGCGAACTCAGACCCGCTCCGCGGTTGGTTTGGTGTTGGAAAAAATATACTCCCCCCAACTACTTCTTTTCATCCAACTTCAACAAACCTTTTTCAGGAAAGGGAAATTTTGAGACATCGTCCTTCGGATAAACTTTTGCCACCACCTGCTGTCTATCCCCCAATACCACAACCGCGCGCTTCCATTTTTTTGATCCCCGGTGAAATCGTGTAGGAATAGCAAAAAATACCGTGTATTTTTCCCCTGCATCTATGTTCATAGGGATAGTGCTGGTTTCCTGGTTAGAGTCACTAATTTGTGAAGGAGCATCCAACTCGTAAATCAACTTGCCTGCCGAATCATAAAAATAAGCTTTTAAAATCATATCCTTGCTCTTCATGTCAGGAGCAACCGCAAATTTCACTTCTATGCATTCAAGGCCATTTCGCCACCCGCCATCAACAAAAGCATCTTGCTTGTCCGTTCCCAACCTTTGAATCTCATAGGTTTTACCCAGAATTGAGCTCCCCAGCGGAGAAGCCCCCTTACTCCCCCTACGAGTCAACTCCCCCTCCCCACGGTGACTCCATACATCCACACCACCCTCCTTGCGATTAGTGACGTGACGCGTCCACATAAGCTTCACTCTATTTGGATCCATATAACTTAAAGAAAACATCTGGTTCTCAGTCCATATCCCGCTCTGATTGATCCAGCCCACCAACAGAATGTCTGCAAACTTTTTGTAATACGGATTTCTGGACTGCATACGGTTCCACTCGCCGTTTCTTTTATAATACTGCGCAAAGGCCCCTCCTTTAACTGATATCTTAACCTCGGAATCGGCTCTTCCCGGAGTAACAATGATTCCCTCCCAATCACCATCAAAATTCACATCATCAGCGAAAACCAAGCTCGAACTGACAAAAATGGCGAACCCCATCACTAATAAAAGCCTATAATTAAATGCAGTAAAGTATGTGGGAGTCATGAGCTACAGGAACCTTTCTTTAAAATTTACGCCAATTGCTTCCCCTCACAGAACATTACGAACTGTTTCCGAGTCCTCTATAGACGAAACATTTAGCCTTTCGACTAAAAGTGTGGCTCAAGATCATAGTCATGTCAACCATCGCACATCTTCCCTAATCCACCTCCGGCGGCACGTTACCGTATTTCCAACCAGTGCCCTTGAAAGGAGCCAACTTTTTTCCTTCCGGCTCTGGGTCCGCTTTCATTTTACCCGCCAGCTCAATGCCCTTGTCACGCATCATCGTGCCCGCCTTGGGGATTAAGTTGCTGTAACTGGTCAAGCGAGTCTCATAACCGCCTCCCGTAGGGCTCAGAGCCTCTTCTGTCGGCACGTATCCGACACAACCATTAGCCAGACTCACCGGCCAGACATAAGGGAACTTAATCTCTTTTTTCTGATCGAGACCAAACTGGGTGAAATACTCGGCAGGAGTCGTGACAAAAACCGCCGGCCCTACTTTAACCGCGTGGATCTCAACATCGCGGACAGGTTCGGAATGAATCAGCGCGTCAAGCAAAACCGTCTCTTTGGCAAAAGTCCAGGCAGCCGGATCCTTCTTTTTGAAAGCCTCGTCCTTTACATTCTTGCGCGCCGCATCCAAGTGAGCCTTGCTAGGTTTACGCCGCGCAATACGCATCACTTCCTGCTGCGCATCCACCGTCACTTCCGTTCCCCGTGGCATCCGCCACAATTGTTTCAGCGCCTCCGCAGCAACCGAACCTCCCACAATTTTTGCCATGCCCTCACCACTTTTCATCTGTATCGGAGTCTGGTTATTCACCTGGGTGATGTCTCCCGAAGCGCCATTCAAGAACACCGTGACGATTTTATCCCCCATCACATCCTTGATCACTTTTTCAAGATACCAAGGGTAATTGGCGGATATCCCCCCCGGACTGGTGGTCGCGTGACAGGCGAAATTCACCACACAGCCAAGGATCTCCCCACTCTTTTTGTCCCACACTCCGATCACCCCCACTTCAGGGTCAATCGGACCCGCAGGCTTCAACATATCAGGATTGCCATATCTCGGATGAGTATGAGTCTGCCCATTTTTCATCCGAAAACGGCGATTGAACGAAACATTGCCTTCATGCCCGCTGGCAAAACCCACTTCCACCTCCGCCTTTTTTCCATCCGCCGCAACGATCACGTCCACCAACTTGCGCTCGACCATTTCCAAATAAGCACTGTCCGCATTGGATGATTTTACATAAGCCAGCTCCTGGATAAAAGCATCCGCCTGATCAAACTCTCCCGGTAGAATCATGCCCGTCGGCCCCGAGGAATGTGAATGCGAAGCGCCAATCAAAATCGAGTCCGCCTCGATGCCACACATCTCCTTCACCTTCTTGCGCACATTCTGCACATTGACCCGGCGAATCACCAGCGCATCAATGCCCACCAATGCCACCCGTTTTTTGCCATCATCGAATACCACCGCACGCACTTTGCACGGATCGTGTAAAAAACGATTATACGACTTACCGTAGCCCCCTGGTTTTTCCATTCCTATGCTTGGAGTGATGTCACGCTCGGCAAAACCCGCTTTCACCGGTGCGGCTTGCGCTCCCAGGAAACTGATTGCAAATAAAACTCCCGTAAAAAATATCGCTCTTTTCATATTAACAGTGATAGACCTCCCCGATCCATCCCCTGCTCAATCTTTTTGCAGAGCCCCCTTATTGATCGGGTGCAGGACAAAAAAGTTAGCCATTGCTTATTGAAAGCTACCTTATCACCCCTCAATACCATTTCGCCCGTTGCCTCCGGCTGTCTATGCTACGCTCCGGCTCAGGGCTGATAATATAACTGATTTAACCCCAGCGCTTCGCACTGGGGCTATCACATTTTGTCCTTACAGGACAGGTTACTTCATCTCTTTTTTGCACCAACGGTGCTCAATGACATAGCCCAGTGCGAAGCACTGGGTAAAAAACCCAATTCTCCCAGCCCTGCAAAGGGCGAAACGCATAGCGGTCAGCAGCTTAACTATTTTGTCTTACACCCTTATTGGCCTTCAGCCAGTTTTTTTGCTTGCTGACGACTCTCTGGTGTCAACTTACTCATCGGATAAGTAATTTCTTTGCCACTCTCCAATTTTAAAACCACCGCTTTTTCCTCTAATCTCACAAAACCCGCTTTGATCGTCTGACCACTCAGATTGGTCCAACCATGAATTTTATCATCATCCTTTGTCGCCATTTTTTTGGCACTGCTGCCCGCATCCCCCGCATTCATTTTTGCCCCTTCGGTGATCCATTTGGCAACCAACCTCAACTCGCTCTCGGACAAAGGTTCCCCCCTGCGAAGAGGCGGCATGCCATCAGGATGACTCTTACGCCCCTGATCCGTTTTGACAAACATCAAGCTTTTAACCGGACTGCCTGGAATAATAACCGAATCCTTCCCTTCTTTGATCCACTCGGCGATCACCTCTGCTTTATCCCAGCGCAATCCTTTTTTTGCTTTCGGGCCAGAATGACATTTAAAGCATTTTTTCTTGAGAATCGGTTGGATATCCGCCTCAAAATCCAAAGCCTGCGAAGAAAGCGGCAATAAACAAACAGCCGTTAATAGGGAATAAAAAGGAAAGTGATGAGTCATAGTGCTTGGGCAACAGTTCGCAAAGGATATCCATAAAAAGCGGTAAAAACACCAAAAAACAGATTATTTTTTAAGCACCTCGTTTTCCCCACTCCCAAAAGCAAGCAAACAGCAACTCCCTCACGACAAAAAACACCCACCAAGGACCCCCTCCTATCAAAATTCCTCCCACAAGCCCAAAGTGCTGCCCCTATGTCAGCCCCAGGCACCGCCTGGGCGGGGACAATCCCCCCAACCTCCAGCGCCAAAAGTGCTACCCTACTCCTTCAACTCCTCGACAATACCAAACATCGCGGCAAAAGCCGAAGTCCGCTGCAAGGTTCCGGTTTCCCCGCTGATAAACATTTCAGAAATATCCCCGTCCAAAAACAAAGCACTCTCACAACCGAGCTTCTTAAACAGCATAGCAAAACCGTAAAGATTTATCCTGCCAATCTTGCCATGCTCGCTGCGGTCAGAACAAGCAAAAACAATCCTCCCCCGATCATCAACTCCCACCCCGTTGCGCAGCAATAAATTCTTCGAGGGTTCATTAAATTTGTGATGAACCTTCCCTCGATCAAGCAGCAAAGGCCCCGATTGCACCGCCAAACGCACCCCCTGTTTGGATCGCTTGAATCGAAGGCTTTCCATCACCCCTGCCGCCCCGTCTCGATCAATAAAAAACACCCCGTTCGGTTTTAAATAAAAATTTCCGGGAGCGTTTTTTAAATTCAGTGATACCAACTTCTTTCCCTCCTCCACATGCAAACCTTCAGGCGAAAAACCCGGCGCATAAATCCCCGCATTGACCGCAAACTTCAAACGCTTGCCACGCAACTTCAACGCCGCCTGCAAAGCTTCAAAAGTGAGATAAGGCTCGCCCTTTTTATCTCGCCAAAACACCTCAAGCTTTTCCTTAGCCGGATCGATCCGATAAACCGTAAACTTCGCCCCCCGAAATTCCACCTCCTCGCCGCAAAGCAACGGCGAAAACAAAACACTTAGAAAAAAAATCAAACAAAACCCTCTCCACCTAAACCTCCTCCCCTCATTCATAACCATTAGTGTCTATTCGTGTTTATTAGTGGTTCCCCCTCATGTGATCACTCGATACTGCGCCATCGCCTCCTCCACATCCTGCCCTCCACGAAACAAAGTATTGCCGGCAAACAAAGCCGAAGGATCCACCCCCTCAGCATCCTCCCAATCACTCTCACTGACCTGACCACTCTGACCATAGGCCTCCAGCGGATTGCCATAAGTCACCCGTTCAATGGTCTCCATCGTCGTGCCATTCTCCTTCAAAACCGCCGCGGTCTTCGGCACCGCCAGCGCATCGCTGATACCCCAGTCCGCCGCGCTGTCAACGATGATGCGCTCACCACCATATTCACGCAAAATCTCCACCAACCGCTCATTGCCCAACTTGGTATGCGGATAAATCGTAAACGCTGCCCAATAACCGCGATCAAGCACCTCCTTCACACTTTCCTCGTTATTGTGATCAATGATCACCCTCCTCGGATCGCACCCTGTGTCCTCCAACACATCCATCGTTCTTTGTGTGCCCTTTTTTTTATCCCGGTGCGGCGTATGAATCTGAATCGGCAGATCCGCCTCCACCGCCATCCTCGCCTGAATGCGCAGATATTTTTCCTCCAACTTGGTCTGGTCATCAAAACCAATCTCGCCGATGCCCACCACCCCCTCTTTACAAATATACAGCGGCAACAACTCCATCACCCCGTCGGCCAGTTTTTCATTGTTCGCCTCCTTCGGGTTCAAACCAATGGTGCAATAATGTTTGATCCCAAACTGACTCGCACGAAAACGCTCAAAACCAATCAGAGTATTAAAATAATCCTTGAACGACCCCACCTCGGTCCTCGGTTGTCCCTGCCAAAAAGAAGGCTCAATCAAAGCCACCGTTCCCGCCGCCGCCATCC
Source organism: Verrucomicrobiota bacterium (assembly GCA_045046875.1). Classification (GTDB taxonomy): domain Bacteria; phylum Verrucomicrobiota; class Verrucomicrobiia; order Verrucomicrobiales; family DEV007; genus JAADHD01. The sequence continues at coordinate 2,947 of JASFYY010000137.1, read as the reverse complement.
GCTGATAATCATCAGTCGTCCGCGACACCATGTGCACATGTGAATCAAAAAATTTCATCGTAAAAAAATATTAGACTATCAGGGTTGGGCTCTCAACGTTTGTCACTTTGTTTGTCATCAAAAACCGAAAAACAATCCTTACCAAATTCACGCCCCACTTGATCCCAAGTCAAGCCCCCCGCTTTCACTTCATCCACCAATGACGAAACCTGCGCCTTAAGGTCCGCCACCGCCCCGCCGGATTCATCATCCGCCAGAAGCAACGCCACCACCTCCCGCTGGCCGGGCTGCTGCGACTCACACAAATGCTGCATGTCCTCCACCACCTGCGGACTGATAAAATTCTGACACGAGCGCCACAACTCCGGCGAAACCCAACGCCCCGCCGACCAACGTTCGTGGGCAAGATCGGACAAAGCCTCGACCAGGGCGGCATTACCCCGCTGATCAATCCCTACAATCTTAAACAACGGACGACTGATGAACAAAGCTTTCAACACCATCTGGTTCCACGCTTCATCGGAAAAATACTGTGCGGGATAAGAATTACCCAAAGCGACCGCATCAAACACATCTACAATATTAGTACGCAAACCATCCTGGGCCATCTCCACATATTCTTCTCCACGGGGAAAAAGCGGCAGCGCCGAATAAATCGCCGCCTGCTCCCGCAAATCCGCCGTGCCCAGCAACTTCTGCAAAGTCTCGAGAAAAACGTCCTGTCCCTGTTCCGCCAATACCAGCAACAAAATCACCCGCCCCAAACGAAACTGATCCCACCCCTCCAACGTGAAACCCGGCACCAAAACATCCAAGTCCCCGCCATCCGCTTCGACCAATTCCAATCCACCCTTTTTATCAAAACGCCGCGACACCCCGCTGAAAGCATAATAAAACGACCGCTGCACAAAGTCCGCACGCTGCGCCGCGCACTCCTGAGCCAGCCAGTCCATCGCTTCCGCCGCCGCCGTGCGCTGCAAAATCTCCAGTAATTTTTCTTCGAGGGTCATAACAAGGCCTCAACTTACAAAGCCCACCCGAAAATTCAAACAGACATTCATTTTCAAATAGAATCCCGCTGAACTAAATGTTGCCGGAGCAAGGAAATGCATGGATAAAGGACATCAGCCCTACCCCAGAAATGGAAAACTCCTACTCCGAAAAAAATAAAATAAACCTAATCGCTGCATGCGTGGGCAAATGGGTCGGGACATATAAGATATATCGCTCCGATTCAAAACTCTTACACTTACTGTTTCTAATTGGGATTTTTTTTCATTTCCCACTACTTAAAGCTGCTGCTGCAGATGAAACTAATAATGCCCCGCAGAGCTACCGGGTTCTTGAAATTTCACGAATCCCGAACCCTAAAAAAAGTCCCTACCCGGATTGCCTGACCCACACCCTCTGCCAACCCATCTCCAAATCAGGCTCCTCGTCCGGTGAAAATGTTGACTTGGTCTTTTATGCCTTCCGAAAGCGCGTGCTCTACCCAGCAGTCAATCTCAAACCTGGGGACGTGATCACTCTCAACACCATCCCATACTCACAGGTTCCGGATAAAATAAAAAATCTGAGGCAATCCAATGACTTACCCTTTTCTGATAATCAAATCCTATTTGTATCGTCGTGGAGTGAAGAAGATGCATTCACTTCCCGCAACAAAACCGCGAAAACAAACGCAAGAGCTCCTAGTTCCAATCGTAATCTCATCATCCAGACTCTGATCGCCCACCAAGGGAAAGTCACCGGTGGTCTGATTCAGGATTTCTTCTTCTGGAGTCATGTGCCGGCAATGTATGAAACTGACTTCTGGAAAATACAACCAACCAAAAAAAATGCTCTCGGCCCACTGAAAAGCATTCTTCTTTTCAAACAACACCTCGATGAAAAAGGCATCGATCTGGTTTTTGTCCCCATTCCGCGCTCAACCACCATCTATCCCGGAATTGCCACCAATATAGAATATGACCCTGCGATCGACGGACGCATCAACTCGGCTGTCCGGGATCTTATGAATGCGCTGGAAGCTGAAGGCGTCACTTGCGTCGATCTGACACCCACTTTTCTCTCAAACTCCTATCAAGATTTCGAAGGCGAAGCCTATCCCGTCTATCGCCGCAACGACACTCACTGGTCACCATCAGGCGCACGTTTGGCTGCCACCTTGATTGCTGATACCATCAAACAGCGGCCTTCTTACAGCAAACTCTCTTCCACCAACCATTCTGCTGTGTTTACTGAAAGCGCGGTCCTCGAAAAACTGCCTTACACCATGCCGATATTTGATCGTCCTCCTTCTCGTCAACAAGTAACGGAAATGCAGCCGCTATATCATGTTAACGCCGAAAAAGACAGTGACCGTAAACTCCTGAATGCAAATTTTCCTAATGCAGAAATCCACTTACTCGGCGATTCCTTTTCCAATGCCTATGGTTCTGGGGCAGGAGCAGCAGGCATCCAGCCGCACTTAGTCAAGGAATTGAGAACGCCGGTCAACAAAATCGCCTCGGCATCTGGAAGTGCCGCCATTGCACCCAATCAGTTCGCAAGAAACATTGATCATTCGAATGCCAAAATCGTAATCTGGGCAGTAGCTGAGAGCTTTCTGGCCGCCCCCGACATCTGGTCAGACGTGCCTCTTGATCGACCGGACGTACTGATGCTCGACAAGCTATTGTCAACAGCTCACCCCTCCCACCATTCCTTTGTATTCCATCTGGCCACCCAACAAACCCAAGGCTCCTATATCGCTATTGGTGATCCGAAAAAACCTGCATCCCTCCCAGAGGAATCCCGCTTGTTGTGGAAAAATATCCATATAACAAACAATGGGAAATCCCCCACCTTTTCATCTTCTACTTGGATCCAAAAAATTAACAGTGAAGAAAGTTCCTCAGCCGAACGATATCCGATATCCTGGGAAATATGGATCAATGGCAAACTT
>JASFYY010000136.1:0-17547 GCA_045046875.1 Verrucomicrobiota bacterium | reverse complement strand
CGCGTTATCAACCGCAGGTGAGCAATGGAGGACGCACCTTTTGGACTTACGATGTGAACAGCCGTCAATACAGCAGCTTCCGTTTGTTCGGTTCACCGAGCGGCCCGAGGCCGTAGGGGGAAGGGTTCAGGAGTTAGAATTCAGGATTTAGAATTGTAGGGCGGCCGCGTAGCATGCAATGGAATTGCGTGTTGGTCTTGTTTGTGTATTCATAGCGAGTGCGAAAGTAAACGGAGGGCTTTGTTTTCGCCTTAAGAGAGAACGGATTGCCCCGTCTTCACCCCAAGGGCTATGGCGCGCCAAGCAATTCGTGCCAGATGTGGAACGCAATGGCATTGCGTGGCGGGTTCAGGCAGAGAGACGGTTCGGGCAGCGATTTTTTGTAAAAAGGACTTGCATGTTCTCTTATTTCTGTTAAGACTGAAATAAGAGAAATGGAAAGTTTATCAGAAGTCGCACAAAAATTTGTTCTTCACTGGGGGGAGATGGGGACCCGTTGGGGGATCAACCGTACCGTGGCTCAGATCCACGCGTTGTTATTTTTGGCGGAGCATCCGCTGGATGCGGAGGAGATTTGTGAGGTGCTAGGGGTGGCTCGTTCGAATGTGAGCAATAGTCTCAAGGAGCTGCAGAACTGGGGCATTGTGAAAGTGGTGCATCTGCAGGGGGATCGCCGGGATCACTTTGAGAGCATGAAGGATGTTTATGAAATGTTCCGGGTGATTGTGGCGGAGCGCAAACGACGGGAAATCGACCCGACGGTATTGACCTTGAGAACTTGTGTGGCGGAGTCCGATGAGGGGGGGATGGATGAGTATGGCAAAGAACGGCTGAAACACTTGCTGGACTTTTTTGAAACGACGACGGATTTTTATGATCAGGCTAACCGATTACCGACCAAGGCGGCGGTGAAGGCGATTAAGATGGGAGATAAATTATTGAAGACTTTTTCTTGAGTTTGGGAATGAAACCCTAGGCATTTAGAAGGAGTGAACCACAGTCGACTAAAAGGAGACAGCCGGAGCTTACTGTTCGAAGGCAAATTCACACTAATAAACACGAATGGAGAAAGAAATGAGTTTTTTGAATTTGGATAGAGGATAAAGAAAAGTTTTTTTTGAATATTAATTTCTCTTTTAACTGAAATGACAGAATATACAGATAATTATGTAGATCAGATGGGGGTTCTGTTTTATGATGGCAGTTGCCGGATTTGTGTGCGCTGGGCTGAGCGTTTGCGTTGCTGGTTTGCGGGGCGGCTTGAGTGCCGGCCTTTTGTTGATGGAGGAGTGGAGGAAGAAATGTGTTTGCGTTTGGCTGATGGACGGGAATTTGGGGGAGCTGATGCGGTGCGGGTTTTGGCTGGCAGGCTTTGGTGGGGATGGCCTTTTTATCTGTTGGCTTATTTGCCAGGGGTGTTGCCATTGATGAGAGTGGTTTATCAAAAGATTGCTAGCGGGCGGCACTGCAGTGCCGGTGCTTGTGGGTTGGATGCGAAAGGCAGAAAGGGGAATAGCAGTAGGGCTATAGTTTGGATGGGGGTATTGAGCCTGGTTTGGCTGGTCACTGTGGCTTATCTGGTGAAGGACTTGCCTGCCTGGGGGATGATGTGGTGCTTGGCGGGTGCTCAATTTTTGGCGTTTAAGGTGATGGTTTTGAGTCGGGTCAGGGAGGGACGGTGGTGGCAGCGTATGGTGTTTTTATTTGCTTGGCCGGGGATGGATGCGCTGACGTTTTTTGCCGGGAATCAGAGGGTGGAACCGGTGAAATGGAAACCTGCGGTGTTTTTTATTATACTGGCGGTGGCACTGGTCACTGTGCTCAGTGGCCGGGTGGAAAATCCGGTTTTAGCGGGTTGGGTGGGGATGTTGGCGGTGATCAGTTTTTTGCACCTGGGGGTATTTGCCTTGCTGGCAAAATTCTGGCAGAGCCGGGGTTACGGAGCACGGGCAATCATGGAGGAACCGTGGCGGGCGGTGAGTTTGACCGATTTTTGGGGCAGGCGTTGGAACCGGGCGTTCAGTGATGTGGCGAGGGAAATGGTGTTCCGGCCACTGAGTCGCAAGTGGGGGGTGATCGCGGCTTTAGTGGGGGGATTTGTATTTTCGGGCATCGCCCATGAGTGGGTGATCACTGTGCCGGCGGGTGGTGGATACGGTCTGGCTCTATTGTATTTTGTTGTGCAAGCGGCGGGAGTGATGATGGAGCGGTGTTTTGCGCTGCAGGGGGCATGGGCAAGGGTTTGGACTTGGTTGGTGGTTTTGGGACCTGCTTACGGGTTGTTTTCGCCCGTTTTTATGAGCCAGGTGATCAACCCTTTTATGCAAGCGGTGATGAATTTAATTGAGCAGATAAGTTAACCAACAAGAAAGGAACCAGTAAGATGAAATTATTTGAGATCAGTATTTATTTAGGCGGTATTATCCATTTTCTCATTTTGTTTGCCAGTGTGATGGCTCCAAAAGTGATGAAGTGGGATGATAATCTGGCAAAATTACCCTTGATGTTGAGGCAGATGTTCTGGGTCTATGCTTCGTTCATTGTATTGACCATCGTGAGTTTCGGAAGTCTGACTTTGCTGAACGTGGATGCGATCGTGACAGGAACCGGAGTGGCCCGGGGTTTGTGTGCGGTGATAGCGATCTTCTGGTTGGCGAGGCTGGGGGTGCAATTGTTTGTCTTTGATGTGAAACCTTTTTTGATGAATGGTTTTTATCGAATGGGTTATCATATGCTGACTTTGGCTTTTGTCACTTTGCTTAGTATTTATGGATATGCGGCCTTTCGTTGAGTAGGAAAAATAGATTAACCACAAGGAAAAAAATGAAAATGATAGAAGAAAACCTCGAATTTTTATTGATGGCAGCTGCCGTTGGTCAATTGGCTATTGCGGTGCTTAACTTATTTTTGGAACGATTGCTGGGATGGGGGGATGATTTGGCCAGGATGTCGCCATTGCTGCGGGATGTGTTTCATGTGCACAAGTATTTCATTTCGATCACATTGCTGATTTTCGGAGTGATCACTCTACGCTTCGCTGATGAACTTGCGGTGGGCAGCAACGACTTGGGTCGTTGGCTGGCTCTGGGCATTGCGTTTTTCTGGGCGATCCGGGTGGTGATGCAATGGGCGTATTACAGCTGGGAACATTGGAAGGGGCAGCCGGGCAGGATCGCTGTTCACCTGATTCTGACCGGATGTTATGGTGGCTGCGCTTTGGTTTATTTTTATGCCGGATGGTGGATATGAAAAAACAAACTATGGCTAGGAATAAACTGAGTGCTTCGCAATTAGGTCGGCAGCGGATGCTGTCGCGAGTGGGGGAGCCGATGTTCTATGCGGATTGGGATCGGGCTTTGTTTATCCATTATGAGGTGGACGTCGCTGCTTTACAACGCTGGGTGCCTTATCCTTTGGATTTGTATGAGGGGCGCGCTTTTGTTTCGTTGGTGGCGTTTACGATGCAGGGGATGCGTCCACGGGTGGGCGGTGTGGTGGGTGACAAGCTATTTGCTCCGATTGGTAGTCATTCGTTTTTGAATGTGCGCACCTATGTCAAAAACGGTGAGGAGAAGGGGATCTATTTTATCCGTGAGTGGTTGCCTAACCGTTTGGCGGTTTGTGTTGGTCCGGCGGTGTTTGGTTTGCCTTATTGTTATGGCCAGTTGGATTATGATCACGATCATGAACAAGGGCGCTTGCAGGGGCAGGTGAATGATGGGGTGGGGCGTTTGATTTATCAGGTGAAACTGAATGGACAAAAATACGCAGCGACGAAGGAGGGAGGGTTGCGGGATTTTTTGTTGGAGCGTTACACCGCGTTCACCAGTGGTTTTGCGATGCGCCGGTTTTTCCGGGTGTGGCACGAACCGTGGCAGCAGGTGGAGGTTGAGGTGGATATTTCGGAGAACACCTTATTGCAGCGGGCGCCGGGCGGAGAGCAGTGGGCGGTGAATGCCCGACTGATAGGGGGGAATTACACTCCAGGGGCTAAAGAAGTGTGGATGGGGCGGCCTCATTTTGTAGGCAATGACTAAAATAGAAAATCAATATGAAAACAAAAATACAGGATGTGAATCAAGTGGTTATGTTGTGGAATTTGAAGGTGGTGTGCCGTTGGGCATTGGGGCTGGTGTGGGTGTGGGAGGGGCTGGTGCCGAAAATTCTTTGGACGTCGGAAGTGCAGACGGAACTGGTGCGTCATTCGGGAATGTATTGGCCGGATCCGGATGGTTGGCTGGTGATTCTGGGGTTGGCGATGATCGTGGCGGGTATCATCATTTGCTCGGGTTGGATGGAACGATTGGCTGTAGCGGTGGCGACGGTCACGGTGATGATTCTGGTCGTGCTGGTGGTGGGCAATCACCCTTCGTCGCTGAGTGATCTGCATGGGGGGATTGCCAAGGATCTGTGTTTGTTCGCCTGTGCCTGGGTGGTGTGGAAATTGGCACCGCTGGTACCGCATCGGGTGGATGCAGGGTGAAAATACAGACCCTTATTTCAGAAACCAGAAAAGTTGGCTGCGTTTTTCCTCATCGAGCTGGCAGGCGTATTCGCTGATTTCATAAACTTCGGCGTATTCGGTGTGGCGGCCTTGTTTTTCTCCGTAGTGGTCGATCAATTGCTGACGGTAGCTTTCTGCGACTGCACCATAGAGGCGCGGCATGTAATGTTTTTCCATCCACTTTTTGCGATCGGGAGCGTCGTCGGGCACGGTGTCGGCGATGCCCCAATTGTAGGGTAGCCATTCAAAAGCCTGGGAAACATGACAGGAAAACATCTCGATGATAGTATCGTGGTGTTCATCCACATCGATGACCACATCCGGGCGCAGGGGCGTCGGACGGGTGAAGAGGTCGGCCATGTAGGCGATCACAGGGTCGCGCGGTAAAGCGGGTGTATCCGGCACGATGGCGGGCACCGTGACCGAAAAGGAAGCGTCCTGAACCAGTTGGGCCACGGCACGATGATCAGGGTGGTAATCACAGGTTCGGTGGGTGAGCACCAGGTCGGGTTTGAATGTTCGGATGGCCCGGATGACCTGCCAGCGCATTTCGAGCGTGGCTTCAAGTTGACCGTCATGGGCGTCCCATACTTCGTAATCGGCAGTGATCACGGCAGCGGCTTGTGCGGATTCTTGCTCGCGGATTTTTGCCAGGGGTGGGCCACTGGTCAGATGGTGGCCCGCATCGCCGTTGGTGACGGATATCCATTTCACGGCATGCCCGGCCTGACGGTAGATGCTCATCAGTCCGCCGCAACGGGCTTCGGCGTCGTCAGGATGGGCGACGATGAGTAACAGGCGGAGAGGTTCTGCAGATGACATGAAATCAAAAGAACCTATGGATATCAAAAAGAAAGCAAAATTGTTGAGCTGGGGTGGAAATTTCTCTTTAAGAGGAAAACCAGAAAAGTAGGAAGATGATGATGGCGAATAGAATGCCGGATACGGATTTCCAAAAAAGCACCGGATCTTTTTCGATCAGGGGGATGGCTTGTTTTTTGAGGTAGTCGGGGTTGGGGTGGCGCAAGTCGTGGATGAATTCGGACAGGCTGTCGTAGCGCAAGTCGGCGTTGATGTTGAGAGCTTTTTTTAGGGTTTGGTCGATCCAATTGGGGACGAGGGGTTGGTGGTGACCGGCGGGCTGGTAAGGCAGCTGTAGGAAGTCGCTGGCAGTGGTGGCGTTTTCCCATTTGGAACCGTAGGGGTGTTTGCCGCCGCTGAGCAGATGGTAGGTGATCATGGCGATGGAGAACTGGTCCGATTTGGGACTGGCGGGTAAATCCAGACGGTATTCCGGAGCACTGAAATCCACGGTGCCCAGTGAGGACAAACGATGGAAAGGCTGTTTGATCTCCTGCATGCCGGCGATGCGACAGGAGCCGTAGTCGATGATGACGGGGCCATGTTCAGCGGTGAGAATGATATTGCCGAGTTTGAGATCCTGATGCAGGGTTTCGCGTCGGTGCAGGGCGCGCACACCTTCGATGATGCCGGCGGTGATGTTGATGACGGCGGGGATGTCGGGGCTGCTTTTGTTGGTTTCGAGCCACTGTTGCAGGGTTGGGCCTTCGATATATTCTTGCAGGTGGTAGAGGAATTTGCGTGTTCGACTGGAGCGCACGGCTTTGTTGAGGTGGGCATTTTTCACCCGGCTGCCGATCCATTCTTCCATCGCAAAACGCTCGATGTAAGCCGCGTCATCTTCGAAATTGACTGATGGTGTTTTCATCACCATGCGCTGCCCTCCTCCATCTTCATCAATCACCACGTAGAGCTGACTGGTTTTGCTGGCGTAGAGCAAACGCTCAACCCGGAAGCCGTCGATTTTTTGAGCGGGCTTGAGGTCGGGAGGGAAGGGCAAGGAGGTCAGTTGGCGGTAGATGTCATCGCGCTCGGCTCCAGGCAGTTTGTCGATTTTTACCAATTGGCAGGTTAGGTTGTCGGGGCTGTGGTGGTGGTGGGCGCTTTCCACCAAAGTTTGGGCAAATATATCCAGAGTGTTTTCGCTGGGCTCTTTCGCGGTCAGGTCACTGGCGAGAATGCTTTCGATTTCATTGCGGGGGACATACTCATGCACTCCGTCGGAGGTCAGGACAAAGAGGTCGCCTTCTTCCAGGGGGATACTGTGAAAGTCCACATCGAGGTTGACCCCTAGCCCGACGGCTCGACTGAGGTAGGTCGAACTTTTGGATATGCGAGTGGCGTGGTCGCGGGTGAGTTGTTCGAGTTTGCCGTCGCGGTAGAGGCTGATGCGGGTATCGCCGACGTGGAACAGATAGGCGGTTCTGGATTTTAAAACCAGAATACTGAGGGTGGTGACGTAGCCTTTTTCGTCGAGGTAACCTGCTGATTGGGTCTGGCCATAGAGCCAACGGTTGAGCGAGGTGATGACTTTGTGGGCAGAAGTTTTGACGCTCCATGAATCGGGAGTGCTGTAGTAGTCGGTGAGGAATCCTTGCACACAGGTCTCGGCGGCATCGCGTCCGGCACTGGCGGCACTGACGCCGTCGGCAATGACGGCGGTGATGCCCTTGGTGGCGAGCATCTCGTCATTGGGAATGCGGATGCCGATGATGTCGTCATTCGATTCCTTGGCACCCGCCGTGGTGGACTGGCCTTCGCTGACGCTTAATGTGAGGTCGTGTTGCAAACTTCGTAAGGTGGGAGGTGAAAATGTGGAACGGATTGGCAATCCGTTGATTCGAATGAGCAGAGGACAAACGGATTGCCAATCCGTTCCACAAAAAAAGGTTTATCAGGAGACTTCGATCAGTTCTACCGTTCCATCGGGCAGAACTTCTGTCATGTGGCCTTTTGGCTCCGTCAGGAAACAGGAGGCGGCAAAACCTGCCACGCTGGAGGCGGCTATGACTAAAAAGAAGGTCGAGGCGCTGACGAAGGAGAAGATGGTGAGATAAACCACTGCGCCGACATTGCCGTAAGCGCCGGTCATTCCCGCAATTTGTCCGGTCATGCGTCGTTGGATGATGGGAACAATGGCAAAAATAGCTCCTTCGCAGGACTGCACAAAGAAGGAGCAAACCATGGTCATCAGAACGGCCAGAGGCAGTGCCCAGGTGCCGTCGATCCGGCTCATTCCAAAGTAGCCGATAGCTAGCCCGGCCATCATGATCAGCATGGTGCCGCGTCTGCCAAAATGATCACTGAGCAGTCCGCCCATGGGGCGCGCCAGTAAATTCATGAAAGCGAAACCCGAAGCAAGGATGCCGGCAGTTACGGGAGAGAGCTTGAACACTTCGATGAAAAACAGGGGCAGCATGGATACCACGGCTAGTTCGGAACCAAAGGTGATAAAATATCCCACATTGAGGATGGCGACTTGGCGGAAGGGGTAGCGGTGCATTTCGGGCACTCCGTTTTTGAGCATGTCTTTGTTGACTTGGTAGGTCTGATAAATCTGAAACAAGCAGAGTCCGGCAATAGCCAGGCAGATGATGTAATATACATTGTGGCTGATCATGGCGACTCCAGAGGGCGAGAGTTTCCACGCCAGTAAAACCAGCGCGCCATAGAGAGGAAGGATCATGACAAGGAGGAAATAAAAATCGCGTCGGGTGCTCACTTCGAGACCTCCTGTTCTTTTGGGCTTGAAATAAGTGGACCCTTTGGGGGTGTTGCGGACGGCCCAATAATAAATAAAACCGTAAATAATAGAAACCACTCCGGCGGTGAGGATGGCATATCTCCAGCCGTTTTCACCTCCGAACAACAGGGCCAAGGTGGGCAGGATCATGGCGGCACCGGCGGTGCCGAAGTTTCCCCATCCTCCGTAGATGCCCTCGGCGAGTCCTACTTGTCGAGCCGGGAACCACTCGCCGACCATGCGGATGCCGATGACAAAACCCGCACCGGCAAAACCCATCAGGAACTGGGCGATGGCCAGTTGCTCGAAGGTGGTGGCCATGGCGTAAAAACAACAGATGAGGCCGGAGGTGATCAATAATAGGCTGAAGGTCAGGCGGGGGCCAAAACGATCAACCAGGATGCCGATGACGATCCGGGCAGGAATCGTCAAAGCCACATTGAGGATGAGCAGGGATTTCCACTGGGAGGGACTGAGGTCGAAGGCTTTGCTAATGGAGGTCACCAGCGGGGCGTTGTTGAACCAAACCATGAAGTTGAGGAACAGGGCAACCCAGGTGAAATGCAGGGTGCGGATCGAGGGATCGCGGAATGACAGAATGTTGAGTTTTGATGATGAAGACGCCATGTATCACTGCATACGCAACGAGCGTGCCAAATTCCGGAGTCTTTTGTGAAATTTCGATTCAAATGATTGATGTGAATGATGAATGAAATTCATTCGCTGTTGAATTTATCGAAAATGGCTTAAGTATGGTGACCTGTTTGCTCTTTGCGGTTTTATGACCGTGCTATTATGGATTTACCTGACATCCGACAACTCAAGTCTTTTGTGGCTTTGGCTGAAACGCGAAGTTTCACTGACGCGGCGACTAAATTGCATCGTACTCAATCGGCGATCAGTCATTCGATCAAGGCCTTGGAGACTTTGCTCGACGAACAGCTGGTCGAGCGTATGGGCAAGGCCATTGTTTTGACTCCTTCGGGCAAGGTTTATTTGCAACACGCGAAACGAGCTTTGCGTGAGTTGGAACAGGCGGCGGCCAAGTTGGGAACTTTGAAACGTTGGGGGGTGAGTAATATCCGGGTGGGGGCGGCGGATACAATCTGTCAGTATGTGTTGCCAGGTACTTTGCGGAAGTTTCGTGAAGATTCGGGCAATTGTGATATCAAAATTGAAACCGGGGATACCCCGGAATTGCTCGAGGTGTTGAAGGCGGGGGAGATTGATTTTGTGATAGGCATTGATACCGGGGTTTATAATAACTTCAACAAGGTGAAGCTGGCTTCGGATAGCTTGGTGATAGTGGTGTCTCCGGATCACCCTTGGGCTTCTTTGGGAGGGTTGGAAAACCAGCATCTGGAGTCAGAGAGTTTTATCGTTTACGGGGATAAGAGCACTACTTATAAGTTGGTGAAAGAATATTTTGCCCAGGAGGGAGTGAGGCTCAGACCGCCGCTGGCTTTGGGCAATATGGAGGGGATCAAAGAGATGGCGCGCTTAGGATTGGGGGCGGGCATTGTGGCTCCCTGGATCGTGAGGAAAGAATTGGCGGAGGGGGTGCTGGTGAAAAAAAACCTGGGAGTGAAGCTGTTGAAACGCTGGTGGACGGTTTTTTCTTGCCGCGGAAAAACCTTTTCACTGGCGGAGGAGAATTTTATTGCGAGCTGTAAGGAAACTTTGCGCACGGTGCTGAAGGGAACGTGAAGAAGAGAATGGAACCGAAAACTTGTCCGCCCGGAAAAGTTTTCGGTTCCATTTTTATTTGGGATTGTTTATGCTGTGTTGATGAAGGCACAAACTGAGCTGTTACTTTATCAATTGCTTTGGACTGCGGAACAATTGGCTTTTCCGACATTTCGCAATCTTTCTATGAGTTTTGAGAGTTGGGCGTATTCAAAGAGGTTGTTGCGCATTGTCAGTAGGCTTGAGAGTGAAGAGTTGCTGGAAACTCAATCGGGAGATTCTTTGGATCGAGTGGTTTTGCTTACAGAAAAGGGACGGCAGTTGATTGCGGGTAGGCGTGATCCTGAAAAAGAGTGGCAAAGAGAATGGGATGGAATCTGGCGAATGGTGCTTTTTGATATTCCCGAATCTCAACGAGCATTGCGCAGAGAACTTCGTAGCGTACTTCATGCGCACCATTTTGGCTGTTTTCAGCAAAGTGTGTGGGTTTCGCCTGATCAGATGGGCTCCATCAATAAAATGCTTAGTAAAAAAAGGGCGGGGCTAGGCAAGTTTACGCTGATGGAAGGGCGGCTTCTTTTTGGTGAAAAAGACTCAGATGTGGCAGCAAGTTCATGGGATTTTTCCAAGCTTAATAACAAGTATGAAGCTTACATTCACTATGTGGAAAAACATGTCGGCGGGAAAAAGGTTGTTAACCCGGATGGAGTTCTCGCGAGGGAAAGGTCTCTTTGGGAAAATGCGACAAAACAAGACCCTCTGTTACCTGCACAACTATTGCCAAAGGGTTATCTGGGACAAAAGGCTAATCGACTTCGCAATAAAATGTTGGCGGTGATGATAAAAGCTTTATTGAAAAAGTGAACGGTAAGCATAGGGAGGAGAGGTGACGGCGAAACCGAAAACTTGTCCGGGCGGACGGGTTTTCGGTTTTTTTCATCTAGAATTTAATATTTTATGGGGTAGGGGGTAGGGGGTTAGGGTTTTTCTACTCTCACTGCGCAGGATTTGTAGTTGGGTTGGCGGGAGTGGGGGTCGAAGGAGGGGTGGGTGAGTAGGTTGACGTCTTCATGGTGCATGGGCAGGAAGACGTGGCCGGGGCTTACGTTTGAGGTGATGAGGGCGGTGGCGGTGAGGCTGCCTTGACGGGAGCTGATGCGGATCGAGGCATTGGGGCGGATGCCGAGGTGGTGGGCGTCTTGGGGGTGGAGTTCCAGTAGCAGCTCGCTGGGGTGGAGTTTTTTTAATGTCGGGCAGTGACGGGTGCGGGTCTGGGTGTGCCATTGGGCGGAGCTGCCGCGGCCAGTGTTGAGTTTGAAGGGGAAGCTGTCGTCGCAAGGGTCGGGGTCGGTTTGGGGGTCGGCGAAGATCAGCTTGGCGCGTCCGTCGGAATGGTGAAAACGCCCGTCTTCGAACAGGCGACGGTGTTTTTCCTTGGAAGGGGATTTTTTGGGGTAGGGCCACTGGATGCCGCCGGCTTGGTCGAGCATGGAGTAGTCTTGGATGCCGGTGATGTCACAGGCCTGGTTTTGGGTGAGTTGGGTCAGGATTTGAAAAACTTTCTCGGGACTGGTCCAGTTTTTGAAGAGGTCGCCACAACCCCAGGCGTCGGCGATGAGGCGGAAGATGTGGAAGTCGGCGAGGGCCTGGCCGGGGGCTTGGGCGACTTTTTTGATCACGCTGATGCGGCGCTCGGAGTTGATGAAGGTGCCGTCTTTTTCGCCCCAGGCGGCGGCGGGCAGGACGAGGTCGGCGTACTGGGCGGTTTGTGTGTCGTGATACATGTCCTGTACCACGAGGAAGTCGAGTTTATCTAGCAGCGACTTGAAACGGTTTTGCTTGATCCACGAGTGGGCAGGGTTGGTGGCGACTATCCATAAGCCACGGATTTTTCCGTTTTTGATTCCCTCGAGAATTTGGTCGTAGGAATCGCTGTTTTGGTCGGGGATGCGCTCGACGGGGATGTCGAGTTGGTTTGCGATTTTTTGTCGGTGTTCGGGATTGGTGAAATCGTGGCCACCGAGCAGGCTGGTGGTATTGCTAAACAGGCGGGAGCCCATGGCATTGCACTGACCGGTGATGGAATTGGCACCGGTGCCGGGGCGGCCGATGTTGCCAGTGATAAGGGCGAGGTTGATGATGGCTTGAGCGGTGCGGGTGGCTTCGTATCCTTGATTGATGCCCATCGTCCACCAGAAGGAAACGCGTTTGCCCTGGTGGATGGTTTTGGCGAGGGCTTGTAGCTCTTCGACGGAGATGCCGGTGCGTTGGCTGGTGATTTCTGGTGTAAAGGATTGCACGTGCTTGGCGAATTGGTCAAAATCGGAGCAGTGGTTTTTTATGAAATCGCAGTCCGTCCACTGGTTCTGGATGAGGATATTGGCCAGGCCGTAGTAGAGCACGAGATCTGATTTGGCTTCAATGGCGAGGTGTTGGCTGGCGGCGTTGGCGGTTTCGGTTTTGCGTGGGTCGATGACGATGATCTGCGGAGAGTGGGGATTGCGCAGGATGCGTTGCCACAGGATGGGGTGGGCGATGCAGAGATTGGACCCGCTGAGGATGATAACATCGGATTCTTCGAAATCCTGATAGGTGTAGGGCGGGGCGTCGAAGCCGAAGGATTGTTTGTAGGCGGCGACGGCGGTGGCCATGCACTGACGGGTATTGCCGTCACCGTGGATCATGCCCATGCCGAATTTGGCGAGTGAGCCGAGGTAAGCGAGTTCCTCGCTGCAGATTTGTCCGGTGCCGAGGAAGGCGATGGATTCAGCACCGTGTTGTTGTTGGATTTTTTTGAAGCGATCGCAGAAAATTTGTAGGGCGGTGTTCCAGTCGATGTTTTGTGGTGGGGTATGCCGTTTGTCGCGGAAGAGAGGGGTGGTGGCGCGGTTGGGGGCGGTGAGGGGGCTGAGCGCTTGCCAGCCTTTGGGACAGGCCATGCCTAGATTGACCGGGTAGGGAGTGGCGGGGGTGAGGCCGGTGGCGCGGGATTGGCTGTCGAGGTGGATGTTGAGCCCACAACCGGTGGCACAGAATCCGCAGGTCATGGTGGTGGTGGCGTGAGGGAGATGGTTTTTGGGCAGCTGGCCGAGTCCGAAACCACCGGGGCTGCGCACGAGTTGTTCGGTGAGCGGGCCGTGGTGGTCACGTAGAGAGGGGATGAGGTTGGTGATTAGGGGCATGGGTGAAGAATGAAGAGGGAACCACGAAGAGGCACTAAAAATATAAGAGGAGGAATATGAATACTGGATTTTTTATCCGGTTTTGGTGGTGACGGCGCGGAAGAAGAGGGTGCGGGAGAGGATTTCTCCGGTAAAGATGAGGGTGGTGGTGAGTAGGGCGGTGAGGGGTGAGATGGTGGTGCTTAGCAGGATGAGGGCGAGGGCGGTTAGGGATAGGCGGGAGATGAGTTGGGAGCGCAGGGGGTGGAGTTGTAGGAGGGCGCTGTGTTGGGCGGGGGACCAGGGGCGGTGGGTGAAGGCGGGCAGCAGGGTGCTGAGCTCGAAGCTGAGTTTCACGATGAGGGTGATGGCGAGGGCAGGGGGCAGCCAGATTGGGGTGAGGTTGTTGAGAGTGAGGATGGGGAGACTGGTGGCGAGTCCGAGGATGAGGGTGGTGGCGGTGAAGCGGACGGTGGTGCGTGGCAGGTTCCAGAAGGGGCGCGGGGTGATCGCGTAAACCATGATCGAGCATGAGATGGCGAGAGCACCGCTTAATACGATGGTCAGTCCGGTGAGGGTGGTCAGGGTGGTCAGGGTGGTCAGGGTGTCGGGTGCGAGTTTGAAAAAGGTGAGCAGGGTGTGCAGGGCGGCGAGCGGCATCCACAGGCCGAAGGCGATGATTTCGCGGCTGAGCCAGGAGTGACGCAGGCCGAGGAAGACGCGCCAGGCTTTGAGCGGTTGGCCGAGGTGGAGGATGCTGGCGGCGATTCCGCTGAGCCCCATGAGCAGGGCGATGGCAGTCATCCAAGGGGCAACGATGGCTCCGGTTTCGGGGATGAATTGAGAAAAGAGAATTTGGCAGAGGAAGAGGCCGACGCTGGCTTGGGTGAGGGTGAGCATCCATACCAGGGGGGCGTGGCCGTGTTCGGCTTGCAGTTGGTGGAGTTCTGCGGCTTGGGCATCAGCGGGCAGTTGTTGATTGCCGAGGTAGCTGGTCGAGGGGCGTGAGTGAGTGGAGGCAGCCAGACTGGGAAGGATGTGGCCTTTGAAGGGCAGCTCATCCGTTTTGATGATTTTGATTTGGATCGCTTGGTTGGGGCAGGCTTGCACGCAGGCGGGCGCTTCGCCTTCGGCGAGGCGGGATTGGCAGAGGTCACATTTGCGCACGATGCCGAGTCGCGGATTGAATTTGGGTACGTCGTAGGCGCAGGTGAGGATGCAGTATTGGCAACCGATGCACTGGTCGTCGAGGTGGCGCACGATGCCGGTGACAGGATCTTTTTCGTAGGCCAGCACCGGGCATCCGCTGGCGCAGGTGGGTTCGGCGCAGTGGTGGCAGGCGGAGGTGACGACTTGACGCAGGGAATCTTTGTCGTCACCACCGATCAGCAGGCTGGTATCGCGCCAGGCTTCGTCGGGGTCGAGGCCATTGAGACTGTTGCAGGCGGTGACGCAGGATTTGCATCCGGTGCAGGCGGCGAGATCAACTTGGAAAGAGTATTGCTCGCCGGGGCGGGGTTGCTCGAGTGGAATAAGTTTTTTGTAAAAGCGTGACTGAGCCGGTTCATTGAGATCGGCGTGTTGTTGGCTGAAGGTGCTGACAGCGGTGAGCGACTGCTGTTGGGCGAGCAGTTGATCAATCAGCGTGGTTTCGCCAGAGGCGATTTCTTCAATAGACGTCACGGCAGTAGCGTTTCTC
Source organism: Verrucomicrobiota bacterium (assembly GCA_045046875.1). Lineage (GTDB taxonomy): Bacteria > Verrucomicrobiota > Verrucomicrobiia > Verrucomicrobiales > DEV007 > JAADHD01. Next base: position 2,893 of record JASFYY010000136.1, on the reverse strand, counting down.
CTTTTTGAGACGGTTGAGGTAAGCCGAAGCTTGATCAGCGCTCATGTTGCCCTGGGTTTGAATGGCGAGATAGAGCGCGTAGTCCACGTCCTTGGCCATACGCGAGGCATCGCCACAGACATAGAAACAAGCGCCTTCTTCGAGCCATTTGTAAATCTCCGGAGCCTCTTCGATGATGCGATCCTGGACATAGACTTTTTCTTTCTGGTCGCGTGAAAAAGCGGTGCTGAGCTGGTTGAGCAGGCCGTCTTTCTGAAAACCTTCGAGTTGTTCTTGATAGAGGAAGTCGGTGGCGGAATGCGGGTTGCCAAACAGCAGCCAGTTTTTCCCGGCAGCCTGGGAGGCTTGGCGTTCCTGTAGAAAAGCGATGAAGGGAGCGATTCCGGTGCCGGGACCGACCATGATCATTGGAGCGGAAGGATCGGCGGGTGGGCGGAAGGCTTTGTTTTTGTGAACAAAAACCCGCGGTGGAAATTCGTCCTCAGCGCGGTCGGCGAGGTAGGTGGAGCAGACGCCCTTGCGTGCACGGCCGAAGCTCTCGTAGCGCACCGCACCGACGGTGAGGTGAACTTCTCCCGGGTGAGCCTTGGGGCTGGAGGAAATGGAGTAGAGTCGTGGATGGACTTTTTTCATCAGCGCGGCAAAAGGCTGGGCTTCGGAAAAGTGGATGGGGTAGTCCTTGATCAAGTCGATCAGCTCGCGGCCTTCCAGGTAGTCATCGGTGGGTGGGGTGCGTTTGGAGACCTTGGTCCAGTTTTCGACCAGTTTTTTGTTCAGTCCGCCAATGTCAAAATCGGTAAGCAGAGCCTGGCGCAGGGTTTTGTTCAAGCCGTCACAGGAGACGATGGCCTCCGCGCCATCGAGTTCGAGTTTGGCGAGGATTTCATCGACCGAATCGGGACAGTTGACCGGGTAAACGCCGAGCGCGTCGCCAGCTTCGTAATCGAGCGGTGCGTCGCCGAAGGACAGGGCGACGTGGCGGGTTTCCTTGATGCTGCCTTCTTTGTTGAGATTGATATTTTCGACCACTTCCACGCTGAGTGGATTTTTCTTGTCGATGCCGCCGGAATCTTCATCGTCGTCGTCGTCGCTGCTGACCAGTCCCATAGCGTCGATGATGCCTTGGGTCCAGGTGGCAAATTCGTCCTCGAAGTCCACGTCGCAGTCGATGCGGTTGAACATTTTCTTGGCGCCGAGCTTTTGTAAGCGCTCATCGATTTCGATGCCGCATTTGCAAAAATCGGGGTAGGAGGAATCGCCGATGGCGAGCACGGAGTAGTTGAGGGATTCCAGTTTGGGCGCTGAATCACTGTGCAGGAATTGGTGGAAATTCGCGGCGTTGTCGGGTGGTTCGCCGTCACCGTAGGTGCTGGTGATAATGATCAGGTGACTTTCCTCGACAAGTTGCTCGTGGGGGAAGTCAGCCAGGTCGATGACGGTTGGGGCAAGGCCGGATTTTTTGCCTAGTTTGGCGAACTTGTTGGCCAGGGTTTCCGAGGTGCCGGTTTGCGAACCCCATAAAATAGTGATCGGCGTGGCCTCTGCAGGTGCAGATGCCAGTTGTTGGGCTTTTAGCATTTCCGAGAACTGGGCGTAAACGCTGGTCAGAAAACCGTCGAGCCATTCGCGCTGTTCGGGAGAGAAAGGGGCGTCCTGAGGTAACACAGGTGCTTCGAGTAAGGTGGGTTCAGGCATGACAGTTGTTGGTAAAAAGTTCCTGTAGTTGTTCAGTCGAGTGACGGCGGGTGAAGGTGGAGAAGGATTCGTTGTCTTCGCGGCGACCCAGATAGACGGAGAGCATGTGTTCCAGTAGCGCTGGCATGCCGCTGAAAGGGATGGATGAAAACACATCTTTTGCGATGGCTCGATTGTCATCCACGCCTCCGCCGAGCACGACGTGATAACCTTCGACGGTTTCATCGCCGATCTTGCATGGCGTGGCTTGCAGACCGATGTCACCGATGTAGTGCTGGGCACAACTGTGGGGGCAGCCGGTGAGATGAATGTTAATCGGCTGATCAAGGTCAAACTTCTGCTGCAAATGTTGGGAAAGCACGATCGCGTTGCTTTTGGTATTGGCGCCGGCGTATTGGCAGCCGGTATTGCCGGTGCAGGCGACCAGACCGCTGGCGATCGGTGAGGCGCGATGGGTAAGTCCGGCTTCGACGATGGCTGCTTTGGCTGCTTCGATTTGCTCGTCTGCGATGTGAGGAATGATCAGGTTCTGCCACACGGTGAGGCGGAGGTCACCTTTTCCATAAGTATCGGCAATATGTGCGAGCGCGTGCATTTGCTCAGGCAGCAGACGACCGACGGGGATGCCGATGCCGATGTGATTGAGCCCCGGCTGTGATTGAGGATGGACGCCGATGTGCGCTTGGCGTTTTTTTGGCACACTGCTTTCGCAAATATCGAGTGGGATTTTGCGCAGTGGGAAAGCGAGTTTTTTCTGTGTCTCTTCGAGCAGTTTTTCTAGGCCCCAGTCATCGACCAGGTATTTGAGACGGGCTTTTTTACGATTGGTCCGGTTGCCGTTTTCGATGAAGACTCGAATGAGAGCGGCAGAGAGCGGAATGCATTCTTCTTCTTTGAGTAGCAGGCCAGAGTCGAAAGCCAGTTGCTGGTGGCCGGTGATGCCGCAGAGTCTCAAACGGAAGTAAATGCCGGGTTCTACATCGTGGCCTTCGCCGACACGGACGGCGTAGAATCCGATGTCATTGGTATCGGCGCAGACGCTGATCGCACCACCACTGTCGAAGGAGATGTTGAACTTGCGCGGTAGACCGTAGAGGTCACGGCAGTTGAGGATGTAATGGTGCATGCCCAACGCGAGCGGCATGACGTCGATCAACTCCTGGGGATCGAAGCCCGAAGTCGGGGTGGCGGTGATGTT
>JASFYY010000135.1:0-4910 GCA_045046875.1 Verrucomicrobiota bacterium | reverse complement strand
TATATTGAAACGCGTAAAGCCTAGTAAATCGTTGCTCTCTAAAAAAGAAAAAAAAGCCACTTAAGTTGACGCGTATGCCTGCAAGGGCGAAATGCATAGAGCTCAGCAACTTAACTTTTTTGTCCTGCACCCACCGCTTAACAAGCCAAAGATGTTTCAAATTTAAGTTTTTTAACATAAACTTAAACCCCTCCCTTACAAAAAAGCGCACTAATAACACCCCCAAGAGGGGACCCTATGCCTGCCTAGCGCTAAAAACTCCCCGCTCCCCTAACATGATTAAAATTCGCCACTTCCCACTACAAAAACCCAGCTTACACAGTTGCCGATCCCCCCGCTTGCTCCTACCCTACCACTTCCTACAAATTTCCTACAACGCACAACCATCACCATGAAATTCCACCCGCTAGCCCAAGCCCTGCTAACCCTGGTCGCCATTTTCAGCATGGCTTGCGGCAAAGAAAAAAAACAGCCCGAACTTGAAACCCCAGCCACGAACAATCCCAGCGCAGAAACCCGCACCAAGGTCGACACCCAGAACACCCAGAACAGCCAAAACCCACCACTCAACCAAGTCATCGACGCGATGAAGCGCAAACAAGCCGCCGGGCTCGGCAGCGGCTCAGTCAAAGTCAATAGCGCCTGGACCTACACCGGCTACAGCGTGCTCGACGCCGTGCCCGGAGCACGCCTGGTAGCCGTCGATGTCACCGTGACAGGCCACACCCCCGACTTCGACTTTGACGACATCGAGATCATCGACGGCGAAAGCCGCATGAGCTACGGCAGCGATCCTCACATCGCCATTTTAACCCCACCGGGCAAATTACTCACCAAACAAGATCCACAACCCAAACTCGGCGACCCGCTGCGTGTTTTACTCATCTACGGATTCCCCAAAGAAACGAAAAAATTCACTCTCTACTACTGGGGCAAAAACCTCCTGCTGGAAAATCACAGCATCGAAGCCAATGGCTGGGAACTGCCTTTCCCGAAAAAATAATCCATCCATCAGCCGCCAAACCATCCCGCCATGAAAACCGTCCTCCTTTTTGCCTGCCTCACACTCTCATCGATCAACCTTCACGCCGCCGACTGGCCCCAGTGGCGCGGCCCCACCCGCAACGGCATCGCCACCAGTGACGGCTCACTGCCCGCAGCTTTCACCAAAGAGAATCCCCCCAGCAAAGTCTGGCAGAGCGACGAAATCCCCAGCGACCACTACGGCGGCCACGGCAGTGTGATCATTTCCCAAGGCAAGGTTTTCCTCTCCCTGGTCTGGCATCGCGACGAACCCACCGATACCCGCACCATCGACGGCAATGTGCTCGGCGCCCTCGGTTACCGGGGCACCAAGTTTTCCGATCAGCTGATCGTCAAAATGGAAGCCGATCGCTTGAGCCTCAACCCGCGCTTGCGCGGCGGCAAGCTCGATCAATGGGCACAGGACTGGACCAAGGAAAACCTCAGCGAAGATCAACAGATCCGCCTCGGCAGCTGGGTAGTCAGTCGTTTCAAAAAAGGCAAAGCCGCTTTCGCCATGGCCGACTTCAAAAAACTTGAAGCCGCCAAAAACAAAACTTTTGCCAATCAAGCGGCCTTGGAAAAATGGGTTCAGGCACAAGGCTTTGATGAAGCCGTCGCCCAACGCATCCTCGCTGCCGTGCCCGACACCAAAAAAGCCGCCCGCGACGTCATCATCTGCCTCGATGAAAAAAGCGGAAAAACCCTATGGAAATTTGAAAGCGAAGGCCAACCCACCGGTCGCGCCTCGTCGAGCACCCCCGCCACCGACGGCCAACAAGTTTACGCCGCTCTCAGCACCCACCTTTACGCCCTCGACACCAAGGGCAAATTAGTCTGGAAAACCCCGCTCACCGGCCGCAAAGGCCCGGCATCATCCCCGCTGGTCGTCGACGGGCAAGTTTACCTGCAGCAAAATCACCTCAGCGCCTTTGATAGCAATACCGGCAAAGAGGTCTGGACCAACAAAGAAGTCAACGGCGCCAACCAAAGCCCCGCTTACTGGCAGTCAGGCGAGCACACCGTCATCATTTGCAACTCCAGCAAAGAAGTCATTGGCGTTGATGCCAAAAGCGGAAAAACCCTGTGGAAACAAGCCGGAGGTGGTGACGCCACTCCCACCGTGAACGGCGACTACCTGGTCATCGCCAGCCGCCAGCAAGGCCATAGCCTGGCCGCCTACAAGCTCTCCATCACTGCAGCCCAAGCCACGGCCACCCCCCTTTGGGCGATGGACTTCCGCACCTTGCGCTACGGAGCCAGCCCGATCATTTACCAAGGCCACGCCTACCACCTCGGCAGCAAGCGCCACCTCTGCATCGAACTCGAATCCGGAAAAATCACCTGGCAACGCGAAGCCAGTTCAACGATTTCATCCCCCGTTCTCAGTGATGGCAAACTGCTGGTTTACGAAAACAACGGCGGCATGTTGAGCATGATCAAAGCCGACGCCGAAGACTACAACGCCCTCGGTCGCACCAAGATCGGTGCGCTACGCTGCGCCTCCCCCGCCATCGTCGGCACCCGCCTCTTTCTCCGCACCAAGGACAGCGTGGTGTGTTACGACCTAGGTGAAAAATAATGTCACTCAGCGGCAATGATCTCATCGAAGCAGGCTGGCCCGCCTCTCCGAAAATCCCGGATATGCTGAACGCCGCGCGGGCGCTCGAAGCACGCGGCATCAAAGACCCGGCTTACATTCTCAAACTGCTCAGCCGCGACTTCCCCAAACCACCGCCTAAACTGAGCCGCCGGGAAAAAGCCCTGCCGCTGGCCGAAGCCATCAGCGCCACCAACGAGGCCGACCAGCACAACATTGACAAGGTGCGCCGCCTGATGGATCAACTGCTGCGCATCCCCATCGTCGACGCCGGCGCCGTCATGCCCGACGCCTGCCCGGCCGGCAATGCCGAAGCGACCATTCCCGTTGGCGGAGCGATTGCCGTGCGCAACGCCATCCTGCCCGCCGCCCACAGCGCCGACATCTGTTGCTCGATGTATGCCACCTTTTTCCACTACGACAGTGAAAACAGTGGCGACGAAAAAAACACCGCTGAAATGCTCGATCAACTGCTCGACTCCACCCGTTTTGGTTTTGGCGGGCGCAAAGCCGCCGACATCGTTCACCACCCCGTGCTCGACGAACCCGTGTGGGAAAACAAATTCCTCAAAGGGCTGCAAGGACACGCCGCCATGCACATGGCCGACCAGGGCGACGGCAACCACTTTGCTTATATTGGCAAAATCACCTGGTCCACCCAAGCCCTCGAAACCCTCGAACAAAACGGCCACCAACAAATCGCCCGGGCCTTGCGCGACATGCCTTCTTCCAACAAAGAGTGTTACGCCCTGGTCACCCATCACGGCTCACGCGGGCTCGGCGCCCATGTTTACAAACGCGGCCACAAAGCCGCGATCAAAGAAACCGCCCGCATCGCAGACAACATGCCCAAGGCCGCCGCCTGGTTGGACACCCGCAGCGACATCGGCGACGAATACTGGCAAGCCCTGCAATACGTATCACGCTGGACCCTGGCCAACCATCAAAGCATTCATCAACGTTTTATTGAGCGCAGCGAAGCCAAGGTCCTGACCGCTTTTGGCAACGAACACAACTTCGTCTGGAAACGCGGCAAAGACACCTTCCTGCATGGCAAAGGTGCCACCCCGGCGTGGTGCGATGAAAAAACCGGCCACCCCCTGCTGGGACTCATCCCGCTCAACATGTCCGAACCCATCCTGATCACCCTCGGACGGGACAACCAGGACTACCTGTCCTTCGCCCCCCACGGAGCCGGGCGCAACCAGAGCCGCACCGCCACCCTCAAAGATTTCCGCAAACAACACGGCAACCTTGACCCGGAGAAAGTCGAGCGAGCGATTGACAAAACCACCGAGGGTCTCGACATCCGCTGGTTTTACGGCAAAGCCGATCTCACCGAAAGCCCCGTCGGTTACAAGTCGGCCCAACAAGTGCGCCAACAAATCGAACACTTTGGGCTGGCCGACATCATTGCCCAAATCGAACCGCTCGGCTGCATCATGGCCGGCGACTCCGGCCCCCGCCCCTGGGATCGCAAACAAAAAGACTACCTCAGCCCCAAACAACAACGCCAGATCCAACACCGCGCCAAACGGCGCAAAAACCACCAATCAATGTCACACTGGAAAGATGACGAGGAATGAGAGGAAAAAGAAGGGGTTTAGCTTGTAAGGCATTCAGGCTGAAATTCCACAAAATTGTAGGGCGGCCGCTCCGGCTGCCCCGATCCTCCCTCCCCCCGTAATACAAATTTCCATATTTGTTTCTTCAATATCACCCCCACCAACTGAAAACAGACAGGATTCACAAAATCAACAAGGCCCGAAAGAATAAAAAACCTCAAATCTCAAATCCCATCCCTCACCCGCTCTTCCTCCAACCGGCCAATGCCACCAATTATATAATTCCACCTAATTTTTTGAAAAACACACTTAATCCCCCTCAGAACTGTGCCTGAAACAGAACTTACCGTCCTTTTGTTCAGATCCCCATTCTCCCATCGCAAATGATGCCAGCTCTACTTAAAACACCTTTCGCAATATGAAAAAACACCTGTTAAATCGCTTAGATTTTGAAGTTGGGATGAAATATTGCTTTTGAACTCGACATACTTCCGTTGTTGCTTAATGCTTGATAAACATGACAAAATCATCTCCCACCAGCCTGATTACTCAGTGCCACCCTGTCAACCATCAAATACCATACTCGCAAAATTATATGGAATTCCGTCATATCGGACAATTGTGGAATTCCCTCTAATATACTGTTCGCTGGAAAAAATCGGTCCAATGAGTGACATCGCTTTCGCAGTAGTGACAGAAGAGGAGTCCAAGCGATCGCCTTA
>JASFYY010000134.1:0-53787 GCA_045046875.1 Verrucomicrobiota bacterium | reverse complement strand
GCTATATCATTGAGCACTGTTGGTGCAAAAGAGATGAAAGCAAACTGTCCTGAAAGGACAAAATGTGATAGCCCGGCGCGAAGCGCTGGGGTTAAATCGTTTTTATTGCTAGCCCTATAAGGGCGACATGATGTTGAGATGTGATAATGTAACTTTCAATAACCAATTGCTAACTTTTTTGTTCTGCACCCGATCAACGCCCATACCAAAAAATAATCTCGACCAGTAAACCTCAAAAACGATAAAAATTAGCAGCTAATGAAACATTGGAAGAAAATAGTCCTAATCTTTATAGGGCTGACTGTACTGACCTCACTCATAGCTCCCATTATCAAATCCCGTGACCAATCCCTGAAATTGCATTCCATCAACAATCTCAATCACATAAGCCTCGCATCTTTGGCTTACTCATTGGATCACAACAATCAATTGCCACCCGATTTTTCCACCTTGATTCCCTACTACTGCTACGATGACACATCATGCTATGCCTTTTGCCTAGAAGCTTCAAGCCTTATACTTTCGGCAACATTGAGGAAGACTTTTACCCTCACCGTGAAGAAGCCAAAGTCGAATTTGTTAACGCCTTGAGTCCCTACCGTCTACTTCACCTTCCAAAAGCGTCTTGGGCTGCTATCCATGAAACTCCCAGAATATGGAAAGACGGCAGTATGGCTTGGATCTTTCTGAAAAAAAGTCAAAACAACGAACCAAGGGATGATATCCCCGACTGACATAGGATTACCCCTTCGGGGTGTAAAAGTCCGCCCCCAAACTCACTCCTCATCCCCACCAGAATCCTCACTTTCTTCACTCAAAGCCTTTAGCAATTTCTTAATATCCTTGGCACCAAACACCGTCACCAATACCGACATCAAGGCAAAGACGATCATCACCACCACAAAAAGCGTCTTCCATAATAAGATCCAAGTCATTAGTTTTTACTCCTTTCATTCACATCTGCCGCAGCCGCTCGATCTGGAATTATCAGCGAACCTGCGATCATCGTCACAAAGGCAATCGCGATCACTATCAACCCCAACTGCGCACTCGACAGCCGCTCGATCGTCTCACCTGCAGCGTTCACATACCTCAAACCCACCGCTTGTTGCACCGGAGCCAGTCCCAACAGCATCAAAAAACCTGAGAGCAAACCTAACAGCGCACCGAAAGTGCTCGCCCCCTTCCAATAAATTCCCAGCACCAACACCACAAAAGCACCGGTGAAAAATATCCCCCCGCTCACTGCCATATAATCCCATATATCCTCTCCCCCTTTATAAAACATGCCCCAATACAACACATAACCGCCAATCAAAACAATCACGATCCGGGTGAGTTTGACCCGGGCTTTGGTCGATAAATTCCCTCCCCGCAAAGGTGCAATAATATCCTGGGTGATCACCGAACTCCAACAGAGAAAATAACTGTCGTGAGTGGACATAAAAGCCGCAATCATCGCCGCCGCAATCAAACCCACCATCACCGGAGGCAGCAAACGCCCCATAAAAACCGGCAAGGCGTAAAGATTGTCCACCGGCTCGATCCCGCTCCCCTCTGGAGGAAAAAACAAACTTTTTAAATCCTCCCCATCCGGACTGGTCATCACATAAACATAAGCACAAATGCCCCAGAACATCGGCAGCATGAACCGCACCGTGAACGAAACCGACGACCACATATACTGCCGTTTGAGAGCCTGGGTGCTTTCCATCGCCAGCGCCCGCGCCACTGCCGTTGGCCAAACCGCACTGCCCACCAACCCGGCGGTCACCGTCATCCACAAAATATACTCCCAGCCGAAAGCCGAATCCTCCGCTGCCGGATTAAACCCGCCCTCGCCCATTTGCTCACCAATCGTCACAAAAATATGATCCCAGCCCAATGACATGATCGCAATGCCCGTGGCCACCAACAAACCAAAAGCCAATACCACAAACTGAATATAATCGGTCAGAATAACCGAGATCATTCCTCCCATCGTGGTGTAAATCAGCACCAATAGCAGCAGCACCACCATAACAATCTTAAGCGCTTCGCCCTCGCTCGACATGCCGGTAATACCCACGATGAACATCGATCCCACTTTCAAAAACAAACCCATATTCAGAATCCCGGCAAAAGCCAACATCACCCCACCCAATACCCGAATCCCCCTGCTGAAGCGTTTTTCATAAAACTCCGGAATCGTCAACACCTCCAACTTTCGTAAAGGCACCACGATGAAGCCCGTCAATCCGACAAACAGAGTCGCCACCCCGGCAATCAAGGCCATGTGAAAAGCAGCAAAACCCGCACTGAAGCCTTTCTGCGCCATATACATCACCGTGATCAATCCCAACTCCGTGCCGGTCATCGTTGCCACCCCCAGCCAAGTGCCTACTTTGCGCCCTGCGCCGATGTAGGTCGCCATATCTGATACATAGCGCTTCACATACAAACCAATCGCCACAGAAATCATCAGGTAAACCCCAACGATTCCCCAATCCAACATCCCGAAATTAGTCTGGCTGAATGCCTCTTGTGCTGCCTCTGTCATATCTGCGTCCTCTAAATGCACAATCCACAGCAAAAGCTCAAGCAAGGAATGAAAAAAAACGATAAGGCAAGAAAGTTACAACCACTGATATCAACTTGAAAACAAAACTCTAATAGTTACCCTTTCAGTGATGAAAATCATTCCATGCCTTGCTCTTCTTGCGACTACCATTCTAATCACTAACCATGCCCGTCCCCACTAAAAACCGCACTGGCGCAGCCTCCTTATTCTTTGGCCGCCAACCCGTTCCTCTCAAAAAACGCCTGTTCAGTTTTTTCACCCTGCTTTTCATCCTCGTCCTGATGCCCTTGATCATTGGTTTCTTCATGGTTGCCCAACCCTCCAACGGGCAAAGCCCACCCTCGACCATTAAGGTCAAACCCGCAGACCTTGAAGCCCACGTTCAAAAACTGAGCACGGAGTTTTTCCCCCGCACCCCTTACGAAAACAAAAACCTTCAGCAAACCGCAAACTACGTTCTCGAACAATTCAAAAAAACTGGAGCCCGAACGAAAGAACAACACTTCTCCACATCCACCACTGTCGACCCCAACGCCAAGTTCCGCAACGTCTCCGCTTTTTTTGGTCCGGATAAAGGACCCCGCATCGTCATCGGTGCTCACTACGACTCCTATGGCAATCTACCCGGAGCCGATGACAACGCCTCCGGCGTAGCCGGATTGATCGAGCTGGCCAAACTGTTCGCCGCCCACCCGCCAAGCACCATGATCGAACTCGTTTCCTATCCACTGGAAGAACCACCCTTTTTTGCCACCAGTAAAATGGGCTCAGCCTTCCACGCCCGTGCCTTGAAAAAAGCCAAGGTCGAAGTGAAACTGATGATCTGCCTGGAAATGATCGGCTACTTCACCGACCAACCCAAAAGCCAGCGCTACCCCAACAAAGCCCTACAACTCTACTACCCCTCGGTCGGTAATTTCATCGCCATCGCCTCCACCTTCGACTACCGCAAACAAACCCTGGCGATGAAAAAAGCCATGAGCGGCGTCACCCCCTTACCTGTGGAATCCATCAACGCCCCACGCGGCTTGCCCGGCATCGACTTCTCCGATCATCGCAATTACTGGACTTACGGATACCCCGCAGTCATGATCACCGACACCTCATTCTACCGCAATCCCCACTACCACAAAAAAACCGACACCCCTGAAACCCTTGATTACAAAAAAATGTCCCAAGTAGTGATAGCCGTCTTCGAAGCCGCCCGAAAATTCTAAAAAAACCGCCGCCTCATTTTTCATTTTTTGCTCTTCACTCCCTCATCACTTCTTCACTCATAATTCCTTGTTCATAATTCATCATTCCCATCCCCCCGTCATCGCGCCATTGACCGCTCCCCTTTCATCCTCGAATCTACCTCCATGCGCACGCTTCATATCAAACTCACCCTATCAGCTTCCTTGCTGCTTTTTGTCCTGCTCACTCCGCTAGCCTCCGCTCAAAACGCCCAACCTAACATCCTCTGGATCATCGCCGAAGACATGGGCCCGGAACTCGGCTGTTACGGCACGCCCGAAGTCAAAACCCCCGCGCTAGATCAACTCGCCGCCTCCGGGGTGCGCTACACACGTGCCTTCACGGTCACCGGGGTTTGCTCGACCAGTCGGTCCTCTTTCATGACCGGAATGTATGCGATGTCCATCGGCGCCCAGAACCACCGCTCTCACCGTAAAGATAATTTCCCTCTGCCTGACGGGGTGCGAGTGATCACCGACTGGTTACGTCCCGCCGGATACACCACCGCCAATCTCAGACAACTCACCAAAGACAAAGAGCTGAAAAAATTCAACAAAGGCACCGGCAAAACCGATTGGAATTTCACTTATAAAAGCCCGGTCGATGCCAAACTCAAACCTTTCGATACCGCCAAATGGGATGACCTGAAAAACCAACAACCCTTCTACGCCCAGATCAATTTTTCAGAAACCCACCGCGGCCATGCCTGGGAAAATGCCCACAACGAAATCACCCCCGATCACCTGGCTGATCCATCCAAAGTCAAGTTGCCTCCCTACTACCCCGACCATCCAGTCTCCCGGGCGGTCTGGGCCCAATATCTGAACGCCATCATGGCGGTGGATAAAAAAGTCGCTTTCATCCGTGATTTGCTCAAACGCGACGGCCTCGATAAAAACACCGTCATCGTATTCCTAGGCGATCATGGACGCGCCATGCCACGCGGCAAGCAGTGGGTCTATGACTCCGGCCTCAGCATCCCGCTCATCATTCACTGGCCCGAAGGCAACCCCGACTTGCCCGTGCCCACCAACTACCAGCGCGGTAGCGTCAGTGATCAATTGATCGAATCCATCGACCTCTCCGCCACCACCCTGGCTTTGGCCGGAGTGAAAAAACCGGCCAAAATGCAAGGTCGCGTTTTTCTCGGAGAGCAAAACGAAGCCCCCCGACGCTACACCTACGGAGGTCGTGATCGCGGTGACGAAACCGTGCTAATGATCCGCACCGTGCGTGATCAGCGTTACCGCTACCTGCGTAACCAATACCCTGATCGCCCCTTTCTGGAACTCAACCGTTACAAAGAATTCCAGTATCCCATCATTGCCCTGATGAGAGAACTCCACAGCCAAGGCAAACTGACCGGCCCACCCGCCGCCCTGCTGGCGCCCCATCGCCCCAAAGAAGAACTCTACGATCTCAAGCAAGACCCTTATGAAATACACAACCTGGCGCTCTCCCCCGACCACAGCGAAATCAAAGCCCGCCTCAGCAAAGAACTGAACGCCTGGATGGATCGCATCGACGACCAGGGACGCATCCCAGAATCCAAAAAAACCACCGACTTCTGGGAACAGGAATTAAAAAAATCCTTCGCCAAAAAACTCGCCACTCGCCCCAAAAACTGGTACCTCACCGCCCCCGCTCTGGGACCCTACAAAATCGAGTAAAAGTTAACCGCCTCACTCAGATTATTTTGGGGGAGACAGCCGGGAATCATTATTCAAAAACAAATGACGCAAATTCTCGCAGATAGAACAAAAAGGCTCAATTGCCCTATTCATAGACCTTTATAAAGCATGCCCAGGATTACTCAACCCCTCTCCATCAGTGTAAATCAGTGGTTCCCAATCTTCCCTCCTCAAGCATGATCCGCTCCGACAATCTTCCCCTGATCGGGTTGATACTTCTCGTTGGTTGACAACGCACCCGTCGGACAAGCTTCCACTACTTTGTCCGCCACGTGCTCCAGCCCTTCCCACAAAGTTTTATCCAACGACACCCCGGCTTTCACATCAAAACCGCGTCCGACAAAAGTGAAGCCGTAGGTCTCGTCCTCCTCTTTGGTGATCTGCACACAAAGGCTACATTTGATACACTTACCCGACTCATAAACCGCCCCGGCATTCTGGTTAACATGTTCGTATTTCGCCCGCTGCTCCCCCTTGAACATCGATTGTTTGGCACCGTATTTGTCACTGTAAATTCTCAGTGAACAATCATGCGAAGCACGGCAGTCACAATGCATGCAGCGCTCCCCTTCCAGTTGTACATCCGCTTTATTATAACCATCCACTTCAATATTATCCGGAGTGACCCGTGGAATCGGATTGGCTCCGGTAACAAAAATATCAATCTCCCCTTCCTGCAAACGGCCCATCATGTGATTGTACATCTCCACAATGCCGTCAATCTGATCACCATTGGCATGCTGACTTGCACAGGCTGCCACATCCTTCGCCGACTGCACCGCTTTCAAAATCGGCATCTTAGCTTTGGTGATACTCCCGGCGGCAAACACCCCATCAATCTCAGTCATCGCCGTTTTGCGATTGACCTTAATCCCCTTTTTCTCATCAAATGGGATCCCCAAGGCTTCGAGCGCTTCATTGCCGATTTGCCCACAAGTCAATACCACCGCATCGTAATCCTGCTGTAAACTTTGCAACGAAAGCCCATCACCTAAAGTCGCTGTTTTAAACTCAATTCCCATCATCTTGAGCACCTTCACTTCACCCTCGATGATCCAGTCCTGCATCAGGCTCTGATCATAATCCTCCTCCGAACGCAGACGCCCTCCGATTTGCTCTTCTTTTTCAAAAATCACACAAGCGTGACCTTCACGAGCCAGGTAATACGAACTCGCTAGGCCCGTAGCCCCGGAGCCAATGATGGCAATCTTCTTTCCCGAACTCTCCCGCATCGGCGGCACATAAGGCGTCTCGCGTTTCAGATCCCAGTCGGAAATAAAGCGCGTCATGTGACGGATCGAAACCCCGTCATCATACTGCGCCCGACGGCAACCTTTTTCACAAGGCGCGGTGCAAAATCGTTCCAGAATCGACGGGATCGCCATGTCCTCGCGCACCGTGGCAATCGCATCCTCAAATTGATCATCCTTGATCTCGCGAATCATCTTGGGGATCTCGGAGTGAATCGAACACAAGCGCTGACACGGCGCTTCACAGTCACCTACATGTTCACTGAGCAACAGCTCAAGCGTCGATTTGTGATGTGCCATAATCTCATCACACTGAGTATCGATCTCCATGCCATCGGCACACAGCGCAGAACAAGCCGGATGCGTGCGCCCCGTCGCCTGATCCTTCACCGTGCACATCATGCAGGAAGTGAAATAGTCGTAGCCCTCCCGATAACACATGATCGGAATCTCAATGCCAAGTTCTTTGGCAGCATGAAAAATCGTGGTCGCTTCGTCCAGCTCGATTTCCTGATTGTCGATCGTCAATTTCATCGCTTTTTTATACTTTCTCCAAATCAACAATATGAATAGCGTCCACCGGACAGACCTGTAGGCAAATATCACAACGGGTGCACATCGGATCCTGGATCACATGATGGCGGTAAGGGTTCATCGGAATGGCATCCGTCGGGCAAAATTGCGCACAACGGGTGCAACCGATACAGGTGTCGTCGATATCATAACGAATCAACGGCACACATTTTTTCGCCGTGCAGGTGCCGGCAATATGATCCTCGAACTCCTGGCGGAAATACTTCATGCAGGATAAAACCGGATTGGGAGCGGTCACCCCCAGCCCACAAAGACTGCCTTCCTTGGTGATGCCGGCCAGTGTCTCTAGTTTTTCCAGATCCCCTTTACGGCCTTTACCCGCACAAAGACGCTCTAGGATTTCTCCCATGCGTTTGGTGCCGATTCGACAGTGGGTGCATTTGCCACAGGATTCATCCTGCAAAAAACGCATGAAATAATTGGCAATGTCCACCATGCAATCCGTGTCATCGAGCACCACCATCCCCCCCGACCCCATGATCGCTCCCACTTTGCTGATCTCTTCGTAATCCACCGGTGTGTCGCACAAATGCTCCGGCACACAACCACCCGACGGACCACCCATCAGCACCGCTTTGAGCTTGCGCCCATTGGGAATGCCGCCACCAATATCCTCGACAATCTCCCGCAGGGTCATACCCATCGGCACTTCGATCATGCCTCCACGAACCACTTTGCCCGCCAGGGCAAAAGTTTTGCTGCCCTTGCTTTTTTCCGTTCCAATCGCAGCAAACTTCTCCGCGCCATTACGAATGATCCACGAAATAGAAGCGAAAGTTTCAACATTATTGATCAGCGTCGGTTTGCCCCACAATCCAGATTGCGCAGGAAAAGGTGGACGAAATCTTGGCATGCCGCGTCCACCCTCAATCGCTGACATCAGAGCGGTTTCTTCACCACAAACAAACGCCCCTGCGCCTTCAACCACTTCCAGCTTGAGCTTCATCCCCGTGCCGAGAATATTATCACCGAGGTAACCTCGTTCCTCGCACTGGGCGATGGCATTCAAAATACGTTCGGTCGCCAGCGGATACTCCGCGCGAATATAAAGCACTCCTTGCTCCGCTCCAATCACATAAGCCGCAATGACCATGCCTTCAATCACACGGAACGGGAAAGACTCCAGAATCATGCGATCCATGAACGCCCCGGGATCACCTTCGTCGCCGTTACAAATAATGTATTTGGTTTCGTTTTCCTCGATACGAGTGAAACGCCACTTCATCCCGGTTGGGAAACCCGCGCCACCACGTCCACGCAATCCACTGTCGAGCATTTCCTGAATGATGCCATCCGGATCGCCTCCTTCGAGACAAGTCTGCATCGCCTTGAAGCCGTCATACGCAAGGTAATCATCAATGCTCTTAGGATCGAGCACACCCGAATGCTCGGTGACGCAACGTTGCTGCGGCCCCTCGAAACGCATGTCCACTTTGGCCCGCACATCCTTGGAAAAGCGGGTTGGTGGATCCCAATCCTCATCAGTGAGCAAATTCTCCAACAAACCGAACATCGTCGAGGTGGTGCGCCGCAACCAGTTGGCGGGTTGGAAATGTTTCAATAACAAACCGCGCACATCAGTGACCTTGACCAGGCCGTAACGATGCCGTCCCTGATTATAAACCGAAACCTCAATCAAAGGCGTTTCAAAAGACGCACCACGACAACCCACCTTCTTAATCTTGACCGGCAGGTCCATGGTCTTGACCACATTCAGCAACTCTTGATAAACCTTGAACGCGCCGCCCGCGGTGCAACTGGAGCAAATGCAAATGCGCACTTCGCCGGTCACATTCTTGCGATCTTCCTCACCTTCATCACCACCACCCGATCTAGCATCCTCGGTAGCAAGAAAGTCCTCAAGCAGGTTGGGAATATTAAAAGCCTCAACTTCCCCGTAAATCGTATCATCCACCTGCACCACCGGTGCCAGCATACAGCAACCCAGACAGGCCACCTCTTCAACCGTAAATGTATCATCCGGGCTGGTGTGTTCCCCTTTCCCCACCTTCAAGTGACTGCGGAAGGTCTCATCCAACACCGAAGCCCCGCTGACGTGACAAGCTGTGCCAATGCAAGTTTTGACAATGTGTTTGCCCACCGGGTGATGGCGGAACTGGGAATAAAAAGTCGATACTCCGGTGATGGAATCAGGCGTGATCTCGGTAATCTCAGCAATGCGCTCCAGTGCCTTGGGTGGCAACCAGTTCCACTTCTTTTGAATCGCCTGCAACAAGGGGATCAAATGTTTGGCTTCCTTGCCAATACGCCCCACCATCTCCTCCACTGCGGAGATGTCGATCTCAGGGTTTTTCTTGTCGTCACAAGTTCCCGGGCAGTCTTTGTCCTCCGCCAGAGCCTTTGCTTCTTTCGATTCTGTCAAAGTCGCTTCTTCGCTCATGGTCCGATCCGGTAGAGGTTTTTCATCCCGCGCACATAAAGGGTATCGCCCATCGCCGCAGGCGTGCTGACGATCACTTCACCCAAAGCAGGGGTGCTGAGGGCTTTGTATTCCGCCCCCGGTTCAAAAATGTGCATCACCCCGGTGCGATCCGCCAAATAGACTTTGCCGTCCGCCAAAATCGGCGACGCGTAAAAACCGTCATCGGTATCCGCCATCCAAACTTCCTCACCACTCTTGGCATTATAACAAATAATACCGCCGTCCCCCAGACCTCCAATGTAATAATCGCCCATTACCAAAGGCGTGGCAATACCGGGAATCATATCCGACGTCTCCCACACCACTTCGTGTTTTTTGACATCGATCGCCGCCACCTTGACGTAGTCTGCCGCGACATAGAGCAAGCCGTCCATATAAACTGCCATCGGTGCGATTTCGCCACCCTCCAGGCATTCCACTCGCCACAACTCCTTTCCATTCTTAGGATCATAAGAAACCACCATCGGGTCAGCCACCAAAACCACCTCATCCCGCTCACCGGAATTAAATACCAGCGGCGTTGACCACGACGCCCCGAAGTCGCGCGGTGTTCTCCAGCGTTTTTGCCCGGTCGCCACATCAAGTCCGGTGAAAAAACTGTCCTCATCCCGGTCATATTGTATCAACAACAAGCTCTCATACACTACCAGCGAAGAAGAATACCCGTAAGCATTCTCAGGCACTCCCAGGTTTTTAGCCCACACTTGACTGCCTTCAAAATCAAAGGCCACCAAATCCCCATTCGAGAAAATCGCAAACACCCGCACCCCATCGGTCGCCATCGTCGCTGCGGCGTACCCTGTGTCATCGTTCACTTCAGGAGAATCTTCAAAAGAAGGTGAACCCGGAATCTTCTCCACTTTTTTTGTCCACAGGATCTTTCCACTCTCGCGATCGACACAATAAACCTCGCGATTTTTTTCATCAGCGCCTGAGAGGAAAATTTTATCCTCCCAAATAATCGGCGAATTAAACCCCGGCAGCGGAATCTCCGTTTTCCAACGAATGCCCTCCCCTTTTTCTCCATCCCAGGTGGTGGGCAAAGCCTTGGCATCAGCCAAGCCAGCCCGAGGCCCAAGAAATCCCGGCCAGTTCTTCAGTCGTTCTTCCGCACTGGCAACCGGTTTGGCGTCAGCGGCAGGTTTGACCACCGTCTCCACCTTGGAGGTAGGGGTCGCAGCCCCCGCCGTTGTCGCACCCTCTTCATCTTCGCCGCTCGCTGCCACCTCCGCTTCCGGCAAATCGAGCGTGCTCTCCCACGGCAGGGCTATCATCAGCGCAAATCCCACCAATACCAAACCCACCGACGTGATCGACTTTCTGGCCCAGGTCGCCTTTTCCACCAAGTCATCCTTGGGGTCTTGCGAATCAGGGAAAGGCGGCAGTGCGGTGTAAGCTTCAAGCGATTTGAAAGCAACCACCATCACCAACAGCCCACCCACCAACATATAAATCGCCATGCGATTAAAATGCTGACTGGTAAAAAATGCCCGTCGCGAGATCTGATCGAGTTCACGGATTTCCTCCCGCAAAGCTTCGTCATTGGGATTGGTTTTGAGCTCTTCAACCAATCGCTGTAAAGCGGGAGAGTGAATCGGATCGGTTTTTTTCAAGCTGAGGTTATTGGCAATCAGCAAAGCGCAGACCACCAAGGCAAACACCCCCGAAACCATCGCTGCTCCTTTAATGAGCTGATACGGCAGGGACTGGGTACTTTTTTCATATTCAACAACTCTCATCGCTTTTTGATTTCAAATAAAATTCACTTAAATGCCCGCCCTTAAACAGCAGCGGGTTTTTTCTCCCCGCCTTTGGCCGATGTTTCTTCACCTTCCGATGCACCTTCAGCTTCTTCGGGCGGTTTATACACCGGATCCCGCAACGACATCGCCTCTAAATAAGGTTGGCTACCGGGAATAAAATTCAACCGGTGCATGTCATCACTCGGACAATAAGAACAACATCGGCCACAACTGAAACAACTCGGTTTGATCACTTCGTAGTCCTTCTGCTCACGCGATACCGACAGGCCGATCAATTTGATACTGAAAACCAAACCTAGGAAACCACCGAGAATCCAGCCTCCCATGTTCATGAATTTACGAATCTTGATCGCGTTGACCATCAACTCGCTCTCCGAAGTTCCCATCGAACGATAGGTTTTAGTCTCCAAAGTCTCTTCCAGATCCGGATTGATCTTCTCAGCCAATACCTGCTCCGCCAAAAACACCGTATTGTTATAACTCGACAAAGGAATCGACATCCGGTGCCCAATCCAACCGCCGAGAATGATCATCACCGGCATCATCGCAAATAGCAGCCCCAGTCGTTTCACCCCCGTCTGGCGATTTTCGCGTGCCAAACCGGTATTGGGTTTTTCGATATAATCAAAAGGGCAGGACACCTCGCACAAACGACAGTCGATGCACTTCGACGGCGTGATGGTCAGATGTTTCCACGCAAAACGTGACATGAAACCAAGCAGCACGCCGTAGGGACAAAAAAAGCGGCAATAGGGACGGGCGATGAACATGCCCGCGATCAGAAAGCCCGCACCGAGATACAGATACGGCGCATTGCCATTAAGCCGGAAAAAACCAATAAAAGGATCGTAACGGCAAATAATGAAACCCGTTTTGGTCGCCGCAAACAAAATCGCCATCCCCAGATACACATAAGGAATCATGCTCAGCGCCATGGTCAGCTTTTTAGGCAACTGGATCGGTTTGATCACCACTAGATCCTGAATCGCCCCGAGTGCGCACACCGACGAACAAAACACCCGCCCAAAAAGCAGCGCAAATACCAGCGGCATAACAAAAAAGATCGTCACCGTCATCGGCACCGCGTAGTTGGTATCAAACAAACTCAACGCCACATTCTGAATCGACCCGATCGGACACACACAGCCTTGTTTGTAAAACCCAAAGTAACCCAGGGAAAAAACCATCACCCAGAACAAACCACGACGTGAACGACGTTTCACCGCCAACCAGGATGCCAAACTCAAAACAATGAACAGCACCCCCACATCGATCCACTCGCGCAGATCACTGGTCGGCTCCGGAACCGTGGTCAGCGGAAAATCATAACCACTGGTGAACTCCGGTTGCGGGAAATTCATCACATCCCCAGCTGGCTCGGCCAGCGCACCCGCCAATACCACAAATAAGATGGAAAGCACCGCGAGGTGCTTGGAAATTAAACTCAGGGGCCTCATTTTCTTTTAGGTAAATTGGCCGTAAGCGACAATTCGATCTGTGGTTCCAAAGGGTAGTCCTGTTTGTGTTTCAGTATGTAGGGCTGGTCAGCCGGCAAGCGCACCCAGGCATCGGACGGACACTGCATCGCGATCGAACAGTTGTTACAGTTCACACACACATCATGCCGCACTTGCAGATAAAAAGAAGCGTTGCCGAACATTTCACATGGCTGGATGCACTTGGCACAACCGATGCAACGATCTTCAAGGATATTGTATTCCCAATAAGGGTCCTCAACAAAAACACGCTCAATCGCATCTGTGGGACAGAGCTGGTTCTCCGCCGCCGAAGTCAGCTCGGGAGCTTCCGGTTGGAAATAACCAAAACACAACTGGCAATACCCACAGATCGAATAGGACTGCACACACTTCACCGCCGACGGCGATACCACACAGGAAGTCGAACAGTGCTCGCACTGCACGCACTTCATCGGATCGATCTGCCACACCGTATTTTTTTTGCGTGCGCCAAAAGCCGTCCAGCCGCCGATCACCCCCAGGGTCAATCCTACGAATGCCCGCATCCCGTTCCGCAGAAAGGTGAAGCGGGTGATTTTCTCAGGTTCTTTTACTAACTCAGCCATCGCTCTTGAATGTTCGTATTATTGCTTAGAAACATCGAGGCATATCATCCTCTTCGAGTCCCTCAAAATTAGTTTACCATCAATCATGACCATCGGCCCCCAGGCGTCATGGCCATGTTCTATGACCTCTGCATGCGCCAGTTGTTCATATCCCGTCACCGATTTTTTGATCATTGTTAACTCACCATGGTCATCCAGTATATAAAATAGGTCGTTGGCCAGCAAAAACGGCCCCAGACCAAAACGATTGGTTTTGCCACTGCTCCACACCACCTTGCCGTCCGGATTCATGCAGACAAATTGACCACGACTCGCCGCCGCATCCTTGGGCAGGATCGCATACAAATGCTCCTGGGAAAAAATCGGCGTCTGCTGCTCACAAGCGAACACGGTTTTCTCCAATTCATAAATCGGCTCGGCTACAAACTTGTCCCCCTCTTTTTTCAAACCCAGCATCATGCTACCACCACCGTAACCCACCGTGAGGAAAATCCGATTATCATCAACCTTCACCGGAGAAGGCGAAGTGACCGAATGGGTCCATTTATTGGTTTCCCACAACAAAGTGCCACGATCCCCGTCTTCAGCCGAGACCCCGATCACCCCGCCGATCGCCATGTAAACATACATTTTTTTGCCCATCATCGTCATCGGCATGATCGATGAATGTGACATCTTCCAGCCGTTCGGATTGGGCGTCTCCCACAACACATCCCCCGTTTCAAGATCCACCCCCATCATCAACGCCTTGCCGCCTGGTGAAATGATCGCCGTCGTGCCGTCGATCAAAGGACACTGCCCGGTGTACCACAGCGGCACCGTGGTTTTGTAATCAGCCTTCAAATCAAGCCCCCAACGGAACTCTCCGGTTTCGCGACTCAGACACACCACATGACAAGCCGGCCCCATCGAAACAATGTAATCCGCAGTGAGCGCCGGCACTGTTCGTGAATAACCGTGATTGGCTTTAATCGGGTTTTTATAAAAATGACTCCAGACCTCCTTGCCATCCTCAAAAGAAAAACAACGCAAGACGTCCCCTTTTTTTTCATCATCGTAATCACTGATGTAAAAAAGCCCCTCCCACACCGCCGCTCCGGCATAACCCTCGCCCAGATCAATCTCCCAAAGTTTAGGCGGACCGCCCTCTGGCCAACTGGTCGCCAGCGGCACTTTGCTATCAACGATATTGCTGTAATCCGCTCCGCGGAAATTGGGCCAGTTGGTATCGGTTTTGCCCGCCTTGCCATCAAACTTGGTGAATACCCCCGTGAGATCCACCTTCTCGACCACCTTGGCCTCTTTGGCAGCTCCCATACCTTCCGGCAAAGTGCCCGCTGCACGTTCAGCGGCAAAATCCGTCACCCTTTTGGGAACCGGCACCGCCGCCGGGCTTTTAAACAGCAGAAAAAGAAAGCCTCCAGCCAGCAGTGACATCATGCCTACGATGGCTAAAACCAATTGTTGTTGTCCGAAACGATCCATGGGGTTTACAGGGGAAGCGTATCAATAAAATTTATAATCTACAGCCCGCTGCCTTCCCTGCACATTGACAGAGTCCGATAAGATCTCTTATAGATTTCTTACCAGAACAGCAGGCGTAAATAATATACACAAGAATACCGCTTTTGCATGCCGTAATTGCGTATCTTTTTTTGTGTGACAAAGTCGGCTTTTGAGTGAACATTACCTTTAACTGCTATTGCTGGCTGATATTATGGGAGAAAAATCCGACATAGGAAGACGTGGATTGATGGGGGCTGTATTGCTCGGAATGGGAGGTGCAGCCGGATGGGTAGCGCGCAAGTTCCAAAGCCCCAGTCAAATCCGGAAACCGGTGCCCACCGCACTCGACAGTCGTTTTGTTTACGACATCAGTAAATTTGAAAATACCGATCCCGAGCTGCTGCTCTACGATCCCGAGGAGCACATCTCCACCGGCTTCGATCGAGTCAAACGCATCGAAGCCATGCCCGGGGGACGATACGCTGTGGCCGGAGACAAATCTGTGAAAATCTTCGCTGCCAAAGGCGAAGTAGAAGCTGAGTTCCCGATCAAAGGATCTCCCCACTGCATGCTGGTCACCAAAGAGAACGAGCTCATCGTAGGCACTGCCAAGGAGTTCACCGTTTATGATTTTGAAGGCAAGGAAAAATGGCAGTCACCCAAATTACCCCGCCGCACTTATCTGACATCCATTGCCGTTAGTGACGACGCCATCTATCTGGCCGACGGAGGCAACCGAAAGGTGCTGATCTGTGACCGCAAGACCGGCGAAGTGAAAAACCAGTTCGGTGAAAAAGACGAAAATAAAAACAATCCTGGTTTTGCTGTTCCCAGCCCCTACTTCGATTTGACCGTCGCCAGCGACGACCAACTACGAGTGGTCAACCCCGGTCGCCTGCGTGTCGAAACTTACTCCCTGAATGGAGAGTTTAAATCATCATGGGGTGGCCCCGGCATGAAAATTGATCGCTTCTGCGGTTGCTGCAACCCTTGTTATTTCACCATGATGCCCAACGGCGATTTCATCACCAGTGAAAAAGGGCTCGCCCGGGTGAACATCTACAGTGCCGATGGCGAATTCAAAGGCGCCGTTGCCGGTCCGAACACCTTGATTGATGACAAAGAGCTCGCCAAACGCGCCTGCGGCGATTGCAGTGTCGGCGCAGGTTTTGATGTCGCGATCGAAGAATCCGGACGTGTTCTGGTGCTCGATCCTTTCCGCATGGTGGTGCGCCCCTTCACCCCCAAAATAAAATTACAAGATACGGCTGAAGTTGATGACAACAGCAACCGCACTAACGTTAACGAGCTCAGTGCCTGAGCATTATTAAAAGGAGATTCCCATGAGCCAACCTTCATCCCCCAAAGCCACCACTCCCGCACGGCGTCAGTTTTTCGCCATCGGCATGCGCACCGTTATCATTGGCGGCATCGGATCCTACGCCATGTCCCAGGAAGCCAAACGCCGCCGCCTCGCAGGTGACCCCAATTGCATCGAGCTCAACACCTGTCAGGATTGTGTCGAACTGCCCTCCGGCTGCAAAAAAGACAAAGCCGCCAACTTCAGAGCCGATACCGAGAAGAAATCCGGTCAACTTAAAGGTTAACCCCTCAAACCGTAAAACAAATTTTCATATTTGTTTTCCTCATCTCGCATCCCGCCGCTCTCGTCTTCCGGCAAACTGTCTGACGCCTTAAATGAAAACGGGTTTGTAGCGCCTTTTGAAAGCTATCCATGCTTCCATAGAGCGCAGCTATCTATTATTTGAGCAGCCCTTCTTTTTGCCCCGAACTCTTGATCGTTGCTGATATTCTTAGGCTGAAACGGAAAACCTTCGTAGGCAAACCCATGCTGCCCTACTTGGTTTATTGCAGGTTGAGAAGCTTTGAAAGCGGTTTATTCTACTGCTACTCTTTTTATCTGTGGCTATCATGGACATAGATAAAAAAAACGACATTCCATCCCAATGAGAAACAAGGCCAACCGCATTAAAAAACGCATATCCGCACTCTTGTTGACGGTGTTTTGTTTGATGCAGCCCTTGAGCTCTCATGCCCAGGGGCGCGCCCTCTCCAACACGGTGTTTCAAAAATACCAGACGCAAGTCGGCCGCTCGGTTGAACGCGCGCTCGAATTTCTCGCTGCCAGCCAAAATCCTGACGGAACCTTTCCCGATGCCTATGGCCGTTCTACCGGCATTGTCGCCTTGGCGGGCATGGCCTTTCTTTCGAAGGGGCATACTCCCGGACAGGGGAAATATTCAACCACGCTCAGTCGTTGCATTCACTACATTTTGAACAGCCAGCGCAGCAACGGCCTACTTGACATGGGAGACTCGGGTCACGGAGTGATGTATGCCCACAATATCGCCTCATTGTTTTTATCGGAATGTTCGGGCATGGTGGATCCGCAAACCCAGGATGAACTTGACCAGGTTCTCGGCAAAGCCATGCGCCTTATCCTGGCTGCCCAGGCGGTGCCAAAAACCGAAAAACATCAGGGTGGCTGGCGCTACAAACCGGACTCCCGTGATTCGGACTTATCCTGCAGCGGTTGGGCGCTGATGGCCTTGAGGTCGGCCAAACTGAACGGGGCTCCGATCCCCGATGCCGCGATCAAATCCTCGGTTGACTATGTGCTGCGCAATCACGATCCCAAGGAGGGACGATTTGGTTACACCGATCCCTGGGGGCATTCGGAGACCCTCTCCGGTTGCGGCCTGCTCTGTCTTGAGCTATCAGGTTTCCATGGCACTGAATCCACCTACCGTGCCGGTGACTACATCCTCAAAATTCACCAACGCATCGTTGGCAATGCCCACGAGTTTTACGCCAATTATTACAACGCTCAGGCGATGTTCCAGTTGGGTGGAAAATACTGGGAAACCTACGCGGCCTGGATGTATCCTCATTACATCCCCAAACAACAAGCCAACGGTTCCTGGTCCAACTCCCGTAACGGTGCCACCTATGGCACCACCATGATGGTATTATCCTTCACCGTGCCCTATCGTCAGTTGCCCATTTATCAACGCGACGAAACCGTGGACGAAGATAGCTGACTCCTTCTGTTGGCTTTCTTATTCGCCTATAGCGGCAACCTCGCAAGCTCACTTAGTGCGAATGATCGCCACGCTGTAACCCTCCGGGATTCTCACTTCGGCGTAGGCTTTTTGCCTTTTGATAATGCGTTGCACTTCAACTTCAAGGGTTTGGCGTCCCTCCTCGTCGAAGACCAGGGTCTCAAACTCGCTCATATCCCCCCAGCCATAATATCCACTGCGATTGGCCAGAATTCTTTCTTCACCAATAATAAACCCACGCCCCATTTCGATATACGTGATCGGAAACATCGAGGATGTAAGCGTCGGCGCATTAGGTTTGACTCGATAATTAAACCAATAATACAAGGCGCCATAGTCCAAAGCCTCCAGCATATTCCGGTAACAGTCTTCCGCTGTTCTCTCAGTCAATTGGTCACCAAAACCAATCGGCGTATAAAGCTGCATTTTAGCTAAATTACTGATCGAAGTGGTACGAACCACACGCGGGAAATGTAATTGAGTAAAACTTCGGGTCCGCGGCGCTCCCCTGGCGATCAATACCCCTTTGCTCAACAGATCCTTAGCCGTTTTCAAGCGCCAAGACAAAGTCACCAAGTCCGCATCGGATATTTTTGTTTCTATTTGATGCGTTTTGGTAGAAATCAGGGCGGCCTGCCCTCCCCATTGAGCACTGTAATCAAAGCGTTGGGTAGCAATGAAATTAAGGTCATCCCAGTAAATGCCTTGGATCGGCATTTTTTTCCAACGGGCAGCAATCAATTCGTCTTGTTTTTTTGCGAAATCCGATCCCTCACGTGGCAAAAACACAGGGTAAATAGGATTACCAAAATACCCGGGTTTACCATCATAGGTGATATGCGCATCCTTGGCAAAAGTCTGGGCATCCCCGTCTCCCGCTGATACAAAACAGCTATACGAATACAGACCCTCCGAATCGTCTCTGGATAACTTAATCCTTTCAATCAAGTCAATCTGACCGCTAATATCTGCGCCTGTAAAAGTAGTTCCATAAGCGATGCGGTTTTTAAAAGCCCCGGGATTGATCGCTACATACTTAGCGGACTTACCTGTGAGGTAAGTGCCCAATTCCAAATCAGATTTTTCAGCTATGGGTGCCGATGCCGACAAAAAACAAAAACTTCCATCTATGGTGAAATTTACCCCCCAATGTTTCCTAATACGGTTGGCAAAAAGGAAAGGATCGGGTGACTCCAAAGGGTAAATGGAATACTCCAATGTCACACTCTGTCCTTTGGCTATCACCAAACGACGATTGTCGATGCCGATCTCAGAACGGTTGCGGTAATTCCACGCCTGGGTACGCATCAGGTCATCCTCACTGATCAATCCGATTCCCTTATCCAAATACAAACCCAACGACGAAGGGTGCCCCCCCTCTTCGGTTTTTAAAATTGGCGATTCTACAGGCAAACCCGACAAATACACCCCCGTCACGCCATCCCCCAGATCCACCTTATGGCGCACCATCACCGGCAAATCCATCGCCGCGATATTTTCCAGCCGGTCTTTTACAATCAAACGATCCCCGTCACGTTGCAAAGTTCGTTTGAGGCCAAAATTTTTCGACTTGGCAGTCAATGTATCGCCGGAAGCCTCGATTTCATCCCACCCGCCATCACCACTCTCCATCAAGCTTGCCCAGCCTGGCTCGGTGGTGGAAAACATCGATTCCACCATCCAGGTTCTCCCTCCGAGTTCGACCCGGATGCCTCCCCCTTCGCTGAGCTGATACAAAAATCCAACTTCACTCTCTACTGAAGGCTCACGGTATGGGATGCGTCCGGTGGGTGCTTGCATCGGCAAACGTGCCACTTTTTTAGGTACCAAATGTTTTCCCAGTCCGATATTTGCAATGATCGCACGCGCCACCCTTGGGTCACTGTGACTCAACTTGATCACATTCTCGCCATTTTGTTTCCACAGGTCGATCACATCAAAATCCAACTCATAAGGATCCACCCCCCTGATCGCAAACGGCGAGGTGACAGGAGCTGGTTTGAAATCGGGTGAATACATCAAAAACCAACCCGGCCCACGGTAGGAAGTTTCGATTTTCTGCCCCATACGAAAAGTCTCCGTCCGGTTGCGCACCCGGTCGAGATCCAAAATCACTCCATTGAGTTCTATTTTTAAAACACCAGTACCTTTGCCTATCTGCGAAGAATCTATTCTTGCTTGTATCACCAACTCTTCGATTCCCCCTTCGTTTTCCGATTCTTTGGCCGATCCATCCCCGGTGATTTTCACCGACATGGTCTGCCCCGGCCCAACTCTAACCGATTTTTTAACCACCTTATAACCGAAGCCCATCGTCTCGACATTGAGACCTCCCTCATCATCCCCCAAACGCACTTCCAGCATACGGTTGGCATTGCCTTCAGCCCAAGGAGTGTTCAACAAACTTACCAGGGTTTCTCCACCCTTGACCCAAGTATCATCTTCCTCCGACTCATAGTCAGAATCATGTCCAACCACATCTATACCGAGCTGAACACCTTCACTTACACCCATGATGCCCAAAGTTTCCCAGGGCAAAGCCACGGTTATCTGATATCCCGTATCCAGCCTTTTTGCTGCGATTTTGGCTCCAGCAACCGGGCCTGGGCGATCTCCACGCAATACCACCTGGGCCTCCGCATTTTTGCCATTGGCATCAGCTCCTATACTCGTGCCAATTTGTAATATGCGCGTTTTGTCTTTGGCTTCACCCGGCTGACGCGGAACATCGAGAAAAATCTCCAAGCCATCCCCGGTGAGATTTCCTCCGACAATCACATCATCAGTTATAATGGCAGAAACAAACAAAAACTCCTCGTTCCAGCCCAAATAAACAGTGCCGGAAAAATCTTCAGTCCCCTCCCATTCGGAAGCTCCCCACACCACTTCTTGAGGTTCATCCCATTCAGCAAAAGGAGCCAGTGTGGACAGACCTTTCAAACTCCCATCCACCGGAGGCAGCTCTTTCAAGTGAACCATACCAGCAGTACGCTCCGCTGCTCCTGCCGCTGAGGTGAAAATACAGGCTAACAATAATAGCATCACAGCTATTCTATTTTTTATTTCCATAACGGTTTTATTTAAGCCCTTTTAGTAAATTCGCAACATCCTCTTCATCAAGCATTTGCAGGATACAGGTTCAATCCTTGATAAAGAAAGAAAAAATACACTTTTTTATCGACATTTGAGGCCGATTTTTGGTAGTGAATTAATTTAGCATAGAACTAATTCACTCAAATTACTGCTCCACAGCAGTAAATAGAATGCTCCCACTTCCTCGCTTAACTAAATAAGCCTGCTACCATAGGTCGCCGAGCAACCCTGAGATGGTCTTATCTCTGGGAAAAAGCGCCCTCGCCGGCTTAAGCAAAAAGTTTATTCACCGCCTGGGCTTTGACCAATTCACGCGGTTGTTTGAGGTGATTGTAAACAATCGTTTCGGGATCAATTCCAAAGCTATGATAAATCGTCGCCAGAATCTCAGTGGGATGCACCGGATCTTCAACTGGTGCAGAACCGGTTTTATCCGACTTGCCATGCACGTATCCCCGTTTGATTCCCGCTCCCCCAATCACCGAGGTGTAACAATAAGGCCAATGATCCCTGCCATCGGCGCTGTTACTATTGCCCGAAGTACTGACCCCTTTCACCGGACTGCGTCCGAATTCCCCGATGGCCACCACCAGGGTTTCGTCAAGCAAACCCCTGTCATCGAGATCTTCAAATAGAGCTGACAAACCCTGATCCAGCATCGGCCCGGATTGATCTTTCATCCGTTTGGTCAATCCCGAGTGATGATCCCACGAATGATTATCCGAGTTAGCTACTTTAGGCCAAATGACTTCCACCACTTTGGTTCCGGCCTCCACCAATCGGCGTGCCAACAAACAGCTCTGCCCAAACGTATTGCGACCGTAACGATCTCGCATTTTTTCGCTCTCTTCCGGCAAATTAAAAGCATCTCTAGCCCGCCCTGAAACAATCAAGTTCAAAGCCCTAGAGTAATATTCATCAAGATTGTATTTCTCCACCGCCTTGTCGATGACCGGCATCTGCGCACTCAGCGCTTCACGCAAACTGGCCCTACGCCGCAAACGAACGGCGAAGGCTTCCGGACGCAACTGCAAGTCGTCCACCTTGATGCTATCCATCTTATTCATGTTAAGATCGTCCCCATCGGGAAACAAATAATAAGGGTCAAAAGCCTTGCCTAGAAAACCAGCAGTACCCGCTTTGTTCACCACATTGGATTCTTGCAAAGGACGCGGCATCATCACAAAAGGCAGCATCGGCTCTTTCATCGGCTGCTGCTTGATGATATTCGATCCAAAGTTAGGATAATCCTTGGGACTTGGAGGTTCCAACTGCCCCGATGGACTCACCTTGTCCGTGGTGTATCCCGTCATGATTTGATAAATCGCCGCAGTGTGATTGAACAAACCATTCGGAGTGTAACTCATCGAACGGCACATGGTGAACTTATCATTCACCTTTGCCAGTTTGGGCAAGATCTCAGTGAAATTCACACCGGGGATTTTTGTCGGAATCGGCTTGAATTGACTGCGGATATTGTCCGGCACATTTTCCTTGGGATCCCATAGATCAAGATGACTGGGACCACCCTGCATATAAACCATGATCACACTCTTGGCTTTGCCCCATCCCGGTGCACCCACCAATTTACTGCCCTTGCTCGCCGCTTGCGCTCGAAACACAGTATTCAAGCTCATGCCCAACATTCCCGCGCCACCGACACGAAGGAAATCGCGGCGGCTGGCTTTTAAATGGGAGTCACAAAGGTCTTTTCCAACAGCTCCAGGTATTCTAATCATAGTATCAAGGGGTAAAGGTTTCAGCCGCAATCATTTTAATTCAATTCAAATAGATCTTCTAATCTGGTCATTCTTTCATCTCAGTGATTAAACAAAAACGAAGGGTTGTTGATCAAAGCCCAAGTCAGATCCTGAACCGTGGTCAGCCGTTGATTTGCTGCCTGTTCAATGCTCATCTCCACATCCTGCCGCAGTTGCAACAAAGTCGCGTTCTGTGGAACTGGTCGCTGAGCTTTAACCAATACCGCTTTCAAGCCGTTCATTTTAGGGTCACTTGGCAAAGGCCGCTTTTCCTTGGCCAGGGCAAACCGATGTTTCAGCCCTTCCAAGTCGATCAGCTTATAATAAGCCGCCAGCTCCGATACCTGCTGAGGACTGCGTTGGCCGGGCGCCGTTTTGATTGCTGTGGCTACACCTACGGGCAAGCCCAGTTCCAGCGGTTGTTTGGAAGTCGTGACCCATATCCGAAATTTACCTAATGGGTAGTCCCCCTTGCTATACCGGCACATCAAAGAGAAATTAAAAGTTGCCCCCTTGGCATCGCCCAAGGGTTTTTCCAATTTGAAGCGTGCCCAGTGTGGCTGCCGCTCCTTGCCCCCAATCGCCCATGCTTTGTCGTTGTTGCGAATGTTTCCATTGATGGCATTTTTCACACTGAAACTTTTTTGATTCACATCAGCCTTGGCATCGACAAATTTTGCAACCTGCGCTTTTGATCCCGCCTTTTTTGCCGTGGAAGTTAACTTCAATTCAGTAAGCACAAAGTTACCATTACCATTCAATCCTGGCCCGAAACCTGACAGTTTTCCGTCCGGCAAAGCTTCGATCATGATGCCCGTGATCCCTGACATTTTGCTGTCAAAGGTGATGCTGTAGTCCGTCGACTTCGATGGACCTGACGCGATCACGGCACCGTCAGCTTGCGCTGTAAGCGTGATTCCTCCAGTGGCTTTCACTGCCTTTGGAACCAAGGGTGTCCAAGTGGTCCAGAGCCGGTTCACTGGGAGCTCGGACTCCCACTTCTTCATGCTGCTCGCCTGTTTGACCGCATAAGCCTTGAGCGTTTTTTCCGCGAGAGCCATACGTTTTTTCTGTTCCACCGCAGCGAGCGATCTCTTCTTAGTATATTCGGCAGTGTAAGCCTTGATTCCCTTATTAGCTTTTTGCATCGACAACAACCGCTGCCGCTCCTGCTCCGCACGAATTGGCACCATCTTAGCTTCCATTTCTGCTAATTTGCCCACCAAGCCCATATGATCCCGCTCGATTTCCGACATACTTTTCTCCACCGCTTTGATTTCAGCATCGCTTGGCAGACGATTAATCACACGCAGGAAAACTTCTTCAAACAACTTACGGTCATCTGCTTGTTCATCCACCAACTTGACCAAGGCATTTTTCGGGTCAGCGATCGCATCCGCAATGGTCGGTCCACTCACCAGAGTCATGATAGTGCCCAGTTGCACATCATTCGCCCGTTCACACTCACAAGCGCTCTCCCTGACAGGGCGGCCTAGGCTTGCCAGGATTCCGCTAGGCAAATCGGTCCGTGCATCGGCGATCTGGGCTGCCCTCATGCCAGGTTTGGCTCCCGGTATGTTCGGCACACTACCGGTCACTTCGTAAAGCGCATCAAAAATCACTTCGGCCGGTAGGCGGCGCGCAATCGCATGGGAATAATTGATCTCATCATCAGCATTCCACCGATTGGTCTTCAGTGACAACTGATAGGTGCGTGACTTACAAATCATCGTCATCAGTTTCCTGACATCAAAACCGCTACCTACAAACTGTTCGGTCAAATAATCCAACAGCTCGGGATTGCTCGGCGGATTGCCCGCACGAATATCATCAAGCGGCTCAATGATACCGGTTCCCAACATATAACCCCAGATCCGGTTGGCATAACTTTTGGCAAAATACTGATTGTCCGGCGCAACCATCCACGCCGCCAAGGCCTCACGCCGAGTAGCTCCTTTTTTTACGGTATGTTTGACTTCATAAGGAAATTTAGGAGCGGTAAGCTCCCCGGTACGCTCATGCTTGACTTCGCCATCTTTTTTATCCCCCACCATTTCAAACAAGGGCTTGGCACCCTCCACCGCGGAACCGCCAATACGACGATTTTTACTATTCTTAGTATCATTGGTCAGTGAAACCCTGGCAAAATAAGCTGAAGTTTCGTAGTACTGATTTTGATTCCATCGCTCAAAGGGGTGGTCGTGACATTTATTACAATTAAACCGCGTCGCTAGAAACAGATGGGTGGTGTTCTCCATGATCTCCGTCGGTTTGCGCAACACCTTATAATATGATGCTGCAGGGTTCTCCATATTGGAGCCCTTCGCCGTTAGAATCGAGTAGGCAAATTTATCGTAGGGGACATTCTTTTCTACCTGTTCATGAATCCAGTCGCGGAACAGTTGGGCGCCTTCTTTACCGAGGAACTTGCTGTTCACCTGTAACATATCCGCCCATTTATTAGTCCAATGATCGACAAATTCCGGTGAGCCAATCAGAGTATCAATCAATTGATCCCTTTTTTGCCGGCTCGGTGCTTTGTCCGCGATGAACTTGCGCACCGCATCGGCACTCGGCGGCAAACCACTGAGATCAAGATACACCCGACGAATGAACTCTTCATCCTTGCACAAGCCGGAAGGCTGGATTTTCATCCGTTTCCACTTGGCAGCCACCAATTCATCAATCCGTCCTTGAGCGGGTTGTTTGGTCCACTTATAACCACTGCGATCTCCCATCACGGTGAGAGTAGTTGCCGAGTAAGATCCTTCATAACGTGCCAAGATCGGAGCTTCGCCGCGGCGCAAAGTTGAGATCAAGCCAAAGTCGTCGTGAGTGGCCACGTCTTTGTTTCCGCTATTGATGTAAGCTTCGCGTGTCACATCGCGTTGCAAGCCATCCGCAAAATAAGCAATCACTCGAATTTGTTGACTGGCTCCGATGTTCTGAATCACCGGTTTTTTTGGGAACAGCTCAATCCGGCTGACTTTTTTTGATTTCAAATCCAATTGTGCGCCATCGGCAATCCATTGACGGATCACATTATAATAGTCCGAATGAATATCAGTCAAAGCCCCGCCTTCATGAGGCACCGCTCCCGTAGCTTTCATTAACATCAGACTATCATCCGGAGATGCGTAGTTCACTCGCCTCGCGGTGTGGTCATCCCCAAAAGCTCTGACATCATAGAGCGGGTCATACCCACGCAGCGATAATTTAAATCCATTTTTACCCGCCTTGGCTCCATGACAAGTTCCCGCACTGCAGCCCAGACGATTGAGCACAGGATTCACGTCTCGAATAAAGTCAGGTTTGGAAGCGTGATTCAAGCCGGAGACTATCACTGGAATACTGGTTTTCAGTGAACCGTGGCTCACGGTAAGCGTCGCCTGCCCCTCTCCCTTGGGACGCGCCACTCCCAAGGCATCAATTTGCAACAGGGGTTTATCCAAGATCCATTTCACTTCACGCGTCAGGTCGGCGGAGGTCCCGTCTGCCAGCTTTGCCATCACCAATATCTGACTATATAAATTAGGCGCATCCAACTTGATCTTCGCCGGACTGAGCATCAGCTCCACCACTTTGCCCCCCTTTGGCAATGAACGTTGCACGCTCTTGCCAAACTTTCCTTTTTTAAGATTAAGCGGAATTTTCTTGCTGCCGTTTTCAACCAAGACCTTTGCCACTGCATCTGCCCCGTCGATTTTAACCGGAACAAATGCCTTCGCCACTTTCCCCGTGGCAATCTTAATTAGGCGGACTTTTCCATCATCACCGGCAGCTGCCACGGTCTGACCATCAGGACTGAAAGCCAGCGCAAAAATAGTGCTCTCAGCAAAAGCCGCCGAATGCAGCAGCTTGACGTCCTTGGTGTAATAATCCTCAACCGCCTTTTTCTCCTCCGCAGAGCGAGTAGTCGCCACCTTGCCAAAAGCCGCTTTCACCATTTTCGGCATCTCACTATCGAAATCCGAGCTATAAATATTAACCCAGCCCTTCCCATTCAAACTGCTGCAAGCCGCAATCATTTTGCCATCCGGACTGTAAGCCGTGCTCCAAATCCGCCCCTGCATCGCCGGGAATTGACGGATCAAATTTGCGTTATCACCAATCCTCCGCGCGGTCTGCCTGATCATCCGATAAATCTGGGGAACCCCGTCAGAACCACCAACGAGGATTTCATCCTTAACAGGGTGACGTGTCACCGCCGCGATTCCACCTTTCAGAGCCTTTGGCGTGATCGAAGTGATGTTGTCCACAAAACGCTCACTTTTCACCTCAGTCAGTTTGGCACTCATATCCCGCCCGACGGATACCAAATGAGTTCCTTTGCTGGAAAAAACCGTATCCAAAGCCCAATCACTGTGCCCCCCCATAAACAAAACCTGTTTACCATTGCCCACATCGATCGCCCGCACGGTGTTATCGGTCATGCCAAAAGCCACCGTTTTCCCATCCGGAGACCAGGAACCTCCATAGAGTGTATCAAAACCTACAGGCACCGATTGTTTGAGCTTCTTTTTTGCCACATCCCAAATCTGCACCTCCCCCATTCGAGCGGGCAAACCTCCTGTCACCGCCAGCAGTTTACCATCCGGTGAAAAACGAACACTTTCAATGCGCTCTGACAACCCCACCAGACGCGCGACCAAACCCGAGCCATCCGCTTTGTGCAACAGCACTTCGTGAAACCCTGCCACTGCCAACAGCTTGCCATCCGGAGAATAATCCAATGAAGTGACCACTGGCGACACCGCATACTTAGGAGGGTGATTCATGTCATAGACCTCACGCGCATTCACCGGCGTATCATCTTTAGCCCCTTGTTTGATCCAATCGGTGACCAGCTTCAGCTCCACCTTGCTCAGCGGATCTTCTTTGCCCTTCGGCGGCATCTCAACCTCGCCCTTCACCGGAGTCACCTGCTCAATCAATAAACTCTGCTGCGGTTGATGAGGAATCACTGCTTGGTCTGATTCCCCCCCGGCGATCAACTTGGCCACATCGGTCATCACGTAGTCTCCCTTGGCTTTAGCGGGTTGGTGACAACCCTGACATTTCGCCTGAAACACCGGACGGATATCTTTGTAATAGCTGACCTCTTTACCTCCACTTTTTTTCATCATCACTTTATCCTCGGCGTTCAGCGGAAGCAGCAATGCTGATAACATCATAAAACTAGCACAAACTAGCTTAGCCAATCTGGCTGTCGAGTGAGAGGGGATTTTCATAAAGATCTTCGTTAGCTAAGAGCGCAAGGGTTCCTATCCACACTCCGAAAACGCCCTGATTCTTACGGACAAATATGTTTTTTTACCGATTCCGGTAAAAAAAACCAACAAATAACCGCTAGGCAACAAACAGCAGAACAACGTGCAGACGTCGCCACTGGGGAGGGAATGAGCAGACATGGAGAAAATCTAAACTCAGCTGAATTTTATACAAGAACACAATCTTCTCTGCGAAGACTTCTCAAGATTTAAATTTAAAACTTTATTAAAATAAGAGCCGATTTTCCCTAGGTAATAGCTTGATGTTGTGGGACTTATACGTAAAAATGAATAAATAGTAGCTCATTAGCTTGTCATTCTCCACTAACCCGGATCTATCCCATGCATTACTATTCTCCCAAAAAAAATAAATTCAGGCAATCAGGCATGACCTTGATCGAGATAACACTTATTATCTCTGTTTTATTAGGTTTGATCACCATTGTCTTCCTAGGCGTCACCAGTTTCAACAAAGGATCCTCCCGGGCCAAGTGCATACTGCAACAAGCTCAATTACAAAAAATGGCGATCTCTTACGCCAATTTTAATTCGTTGGGAGAAGGTGATTCTGTTGCAGGCATGATCGCAATCCTGGTAAACGATCAATACGTCAAGGAGACACCAGATTGCCCTGATACTGGCGATTATGTTTTTTTAGATCACGTTCCCGCACTGACTGAATCTTTTGTAACCTGCTCGATTACTAATCACATCTCAAACTAAACCCTCCTTTTTACCCCCTTCAAAGAGGTAAAGGTAGGCTAAAGTTTACTTCACAATATACTCCTTGGGCTTGGGAGTATTCGGACCGCTTTCCGGTAAATCCGGGCGTTGAATCAGATCCTTGGGCAAATCACCTTTCAAGGACTTCAGGAAGGTCACAATCGATTGAGTGTCTTCATCCGAAATCGTCCGTCCCAACTGGTGCTCTGCCATTTTTTTCACCATCATGTCCAATTCCTTAATCGACCCATCGTGCAGGTAAGGAGCGGTTTCAGTAATATTTCTCAAGCTAGGCACTTTGAAGTGAAATTTATCCGCTTCATTGCCTGTCACCGCACTGCGCCCCTCATCGGTTAGATTTGGCCAGGCTTTGACCAAACCCAGCTTCTGGTAAAGATGCCCCCCCACGCCCATGCCATTGTGGCAAGTGGTGCAACCAGTTGAGATAAAGGTCATCAACCCTTTTTTCTCAGCATCCGTCAGTGCTTTGTCATCCCCTTTCAGGTAGTCATCAAAACGGGAAGGTGTCATCAGCTTGCGTTCGTAGGCGCCAATCGCATTGCCTACATTGTCATAGGTCAAGGCATCATCACTATCAGGAAAGGCTTTTTTGAAAAGCTCCACATAACCGGGGATTGATTTTAATATCTTTACGGCGTAGTCCCCATCAGGCATACCCATTTCCGCGCCAGCCAGAATAGGCCCTTTGGCCTGCGCCTCCACATCCGGTTCACGCCCATCCCAAAACTGCGCCACGTGAATCGCCGCGTTAAACACCGTAGGTGAATTCCTGCCGGGTTTTTGATCCGAAATTCCAGTGGGAAATGACGTGCCCGTTTGTCCATACTGCTTGAGGTTATGGCAAGAATGGCAGGAAATGGTGTAATCCAGAGACAGTCTTCTTTCAAAAAACAGCTTATGACCCAATTCCAACTTCGCGTCGTTGAATGGGTTTTTCGGATTTTCTATGCTCTTGGGCAAAGGCTGGAACATGCCGAGCATGGCTCGATTAACAATCTCATCCGCATTGGATTTTGTAGTGACAGACACACCAGCAACAAACAGCAAACATAACAGGGATTTTTTCATAATAAATTTCCAGATTCCTAAAGTTGGAACTATATGACTAAACGGTGATTTGAATCAGTGCAAAATGTTTTTTAGCAATTATCACTCACCATCCCATAAAAAAACGGCGTCCTCACTGAGAACGCCGTTTTTGATCATTTAAAGATTGTTTACTTTTTCTTCACCGCTTTAGTCGGCGTTGCTTTGGCAGACGCTTTAGGAGCTTCTTTGGCTTTAGCTGGCATGCTCGCTTTCAGTTTAGCCGCCACCGCTTTGGTGATATCGACAGATTCTTGAAATCCAAGAATTTGATCCGATTTCTGCAACACCACGCTCAATCCTTTAGCTTTTGCTACTTCCATGGCGACCGGACGAACCTGATCACGAAATGCGATCACTCGTTTCGCTTGTTCCCTATTCAAAGCGACCTGGGCCTGACCTTTGTATTGCGAGAACTGATTCTGCAATTGCTGGTTGAATTGAGCCAATTGTTGTTTTTGCTGAGGAGTTGCTTTATCCCCTCCGGCTTTGGCAACGGCATCATTAAACTGCTTCTGCATGGTGGCTTGAGCTTCCTTCAACTTGGAATTGAGGTTGTCCTGAGCTTGTTTCAACGCCCCCAGCACCTCCTTGTCAGCGCCAATTTCACGAGCTACCGCATCCACGTCAACAACGGCAACTCCTCCCTGCTGAGCAAAAGCCGCAGTTGAAGACAGGCATGAAAGAGCCAAAGCTCCGATGAGTAAGAAATTCTTAATTTTCATTTTTATATTTTAAAGTTAGGAAAAGGGATACTAGACCTTACCACCTATTGGCATCAACTCAAAAAGTGTGACAAACGACATTTTTTCTCAACCCCCGGATTAAGCGATAATTTCATCCACCACCCGCCCCGCCACATCGGTCAGGCGATAGTCCCGTCCGTCGAAGGGGTAAGTCAGTCGTTCGTGATCAAGTCCAAGCTGATGCAGAATAGTCGCATGCAGATCGTGCATGTGGATCTTGCCGTCCACCGCACGGTGACCAAATTCATCGGTTTCGCCATAACTGAACCCCGCTTTCACCCCTCCACCCGCCAACCACACGGTGAAACCGTCGGAATTATGATCGCGCCCCGTGCCGTTGCTCTGGGAATACGGGGTGCGCCCGAACTCCCCTCCCCACCAGACCAAGGTGTCTTCCAGTAAACCTCGCTGTTTCAAATCCTGCAATAAACCCGCCACCGGTTTATCCGAAGCAAACGCATGTTCTTTGTGTTTGGGCATATTCGAATGCTGATCCCAAGCCGGGTTATTGGTATTGTCCGTATAATTGATCTGAATATACCGAACACCGGCTTCTGCCAAGCGACGCCCCATCAAACACTGACGACCAAAATTGTCCGTCTCTTTTTCATCGATACCATACATCTTCAGCGTCGACTTGGATTCTCCCGATAAATCCAAAGTATTTGGCGCATGATTCTGCATCCTCCAGGCCAGCTCGTAAGAATTGATCAAAGCATCCAGCTCATACTCCTGCGGCTTTCTTTTGACTTGCGCCTGATTCATCGCCCGCAACAGTTCAAATTGCTTGCGCTGTTCCTCTGCAGGTAAACTTGGATGTTTGATATTCCGAATCCTCGCTTCTTTCGCAGGAATGCCCGCCCGTCCCACCGCCGTACCTTGATACACCGCCGGTAAAAATCCATTACTGTAATTACGTGGCCCACCATTGCCCATCGACGGATTGATGGTCACAAAACCCGGCAGGTTTTCATTTTCCGAGCCTAAGCCATAAGTGGTCCACGACCCCATCGACGGACGGATCATATTCATCGTGCCGGTATGCAAAAACAAAGTAGCCGGTCCATGCGCCACTCCCTCGGTATGCATGCCTTTTAAAACACAAAGGTCATCCGCATGTTTGGCTATGTGGGGAAAAAGATCCGAAACCGGCAAGCCGCACTGACCATAACGTTTGTAATCCCACAGCGACTTCATGATGCGATGTTCGATCACCTTGCCCGTCTTGGCTTTGGTTCTCGCATCATCAAAAATCCTCATTTTACCGTTATCTTTTTCCAGCCTCGGCTTGTAGTCAAAGCTGTCCACGTGACTGGGGCCTCCCTGCATGAAAATGAAAATCACCCGCTTGGCTTTGGCCGGTAAATCTCCCTGTTTGACCGCCAGAGGATTCATCGCGCCCGGCGCTGCCCCCGTTCCGGCCGCCATCGCCTGCTTGCCTAACATGCCAGCAAAAGCAAGGTGACCAAAACCACAAGCCGCACTTTTCAAAGCCTGCCTGCGACCCAAAATTTGATTGTAGGGATTATTCATAGTTGATCTGATGTATCGTTAATCTCGGCAAGCGGAGCGCTCGGCCCACAAAATCACTTGTTGTGAATCTAGTTGTAGGGCGAGCGCTCCGCTTGCATCGACCCAAGATTAGTATTAGTTAGCAAAAAATTCATATCAATTCACATAGCGGAAATCCAGAC
This sequence comes from Verrucomicrobiota bacterium, assembly GCA_045046875.1. Lineage (GTDB taxonomy): Bacteria > Verrucomicrobiota > Verrucomicrobiia > Verrucomicrobiales > DEV007 > JAADHD01. The sequence continues at coordinate 21,185 of JASFYY010000134.1, read as the reverse complement.
TGCCAAACAGCGACTGGTAAAACTGCGCCCAACGTTCCATTTGCTGCGCCGGAGTGCCTGAAGAACTACTGACAAAAGCCGACGCCAGTTTCTGCTCTGTTTCACCCGGCAAACGCCCCAGCGTTTCCCGATAAGCCAGGTGGATCCGCGCAGGCTCACTCAGATCCTTCATTGCTAACAAGCGCTTGGCGGCATCGTGGGATTTCTCAATCACAAAAGGGTGATTCATAAAATACAACGCCTGGGTCGCAATCGTGCTGGTATTGCGACCACCGCTCACTTGGTTCGGATTGGCAAAATCAAAAGCCTCGAACAATTCCAACAACTGATTGCGAAACACCGGGGTGTAAACACTGCGCCGATTACTGGTGAACTTATATCCATACTCAGTTGTGGTTCCCTTTTTCACACTCGAACCTCCTGCCCGCTGATCCAGTTGACCACTGGTCACCAGGATCGCGTCGCGAATCGATTCCGCATCCAGACGGCGGCGATGCATTCTCCACAGCAGACGGTTCTCCGGATCGGCTGCCAAATTTCCCTTATCCGCAGAAACCCCCAACCGATAGGTGTGGGACAAAACCATCTCTCTCACCAGATGTTTCATCGACCATCCGTTCTCAACAAAATCCACAGCCAGATAATCGAGCAGTTCCGGATGTGACGGCTTTTCACCCGTCAGCCCAAAATTATCCAAGGTGCTGACCAAGCCTTTGCCAAAAACCCAATACCAAATCCGGTTCACCATCACTCTAGCCATCAGTGGATTCTCCGCCGAACTCAGCCACTGGGCAAATTCCAAACGCCCACTCTTTTTATAGCCAGCAGGAATCACCGGGGAATTTTTCGTGATCGCCACTTCGGGAAAACCGCGCGGCACATCCGGTCCGCGATTACTCAGGATGCCACGAATGTTGATGAAAAAATCTCCCGGCTCCTTGCCATCTTTCACCGACATGATCAAGGGACGTTTCTTGCCGTTTTTCTTCGCCTTTTTGAGTTTGGCTTGCGCCGTCTTCAATTGATCCTGCACTTGTTTCTGAATTTCTCTGGCAAGCAGCGCCTCTGTTTTTGCCGCATCCCCACGAGGAATAAACTGTACCGCATCCACGATGACATTTTTCCCTTCCGTACCTTCGGTCGAAATGATCACCGAACCTTTTTTTCCAGCTTCAAAAACAAACTCACCTAGAGATTTGAACAACTTGCCGTGTTCAGCGGGATCCTGCTGATTGATGCGAATGGTTTTACTGCCATCGGCTGACTTGATGGTGATCGGGGTATTAGTCGCCCGTCTGACATTCGAGTTATGAGACAAGCGCACTTCGTAAAGCCCCGCATTGGGAAGATCCGGGGTGAAGGTGGCAGACTTTTCACCCTTGCCCTTTTTGTCATCATGCAAATAACTCACACCCACAAAAGGAGGCGTATGAACCGAGTGTTTCCATTCCCCTACCAATTTTGCTTCAGTATTATCCACCACCACTCCAGGCAAAGACGAAGGATCAGGAACGATGAAAGCAATCAGCTCAGGTTTGTCCACCTCATCCGGCCTAGGAAGTTTTGCCATCGTCATCTCATCCTGCGGCAACAACTGCACCGCATCCGCCGTCACATGACCAGAGGTGCCCTCGTTGGAAATCATCACAAACCACTGACCATTGTTATCAAATTGAAACCGCCCCAATGAAACAAAACGATCACCCACTGGTGGCGCTTTTTTTTGATTCACATACACCACCCTCTCCCCGTCTTTTGAAAAAATCGTCACCGGAACCCTATTCGAACGCGAGCTGCCGTGAGTGTAGGACAGGCGAACCTCATACCAACCATCCTGCATCACCTTGGGAGAAAAAGTCAGGGTCTTTTTACCCTTGCCCGAATTCTCATCATGAATGTATCCCTTGCCCACATAAGCTTTGAAATGGGTCGACTCTTTCCATTTGCCGACTTTCACCGCATCCGCATCATCCACCACAATGCCGGGCAGATCTTTGATCGCTACAGGTTTGAGCGGCGCTACTTTATCCAGATCTTTCTTCAAGGCAGCCACTTGAGCGGACAGGGACGCCACCAGAATTTCGTGTTTTTTATACTTCGCCTCTTCTTTCGCAGGCAAAGGCAAGGGCGTTTCCACCCAGCGAGATACATTGGAGTGCACCATCGTCTGGGTGCTCATAAGGATGCCCGCCATGGCGTAGTAGTCCTTAGTCGAAATTGGATCAAACTTGTGATCATGACAACGCGCACAACCAAAAGTCAGACCGAGTAACCCTTTACCAATCGAATCGAGTTGTTCGTCGACCACATCGGTTTCGAGAACCGGTTTGTCCTGCCGCTCATAATTCGTCGGCCCAAGTGTCAGGTAAGCCGTCGCAGTCAAATGCTCGGTTTTTTCCTCCCTTGATTGGTGCGGCAACAGATCACCCGCAATCTGCTCACGCACAAATTGGTCGTAGGGTTTGTCATCCGCAAAAGCCTTGATCACATAATCGCGGTAACGCCAGGCATCGGGAAACAACAAGGTGCGTCCTCCCCCACTCGATTCCGCAAAACGAGCGACATCGAGCCAGTGCCTGCCCCAGCGCTCGCCGAAGTGAGACGAAGCCAGCAAATCATCGACTACAATTCCGTAAGCATCCGCGTCACTGCTGGTAACAAAAGCATCGATCTGGGCCGGGGTTGGCGGCAGACCAATCAAATCAAAATATACCCGCCGAATCCAATCAGCTCGATCCGCATTGGCGACCGGTTTTAATTCGGCCTGTTCCAAACCCGCTAGAATAAAACGGTCAATATCATTGAAAGCCCATTTCCCATTTTTCGTCTTGGGAACCAGAGATTTCCCAACCGGCTTGAACGACCAGAACTGTCGTCCCTTTTCCACATCAATCCCCCGCTTCGCCGGTTTCAAACTGCTGCCTCCCACCCGCGGATCCGGTGAGCCCATTTTCACCCACTGCTCAAGCAGGGCGATTTCCTCGACTGACAACTTCCCCTTCGGCGGCATTTCAAAATCAGGATTGCTGTAGCGCACCGCCTCGACCACCAGACTCTCATCAACATTACCCGGCACGATCGCCGGACCCGTATCACCCCCCACATGCCAGCCTTCACGCCGATCCAAGTACAACCCTCCCTTACGCTTGCCGGATTCCTCCGAATGGCATTTGTAACAACGCCCCGCCAGAATCGGCCGGATCTTTTTTTCAAAAAATTCCACACCACTGGGCGAAGCCGAAATGATCGACTTGTTTTGAGTTTTCTCAGCAGCATTAAGACTGCCCGCCACAAGCCCCCCCAGCAAAATCAAAACCCGCAAATGGGGTCTGACCAAAAATTCACAAACATCACCCGTCCTACAGAGTCGAAACATGGAAGCGACGGGGGTCAATCTTTTCCAAAAATAGCACATTCATCCTAATAAAAGCCTCGGATGCCCATTTTGGACACGAAAAAGTGAAGTTTTTTTAAAGAAGTTAGAAATAAGGAGCCCGCCAAAAATTCCAAATTTCGCAAAAATCGATATTCTCTCTATTACTCAGCACTCAGAGTGTGTATGATTTACAAAACTCCAAGTGAATAAACAATTCATTCAATAGGGCGCGGTGATCCATAACCGCTGATTCCACCGTAATACACAGCTTCCTGTCGCAGTTGTGCAGCACTTGGATTGATGATATCGGGCGGATTCAAATAATATTCAATCGCCAATCGGATCTGCAACCCTGCCTCCAAATGAGAAACCCCACCGGTTCCCGTGCCGAAAGCTGGAAAAACCAAGGTAGATATCCCCGCATCATCCAGCAGATTGGCTTTATGCACAGCCAACAAAGTTGCCCATGTAGCAAGGTAGACATTATCGGTTCGTGAAATATTCATAGGCACTCGCATAGTAGGAGCATGAGCCACCCAAGGGCATTTTTCATTGTAAGTCTTGACCAAAAACGCCGTCCCTACAGGCTGTTCACCTAGGAAGTGTTGCACAATGTTATTCTGAATATCATCCTGCAATTTAGCTCCGAAGTACTTCAACACCGCCAAGTCAAATCCCGCGTCCATGAGTCCAAAAGAATTTCCGGCAGTGGCAATACAATCGTAATTCTCAATATCAGAAAAAGCTCCAAGGAAAAGTTCAATTCGGGGAGAATGCCTGGTTGACCAACGCAACTCACTATATCCCTCTTTGCTGCGAGTTACTATTATAAATCTCTCAATCATCCTATTAATAACCATGAATCAACTAACCGAAGCAATTCATTTATTGAAAGCCATTAGATCCTCGATGCACTCACTCCGCCAACAATGGATCCCCCTGCTTTTCCCGCCACTCCCCTAACCGCTTCTGCAACGATTCAAATCGCTGTTGATGCTGCGGCATTCCTGCCAAATTATTCATCTCCCAAGGATCCGTATTCAGATCGAATAACTGCCAGTAATCTTTCACAGGATAATAAATCAGCTTCCAATTATCGTCGCTGCGGATCATGCGTTGGGCATTGGTATAATAACCAAAAATATCCTCGTGATGCTTTTCTGTCTTGCCTCTCAACACACCAGCGAAACTCTTCGCTGTCACTTCCTCCGGAATCTTGATCCCCACCAGATCACAAGTCGTCGGATACAATTCACGCAAATAAGCCTGCGCCTTGCTTCTCGCTCCCGCTTCGATCCCCGGACCGGCAATAATCATCGGCACATTGATGGTATGTTCATACATATTCTGCTTCCCCCTCAAGCCGTGACTGCCCACCGCCATTCCATGATCACTCGAATATATCACAATCGTATTATCCAAGTCCCCACTTTCCTCCAGCGCTTTCAAAATGCGTCCGACCTGGGCATCTAGGTCATCCACCACCGAATAATAAACCCGCAACAAATCCTTCACCGCATGTTTGCTTCGCGGCCACGCCAGCAGAGCTTCATCCCGGCCATCAAAATTGCCATGATCAAAAGGGTGCTCGGGCAGGAAATTCTCCGGCACTTTCATATACTCCGTTTTGTATTTCCCTTCCATGCCCGGCGGCATGAACAGTGGATCATGCGGCGCGGTGAAGTTCACCTGCATCAACCAGGGTTTGTCTCCTTGCTGTTTGATCAAACCAATCGCCGCATCGGCAAACTTCGCGCTGATATCCGGCGTCAGCCCCACTCCCAGTTCCGGGTATTTCTTTTTTCCATCCTCTGATTGAAATATCCACCCGCGATAACCCGCTACCGGAAAACCCTTCCAATCCTGCTGTTCCTTCATCCACTTGCCACCGCCACCACGATAAAAACCAGCCACTTTGGAATAGCCCGCTTTAGTCGGCGTGGTATTCACATGCCACTTGCCCACATACCAAGTATCATAACCAGCCTGTTTGAAAGTCCCCGCCCAGAACTTGGTATCTTCATCAAAATCAATCCCTCGGCGACTCTGTTGGTGCTCCCACCCATGCATCCCGCTCATGATCTCCGAACGGCTCATCCAGCAGATCGGATACGAACAAGTCGCACGTGAAAAGCTCATCCCGCGCGCCGCCAAGGCATCCAGATTCGGTGTATGAATTCGATCATTGCCAGCCAGAGAACGAATCGTATCCGCCCGTTGATCATCTGCTAACAAAAAAAGAACGTTCGGGGCTTTTTCAGCAGCCAGTGCCGAACCTGCAAACAAACACAATGCCGACAGCAACTTGATTATTATAGTGCGCATTGCCACCCCTTGCCACAATATAAAAGGGGCACGCATTGGTAACTGTGGCACGTAATGGCATTGCGTGGGGGCACGGGACGTAATGGTATTGTGTGGCTTGCAGACTATTTCGTGCGAACACACGGATTGCCAATCCATGCCACGATTGGCAAGGGGTCTATGGTGAAGGAGTGGCACGTAATGGCATTGCGTGGACTGGGAACCGACTCGAGGGAATACACGGATTGCCAATCCGTGCCACGTTGCGAAGGAAGCTTTGGGTAAGTAAGTGGAACGCAATGGCATTGCGTGGGGGGACGAGGCAGTTCGAGGAGGAACTGCCAATCCGGCTATTCGCCCCTTAACAAAACCCCAAAACAAATTCACCCTCCGTGTTACAACTTTATAATACAATGTCCACATGTCTACTTCCCCGCCCCCTTCATCAAATAAGCAAACAAATCCCTCAGCTCCTCATCCTTCAATCCCACCAACAAACCTTCCGGCATCAACGAAATAGGCGACGCTTTCAGCGAGGTGATTTGATCCCGAGTCAAAGTGGTCAACTGCCCTGCCGGATCCCGTAAAGTCACGGTTTTCGGATTCTGGTCAGCAATCATACCGATCAAGCTGCGCCCATCTTTCATCGTCACAATAAAATTGGTGTAACCTTCACGGATTTCCAAACTCGGATCAATCATTGCCGGCATCCAGAACTCAAGATTGCCCCGTTCATAACCCGTCAAATCAGGTCCGACTACTCCCCCTTTATCAAACAACTTGTGGCAAACCAAACAGCGCTGGGTAAACAAAGCATCTCCCTTCTCCGCATCGCCGCCACCCTTCTTGAGCAAAGTCATAATGCGTTTGATCTCCGCCTGCTTAGCAGCTGCGGGTTGCGCCCGCATGTCCGGCCAGTGTTTGGCGACCAAAGCATTGATCTCTCCGTCATTGTGAAGCTTCAACTGTTGCACCACATCAGGATCGATGTCCCTAGCTTTGATCACCCAAGCATCCACTTGAGCTAAAAACAGCTTTGCCCAGTCCTTGCGACTAGCCAATACCCGATCCGCCGTACTGCGCACATTATGCTCAGCAGGCAAACTGCGCCCGTAGCGGGTCAAGATCGTCTTGGCAACAGTGATGTCATCGTAGTTCGCCAGTGATTGCATCGCCACGCGTTTCAAGGCGCTCTGCTGATCTTGAGCCAATACCGCCAACAGAGGCGCGATCACACTCTTGTCACCCGTGTTACCAAACAACTTGGCCAAAGTCACCCGCTCCAACGTATCCGCTTTAGGGTTTTTCACCACCGCGATGGCTTTTTTCAAAGCAACCTTATCCCCACGCTGCACGCCCAACACCAAGTCACTGTCGCCAGCCTTCTTAGCATACTCGTCCATCACCTTGGTCAAGGACGCAGGCAACTTGGGAATCGTCGCACCCTGAAAGGCCTGCTGCAAGCCGGTCATCAGTATTTTCTGCGCTTCTTCATCAGGTGCCAGTTGCAAAAGCTTGGCGCACATTTCAAAATTGGCTTTCCCGCCTGCCATCGCATAACGCCGCATCAAGCGCGCCGCCATTTCCTGTTTGAACAAAGGCAAATCCCAAATTCCGCCATCCTTCACCATGTTCTCAATCTCGCCACTGCCGTCTTCAGCGTGAGCTTCCAATGCCCACCAGTTCATCAACGGCATGTGTAAATCCTCCAAATCCTCACTGCGCCCGAGCAGATTACGTACAATCGGGATCGCCACACTAGCGGGCAACCTCTTAGCTGAAGCCGCCAACTGCGAACGCACCTGCACATCATCATCCTTGGCAGCCATTTCCGATAGCTTGTCTCCCAAATCGGTTCCTGCTTTACGATTGTCACCCACTAGGCGCACCACCCATTTTCGGATGTCCGCATCCTGATTTTCCAACCACTTGATCGCCAGATCCTCGGTCAGTCCTCCGAGCAAATTCAAAGCCCACAGCGCTTCCAAAGATTTCTGTCCGCTGTCTGCACTCACTAATTTTTCCAACTCAGGCAGCACCGTTTTGTCCCCACGCCAGCCCAGCTCCAATACTGCTCGACGGCGCATCCAGCGGTTATCACTGTCAAACAACGCCACCAAATCTGCGTTCGAAGTTTTACCTAAATCAAAGGTTTTGTGTTTCATGTCCATGCCCTTCGGTTTGACCCGGTAAATACGACCACTCTCTTTATGCCAGTTATCCACCGGATAAACATGACTCAAACGAGTGTCCGACCAATCCGCCATATAGATCCCTCCCTCTGGACCCACCGCACCAAACACCGGCCGAAACCAACGGTCCTTGGTCACCATCAAATAATCTTCATCCTTAGTCCGGTAAGTAGACGTATCAGGCATCACTTGCGCGACATGCACCACATTCTGCAGCGAATTGGGCGCGATGATTTTCCCTTTATAAGAATCAGGAAAAAGCCCACCCTCATAGATCATGAACGCCTGGGGAAAACGACGATTATCTCCCTCATGCCGCATGTGTTTGAAATAACCAAAAGCATAAGGGTTGGTCAGCGGACCATGTTTGCCCCAGCCCTTCTCGCCGTAACTTCCCTGGGGATAATACATACCCCTGGTATTGCCATGATTAGTTCCGGAAAACACCCGCCCCTTGGCATCAATATCGAGACTGAAGGTATTACCTCCACCCTCACCGTATATTTCAAACTCGGTGGTATCCGGATGATAACGCCAGATGTTCTGCCCCTTCCACTTCACCATTTTGCCCGTCGCCGGATTTTTCACATTGCCGGTGCTGGTACTGCCATTAGCTCCATACAGCCAACCATCCGGCCCCCACTTCATATTACTCATCACCGAGTGGGTGTCTTCAATCCCGAATCCTGACAAGCGCACTTCCGGATCTCCATCAGGGATATCGTCACGATTAGCATCAGGATAAAACAACAAATAGGGTGGATTACTCACCCAGATCCCGCCATGCCCGACCACCACCGAAGTGGCGATATTCAGACCGGTGATCACATCCTTGTGTTTATCATAATAGCCATCGCCATTGGTGTCCTCAAACACCGTGATGACATCCTTGCCTTTCACTCCATGCGGAGGAGGCTCGGGAACTTTGTCAAAAACCGCACGCAGATAGTTGTCATACTCCACCACTTTCAAACCAGCGGGAAACGGATACTGTAAATACTGCATCACCCACATTCGGCCTCGTGAGTCCCAAGACATGAACAGCGGCTGACCAATCACCGGCTCACTCGCCATCACTTCCACCTCAACATCTTTGCGCGTGCGAAACTCCTTCGCCGCTTCCTGAGCTGATACCAGCGGCGTTTGATCCGTCACCATCGCCCCCTTGCCCTTGAAGTTCTTGATGATGTCCTCGACGTGCTTGTTGCCCGCCATCGAAGTATCCTTCTTTTTACCATCCTCCGCTATTGCCGTTTTTTTATCATCGGCGGCTGATAAAGCGTGCGGAAGCAATAGCAAACTAAGAATGGCTGCAACCAGAGCATTTTTTGTGATCATAAATAAAATCTATCCTAAGGGTTCTTGAAGCATCAAACCTTAACCAATAATCAGCTTATGAAAACCAAAAATTCGCTCTTCCACACTCAATGTGCAACAGGTTTCCAACCTGTCTCCTCAGAAAAAACAGCTTACAAAGCTGTGCCACATTTAAAACTCTTCCGCCGCACGCAAGCTACCACCGCATCGTCACCGATATGTGTGAGCGCCCATCCTCTGCATCAAGGAAGCCTTCCTCCCACACCTGCCAGCCATAAGCTGCGCGCAGCACCAGATTGCTATTAAGAAAATAATTCAAGCCAGCTCCTGCCCCTGCCAACTCACGTGATGATGGCTCGCGCGGAAGACGATCCACGCTTCCCCCCCAGCCCAGATCAAGGAAAGCTAAAAAACGCAAACCCTCTTCCATCTTCCGACCGGGCTCTATCAAGGTGCGTTTCCCACCTTCTCCTTCATACACCGCATCCTTTCCTCCTAATCCCAAGCCTGACAATGGAGAAAACGCCGGCGTGTAAAGTTCGATATTCGCCACCGCTCCATAATCCGCCCGGGTGATATTTTGCTCAAATCCACGCACCGATCCCTGACCTCCGAGAATCAGGCTTTCACTTGGTAAAAGATTATTACTGCTCGCCTGGCCTTCCAACATCAAATGCAACTGGAAGTCCTTCGGCAAAGAAATCATCTGCGTGAGACTACCATTCCAGTAAACATACGAAGCCGTGGCACCGAGGCGCAAATCATTGAACACTTCGTCAGTATTCTGACCAGAAAAGTTACCCGGCGATACCACTAGGCGATTGTAAAACTGAGTCAGGCCAAAACGACTACGCTTGCGTCCCATCTGCGCCACCGTGAATTGATAAATCTGGGTGTAGGTATCACTCACCCGCAGGCCGCCAAACTCCAGATTATTGTCCGTTGTCTTAAAATCAAATCCCACATGTAAGTCCTGCTCGATACCCCACCAGGTAGGCAGAGGCTGCACATAAACCCCGCTCAACTGCGCACTCTCACCACCGCTGTTAAAAGTCTGACCCGCCGCCTGGATAGAAACATCGGTATTCACATAACCACCCAGAAAACGAAGCTCACCACGAGTCGCCGCAATCGGTGCGCGGTAGTACAGCGAATGCCCCTGCAAACCCTCAAAATCCACTGACGTAGTGTATTGATAACTAACAATATGTCCGAGCCCAAAGACATTGCCCCACTCAAATCCGAAGTTCAGGCGATCCACCCCGATGAACTCATTCCCAGTATTATCATAACCCACATAAGCCGTCAGCGGTCGCTGCTCGTCCACCTCTAGGATCATATCCGCATCACCAAACTCCTTACCTGGAGTGTAAAGCAAGTTGAGACTACGAAAAGGATTGCGACTAAGAAAACGTAAGTCCTGCAGCAAAGTTGATTGATAAATCAAATCACCTGGAGAGAGACGAATATACTTAAGATAATCCTCGGGATCAAAATATTCAGCACCCGTCACCCGAATCTCACCAACCCGACCCACCACAATCACTAATTGCAGCACTCCGCTACTAACATCCTGTTCCGGAAAACCCACATCAACCACTGGCAAATCCGCCTTGCGGTAAGCCAGCACCACATCACGAGTGATGTTTTCAATCGCCGCCACACTGAGAGGGCCATCCAGGTAAGCTTGCAAAGCTTCCAACACTCCATCGGGAACCTCGAGATCTTCACTACCAACTTTGACTTCCCTAATCTTCGGCGGCGAATCCGCCTGCACCTCATCCATCGACCCCCACAGCACAATACCTGAAATCTTCCCGACTGCCTCGACACTGGAATCCCCCCCAGCTGCAGGCAGCTCCGGCACCATCACCGTCGTTTCGCCATCAGCTCGTTTGACCACCTTCGGCACAATACGCATAATATCCTGACTCCAAGCCAACGGGCAGGATAGGACAAAAAGGATCGCAATAATTATAAATGGTAAATTGTTAATGATAAATTTTTGTTAATGTGAATGGCAAATTGATAACTAACCATTAACAATTATTCCCCCTCCTCCTCCAACTCGAAACTCCCCAGAGTGTGCATCGAATGATTCGGCAGAAAATCCACAAAGCCACCAATACGATACTCTGGCCATTGCCACCACGAATCCCGTTCGAATGCCACCGGTCGGATGAAAAGAATGTCCTGCGGGAAGGATGCAGCAGATAAGCCAATGCCACCGCCAATGCCAATGGCGGGCAAGGTCATCACGCCCGGCAAGTTGTCTCCATCAGCGGCAGCAGTAACGGAAGCAACAGGTTGAAGTGGAACATAAAAAGCAAAATTGCCCGGATCCACTAAATTGTAAGGCCCAAGGCCAAAAGCGTAGACACCTTGATTGTTAGGGATGATGCCCGGCCCGGGAGCAAGGGTTCCGTTGAGGGAAGCACCTGCAGCAATCTGATTGCTCGAGGAACTGGGAATATAAAAACGGAGTTGTGCCGTAGGCGCACTGAAGAAGCCGCTGTTAGCATTTGCGATGAGCCTCTCGGGGCCAGCGACGGTTCCCACTCCAATGAAAGTATCGCCGCTGGTGTAGCTGCCGTCGCCGTCGATAAGATGTCCGATAAAGGCATTGGTGAGCGTCGTATTTCCTCCGGTGCGCACCATCACGTCGCCACTGACGGCTCTACCCGCATCACCATCACCAGGTTGGTCTCCGTGCCCAATCAGAGCGTAGCTATCCGTCACATTGCCACCGGTGAGCAGAAGATCACCCGCATGGGTCAACGAGATATCCCCACTGTAGTCACCAATGGCAACATACCCTCCCTGTCCCAGTTGTGAGTAAGACCGCGCCCCCGCCCCTCCCAAAAAGCTCACGTCATTGGCCTGTGCGATCGTCGTATTCCCACTATGATCACCACTGGAAGCAGCGCCTCCTTGTCCCAGCTGCGCGTAAGAATCGACTCCAATCCCTCCCAAGAAACTCACATCATTAGCCTGAGTGATCGTCGTGCTCCCGCTGTGGTTGCCATTGGATACAATCCCTCCTTGTCCTAGCTGCGCGTAGGATTCGCCTCCAGCTCCCCCCGAAAAACTGATATCATTAGCTTGGCTTATCGCCGTTGTCCCACTGTGATTACCGGTAGCAAGCACTCCACCCTGACCCAGTTGCACGTAGGCATCGTTTCCAGCGCCGCCCGAGAAACTCACATCATTGGCAACGGTGATCATCGTAATTCCGCTATGGGAACCATCGGAAAACGCCCCTCCTTGCCCTAGCTGTGCGTAAGCATAAATCCCCCCGCCCCCCGCAAAGCTGATATCATTGGCTTGGGCGATCGTTGTGTTTCCACTATAGGAGCCGTTGGCATCAAACCCTCCCTGTCCCAGCTGTGCGTAGGCATTGCCCCCAGCGCCGCCCGAGAAACTCACATCATTAGCCAGAGAGATCGTCGTCATTCCGCTATGATTCCCATCGGAACTGGCTCCCCCTTGACCCAACTGTGCGTAGGCCAATACCCCGCCGCCGGCCGAGAAGCTGATCAAATTGGCTTGGCTGATCAGCGTAGTACCACTGTGGTCGCCATCTGCAAAACTCCCCCCCTGGCCCAGTTGCGCGTAAGCTGTATCACCTCCCCCTCCCAAAAAACTCACGTTATTGGCCTGCGTGATCGTCGTCATCCCGCTATGAGAGCCATTGGCAAAAATCCCCCCCTGACCTAACTGCGCATAAGCAGAACGTCCGCTCCCTCCCATGAATCTCACATCATTTCCGACGGACAGCTCTATCACCGACGTGGCCGTCGCTTCAATGGTAGCATCAGCAACTTGATCCGCCCCCACATGGCCAATCTGCGCATAGTTGAAATCGGGGGTATCCCCACCGGTCACGCTCACATCGTTGACCGCATGCACCGTGATCCCTCCATCTACCAGGTAAGCCGCCCCTTGGTCACTCACCTGAAAGCCTAATTGCGCAAAGCGCCCGCTCACTCCTGCTCCCATGCCCGCTTGCAAACTGACATCATAACCAAAAACATTGCTCGTCCCCGAACGGCTACCCACCGCCACTCCCAAAGCTTGTCCTCCATTGCCAATATAAATCGTGCCGTTGTTTTGACCGAATGCAACTGTCACAGTCACATCCTCCGCCACAAACGACGCAGTGTTGTAGGCCGTCAATCCATCCCAGCCCGCCACGATATTGATATCCCCACCCGTCGCGTTGCGGTTCTGCACGCTGGCATTAAAAATCGCGTCCCCCGTTGCCAACAAATTCAGCGTATTAGTCGAATTATAAAACAGAGCGGAATCAAATCGAATGAACTGCGTGCCTCCATCCCAATCATACTCCGCCCCAAAGTTCACCTGATTCAGATTGTAAACCAACGTCACGTCAGTGCCATTGTTGAGATCTGTCTGAATAGCGGTCGCTTCGGCCAGTGTATCTACGGCATAATTGTAGATGCCCTGCTCGATTCTGTAGTAATTGAAGTTGCCGGGTGTCGGGTTCGAAGCCCCTGGCAGAGCATAGCCTCCATTTCCGAAAACAAAGTCTCCCTGATCATTAGGGAAAAGCGTGCCCCCATGGGGTGTTCCGTTGAGCTGGGTGCCAGTATTCACATTGTCGCTGCCGCCCACATAAAAGCGCAACTCACCGTCGCCAGATCCGTTGTTCGGTGCCGAATTGAACCGACTGCCCGCATCCGCGATGAGATCACCCACCACCCCAATGAATGTATTGCCCGATGTGTAAGTATCCCCACTACCGGGTGAATGTCCGATAAATGCACCGACCAGACTCGCATTGCCGCCCGTTTGAATCATCACGTCGCCCTCTACATCACCCGAGCTTCCTCCGTGGCCTATTCCACCCGGCCACCCATTCCCATTTAGCGTAAGATTACCCGTGTGCTTCACGCTTATATCCCCACTCTTAGCGCCAATGGCTCCATCACCACCCTGGCCCAACTGCGCGTAGGCGAAATTTCCGTTCCCACCCATGAAGCTGATGTCGGCCGCCCTCGTGATCGTCGTCGTGCCAGTGAAATTGCCACTGGCTCTATACCCCCCCTGGCCTAACTGCGCGTAGGCGACAAGGCCACCGCCATTCCCACCCGCAAAGCTGATGTCATTGACCCGCGTGATCGTCGTCGTACCGCTGAAGGCGCCAGCGGTATTATACCCCCCTTGACCCAGTTGCGCGTAGGAAAAATTTCCACCACCAGCCTCAAAACTCATGTTATTCCCAACCGACAATTCGATCACCGAGCTGGCACTCGCTTCGATTGTGGAATTGGAAGCACCTTGATCCACCCCTACATGGCCTATCTGCACGTAGTTAAAATTTGCTCCATTCCCACCCGTCGCCCTCACATCGTTGAGCGCATGCACGATGATCCCTCCATTGACCACCACATTCGCTCCACCCACATTCGCCATATCCAGATCTGCCCCATTCTGCGTCATCCCATCCGTCACCTGGAAGCCCAACTGCGCGAAGTTTCCATCCCCACTATTTCCACCCTGCAAGATCACATCATAGCCAAACACATTGGTATTCCCCGAGCGACTTCCCACCGCCACTCCTGCTGCCTGTGCGCCGTCACCGATATTCACGCTACCCATGCCGACTCCAAACACTGTCGTCGAAGTCACATCCTCCGCCACAAAGCCCGCCGTGTTATACGGCGTCGTGCCATCCCAACCCGCCACGATGTTGATATCGCCTCCGGTATCATTGCGATTCTGAACGCTAGCGTTGAAGTTCACGTCACCTCTCGCTATGTAGCTATAGACATCCGCCGAGTTGTAGCCGCCCAGATTGAGAAGCCTATCCAGAGTGATATTCCCTCCAGCCTCAAGCATCATGCTCCCGCTGTTGGACACACCCTCTCCATCGAGAAGATTACCCAACCAGCCGTTATCCACCGTCGTATTCCCATCGACATACACCGTTACATTACCACTGACACTTCTTCCCGTGTCATCGTCAAAGGTTTGCGGGCCATTTCCATTGCCGATCAGAGCGTAGCGTCTCGAGGTATTTTGCCCAGCAATAGTGAGGTCTCCATCCAACGTCAGCGAGATGTCTCCGCTGAAGTTACCAAAGGCAATAAGCCCCCCCTGACCCAGCTGCGCGTAGGCATGTAATCCATCACCACTTGCAATACTCACATCGTTGGCCTGCGTGATCGTCGTCGTTCCACTGTGGTCACCAACGGCATAGTACCCCCCTTGGCCCAGCTGCGCATAAGCATAAACACCATCACCACTCTCAATACTCACGTTATTCCCGACCGACAATTCGATCCCCGAGCTAGCCGTCGCTTCGACGGTGGAATTGATAAAACCTCGATCCGCCCCCACATGACCAATTTGGACGTAGTTGTAAGTTCCCCCACTCCCACCCGTCGCCCTCACATCGTTGAGCGCATGCACCACGATATCACCATCTACCACATAAGATGCTCCTTGATTGCTCACCTGGAAACCCAACTGCGCAAAGCGTACAACCCCCGCATTGCCACCCTGCAAACTGACATCATAGCCAAAAACATTGCTATTCCCCGAACGACTGCCCACTACCACTGCTGATGTCTGCGAACCGTCACCAATGTTCACCGTGCCCATGCTACCACCAAACACCGTCGTGCTGTTCACATCTTCTGCCACGAAGGCCGCCGTATTGTAAGCAGTGATTCCATCCCAGCCCGCCACGATATTGATATCCCCACCGGTCGCGTTGCGGTTCTGCACACTGGCGTTGAACAGCGCGTCCCCCGTTGCCAACAGGTTAAGCGTATTACTCGAATCATAAAACAGATCCGAATCAAAGCGAATGAACTGAGTGCCACCGTCCCAGTCATACTCCGCGCCAAAATTCGCCTGATTGAGATTGTAGGTAAGGGTCACATCACTACCACCGTTGAGAGCCGTCTGAATAGCGGTCGCCTCAGCCAGAGTATCCACCGTGTAGTTGTAAAGAGCAGCTAGTGAGTAATAGGAAAAACCCGCCACATAAGGGCCGTCGCCAAAAGCGTAATCTCCCTGGTTATTTGGAAAGGCCGTGCCACCATGGGCGACTCCATTGAGCCGGCTTGAGGCATCGACGTTATCGTTACCACCGACATACAGCCTCAGCTCGCCACCTGCACCCGAAGGCCCGCTGCGAAATACACTCGTAGCATCTGCATTCAGATCGCCCACCACACCGATATAAGTTTTGGCGGAACCGACGCGGTTTCCGATCGAAGCTTTATTAAGAGTGACGCCCCCTTCTGCGCGGATCATCACATCGCCACTATCATTTCCGCTGAAATCACCATTACCAATCCGCGCATAATTAAAGACCGTATTCAAACCGGTTAGAGTCAGATCCCCCCCAAGCGTCAGTGAAGTATTCCCTCTTTGATTACCGAAGGCTCCACTCCCCCCCTGTCCCAACTGTGCATAGGCAAACTTAACCGTTCCGGCAGTAAAAACCAAGTCATTGGCCTGCGTGATGATCGTCGTGCCACTGTGATTTCCGCCTGCATCAAGCCCCCCCTGACCTAGTTGCGCGTACCCTCCGCGTGCGGTGAAAATCACATCATTAGCCTGCGTGATGGTCGTGGTACCACTGTGGTTTCCACGGGCATCATAGCCACCCTGACCCAGTTGAGCGTAGGCGCGGGCACCAGTCCCAGCGGTAAAAATCACATCATTGGCATATATGATCGTCGTGATGCCACTGTGGTTTCCACGGGCATCATAGCCACCCTGACCCAGTTGAGCGTAGGCTCTATTATCCCCCCCTCCGGTGAAAATCACATCATTAGCCTGCGTGATCGTCGTGATGCCACTGTGGTTTCCACGGGTTCCCCTCCCCCCCTGCCCCAACTGCACATAGGCCAAATCTCCAGACCCTGCCGCAAAAATCACATCATTCCCTACCGACAGTTCGATCACCGATGTCGCCGCCGCTTCGATGATAGAATCACTACTCAGATCCGCCCCCACATGACCAATTTGCGCGTAACTTCGAGATCCACTCCCGCTCTTCGCAGAAACATTATTTTTTGCATGCACCGTGATCCCGCCATCCACCACGTAAGCCGCCCCCTGATCACTCACCTGAAAACCCAATTGTGCAAAACGCCCATTCCCACCGTTGCCTCCCTGCAAACTGACATCGTAGCCAAACACATTGGTTGTACCAGATCGACTACCCACCGCTACTCCCGTAGACTGAGATCCCCTGCCAATGTTCACCGAGCCGTTACCCGCACCAAACACCGACGTGCTGTTCACATCCTCCGCCACAAAAGCTGCGGTATTATAAGCAGTCACTCCATCCCATCCCGCTACAATATTAATATCGCCACCCGAATCATTGCTGTTCTGCACACTCGCATTAAAATTAGCATCTCCCATCGCCAGGAAAGTCAGATCAAAAGTCGAATCGTAGAGAACCGCCGAATTCACCGTGATGTCGCCAGGATCAGTATTCACCCCGGACGAACCGTAAGCCGTCACATCCGTCGTGGTATCAATGATCACGTTGTTGGATATCAAAGCCGTCACGATATTCCCCGCCTCCGTCGCCCCGATGATGTAGCTGTATGGATCGAGCAACAAAGTCCCACCACCGGTATCCACCGTGCCATTGAACCCTAAATACTCCAAGCCGGACACCTCGGTAAAACCACCCGCACCTCCACCCGCTCCGCGGTTCTCAATCGATCCCTGAAAGTCCATCAAGCGATCCGCCCACAGGATGACTCTGCCACCTGCTCCCGCCCCACCTGCGCTGGCATTAGCTAAAATCAGCGCCCCCTCTGCCACACTGGTATTCTGTGCGTTGGGTTTGCTCGCATCACGTCCCCGCTGACCTCCACCAATATAAACCTGCCCACCGCCTCGATAACCACCTGCGTCAATCATCGCCGTGCCGCCCAAACTGACATCACCGCCAAAAGCCATCACCTGCCCACCCACTCCTGATTGGCTACTCGCACTGATCTCTCCGCCCAGCATCACCGAGGAATCCCGCGCGCCATTGATCAATACCATGCCGCCGTCTCCGCGCATCCCATTGGCTGATATCCGCGAACCCGGCGCCAGCACAATCTGCGAACTCTCAACCTGACCCGAGCCATCCTCGGGATCCGCGCCGAGTAAAACAAAACCTCCGCCATTGCCACCGTTAGCGCTGATTTCTCCATTCGCTCCGAGACCGATAAAGGATCCGGTCACGTGAATAAATCCACCATCGCCACTTTTGCCGTTAGCCACCAAAGCCCCATCGATCATCGTGCCCTCATCCCCCGCACTGTGCAGAGCGATCTGACCTCCATTCACTTGCCCCGAGGCATCAATTCTCGCTCCAGGCAACACATGAATCCCAGGTGCCGTGACCAATACCATTCCACCACTGCCAACCTCTCCCTTCACATCCACCCGCCCACCGATGTCCACTCCGGCTCCAGCTTCTTCTCCCGCATGAGTGACCTGTACCAGCCCGCCGCTGTTGTCCTCCATCCGCGCTTTCAAAGTCCCGGTATTAACAATGCGCCCCTTGCCTCCACCAACGGAAAGATAAATCCTACCGCCGCGTTTTTCAAAACCCTTGGCACGCACCAGTCCGGTATTGTTCACCGCCAATGCATATTCATTACCGCCCGCCGCCTTAAGCTCTGCCGTCGCCGCCGCGATCGTCCCGCTATTAGTCACCGAACCCTCCTGCCCCTCAGGCAAAATCGCCACCCGCTCTTCACCCTGCGCAGCGATCACGATCTGCTGCCCAGCCGCCAGTCCAACCGTCCCCTCGGGCGCATTCAAAGTTCCAGCATTCACCACCTCACGCGCAATCAGAAAAATATCCCCACCATCAATCGCATTGATCGTGCCCAGGTTCACCACCTTAGCCAGCGAGTTCCCCTGAAACCGCAAATCCCCCCCAGCCAAAAAATCCGCATCACTGACATCCAAAGTCGAAGCGATAAAGCCCGCCGTATCAATCCGCCCACCGGGACCGATCAACACCCCGTTGGGGTTAATCAACAACACCCGCCCATTCGCCTGAAGCTGCCCCTGAATCGAACTCGGCAACGCCCCCATCACCCGGTTCAAAGCCGCACTGCCACTTCCAGGCTGAATGAACTGAGTCAACTCACCCGCACTGATACTGAACTCCCCCCAGTCAACGATCAACTTGTCGCTGCCCTGTTGAATCAGCAAATGCGCCGGATTATCAAAATTAAACTCCGCCGCCCCCGAGCGAATCACCGGAGCCGCCGGATTAGCAAAAGCCATCGGCTGAACCGCCATAGCGACAATGAGAATACTTGCCAGCAAACGCCAATACAATGAGATCGATGAAGAAAAATTCATTAGAGAGAAAGAACTTTGATATATAAATAAAAATGCCTTTCGCACCGAGGCAAGAAAGACAGGAATTAGCAAACCTAGTTTAATAACAGTTAAATTCAACGGTTAACCACCAATGACAATCAGCCATATTCTTATACCTGACTATTTAGAAAATTCCTGAAAAATTCTCACCGCTCATTCACCCAATGTGATCTTTTTTCCGCCAGCGAAGCAGACGTGAAAAGCGTTTCACCCACTGGCGGGCATAACAAAACCACAAAGCCGGGTCATTGCTCGTCAAAGTTGCATCAAAACGCACCAGCCCTCGCGACACCTGCAAACGTCTCATCTGCTTCGCCGTCACCTCCTTGGCGAAAATCTCAATCGCACGCAGCTCACCAGCGATGCCCATTTCAATCGCGCGCTTTTTATCCGCCAGCACATCCCCCATCACTTGAGCAAAATCTTCCACCTGTCGCTCCTCAACCAATCGCCCGGTCTCCCCATCGATCACCATCTCCGGCACGCCTGCCAGGATCGTAGAAACACAAGGCACTCGCGCGCCCATCGCCTCCATGATCACAGTAGGAAGGTTATCCTTACCTCCATCTTTTTCCGTCACACAAGGCAAGGCGAAAATCGCTGCTCTTTCCAGATAAGCAATGATCTCGCTCTGGGATTTTGGTCCCGCCAGCTCCACACAATCTTCAACCCCACTCGTCCGTATCAATTTCCCCAACTCATCTTCCAAAGGTCCATCCCCAACAATCACACAGCGGAAATCTTTTACCCCGTCTTTTTTCATCACGGCGCAGGCTTTGATCAAATCATCAAAGCCCTTTTTCTCAATCAAACGCCCAACGGTAAAGATAAGCCGTTCTCCACTCCACACCGCATCTTCATCACGTCGCTGCCCAGCTTCACGAAAGGGTTCGAGATCCAGCCCATTGTAAACTCGCTTCACCTTGCTCGCCGATTCAGGAAAACGCCGCTGCAAATCCCGCACGGTGTAATCACTCACTGTCACCACTAACTCAGCATCGCTCATCAACTTGGCCAGCGTGACTTCAAAGTCCGTCTTACAAAAAAGATCATTGGCGTGACCCGTAAAACTATAAGTGATGTCGTAAAAAAACTTCAACCACCAACAAGTCCGCGCCCCAATGCCAGCAAAATGAGAATGCGCATGCTGCACCCCTGCCTCCCGCAACATCACCCCGATGTAAGCCGCTTCATGCACCCGTCGTTTGTCCGCTCGATCCCCATGATCACTCCAGTGACGCAAAGTCAGCACCACCGATTGCGGCAATTTGCCCTCAGCCTTCAGCTTTTTCACCGCCTCGACCAGTTCATCTCCCTGCGGCAAAAAATGCACTCGCTCATAGAGATCGGCAGGAAAGTGTTTCTGCGCTTCATCCTCAAGCCGGGTATCACGGATCGAAAAAATCAACGGCCGCATACCTTGCCGCTCCAGCTCCAAAACCTCACGCACACAGAAAGTCTGGGTGAAAGAGGGAAAACGCTCAAAAACGTAAGCAAGATGATTCATTAGGATAGGTTGCTTAATAGGCTGTAGCCAGCTACAACGCAAGTCCGCAGAAAATATGGAAGCAAAGTCCCCTGATTGACCCGTTACGTTGATGCACTGA